>JBEQLE010000002.1:0-117523 GCA_040326155.1 Leptospirales bacterium | reverse complement strand
CCATTCGCTTTCATAAGCTGAAAGCAGGTTTTCCCAAAATCGGTGATCAAGACGTTTTGAACTTAAGGAATAGAAATCGCAGTAGCCGCACTTTTTATCGCAAAAAGGAATGTGAATGTAAACTGCGAACGCTTTTTGTTTCTTCACAAAATGCGGCTACCTGTCTGTTGTTGTTTTAATAATGAATAAAAGAGAATATTTTACTCTCTTCGGTGGTCATCTTGTTTCGACCTTTTAAAAAATCTAACTCAATTAGAAAAGTAGTGCAGGCAATTTCGCCCCCCGCTTTTTCAATTAGTTTGACTGCTGCGGTCGCCGTGCCACCCGTCGCTAATAAGTCATCAACAAGAGCAACTTTCTGACCGTGTGAAATTGCGTCGGTGTGAATTTCGAGTGAGTCTGTTCCATACTCAAGTTCATAAGATTCACGATGCGTAGTAAAAGGTAGTTTTCCCGGTTTTCTAATTGGAATAAAACCAAGGCCCATTTTTTCAGCAATGGGGACACCAAATATAAAACCACGCGATTCGATACCGGCAATTACATCGGCGCCGCCGGCAGCTTCGATGGATATAATGAACCATTCAATAACTTTTTTAAGAGCTTCCGGATCGGCAAGAACCGGAGTAATATCTTTAAAATTAATTCCCGGCTGCGGAAAATCAGGAATATTTCGAATTAATTTTTCTATAGATTGCATAAGACCGTCCTATTTTGTATTGAGTTTTTCCCAAACAATTTCCAGATTCTTGATGGGAGGGCTGGCCGTAAAGTAGTTTACCTTGTAAGTTAAAATAATTTGTTTTAAATGAAAATTGAGTTTTTTTAATTTTGCGCCCACTAGTTCATTTTCTAATCCCGGACACACAAGTAAATATTTCCTGAGTGTCAACGCATAACAAATGGCGTCTTTAGAGAAGTTTTCATACAGATTAGTTTTAATGTGATCAACCACCTCTTGTGCAAAATAATCTCCGCCATATTTAACATATTTTTTTAACGGTTCAAAATGGAAGTATATAAATGTAACCGATTGTCCTTTCGGGTGTACCGCTAATTCCCGCATTATATCTTTACTTGTCAGTTTAAAATAATCAATCAGGTGAACATCTTTTGGAGGTTTGGTCAAAAAATAAAAGTTATTAAATATATTTTTAATTTTCTCTAGAACTTTTACATCAGTTTTTACGACCAGCGAAACAATGGCAAGCATATACTTTTTATTACTGTATTCAAGGTCCAGCGTATACAACCTGAATCCATTAGTTTCCGGTTGTTCGGCCGGTTCAGTAGATTCAGTATCGCTTCCAGAATCGGCCGGTTTTTTCTGCTCGTTCGGTAAAGCCGCATCAAGCACTTTAATTAACAAAGGATCTTCGTCAGGAGAAAATTTATATACCATCGATCTTGTTGGAAGTTCAATTAAATAAACTCCCCACAGACAATTTGACACAGCAGTTTGAAAAATAAAATTATTAAAAAGGCCATCCGAAGTATCCGTCTCTGATTCTGAAATATGTAAAGACCAGAAATCTAAAAGCGATTTTCCCGCTTTGTCCCGAATTTTCCCCTGGTCAATTAGCTCACTGATCAATAAGCTGCGAGCTTTTACCGAGTTAATATCATTTTCAATTAAATTTTCAAGTGCAGTCATTTTTCTAATTTACTCTTTACCATTTTCCAGTATGTTGCCGCGCGGTAACTTGAACGTACAAAAGGTCCGCATGCGACGCCACTAAAACCCAGCTTTCGGGCATAACCTTCTATTTCGAGAAATTCATTTTCAGTGTACATTCGCGCCACTTCCATCTGTCCTGAAGAGGGACGAAGGTATTGCCCGACTGTAACAATGGAAACCCCGCTTTCGTACAAATCTCGCAGTGTGGTTTGTATTTCACTCATGGTTTCACCCAGACCGGTCATAATACCGCTCTTTACTATTATTTTCGGATATTTTTGCCTGTAATATTGAAGAACTTGCAAACTTTTTTTATATGAGGCATTTTTTCTAACCGGGCCGGAAAGTCGTTCTACAGTCTCCAGATTGTGTGCAATTACACATGGGTTACTATCGGCAATTCTATCGAAACAAGTTGAAGATCCGTTAAAATCTGGTATTAATAGTTCCGTGTTCACCGCTTTTTTCTTCAGTAAAACCGCAATATTTGCAAAATGGGCGGCCAGTTCTTCGGGTTGGTCATCACGAGTAACCGACGTTATAACGGTAAATTCAAGTTTAAGTTGATCAACCGCTTTGATTATAGCCTCTGTCTCTTTTTCGGCCAGCTCGTCAATGGACTCAGACGGGTGATGCATTACATGGCAAAATCGGCAGGAACGAGTACACCGTTTTCCCCCGATCAAAAAAGTAGCGCTATTTTCTTGAGAACACTCGAAACGGTTCGGACACCTCGATTCTTCGCAAACGGTGTGAACTTTTTCCCAGGAGAGAAGTTCCCCTTTTACCTCCGGCTGCCACCGGATAGATTTTTTAATGACTTTAGAAATCATCCGCAATGAGTTGTTTGGTTTGTTCCAGTAGATTTGCCAGACCCGGCCCTTGAAAATCGGAACCGATCATTGTAATATTTTTATGATTTTCAACCAATTCCTGAACATCTTTTTTCCAGTTTTTATAACCTTTATCCCGTTTTGCATGAGCGTTCTGTTGCCGATACACTTTTGACCAGGCAGGCTGGTCGGTAAGAGAAAACGTTTTTTTCAAATCCGTTTCTGTCAAAGATATAATATCATCATCGCTCAACATAGAGAGGTCGCCGGGTAAAATCATTCTCATTATAAACATTTTTTCGGGTGACTGTTCGGGAAAAGCGTTGCCAATAAATTCCATTCCATAAACGGATAGGTTTTCTTTTCGAGGCATGTAATACGCAAAACCGGCAGTCTGGATATTCTTCTTTGCCCAGGCTGAGTATATAACATTTACAGAGTGTTTTTTTAAATCGGATAATTTGTCTGCCAGGGGTTTGTCAGCAGATTTCAAGATTGTGGCAGCGTCACCCACAGGCATCGCAAATAAAACATGGTCAAAAGGACCAAATTTTCTCTTTTTTGAGTTCAGATGTGCATGGGGCTCCTTTTTTATCCCCTGAATTTTTTCAAATTCAAACTGAACGTTTGGTTTCGCTTTTAAAGATTCGCTTAATTTATCTATAAATACGCTTAAACCGCCTTTTACAGAATAAAAATCAGGTTTAAAGTTCGCCATGGCTTCTGCGGAATATATAGACTTCCAGTATTCCGGTCTTTTCTTTTTCATGTCACTGAGAACACTTTTAAGAATCTCTTGAGATTCCATAGACGATTTTAACTGCGGAAAATTTGATGAGAAATCTATATTTTCAATTTCATTTCGAAAAGCAAATCGGGAATAAACCGAGCCAAGCGTCTCGGTATAGCTTTGCCCATAAGTGGCTTTTAACAAATCAAATAAAGACGTGTCTCCCCATAACGAAACTTTTTTTTTCATCGCAAAAAAGGAGTTAAAACCCGAACCTAGAAACGATAAAAAATTATTTTCAAAAGATAAAAAATCAGAAGGTACTTTCTGCTGGTAAGCCTGATTTCTGTAAAATATCTTTTTATCTTTAGCCGGTAGTAACAAGTCGGAAA
Organism: Leptospirales bacterium; assembly: GCA_040326155.1. Lineage (GTDB taxonomy): Bacteria > Spirochaetota > Leptospiria > Turneriellales > JAOUFE01 > JBEQLE01. The sequence continues at coordinate 113,890 of JBEQLE010000002.1, read as the reverse complement.
TTCCAATCTCACTACACAATTCATGAAACGCAGGATTATCGGCGATCACATAACCGGGACCGCTCTCTAAAAGGGCGTTTTCGTAAACTTCAGTATGAATTACCCCGCCTTTTCTGTCGCTTTCAAATATAGTAATTTCATCATCCGGATGTTTTTCACTCAAATACCATGCGGCTGATAAGCCAGCAATGCCAGCCCCAATAATTGCAGTTTTTGCCATGAATATGAATAAATAGTTTAATCTCAATGTAAAGTTATTTCTTAAATATCTTTTTTATTTACACCCCGTTGTAAGCCTGAAAATTGTCAAATCTGGAGAGATGTCAGAGTGGTCTAATGTGCTCGCTTGGAAAGCGTGTGTACGAAAGTACCGGGGGTTCGAATCCCCCTCTCTCCGAACCGTTGTTACCGATAAAATAAAGAAACAAGACAATTAGACCTTTTTCCGTACAGAAAGAAGGTTTACTTTAAGTTTATGAAGTAAAATAATACCTCAAGTAAGAATATGAATATAGAACATGCAGAAAAAGTACTCGTTATTGACGACGACGATATTCAACGAGAAATACTTGTAAGATTTTTTCAATCTGTTGGGTATAATGTGCATGCAGAAGCTGATGGAAACTCCGGAATGAGTAAAGCCAGAGACTGGCTACCTGATATTATATTACTTGATGTATATTTACCAGGGATGAGCGGTCTTGATGTTCTTGACGAAATACGCGAAATTCCCGCCCTTGAATACTCTGTTGTTGTCATGATGTCCGCTGATACTTCCGAAGACACAACCGTACTCGGGTTAATTAAACACGCAGATGAATTTATCTACAAACCTGTTCGGACTTCTGAGCTTGCGCTGAAATTAAGAAAGCTTATGGACCGTCGGCGGCACCGGGAAGCTCTCGATGCCTTGAATAAAAAGCTCTCTGAAGAAAAAGAGATTCTATCCAGTTATTTTTCGGATGATGTTGTCGCCAAAATTGTTGCCGGAGACAGTAAAAACCAGCTGAGTGGTGAAAATTTAACTGCCTCCGTTCTATTTTTCGATATACGAAATTTTACTAAAATCAGCGAATCTTTGCAACCAAGTTTAGTCGCCGAATTATTGAACCTTATTTTTACAGACGTAATGGACCTGATTTTATCAAACGAAGGTTCCGTAAACAAGCTTATTGGAGATGCGATACTCGCTACATTTGGTTGTCCTTTCAATACTGACGATGATGCTTACAATGCTGTAAAATGCGCTGTTGATATTGGCAATACAATAAACTTTTTTAATAAAGTCCGTCCAAAATATCTCTCCGAAGATCTAAAAGTAGGTATCGGAATAACAACCGGTAATGTCTTTGCCGGTAACATTGGTTCCTACCGCCGTATGGAGTATACCGTAATTGGCGATGTGGTGAATACTGCCAGTCGGCTTCAGACTCTGACAAAAAAAACCGACGTTGATATCTTAATTGATGGTGTAACAAAAAACGCCGTAGGCGGAAGAGTCAAAAGTCGCCGGGTTCATGTAAAAAGTATTCGCGGGAAAAGTGAGCATGTCTCGATTTATACAGTCGACTCTTTAGTTGGCGCCGATACAAGCGCCGACGATTCAGACATGACGTTTTTCTAAAAAATCTCGCACTCAAATAACAAATAAATGACCACACTTCAAAAAAGAGGATACAATGATTGAAAGATATTCAACGAAAGAGATGAGAAACATCTGGTCTCTCGACTATAAATTTGGTATATGGAAAGATCTGGAAATTTATGCCTGTGAATACTGGAATACAACGGGAAAAGTACCGGATGAAGATCTTGAGAACATCAAAAGTAAAGCCGCTTTTAAAACAGCCCGTGTTCTTGAAATTGAAGACGAAGTACACCACGATGTAATCGCTTTTCTTACCAACATGGCCGAAAATATTGGACCATCTTCACGTTTTGTCCACTTCGGCATGACGTCTTCGGATGTTGTCGATACAGCTTTGTCTGTTATAACCACACAGGCTGGTGAATTAATATTAAACTCCTATAAGACTTATTTAAAAGCTCTTTATAACCTGGCTCAGAAACATAAGAAAACAATTGTTGTAGGAAGAACTCACGGAGTACACGCCGAGCCAACAACTCTGGGTTTCAAATTTCTCGGGTACTACGAAGAGGCCCGCCGTAATTATGTTCGCTTGAATGCCGCCATCGAAGAGATGTCTTATGGAAAAATTTCAGGGGCTGTGGGAACTTACTCCCAGTTGCCTCCTGAGCTTGAAGAGTATGTTCTGGAAAAACTGGGTCTGAAAATTGAACCCGTCAGTACCCAGGTGGTTCCTCGTGACCGTCATGCTGTTTTTATAAACGCTATTTCTATTGCCGCTCAGGGAGTTGCCCGACTCGCCCAGGAAATTCGTTTAATGCAAAAGTCAGAAAGTCGTGAAGTGGAAGAGCCATTTCAAAAAGGGCAAAAAGGGTCAAGTGCCATGCCGCATAAACGAAACCCGATTTTGTGCGAAAGAATGTCTGGAATAGCTCGAACCATTATGGGATACTCGCAAACAGCGCAGCAAAATATTATGCTTTGGCATGAACGCGATATTTCTCACTCATCCTCCGAGCGAATAATACTGCCCGATGCTACAAGTTTGTTTGAATATATGCTTATAAAAATGACCTTTGTAGTCGATAACCTGAATGTGAACGAAAATATGGGAATTGAAGTTTTAAATAAGACAAAAGGGCTTATCTATTCTTCCCGAGCTTTACTAACAATTACCGAACAACTGAAAATTTCACGGGAAGAAGCCTATAGTATCGTGCAAAACGAAGCTATGGAGGTCTGGACAAACCCCGAAAGCCCCTCCCTGAGAGAACGGCTAATGAAAATTCCCCAACTTGCAAAAATTTCTGAAAGTGACTGGGAACAGGTTTTCGACCCTGAAAGTTTTCTTATAAATGTAGAAAAAGTTTTTAGCAGAATTCAACCCCTGGAGTAATTATATAATGTTTGGCAAACATAACAAACCTATTATCTCACTTAACCTTGGCGGCGGCGGCACAAGAGGGCTGGCCCACATCGGTGTACTAAAAGCCTTACACGAAAATAAAATAGAATTCGACCTTATAATCGGAGTATCTATGGGGGCGATTATCGGGCTAAATTATGCTCTTGACCCCGACCCTGTATCGGTTGAAAAAAAGATATTAAACCATCTTTCTTCCTCTGAATTTCGCGATACACTTCTGGGTAGTTGGAGACAAGCAGACAAGAAAACCGGTCGAAACCTTCTACTGCGAATTAACCGAGTTTATAAACAAACAGGACTGATTGGGCGTCTACTTTTGACGAAAGGTGTTTTAAGTGAAGAAGACATTGAAGCTGCCCTTTTTCCAATTATACCGGATGTTCAGTTTTCCAGCTTAAAAAAACCTTTTATTTGCACTGCTGTTAATTTAACTAAAGGCGCTATTTCCGTATTTAAAGAAGGATCGACTCGAAATCCCGTTTTAGCTTCAGCAAGTATGCCTCTGGTATTTCCCCCGGTCTTTATAGGTGGCGACCCTCATTCCGATGGCGGCGTACTTGATAAAATTGGCATTGAAACAGCTCATTCCGTTGGTGTAAAATCGATTATAGCCGTTGATGTGTCGAATAACCAAGGGTGGAAACGAAAAATTGCCACCGGAATTGATGTTATGATACGCGCGGATGAAATTTCAGCTGTATATCGTAAAAATAACCAATTAAAGAAAGCGAATATAATAATTAATCCGATCAAAGAAGACGTTCACTGGGCGGACTATTCGAGCGCTAAAACTATAATTGATTCAGGTTATGAAAGTACAATAGAAATGATTCCTGAAATTCGTAAAAAGATTAAAAAAATAAAAACTCGATTCTTCTTTTTCCGGTAGACGTTAAATTTACTGGCGAATTTCGAAGTCTTCGCTGGGGTCCATCTCATAGGGGGATAATTTATCTCGTTGCATATTAACAACGCGCGAAAGCGGCGGTCCTTTACGAATCTTTTTTTCAAAGATCTCCAGTTCTTGGTCATTTCCCATTACGGCACACTCCACATTACCATCTGGCATATTCTGAACCCAGCCAACTAAAGCCAGTTCACGGGCAATATTTTGTACAAAGAATCGATACCCGACTCCTTGTACTTTACCCATAATAATGTAATGTCTTGCTTCCATATGGGACAATGTGTAATATACAAATTGTTCTACTGAAAATCAACTATTTTTTTATTAATTTGCATAATTTATATCAGATTTTGGTTATCCAAACTCAAGAACTTCTTCAACCTCTTCAATAAGGCGGTCAAACATTTCTTCCCAGAAGGAATCATCGCAACCCTCGTTTAATCTCAAGATCTCAATGAGCGAAAGACCTCGCATACTCTCAAAAGCGGCTACATCTTTAGTCTCTTTCACGCGGTGAAACTCAGTTTCAAGTTTTCTCAGTATCTCCAGAGATTTAAGAAATCGTTCCAGACTCGGGCTTAATAAAACCGGATCCCAACTCTCTTCGCCATGCACGGCGGTGTAAAGCGGAAATTCTTTTTTCGATGTATCAATTAAGAGCGGATCTCCCAGAGAGGTGTCCCTACCTACAACAATCCACTCTTTACGCCATTTACCGTCTTCTTCTCCCGTTAAATCATTGCCATCAAGATCAAACGAATATCCTGCCTGTTCTTCATCAATAATATCACTTTGGAAAAGTTCAAAACCTTCGTATCCAATTTCAGTCTTTTTTACTTTTGCTTCATCCAGTAAATCAATATAGTTCATTTTCGCCCCATATATTTGCATTACATATGCGAGTTGTACCGTAAAGTCGAATTTATTAAAGAATACGCCTGTCTATCAATACCTCTTGACATAACTATTCCAAAAATTAGATAATCCATTGTAAAATTACAGGGTGTTCGGTTATTCTGTAAATACATTTATTCGGAGCAAATATGAAAAAATTAATTGTAATACTTTCTTTGTTTTCTTTATTTTATTGTCAAAAACCACAACGAAGTTTAGCCATGTTCTCACTCGATTATACGGAGTGCTACGATCGAAATACACTACCCTACACTTTCGTGGTGGATACCCATAACCACTTTCAACCCTTCGGAGGGCTGGCGTTACCATTTGAAACCATGCTCGGCTTTTTAAAAAAGCTGGATATCTATTTCGTAAATGTCTATGGCATAGGCCAAAAGCTTCCTGCAATTTCCGCCTGCGCCTATTATCTCGATTGCCTGGGAACTGCAGTTACACCCAGTATGACCAACGATTTTGTGAATGCCTCGAATATTGCGAACAGGTTACCTGACCAGCTGCCCGAAGATATTCATATTACACTTTCTATGTCGTTTACCGACCTGGCCGAACCTCACTTAATCTACCCTCGAATTAAACTGCTCGATAAAGAGTTTCCCGGTTTATTTACCTGGATGGGTGAAATTAACATGGTAAAACAAGCTCTTTTTAAAAACGGACATACGGCCACAGACAAAAAGAACATTAAGCAGTGGAAAAAATTCATGGATGAGATGCGAAAAAGAGATATTCCAGTATCGTTTCACTCGGACCTGGGTCACAATGGGAACCCTGTAAAGTATAAATACCTGATGAAAACAATTCTCGAAACCTACCCTGATAATAAAATTGTCTGGCATCATATGGGCCTTTCAAAAGAACTCGATAAAATGGACTCCGCCGAACATATAGCCATTATGAAAGAGTTTCTTGATGAGTACCCTTTGCTATATCTGGATATTTCCTGGCGGGTTTTATACGATAGCTATTTTAAAGAAAAAAAATCGAGAGCGCTCTATGTCGCTTTCTTTAATGAATATTCCGCCCGCATTTTGCCCGGAACCGATTTTGTCGCCGGTGAAAATAAAACTTTTCAGATATACAAAGAAGAAGTTGAGGTCAATAGCGATATTTTAAAAGATGTAGACAACAAAGCATTTCAGAATATTGCTTTAGGTGATAACTATTTTAAATTGTTGGAACTCCCTTACAAGGCACCCCGAATTTGCGAATAACCGAACAAAAGATGCAGCCTGCCATATATTAAATATGGTGAAAAAAACTATACATTGCATTCGCGCGTTTTAAACCGGGAGATGAGCAGGTACTTTCGAAAGTTTTTTCCAAACGTTATAATTGCGGTAATATTTTCGTTTCTATGTTTTGACACACTTGCTGCGGTCGCCGGACGCGGGGGTTCTTATAATTCCGGTTCCGGGTCATCTGGCTCATCCGGTTCGAGTTCTTCAGGGTCGAGCTCTTCGGGTTCAAGCGGTTGGTCTACCTATGACGATGACGACGAAGAGGTATATAGCGGGCCGTATTATAGCGACGATTTTAATTACACAGAGTACAATACCTGGCTTACCATACAGAAAAACGGTCAGGTAAAAGTCAGAGAGGAATTACATATAGAAAATCCAGACTCCAGTTATGTAAGCCGTCCATTTTATAAACAATATAAAAATATAAAAGTCGTACCGGGTTCTTTAAAAGTTTCGGGCGATGTTTCATCTTTTAATGAAAATTTTCAAATCGAACTTTCTCCGGAAGAAGCATCCGTAAAACTTGTTATTCTGGAATACACGATTGAGAATCCTTTTTATCGTTACCAAAATGAATTGCGACTGGTCTGGCACTCTTACCCTTATGGCCCTGTGGCCGAAGGGTATTTTCAGATTGAACTTCCGAGCGGCGTAAAGTTTAAATCTCTTTCGGCAAAAGGAGGAAGCATCGGTTCTTTGTGGGGTTATGCGGTAAGTGAATTCAATTTTTCACCTCTGAAGGGTCTGAATGGAAAATACTTTTATTACCGGGACAAAACCCGCGCCCATGCCTATGACATCGATATACGTCTTAATAAAAATTCTATTTCGTCGCCCAAAAACGATTCGTCCGAAGCCGCTTTTTATACACGCAACGCTGATTATAATATTATAATTCTAGAAGACGAACAAATTGTGTTTCGAAACAGCTACGACGTCAAAAGATTAAAAGAGGAAAAAACCCCGGTTTTACACCTCGCCGAATTTTTCCTTATAAAAGATTTTGAAGACGGCGCTTACCCGGAAGAGGCAATGTCTTCCCCGGTTTTGTTCACCCCTGTTTCGAAAAATCTGAATTACTCCGAAGGGTTTGAAATTGAAACGTCCGTCTCGAAAGAGAAATTTACCACGGTGGAAGTAGAGTACAAAGGGTATGGTTTTACCGAAGAGTATGAGCAAAAAAAATACATCACACTTGTGCTTCCAACTTTAGGTTCTAACGAAAGATTCTACGGAAAAGAGGCGTACACGGAACGTTCCTCGGCGACAATTCAACTTCCGGACGGCGCCGACATGAAAACCGTAAAGTGGAAAACATGGTATGGGCAAATGTTGTACAATGGTCATTTTGCGTACTGGGAAGAGTTGAAACCGACCGTGCAAACAAAAGACGGTAAACTGCACTTTAAGTTCAACGAACCTGTCTTGAACTCAGGGCGAATATTAATTGAACTGGAAGTTCCACCCGAACTGACCTCCCCGACTTTCGGCAAACGTATAGCATACAACTTTGACTTTTCCTCGTCCGCAACAAGAGGCTGGTTGTCCTGGATAATCGGAATTGTTTCATTTATAATTTTCGTGGTTCTTCTTATGTTTTTCATTATGCGAGAACCCAAAACCAGACCGACAAACAACTGGAAAATGCCATTGGAAGCGGCGCAAGCCCTGGCAAAATCTAGAGGCGGTAGAGACAAACAAATACAGTCATTTTTACAAGAGACAGACCCGGACTTCAACATGGAACGATTTATTGCGACGGCCAAAAACAGCGCCCTGCTGCTTCAAAAAGGGTGGAGCGAAAACAAAATGCTGGATGTTCGTAATCATATTTCTCAGGGTCTGTTAAACCGCTTTCGCCTTCAACTGAAAATGATGCTTGAAATTGAAAAGTTGAGAAATGTTACCGTCAAATATTCCGTAAGCAAAGCTGTTCCTGTAAAACTGGAGTCTACCGGTCGCTACGATACCATCCACCTGCTTTTATTTGAAAAGGCTCGCGACTTAACCATTGAAACAAAATTTTCGCTGAAAGAGGCGCTGGCCAAAGCCCGTAAAACTTCTTATATAAAATTTGCACAGGTTTATTCGTTTACTCGAAAACGGGGGGCAAAAACCTCGACCAAAAATATGGACGCAGACAGTTGCCCGGCATGCGGGGGTAAGGTTGAGCAAGTCGGTCAAAGTAACATTTGTCCTTATTGTTCGGCCCGGTTTAACTCCGGTGAATACGACTGGGTGTTGAACGAAATTACCCAGGCAACGGAGTGGAAAGAACCAGTCTCGGGAAAAACCGGTCTAACCGAAACGCTTCAAAAATACGGGGCAGACCAGGTTCTGGAAGATCGCGCCTCGTACCTGTTCTGGGAATGGCTCTACGCTCAATCGCTTGGGAAAAAAGGGTTGCTCGATCGCCACGCTACGGCAAATTTTATAAAAGCCTTTTCGGACAAAAAAATTCAATATTATGAACCAGCCATTGGGTCGGTCGAAGTAAAATCTCGTAAAGATATTGATGCAAGATTTGTCTCGTCGACGTTCCTGTTTAAATGGAGCGCAGCCCAAAGCAAAACCACATCCTCGCAAAACCGCACCACAATGATGAAACTGATTCTCGACAAAACGACATTCCCCGACTCAGGTTTTGCCGACGAAGGTTGCCCCAACTGCGGAGCCCCGGTGTGGGAAGAGAGTATAAAAGTATGCAGATTCTGTTTAACGAAACTACCGCCAATTTCTTACGACTGGTTGTTGCATAAAATACAATAGGGGTTAAATTTTTTCCAGAATCTTCGCTTTCAGCGCATCGATTCCTTCATTGTTTAAAGCAGAGATCGGAACAGGGTCGTACCCATCTTTTCGAAAAGAGTCCATCCAGATGTCGGCAAACTCGGGCTCGATTAAATCGCATTTATTAAAAACCAATATAAACGGACGTTTGTTCAATACCGGGTTGTATTCTTCAAGCTCCTGGCGCAGCACTTCGAGCTCTTCGGTTACATGAGCTGTGGTAATATCGAGAACAAAAACTAACAAACGAACCCTCTCAATGTGCTTTAAAAAAGAGAGTCCAAGTCCGTGTCCTTTTGACGCGCCCTCAATAATTCCGGGTATGTCCGCAACTGTACACGACTTATCGTGTGAAAGTTCCAGCGTTCCTAAATTTGGCGAGAGAGTAGTAAAAGGGTAGTTGGCAATTTTCGGGTTGGCTTGTGTTAAGGTATGAAGCAGAGTTGACTTTCCGGCATTGGGAAGTCCGATAAAACCTACATCGGCAATTATTTTAAGCGACAGACTAACCTGGACTTTTTCAACCACTTCCCCCGGTTGAGCAAATTTCGGAGAACGAAAAGTTGACGACTTAAAGTGAGCATTCCCTTTTCCGCCTCGACCGCCGGTAACATATTCAAAGGGTTTTAGATCGGTAAAATCATGAAGCACTTTCCCATTCAGGTCGCTCAGAACAGTCCCCATGGGCACTTTAACAATAACGGGTTCGCCGTCTTTTCCATCCCGGTTTCGACCCGAAGCGTGGTTGCCGTGTCCGGCGCTGTAACACCGTGCATTATGAAGATGAGCGAGATTTATAATCTGAGGGTCGGCTTGAAAAAGTACATTCCCCCCGGCGCCGCCGTTGCCGCCGTCAGGTCCGCCCGCAGGAACATATTTTTCCCTTCGAAACGATATACATCCCGGTCCGCCGTTTCCGGCTTTGACAAAGATGGAAATTTCATCAACAAATTTGTACAAAAAGGATATTTTTAAGCGGGATAAACGGAAATACGTTTTTTGCTTTTGCTGACTCGCTCAAACTTAACTTTCCCGTTAATAATTGCAAACAAGGTATCGTCTTTTCCCCGCATAACATTCACTCCTGGAAAAAATACAGTTCCACGTTGTCGAACAAGAATAGAACCGGAAGTAACCACCTGATCACCGTACGCTTTGATACCAAGTCTTTTTGATTTTGAATCGCGTCCGTTCTTAGACGAGCCGCCACCTTTCTTATGAGCCATAGGGTAGGGGATGAAAAAATACTCCTGCCGTCAATAAAAATAACTATAATACAAATGTTTCTCCCAGATTTTAAAGGGTGGCAGTCGCCCCCCTCGCTTTGGCTTTTTGGTTAGGGTCTTTTCGTTGGTGTCGCATATATGCGACACCAACAACGAAACTACCGACAAAAGAGCCGCCGCGACCCCCCACATATTTTATTCTGAGCGAAAATAATATTGAAATAAAGAAACAGGCTGAATAATTGTCTAATATGGCTTTTTGTGAATCGCTTATAAGTTGATTGGTTTTACCATGATGATAAACATCTAATACCGATATTCTAATTTAGATGCAATTTTAATACTCATTAGGTTTGACTTTTTCGTGCTTACCTAAATGTATATAAAAAGTATTTTCTTCGGGAATGTATGTACCAAGAGGGTATCTCTGTTCTACCCCAAGTTCATCTTTAAGTGCAAGGCCTCCGGGTTCTGCTTGGGACAAATAATACACATGGTGGCCTGCTTCATACAACCAATTTTTATTGGAAAAATTGTAATTATCAATAATTCCTTCGGTTTGTATCAATACAAAATTTTGTGAACCTTTCTCAGCCTTACCTTCCAGTCGATCAATTACGATACCATTCACAAAACGGTCTGGATATTGTGCGGCTACGGCGAAATCAAAATCACCAATTTTTACCCATTGGCCTTTTTGCAGATTTCTATCTGAAGGCAGTAGTTTAAGATTGCTTGAAGCATCTAGATGGTCTTTTTTATATTTTTCAAAAAAAAGAGTCTTTAAATAGAGCGTTTTCCGTTTCTAAGATCTCTTTTTTTCGATTCCAACTACTTTGTATTGTTAGGAACTCTTTATATTTTGTAATACTTTCACTTCTTTTTTCTCTTATCGTCTGAACAATCTTTAGTTTAAAATGCTCAGCAACCTTTACAATTTCATTCTTTATGAATGGGTATAGAAATAGATAGAAAGCAGTAATCAAAATGGGACCGAGAAAAGGCAGGAGATGATAGATACCACATTTAAAATTTTCTACTTTCTGCTCGATAGTATGATCACTAAATATTAGAAGCAAAAAATGGTCATAGTTCCAAAGGAGGAATGTTAAAAAAAAGATACTCAGTAGAGGGTCACCGACACGATCTTTGATCAGCGACAATAAGGCACCCATTATTCCACCGGAGTTCTCTACTTGTGCGCTATTCTCAGCAACACTCGATGATGGATTACGAAAGGGCATACGACAGTTTAATTTTTAAGTGTAAAACGACAATTGTTATTATCTTATGAATCTTTTTTTCGTTTTAGCGTGCAATCAAACCCGATTATATCAGGTGGTGATCGAGAAAAGGTTATCATTCATGACACTGATAAAAATCAACTTGTTGAAGTTCACTTTCCCAAATTAAAAAAACTTCCGGCGAATAAAGAGATATTGTTTCACTACAATTACCTGTATGGTGAAACGATTCAAGTTAAAAATGCAGGCAAGACCCATATCATCGAGGGCAATCAAGCCGGGCGTTTTGAAAAACGAATTTGGATAAAACCAGATAAGGTGGAAGTGTATATGAAAAACCGGGGAGAAGATTTCTTTCGATTGATGGCTGTCTATGAAGCTGATTAAATCCTGTTAATCATATTAATCCTGAAAATCTTGTTAATTTAGTTTACGTTAGTTTTGCAGCCACGCATTTGGTTTAATGGCAGCAATTCATGGTATGATTATTCAGTTTCCCATTAATATTGAAATTGGGTATATTCATATTCCCTCCCATCTTCTGTTTGAGGTGATTGCTTTTTACGTGGCGATTCGGTGGTACCTTCATTTGAAAAAAGATGGGGCCAGTGTGTTCTCTGATGACGAACGAAAACTGTTGTTGATTGGCGCTGCGGCGGGGGCTTTATTTGGCAGTAGGGTGCTGGGGTTTTTAGAGCACCCTGGTATTATGAAAACACCGCTATTGATAAATATTTTGACGGTAAAGACAATTGTGGGTGGCTTGCTTGGCGCTATCATTGGTGTCGAGGTAGTTAAAAAGTTTTTCCTTAAAACGAAGACATCGTCGGGTGACTTGTTCGTGTTCCCTGTAATCTTGGGCATGGGCATTGGGCGCATTGGTTGTTTTTTAACGGGGGTAACGGATTCTACCGCTGGGCTACCGAGTAGTTTACCATGGGCCTTGCAGCAAGGCGACGCAATCGCCAGACACCCCACCTCTTTATACGACATTATATTTTTATCTATTTTAGGGGTACTACTTTATGCCTACCAAAATAAAACCAAATTGCAACCTGGGGTAATTTTCAGGCTTTTTATTATTGCGTACATGGGCTACCGTTTTCTAATCGAATTTATAAAACCAGTTGATTCCCTTTTTATGGGTTTATCAGCCATACAACTCGCAGCCGTGGGTGGGTTTATTTCCTACGTTTATTCTTTATCAAAAAATGGTTTAAAAATCGCCGGAGGCAAACTTGAAGAATCGTAATTACATATACTACGACGCGACCACTTCGCTATGCACCACTTGCTTGAAAAAAGTGGACGCAAAGATTATTTTTCAAAATAAGAAAGTGTACCTTGACAAAAGGTGCCTTGAACATGGGAAACAGAAAGTAATGATCTCTGATGACATTGATTACTACAAGAGATCTAGAGATTACATGAAAGCCAGTGAAATGCCCCAGCGCTTTAACACCCCTGTTGTGAAAGGCTGCCCCGATGATTGTGGGTTATGCGAAGACCACGAACAGCACTCTTGTTTAAGCATTTTAGAAATCACAGATAATTGCGACCTGGCATGCCCGGTTTGCTATGCGCAGTCGAAAAAAGGGCGCGCGCATCGATCGTTAAAAGATATTAATTTTATGCTCGACTGTATTGTAGAAAACGAGGGCACCCCAGACGTTGTGCAAATTAGCGGCGGGGAGCCGACCACGCACCCTCAGTTTTTTGAGGTGCTCGAAGCAGCGCGCAAAAGACCGATACGCCACCTTATGGTGAATACCAACGGAGTTCGCCTCGCCGAAGAAGAGGGGTTTGCAGAAAAACTCGCTGAGTATATGCCGGGTTTTGAGTTGTACCTTCAATTTGATTCTTTCTCGCCGAAGGCCCTTAAAACACTTCGCGGCAAAGATCTACGCGCGACCAGAGAGAAGGCCCTTGAAAAAATTAACAAACTGAATTTATCGACCACTCTGGTGGTCACTCTTGCTAAAGGGGTTAACGACCACGAAATTGGCGAAATTCTGGACTTTGCAACGAAGCAACCCGCCGTTCGCGGCGTGAACTTTCAACCCATGCAAGTGGCCGGCCGAGTCGAAGGCACTGGTATCGAAAATTCTTCTTTGACGTTATCGGAAGTCAGAAATCGTATACTGGAACAATCTAACTTATTACAAGCAGATGATTTGATCCCGGTGCCCTGTCACCCGGACGCTTTGTGTATGGGGTATGCCATAAAAATGGGAGAAGAGATTTTTCCTTTAACACGTTACGCTAACCCTGAAGAGTTGTTGAAAGGATCTCGCAACACAATCGTGTTTGAAAAAGACACCGAAGTGAAAAAAAACCTGATCAAACTTTTTTCCACCGGTTGTTCACCACTTGAGTCTGCCGGAAGAATTAAAGACTTACTCTGTTGCCTGCCAAAGGTCGAAGCCCCCGGGTTGAGTTACGATAATATTTTTCGAGTACTCATAACAAAATTCATGGACGCCAACGATTTCGATGTTCGCTCGGTAAAGAAATCTTGCATTCACATTGTGCACCCCGATGGCCGCTTGATACCTTTTGAGACTATGAATTTATTTTATCGAGATAGTATTGGGGGTAGTGAATGATGGATGATATAGAAAATAAAACGAACATGCACGTTGAGCAATCCGAAAAAAAGAATAAAGGCTAAATTATTTATACAGTGAATAGGTATTTTAATAGACAAAACTAATTGGTTTTAACGTTTGGGGTGATGAGTGAAAATTCAAAAGATCTGTCGGAAAATGAAGTCAAAAAAAATAAACGTATTTATATAATTAATGCTATCATCTATTTACTTTATAGCGTATTGATTTATGGTCTCTATTTTGTGGCAATGCCTAATTCAGGAGTGGGCGAAGTCGTCGCGGGTTTACTTACAATCTATACAACGGTCGCGCATTCTGTCGTCAACTTGATCATAGCCATTATTCGCAAAGTACAAAAGAAAAAAGATGTCTTAGCCTTTGCCTTAAGTTTTCTTTTTATTTTACTCTTAGGAAACGGAGTATGTTTTTCGGTATTGGCGTTAAGATCACTATAAGACGTTTATAAATTTATCTTACTTTCTCTTCTGATTTATTTATCCAAATTACCGGAATACTACAGTTAATATTGGATAGACATACTCAAGGCATCTAAAGTTGTTGAAACTATGGACAGTGGCACCAACAATTCTCTAGAGATTAAAAATAAAAAAGGCAGAATTATTTATAGAGTTAATGGCGTAATATACGTTATATACAGTGCGTTAATTTATGGAATATATTTTGGCAATAGAAATTCATTTCAAGGGGAGGATGAAATTGCAGCGGGTGGATTCACAATATTAGCTGTTTTAATTCATGCCGGTGTAAATTTATTATTCTCACTAGTTCCTTTAGTGTTTAAAAGAATAGACGGTGCAGCATTTTTTATTAGCTCCTTATTAATTTTACTGCTTGGAAATGGTGCCTGTTATGCGGTATTCGCATTAGATGATACATTAAGACGTATTTAAATTTGTCTTATCTATTATATTCTAACTAATCTGGCCAAATTACCGCAACACAACAATTAATTTTGGATAGACAAAACTAATTGGATTAAACGTATGGGGTAATGAGTGAGAATTCAAATGATCCCCCAGAAAATAAAGTCGATAAAAAAGATCGTATATATAAAATAAATGGAATTCTATACTTAGCTTACAGTGTATTTCTTTATGGATCACTTATTATCAATGGTTACTCTGGGCCGTTCACTGGAGAGATTGTGCTCATGTATGGGGCAGTAATTTTACATGGTGGATTCAATTTTCTACTAGCTCTTATCTTTGCAATCGCCAAAGCAAAAGGCGCTTTAGAATTATTGTTATCATCTATCATGATTCTACTTATAGGTGGTGGAGTTTGTTTTGCCGTAATGTTCGCTTAGCTTACATGGCATTCATAATATTACCTCAAAAATAACCATCAAATTCAATAGACAAATTGCGGACCTTCCTACAAAGGGGGGGATGAACTTTGAATCATCTGAAGATAATAATATTTACACCGTAAATGGAATCATTTACATTTTGTATAGTGTCGTGATTTACGGGCTATATTTTGGCGTGAGCATTGCGATACAAATTATCACTGCTAGGCGCATTGGCGAAAAGAATTTCTTGCTGGCAAAAAATATTTTGTACGTGTCGATTTTCTGGGTTCTTTTAATAAGCGGTTTATTCTCTATTTTTGGGTGGTTTTACTCTGATAAAATCGCGTCGATATTTGTTTCTGAGGGCAGTATTTTTGAGCTGACGTCAGATTATCTGCGCTATCGGTTTTTAGGCATTGTAGCTTACGCTTTGATTTTAGTTTTCAGGGGATACTTTGACGGCATAGGCATGACTTTTGTTGGCATGGCGGCGGCTATCATTAGCACCATCACTAACGTTTTTTTAAACTGGGTTTCGATTTATGGCTATCTATGAAGCTGATTAAAAGTGAACAAAGCCATTATTTTCGAATTCCCCGGTTATGGTCATAATAGAAGTAAACCGTAATTATAAAAAAAATTTTCTCCCATCAACTGCTCATTATACCTGAGTCGTTTCTAAAAAAGTTTTTATTTGCTCAGAAAGCCATGTCCTGAATTCGTCGGTAGTCGGGGGGCTGTGTTTGGAGTTTTCCAGTAATTGCGTATGTTTTAAATTCGGAAATATTTCATTCGCTTTTGACAGCACTTTTTCCCCTGGAAAACTTAAATCCATATCTGCGCCTACTACAAATGTGGGAGAATTGAAATTCTCTAATTCATTTTTTTTAGCTAATTTCGGAACCTGCATATTCATATTGAAAGAGAGGAAGGCTTCCCCTATATATGGCATCCAATCATCATCCAGGGTAGTCAGTAAATTTTTAGCAAAATTTTTCAAGCGTTCCGCTGATGGATTTTTTTTATAAAGATACATTGGAAAAGCCAATTTAGTTAAACCTGCCCAGGCCGGCCCATTTACCATACCAGCAGGAACAAGCAGTACCAGCTTATTTATTCTTTCAGGAGCATGAACTGCGGTTCTAATTGCTACGAAACCTCCCCAGCTTACGGCAACAACATTCGGTTTATCCAGTTTTAATTCGTCGAGAACTTCAACCATCAATTTCCCGTAATCATTGTTTTTTACGGAAAGTCGATTGTCAGCGCTTTTCGGAGATTGTCCTATAATATCAACGGAATACACACGAAAATTATCCATCAAAGAAGTCACCTCAGACAAAACATGAGCGGAACTCGCAAGCGCCCCGTGCAGTAAAACCAGGGGCTGCCCATTTTTCGGACCACCCACCAAAACATGTGTCTCTCCAAAACTGGTCTCAACCAATCTACTCTCCAAAGGATGTTTAATCTTTTTTTTAAACTTTTCATACCATTCCAGCAATTTAACCTTGGCTGCTTCATTCTTAAATATTGACTTCATTTTTCTCTCCTTAATTTTAATAAACTAATATATTGTGAAACCAGGTGTCCTGCTAAAGTCACCGGATTTTTGTTCGCGCCTTGCACCCATGCTATTAATGCAAAATAAAAAAATGACAGATAGGATACTGCGAATAAAGAGCTGTCCACTTCTTTTGTAATCTCTTTATTATTTTTTGCCTCTTCGCATATGCTTACTATTGCAGTATGAACGGCACCTGTTTGTTGACTAAATTTTTTCGACCAGGGCTCTTCAGCAAACAGTGACTCTTTTAATAAGGTCCTCGAAAGTTTTGGTCGTTTTTGGTAATACTTGAAAATAGATTCTGTCAATTTTGATAGTCGTTCTTCCAATGAACCTGTCTTAATATTATTCAAAGCCTTCGTCAAAGTCTTTTCCAGGTCATCAAACAGCGCAGAATGCAGCAGGACCTTTTTATTTCCAAAATGATGTATAACACTTCCCGGAGCAACGCCCGCTAGTTTTGCAATATCTCTTATATTTGCTTTTTCAAACCCGACTGTTTCGAATACTTGTTTTGCCGCTTTTATAATAGCCTTAGCAGTTGTTTCTTTTTGAATTTGACGAGCGCCAACGCTTCTGCTTTCTTTATTGAACTCGTTCATTGAACACGTTTAATTAAGAGCCGCAGAATGTCAACGATATTGAAGCGCCTTTCTATGGTCTTAAAAAAATCTTCTTCATCGATAAAATTGCGCTTCGCAATAGAAACCAACATCTGAAAATGCCCATAATTGCATGGTTTTCAAATTCATGCAAGTTGCAATAATGTATACTTATTTTAATAACCAATTATGAACACGTTAAAAAAAATGGCCGCTTCTTTGTGGCGCTTTCCAGCTCATCCAGTCGATAGCTATGAGGAATTTATCGAGTACGGTAAATTCAAGGGTTTTATTTTTATAGCTATTGTTCTAGGCCCGTTTGTGGCTTTCCACAATTCGGAAGTCTGGGCTGAACGTCTGGGGCTGGCATCACTTCAATATGGATGGGTTCTGGCGGCGCTTATAGTTGGGCCTTTTATTATTACAGGGGTCGCGCTTTGCCTCGCTTTTTTTTTAAACCTTTTTGCGTCCCTGTTAAAGGGCCAGAGAAATTACGGACGATTTGCTTTTGTTATTTTGTTAAGCCAATTTCCGGTTCTGTTTTCAACGATATTGGCTTTTCTAAAATTTCAATTCCAGATCGGTGGCGAGGCTTACGAATATTCTCTGATGGGGCAAATTTATATTATGCCAGAATCACTAAAAATTATTCCGTTGCTTTTTATAAATCTGGTTATAGTGGCTTTGCAAATCTGGGGTTATGTTTTGTACCTTCGCCTGTATAAACATGTATCGGGTCTTTCCAGTGGAAATGCATTTATGGCGTCCACCCTGTACCCCATACTTATTTTTCTCGCCATTCTTGTCGGCATAAGCAATTTTGGACAATAAAGTAGAATAATTTTAGTCATTAATTTTTAAGGACTCTCTAATTTTATAGGCAGTTCTTTGCCAATCTTTAGCCTCAGCAACAGTACAATTAAATGTACTTAATAACATCGTTCCCTTAAAATTGGTAAAAAATATTAAATTGTAAATTTCAGTATCTGAGGCGGGTGTAATAACTTCTATAAAACCGACTTTACGATCATGAATGACTTTGACACCCTTGTCTAATATTTTTGCATCGGAGTATGCCTGTAAAAAAGTTTGTTCCATATACTCTGTTAAAGATTCAATGTCTTTTTGTTGCAATTTGGTAGTGGTATGGTTAAAGGCAACGTTGATAGAACCCGACTCATTCGTGAAAACAAGAGTAGGCCGATTTTGCGCCGGATATTTTATCTCCATCATTTTTTTGGTCATCCGTTTCATGTTTTTTGGGATTAATATGGAAACTTTGTAATTGAATATTTTCGTAATACCCATCTCAACTGAAAAAACGGCCCCGGCAAGAACGCCAAAGGCAATTATATATAGTATAATATATCTTAAATTACTTTTCATATACACCATAAGTAAAGCACGGAATAGCTGTGTCAAATAATTATTTAGTGACCAGTACCTACAATAAAAACACAGATGAAAACTGGTTTCTATGATAGCTCAGGCTATTTGTTTTCTTTATACTGTTTGCAAACAATGCAAATAAAAATCTGAAATTTGTGTGCATTCCAGTGGTGTATCTGTTCATACTTTATGCATAAGTATATGTCCGTAGTGCGGTGGGATTCCGAACTACGAACATTAAGAAAGTACCAAGCAGGCGCTTAAAAACCACGTTTTTTAAGCGCCTTTCATTTTTCATTCAACTTTTTAATTTAAAAGTTTAGTTCGAATAGAGTAATTTCTTTCTACCAAAGGTGATATAAAGAAATTATTCAGTCCGTATTGCAGAGGTAAGACTGTATTGGTATTTACATCAAACCTTTGCCCGAATATACTGTAATTTCCGGAAATATCGATTTCCTGCCAGACAATTTTGCCATTGGCGCCGTCATAACTCATATATGGCATTAGCGCTTCCGATGAATATATTGTGCCAATGGGAAAATCGTCAGAATCAACAGTTCGCTGGTTCACCAGATCAAGAACCTGACCACGCACTTCCAGAGTACCGAAAGATTTCCAGGCAACCAAAGCATGATCACCTTTTACAATTACCTGGGGATATCTTTGATCACCAGTTTGTATGGAATTTACATTCACCATAGGCGACATCGTGCCCATAAACGGCATCGTAGCCGATTTAATTTCCCAGTCACCGGTAGCACTGGATTCCCACACGATCACCGCATTTTCACCATCCGTACCAATGGAGTGTGATTGCTGGGTACCTCCACTGGTGTCGACGGCGACGTGATTTATACAAGTGTAATCGGTTTCCAGATTTATGTCCAGTTTATACAAATCACCAGCTCTGTAATATACCAACAAACCTTTGGTTCCGAGATCGTTCATAGCGACCTCCGGTAAATATCGAGGTGCCGCCCCGGCACCACCTTGCTCACCACCGGAAGGGCCTATACACGCTGTTACCGGGCTTAAAGCGCCGAAAGGTTCGGTTGAGTAAGTTCGAATTCTGGTTTTCCAGGACGATGAGGTGTATGTGTTTGTTACATTTATGCAACCGAATAAGAATGGTACGCATGTTGTCCTGGTGTAATTATACGAATAATGAATCGCATATACAAAAAGCGTCTTGTTGTTTCTATAAGCCACATGAGCATGGGTCATTTCGTTACCTGCTGCTACATCTATGGCAAAGCTGTCATCGAAGCCCGGCCCGGTTTTTAAACCTGAAAACGAGATAAACCTTCCGTAAACATCATATGTACCGCCGTTTTGCGATCTGTATATTATGGCGGCGTTATCGCCGTCTACATCTAAGCTCGGTTCAATTTGGTGGCCCGCAACTTCCGTGTTAATTAAGAAAACCGAGTTTACCACAGGGGTCACGCTCAGGTCAATAAATCTGCCCTGGATATCCCAGTTACCGGCAATCGTTGCTTCCCAGACCACCAGAGCCGTATTCCCCGACACCACAACCTGCGGGTTTCGAATTACTCCGAGAAAGTCATTCACTGTAAATTCTGTGCCGATTGTTTGTCCGGTAGTGTCATCATAAATACGGCCGCGAATGTTCGAATTGGTACCGTCGATGTCGGCTCTCCAGACAACAATGCTTTTGCCGTTACCACTGCCGGAGCGAACATTGTCCACGATATTCGTAGTGGAAGCAACAATACTTTCATTGTTCGGTTTAACTTCGACACTCATTTCGCTTCCGGTCGTCGGCGCGCGAACCAGAGGATTCATGTCGCCCTGCACATACGTGTTAAACTTGGACCCGTCATTCCAGTTGTTGTCAAATGAACCTGCACCAATCCAGTTGGCGATCAAATACCCAGGGTCATACCCCTGACATCCGGGAGCCAGGGAAAACAGATCGTCAAGGCCATAGGAACAACTTATAATATCCGAGGTGTAAAGCATACGGCCGTCATATGGAAAAGATCCTACAGTATGGGAATTCGCATAATCGTTGTTCCAATCTGTAAGAAAATTACTGTTTAGTCCGACAAAAACCTGTTGTTCCGTTAAAGTACCGGCAATATAGACCGGTTCCCCGGTATTGTGATTTTCGCTTAGAGCACTTTGCAAATGTATGGTATGAACATTGGTAAAGTAATTTACTGTGGCAATTTCATATGTCGTGCCATTAATAACAACATCATTTCCCGCTTCAACCTCGCCAATAGAAAGAGTGTCTGTCGGCATAATCGGAACTACTATAAAACTTATTTCACCAACGACTGTATCGCTTTTTAGTTTTCCGTTAAAATTGAATCCGACGGAAACCAGATCATCTTTTGAAAATATCGGAGACGGAGTACCAGGGTTGGAAATTGTAATTTCATATACACTATCATGAATTTCCGTAGTGTTAATCGTATAGGTCGACTCTCCAATGGTTACTAAATTTCCAGATTCACCGAAGCCTATATCCATGGTGCCAACGGCGTCTTTCAGTTCTACATAAGTAGACCCCATGGAAGAGGCAAAAGCCAACTTTGAATTAAACCGTTTTACATTTTCGTAACTTTCAGGCCAGACAGTTTCACGGTAAGCATTGTTTAACGACGGACGAAGGTAGATGTCAACAACCCCGTTTGCGGCGACTCCCGGCAGAGTTGATGGAATTTTTATACATACCGTATAAGTCTGATCCAGAAATATCCAGGTGTGACCACAGTCTTCTAACACATTGTCAGAGTCCGTAGATTGTCCGCTGGAAGCAAATTGAGCTCGGGTAATACTGAACCAGTCATTTTTTGTTCCGCCGGTTCCCAGGTTTACCTCAAAGTCAAAAGCTTCACTTATGGAAAATTTTTGGTCCGTTTCGAACGCATGGTCATAACTGAAATTTTTATATAATGTATAATCCCCGTATATGTCGCCGATTTCAAAACCGGGATTCAGTCGCTGGGTATCTTTCAATTGAACCTGAATTTCAACTCGGTCTCCCAGAGAGGCACGACCCAGATAGGTAGAATTTGTATCGGGATAGTTCGGGTATTGACCCAGTTGTTCGTCGTTCCAGCGAGTATTTACATTTACCGCAACCCCCGTCTCCAGAGGATTTGTTCCAAACTGGCGAGAGCGTCCTAGTATATCGGCAATCGAAAGATAGACTATATCGTAATTATCCCCAGCCCATACAAGAGAGTTATAACCTTCATTCATGGGAATTAACCCATCGCTATCGAAGGTTACCCCTGGTTTCAGGCGAAGATGGTCAAAAAATTTGCCATTATGAAATACACTCCACATACCGACCTCGAACATTTCAGCTTCCGTAAGGTTCGCTATTTTTACCAGACAGGCGTTTACCAGATTACCATCGGCATCGGTTCCCGGCGATACTCCATGACAGGGAAAACCGTTGGAAATATGATTGATCGACTTAACGGCATATGTATACACAACGGGGTTCTCCGGAGCCAACGGTGTACCTGTAAAATCCAATACATAGTGTTCAAATGTGATATTATAACCGGAACACCCGATCCGTTCCAGGGCTTGCACTAAAGTAATACCAGGTCCTACCTCAGATAGCGTATCGATGGTAGCAGGGTCGCAAAGATCCGAAGGGGGGTTTACCATATCGAACGCCGCCACACGGAACATTTCGCGCATGTTTGGACCGATAATTTTCAAAAGAGCAGTACGCCCTTTGGCATTTTCTTCAATAATTTTCAGGTTGTCTCCGGTAAAAGACGAACTTAACGCCGCGCGATAATTGGAATCGGCAACATGGGTCATTTGATAATCGATAATGTATATTTTTGGCGTATAACCCCTGGCAATGGCCTTTTCAATTTCCGCCGTGTTTAAACCCTCAAGTTCAACCACGTAGGGTCCAAATTCAGAGTTACCGTATACTTCCACCGAAAACATGGAGTAGTCATTGTTTCTCAATCGAAAACTTTGAACGGGAATCAGTTCCCCCTGGGGCGTTTCAAATAACAGTGAACATAAAATATTACTGAGTTTTACGGGCATGTTCACGGTATGGTTGTTGATAAATAACGAAGCGCGAACAGTGCCTGCATTGGATTCAATTTTAGTATTGATATCAGTTTGATTTTTTTTATCGTTTCGGTATTTTCGCGCCATGTTTTCCGATGAACTGTTTTTTACGGATATTGCATTTCGATCTATATTGTTTACGAAAGGGCGCGTTATAAACCTCTCACCAGATTCTGAATAAGAGCTGCTTCCTCCCACAGAAGCTTTGAAGACTTCTATAGGCCCTATGCTTGCCCCTACACTTGCATTGAAACTGCTTGATCTACTGAACGAGTATTCTACCTTCTCTGTTCTAAGAGCCAGTTCTTTCTGGTGAAATTTTTCGGAACCCTGATTTTTTTGAGTCTCAAAATCGTCTGAAGTATAATCGCTGGTAATCTCACTCGACAGCGAACCGGAGGTTTTTAATATCTGAATTTTCATGGTCACCGGAGCCGTTATCGTGGTATCGATCAATGGGTAGTCGGCCACCCAGTAGTTGCCGATGGTCTCGTTGGCGTTTAAGATTCCGTCACCGTCAAAATCTGACTTAAGGGAAGTTCCCACTGGGTCGACGGTTCCAAAAGAACTCATCTTGGCAGTTTGTCCCGGCTGTAGGCTGAATAGACCATTGACTTGCAACGGCATATTGCAACCTTCTGCGGTCGGGTTGATCGCGCATGTGTCAAACGCCTCGTCAGTTTCTTCGTCAACTAATTCAGCTGTTAACGCAACTGCTTCCATATTCGCTTTGCCCGCACAATGGTTCAGCGCCAAAGCAAGAAAGACTATGCTGGCAAAACTTACGTAACGACGCAACAAACTGCCCGCCACTTTATAATTTAAAATTGAATGTTTCATATACAACCCCTCATATGCTTGCCGCACAACTCCAGCAAACTAATTTCACTAACCGTATAGAGTATGTCCGCGTTACCTGTCAACTATAAATTGCGTCTAACAGCCGTTTTTGCGCTTAATTTGGGATATTCCTTTAAATAAATAAGAAATTTTATTGAAAAACTCGGTTTTGCCTAAATAACCGCATAAAAAATATTGTAACTACTCAGGTATAAAAAAACATTTTATATAGCCCCGGGGTAATCGATAATGTCCTGATGAATTTTGAGAAGTTATCTTAAAATGACCTGCATTCAATGACGAAGTGCAATTTTTGTAGCCTCTAAAGGTGTTAGAAAACCCAGCATTTTTCGAGGCCATTTATTCCATTTCTTTTGTATAAGTCTAATAACTCGATCAGGAATCAAGGCAAAATCTGTTCAAGCTTGCGATACTTCCGCTGCTTTCGGCAGGTAAATTCCACTATATATCAATTGACACTTAGTTTAAATGCAACTTTCCATCAAGTTAACCTATGAAAAATCTGCTATCCGTTTTGCAAAAAGATACTTCGGTTTTTAACGCCGCCGCCCTTTGCCTGGCTGCAAGTGACGTAGAAACAAAACTTCGTTTGACCGAAGAGGCGGCGCAGGCCTGGCGTGACGGTTTACTCTCTTGCGACACTTCGGACTCTACTAACGATGTTGAGCCGATTGGCGAGCCAGGTCGCCCCGACAAACCAACATTAGTTGGCTTTGGCAATGTGCCCAAACGCGGTCTGGGTACGGACAAAGGACGAGCCGCATTAATTCACGCCGTAACCCATATTGAATTTAACGCCATCAACCTCGCCTGGGACGCAGTTTACCGTTTTCGCAATTTACCAATTCAGTTTTACAGCGACTGGGTGAAAGTCGCCGACGAAGAGGCTTCTCATTTTCGCCTTTTGCGCAAGCGACTGGGCGATATGGGTTTTGATTATGGCGACCTTCCAGCGCACAACGGCTTGTGGGAGATGGCGAAATTAACCGCTTTTGACCCCATGGTGCGAATGGCGCTTGTACCCAGAGTTCTCGAAGCTCGCGGACTCGATGTAACACCCTTAATTATAAAACGATTGCAACGCGTCGGCGACGAAAAGACAGTAGCCGCTCTTGAAATTATCTTACATGATGAGGTCGGCCATGTAGAAATTGGTTCGCGCTGGTTTAAACATTTTTGCAAAGAGCGTGACTTAAACCCCGAGCAAACTTTTCGCGACCTGGTTGCCGAACATTTTGTGGGTCGACTGCGTGGCCCATTTCATTATGAAGCTCGCCAGAAAGCCGGGTTCAGCGCCGCCGAACTAAAAGCCCTGGAAGGTTTAAAAGGGGGGGCTCGATAATTCTCTTTCGCCCTGCCGGGCAAATATCTGGCCCCCCTCGCTCCAGCTTTTTTGGACCAAAAAGAGCTTCCACTACCCCCCAAATTATTATTGACAACGGAGTGAAGAATACACCTAGTTGAACAATACTGGTTTGCCTGAATTTCAGAAAGACCCATTCGAACATTATGTAATGTTCTGTTACTAAAGAGGAGATTGAAATGTATGAAGAAATGAGCGTAAAGTTTTTGCATATTAATATGAAGTACCGGTCATATGTAACACTACAAACAGCCATCGTAATTGCTTTTGCTATTATTGCACTGGCATGTCTTTTTTACACAAGAGACAGCCCCGTCTGGGTTTTAAAGAACGGTTGGTGGCTATTTTCTCTTGGCGCAGTATTTGAATTTGGCGAGACAATCCTGGTAATAAACAAAGCAAAAAAAGAATTCGATAAAAACGTATAACCAACTTTTTGTGATTTCACAAGAGGCTTTCCACCACCAGGTTAAAAAGTCATGGAAATAAAGATTTTTAAAAAAACAGGTTCGGGGGAACAATGAAGACAGTATGGAAATTTATACACTCTATTTATAAGCGGTTTTTAAGTATTACGGGCAATTTAAGAGGCATGAAGGCGTCGCTTAAAGCTGGAATTACAACTCTTCTGGTTGTGACGGTGGCAGTGTTTACCTTCGTTTTCTCCGACAACCTGGGGGCTCAAAAATCGCCCGGTTACCTTACGGACTCCGGCTCCTCGTCAAACGCAGCAGAGGAACAACCTGTTACAAACGATAATACTCTTGTGGTTACCCAGGGTACTCCGCGCGGAAAATTAAGCAGCGCCGATATTCGACGTGAAATTATCGTAATGTTTAATTACCCCATGGTTCCACTTGCGACTCTTAAAAAAGTACCCAAAGGTATTTTTACGATTGAACCCCATATAAAAGGTACTTTTCGGTGGTATGGCAGCCGGGTTTGTGCGTTTGTACCCAAAGAAAGTTTTCAACCCGCCACCAATTATACTATTACAATAGCCGAGGGGGTGAAAGCATTAAACGGAAAGCAGCTCGAAAAACCCTATGTATTTACATTCTCCACCGAAAAATTGAAAGTTCAAAAAGTCTATGCCGGTTATAACAATAAAATTAGATACGATCAGGTTTTCGATATAAAGTTTAATTTCCCGGTAGATGTAAAAGAAGCTGAAAAATATATTACACTCTCTTCGAGAAGAACGAAATATACGTTTAAGACTACATACCGCGATACCATCGAATCGTCAAATTTATCTTCAGATGAAATTGCCCGTAAAAAGCAAACATTGCGCGTGCAAGCCATAAAACCGTTTGGACGAGATGAGTTGATTACATTAAGAATTTCGAAAAACCTGAAACCAATGGGAGGAAAAATCGGCCTATCCAAAGATTATAGAAAAGATTTTCAAACGTATGGTCCCTTGCGTGTCGATTTTAGCAAAGGGAAAGGAAAATATTTTTCAGACTTATATCACTACAGGCTCGAATTTAACAATCCTGTAAATTTTCAAGATCTAAGAAAAGCCATCAAGTTTGAACCCGAAGCGCCGAGTTACCGAGACCAAAAATATAAATCGACCAGATTTCCAATGACCCAGTGGAAACTTAAACCTTCTACGAAGTACACCATTACTTTTCCAAAAGGGTTGAAAGATGCTTATGGAAACAGCCTGCAAGACCCAAAAACAAAATATACTTTTACTACCCCCGCAAGGCGAAAAAGTTTTTATACCGACCAGGGGTTTTTCACCATTGAATCGACCATGGCTCATTTTGTCCCGGTAAGAATTACAGGTTTAAAAGAGCTTCAAGTCGCAATTACACCTTTCAGTGAACAAGACCTGCTTGACTATGCTTCTTTGACGAAATACCGTTCTACCTTGAATCTAACCTATCCAGAATATTTAATATGGAATCTTGGGCTGGGTGAAAATGATCAAGTGGTCAAGGCGTATGACCTGTCGCCTTTTTCAAAAAAACGTCCCGGCTGGTTTGGCATAAAGTTCGAGAGCGAAAATAGCGAGAAAGCAACAAGAAGATATGGGAACTATAAATATGTACAAATAACCGATCTCGGACTTATGGTAAAAGAGTCCGCACTATTTTCAGATATATGGGTACACTCTTTTTCAACCGGCAAAGCTATTGAAGAGGCTTCCGTCAATATGTATGAGGGGGACACCTTACTGAATAATTGTAAAACCGACAAATACGGTTATTGCAGAATTCCGAATAAAATTATTCCAGGGTATGGACGCAAAAAACAGAAGATTTCTTATATAGTAAAAAACGGGCCAGATAAAGCCTTTGTAATGGATAATCATAATCGGGTTGGAATGTGGGGAATCAGTCCAAATTTCAATTATTATGCACACCAACCTGTTTTATCGGGAATTGTTGTCTTTGACCGTAAACTCTACCGGCCCGGCGATACAGTTTCCATAAAAGCCTTTCTTGGTATTCGAAAAGACGGTCTTCTTTATTACACAACCAAAGCGCTGGGCAGTGTTGCCGCCGTAATTACCGACTCTCGCGGGCAGGAAGTAAAAGATGTAACTCTCGAAGCGACAAAAGAGGGCGGGGCAAACCTTTCCTATAAAATTAATTCAGACGCACCCCTGGGCCATTATCGCATTGAATTCTATTCCGATGCGTTAGGAGAAACTTCATATAGCAATTCCTCGTTTATCAGCGATACGTTTCAGGTGGAAGAGTTTCGGCCCGTCAGTTTTTCTGTCAATTCAAAAGGCCTGGATAATAGTTTTATAGACGATAAAAAGTTTCTTACAATCGAAGGAAAATATCTGTTTGGGGCTCCCATGCAAAATGCCCCCTATGAATACTCTTTGAGTCGAAAACCGCTGAATGTGTATGTTGAAACCTATTCTCAGTATTTATTTGGCGATGACGACTATGGGGACCGATGGGAGTCTTCGGGTTGGTCCTACTATACCGGCGGCAGCGGCAAGCTGGGTAAAACAGGTCTGGCTGAATTCAATTTTAATTTACCAAAACTTGCGCCGCACGGACTCGAAAAAGATGATCTTTCACGCCATTATAAATTGCAACTCGAAGCCAAGGTAAGCGATATTGACGATAAAAACGTTTCCCATAAAAAAAGCGTAACCGTCTATGCCGGAAAAATTTTACCTGGTATAAAAACCCTTGATCGTTATCAAAACCGTAAAGAGCAATTTGAGTTTGACCTGATTGCCCTGTCCAATAATAAATTCAGCCCTGCTAAGATTTCGGGTGAAGTCATTATTCATAAGAAAGAGTGGCATTCCATAAAAACAAAAGGAGCGGGAGAATCGAGCCAGAGAAAAAACCGGTTGGTTCGCATTGAGGTGTCTCGAAAAAAAATCACCGTCGGCGCAAAACCATATCGCTTTAAAACGACCGTAAAAGAGTCGGGGAATTATACCATAACCTTCAAAGTAGATGACTCCAGAGCTTTTGCCCGTACAAACTTTTACGCCTTTGGCGGAGAGTACATAGGGTGGGATTTTCACGAAGACGATACAATCACTTTAATGCCCGATAAAAATGAGTATAAACCGGGTGAGACGGCTAAAATTTTAATACAATCTCCGATTAAAAAAAGTACGGCGATTGTATCGGTCGAAAGAGAAAATGTAATATGGCAAAAATCTTATGAACTCGAAGGCAACGGGGAGCCGATTGAAGTTAAAATTGAAGAAGGGTTTATACCAAATGTATACCTGAGCGTAGTATTGCTTCGTCCGCGAATGAAGAGCGAAAAAATTGAAAAGGGTAAAGACCTGGGGCGACCCGTTTTCAAAGTTGGCATTGTAAAACTCAAAGTAAATACATCGGCGTATAAACTTCCGCTTACAATAAAAACCAACCGTGAAATATACGGACCGGGGGACGCGGTTTCAATTCACATAAAAACTGAACCAGGCGCCGAGGTTGCCGTAAGTGTCGCCGACAGAGCAGTACTCGACCTGGTGAATTATTATTTCCCGGACCCGGTAAAAACCTTTTACGACAACTGGCCGCATGGCGTGTTTCTAGTGGAGAACCGAAGGTCGATTATTGAACAACTGAATTACTCTAATAAAGGGGACTCGCCGGGAGGAAAAGGCAAGCAGGCAAATATGCAAGGCAATGGAGGTTTTCGGGACGAAGCTGAAGATGGAACTCGAAAAGAATTTTTACATACCGCGTATTGGACTTCTAAAAAAATAGCCGACAACAAAGGTAATATAAATATTAATTTTACATTGCCTCACAATCTGACCACATTTCGCATTCAGGCTCTTGGTGCTAAAAAAGGAAAATACTCTTCTTCTTCCAGAGAATTTAAAGTTCAAAAACCGATTGTCTTACAAACATCTTTACCCCGGTTTATACGCCCGGGCGATCGCCTGCAAATGGGGGCGGTTGTCGTAAACCAGTCCGGCCGGGATGGAAAATTCAAAGTTACTTTCGAGTCAGACCTGTTAAAAAGCGCTGACAAAAAATCGTCCAACACAAATCGCTTTGAAAAAATTGTGAGTATTCAAAATGGCGAATCGGTAGAAACTTCTTTTGCAGTCCAGGTGGACGATGCAAAATACATTGCAAAAAAGAAAATTATACAAAAAAAGTATATTGAAAACTTTGGCCGAAATGATGAAGACGAGCCTGATTACGATACTTTTTTCGCCTCACAAATAAAAGGAAAAGTCAAAGTCGAGGCTGTCTCCCCGGAAGATTTTAAAAGCCTGGGGCTTGAAGCAAAAGATTTAAAAGATGGAATGGCTTTCAAGTTACCGGTTCGAGAAATTCCCCCGCGGGAAGCTTTTACAATTGCCGGTTATACCGAACAGGGAGAACAAGAGATGATTACGATTCCAGAAACCGGAACAGTCTCTCCTTATTATGGAGGGCTTGAACTGGAGCTCTCTTCTACGGCTCTTGTCGGCCTCGACCGAGGGTTTAGCTTTTTTCAGTCAAACCCCTATTTTTGTCTGGAACAAAGGGCTTCGGCATTTTTACTCGCCTTAACATCGGGGCAGTTATTAAAAGAGTTTGGCCAGGAGCCACCCCAGAGTGACGCCTATGATTTTCAGAAAATCGGAAATATTTTTATAAATGATTTATCGAAATTCCAAAATAGCGACGGTGGTTTTAAGTTATGGAAAAATTCATATTCAAAAAGAAGCAACCCGTACTTAACGGCTCATGTTGTATTTGTTTTACAGACAATGCGCGAAACGTCGTCTACTTCTCTCGGCAGTTACAAATTTCCAAAAGCAATTTACAACAGGGCAATTCAATACTTAGAGTGGTATATTTTAGCTTCTCACAGAGACCAGCATCGTTATCTTTATGAAACCAGGGCGTATATAAATTACATACTTGCTCGCGATGGAAAAGGGAACAGAATGCTGGAAAGGACGTTTATGAAAAAAAGAGAGCAACTTTCATTGCGCTCTCAAGCTTACCTTGCTCTTGCCATTTCCTTACGAACCGGCGAGAACGATTATCGTAAAAATTCTGACTTGAAAAAACTTTTTGAATTTTTTAATAATCGTATGCAGATTACCACAAAAAAAGTCTTTTTCGATGAACCGGTATATGGCTCTTATAATCGAACCTGGTATTCTCAAGGGGGAACA
Organism: Leptospirales bacterium; assembly: GCA_040326155.1. GTDB lineage: Bacteria > Spirochaetota > Leptospiria > Turneriellales > JAOUFE01 > JBEQLE01. The sequence continues at coordinate 83,135 of JBEQLE010000002.1, read as the reverse complement.
CTCTCTGCCATACTTCGAGCCTATATGGCACTGGACGAAAAAAATAGTTTAATTCCAAAAATGATCAGGGCGTCTATCGGCCAAGAGTCACATCGTTTATGGGGGAACTCTCACAGCTCGGGACTACTGGCGTATGCCTTGTGGCGATACCACCGCAAGTACGAAGACCCCGAAGCAAAATTTACCGCCGTGGCCGCAATAGGGAAAAAAGATATTTTTACAAATAAATTTGTCAGGTTAGTCGAGCCAGTTGTTTCAAAAACCGTGACCATGAAAAACCTGTTCACCATGGGAGAGCCCGGTGAAAAATATCCTTTGAGTTTCCAGGTAAAAAAGGGGGAAGGAAGGCTGTACTATACCGGAACTCTTTTGTACTCTCCTTTGAAATATACCGAAAAAGCTCGCGATGAGGGTATTGAAATTCGCAGGGAAATTTTTCCCCTCTCTCCAGACGATATACGACAAGGAAATACAGTTAAAACTTTTGTTCGCGGCAAGGCCTACTTGTACCGTCTAACGGTCATAAACCCGAAACCGGTCTACTATTTTGTGCTGACCGACCCGTTACCTGCCAATGTCGAAGTTGTGAATACTGGTTTTCAAACCGAGAGCGCTATTTTCAGCAGAGTTTTAGAAAAACAGCGGCAAAGTTCCGGCTCCGATTACTGGTGGATGCAATCTAAAGCCGTGTATGAATACCGGGACGATCGGGTTCTAATTTTTCTAGATTATCTGGAGCCTGGAATTCACGAGTATTTTTACATAGGACGAGGTATTGTTAAAGGTAAATCCATATCTCCGGCGGCGGAAGCGTTTGGAATGTATGAACCCGAAAGGTTTGGCAGAACCGGGGTTGGTTTGCACACTATAAAATAGGGACCTTTCATGAACTGGTTATTGGCTCTGGCTCTTGCAGTCTATTTTCTGAATCCGATTCCTGTAGAGAAGTTGCAAGGGTCGGGTTCTTTAAAAATTCTATCCGTCGAAGGCAACGAGCTTCGTGTTTTTCGAGATCCTGTTTTTGGAGCCTACAGCGATTGGTTAGATTATGAACTATACCCTGATTCACTTGTTGCGGCGGTTCTAAAAGCGGAAGATCGGCGTTTTTTTATTCATTCCGGTTTTGACCCGATTGCTATTTTACGAGCTATGGTTCAGAATGTAACGGCTGGCAGAATTGTTTCCGGGGGGTCGACAATTACGCAACAACTTGTACGTATTGCATATGCAAAATCAATGCCGGAGAATGCGTGGCTACGAAAACTAAATGAAATAATTCTCTCTTTTCGCATTGAGCTTCATTATTCAAAAAAAGAAATTCTGGAAGCTTATTTAAACCGGGTTCCGCTTGGCAATAACAGACTGGGTTTTAGTTCCGCTTCTCGTAATGTGTTCAAAAAAGAACCTTCGCTTTTAAGCGAATATGAAAGTATTGCTCTGGCAGTTTTAATTCGGCAAAGCAGGGTCAACGAAAATATTTTCAGACAGAGGTTTAAACGTCTTTTTAACGATCTGCATGAAGTACAATCAGAAGAAGAAGCGCTCGAACAAATTGACAAAACCGACAAATTTAACGAAGAGTCTCTGGACGTCATTTGTGAAATAATTTTCAGTGAACCCGAACGGGTTAACCCGGAAACCGCAGACAATGGGGAACCTTTTGGCGGGCACAAGGCTCCCCATTTTGTTGAATGGATTCACACAAGAGCAAAAACGGGAACGAGAGTTATAAATACAAATATTTCTTCCGAGTTAAATCGAGACGTTTCGAACATTGTTACAAGTGAGTTAAAAGCAATGCAACTGTTTTCGGTGGCCAACGCCGCCGTTGTTGTTTTCAAAATCGATGATAACGGCAAAAACAAAAAAGCGTATTTGCGCGCTTTTATCGGGTCAAACAATTATCGTGACCCGGAAGCTGGACAGGTGAACGGAGCGCTGGCTGTTCGTAATGGTGGCAGCACTTTAAAACCGTTTATATACGGGCAGGCTATGGAAAAATTTGAGCTGGCCCCTTACTCGTTAATTGACGATTCAGATTTTAGTTTTAAGACTGCCAACCGGGGAGAAACATACCGTCCCAGAAACTACGATCTGAATTTTTGGGGGCGGCTAACGCTTCGCGAAGCATTAGCCACATCGCGAAATATTCCGGCCATTATACTCTTAAAAATGATTGGTGAGTCTGATTTTTATCTGTTACTACAAAAGCTTGGTATGGGACCGTTTGATTTGAGTCCTGACGAAATTGGACCGGGCATGGCTCTTGGAACTATGGGTGTAACTCTGATCGATTTAAGTCGCGCGTACACGGTTTTTGTAAATAACGGGGAACTATTACCGCTTGAACTTGGCAAAGACAACCAGGGTAACATTTTCACTTACGGCCAACGGTCAAAAATTTTTACAGAAAAAACAGCCTTGCAAATTACCCATATTCTTTCGGATGCAAATACTCGTAGAAAGGGTTTCGGGGGAGTCAGTTTTCTCGACTTTCCCTTTGAGACTGCGGCCAAAACAGGCACTTCCAAAGATTACCGCGACTCCTGGACGGTTGGCTACACTTCGGAATATATAGTAGGCGTCTGGGTCGGAAACTTTTCGGGCGACCCCATGAAAAAAGTTTCGGGTATGTATGGGGCGGGAAGAATTTTTCAACAGGTGATGCGGTTGCTTCATCCCTCGACTGACCATAAATTTCACTATTCGCCGAAATGGATAAAGGCCGACTTTTGTCGCCTGAGCGGTCATAAAGCGGGGCAACATTGTCCGGTGGTCGAGGAATATATTGGTAAAGATTCGAACTTCGTCGAAACATGTAACGGGTTTCACGACCTTCGAAATGCACCGCAAACCGCCGGCCTGAATCGTCTGGTTGCCTCGCCTGTCGAAGGGGAAGTGTTTTATATTGACCCCCATTCCCCGTTAGAATTTCAGACAGTCCCGGTTGAAATTTTGCAACAAACCAAGGTGGGTTACTTTTACCAGATGGATAATGGGGATCGTGTCGGCTACCGTGAAAGAGTAGATTTAAACTATAGTCTAAAGCCCGGCGCTCATCGGTTGTCTATTTATAAAAACAATGACAAGGTCAAAACCATAAAGTTTGAAGTTCGTTGAAAGTTTCCCAGCCGAGGCTTAATCATTAAATAAAATATTTGACACCCTTGATCTACTTAGATCATCCTTGTATACAAGGTTCTTATGAGTATACGTTTAAAATTAACATTATTGGTTAGTGCATTGTTCTTTACAGTAATAGTCAATGCCTTGTTTACATTCCGATTAGAAAATCATAGTGACAAAAATTTATACTGGGTGGTACATACACATCATGTAATAAGCGAAGTAGAAATTCTTCTCAGTTCGCTAAAAGATGCAGAGACTGGTCAAAGAGGCTTTTTATTAACAAGCGATGCTTCTTATTTAGAACCTTTTCATACAGGTTTCACTAAATCAAAAAAAAGCTTTAATGCACTCAAGGAAATGACTATTGACAATCTTGATCAGCAAAACAGATTGATAGAAGTAGAAAAGTTCATGACCTTAAAGTTTAAGGAGTTAAAAAAAACAATACATTTAAGGGAAATAGGAGAGTATCAGGATGCTCTTAGAATTGTAAAACGTGGCATAGGGAAAAAATATATGGATGACATTCGGAACATTCTGGAGGAATTTATTCATCATGAAAAGATTTTATTGGAAAAAAGAAATGGTGATCTAAAAGCGGTCAGGTCCAGGTTAACAACTTTAATGTTTGTTGAATTTGCAGTATTTCTTATATTAGCAGTAATAACAGTTTTATTTTTAAAGAATAACTTGTTTGATCCATTAAACCGTCTTTTGCACAGTACTCAAAAAATGGATAAAGGGGAAGAGGTTCTAATTGAAGATATTACTTCTCGTGATGAAATGGGTTATTTACTATCTAGCTTCTTTAAAATGAATCAAAAAGTACATGAACGAACTGAAATTTTATCTTATAAAGCTCATCATGATGAACTAACGGGATTGTTGAACAGGACAACCCTTTTTCAAGATGTTCAAGATTCTATTAACTCTTCTATGAGCAAAAACATCAAAACAGCTCTTTTATTTATTGATTTAAATAAATTTAAGGATTTGAACGATACAATGGGACATGACGCTGGTGATTATATTTTAATTGAAACTGCCAAACGACTGAATGAATCAATTCGTAATGATGATAAAATTTATCGAATAGGTGGTGATGAGTTTTTAATTTTAATTAATAGCTTTCTAAATTCTAAAGATTTAGAAAGGATTGTTTCTAAAATAATGAAATCTATTGAAAAACCAGTACCTTTTCAAGGGGGTCATATTCCAATATCTCTGAGTATTGGAGTAGCAATTGCTCCTGACGATAGTAAGAATTCAGATCAACTGTTAAAAATGGCTGATTTAGCAATGTATGCATCTAAAGTTGAAAAAAATAGTCATTTCAGTTTTTTTAACAAATCAATGTTAAAACGATCCTCCGATACTGTATAGTTTCTATTAGCAACTGCATTTAACAAATTTCAGCAGTTACTTGACATAGTGGGTGTGCTCGTGTTTCGCATCCTTGCGGTTTGGGAATTTTCTTATTTCATATGCATATGAAATTAAAACATGAACTATTTTTCAATACAAAGAGTAGCAAAATATAAATTAAGAATTTCCTTTGCTACCACAGTTCTTATTTTTTCTTAGACTTAGATGTTCTCGATTTCAGTTTTTGGTTGCCAAAGCGAGAGGTTTAATTATCGTTTAAACTCAGTATGCTTAAAAATATATTATCAAAACTACATCTAGACGAGGGTATCTTTGCCGATTATCCGATTATCATCACAGTTATTATTTTGTTATCATCTTTCGTCGTTGCGAAGATTGTCACTTTAATTCTTGTAAAGGTAATAGGGCGATTTGCGAAGAGAACACGCGTAGAGTGGGATGATCAAATTGTAACGGCTCTTCACAAACCGATCATCCTGAGTCTGATGCTACTGAGTTTGTGGTTGACAAGAATACCCTGGGATTTGTTGGAAGCTACGAATAATTTATTTAAATCTATAATTATTACTGTGCTGATAATTATCTGGACAACATTTTTAATACAGCTTATTCGCATTGTGTTGAGGGCCATGAGTCAATCGTCTCACAAATATTCCATGGTTCGTGTACAGACACGTCCTTTGTTTGAAAACCTTGGTTTTATACTGGTGCTTATAGTTGCCGTTTATATAATATTCAAATTCTGGGATATTGATATGACGGCCTGGCTTGCCTCAGCCGGTGTTATAGGTATCGCCGTTGGTTTTGCAGCAAAAGATACCCTGGCGAATCTTTTTTCAGGTGTGTTTATTCTTGCCGACGCACCGTATCAAATTGGTGACTATGTTGTACTTGATGGCGGAGAACGCGGCAAGGTTACCCATATTGGAATTCGCAGTACACGTCTGTTAACTCGTGAAGATGTAGAAATTACCATACCCAATGCAATTATGGGAAATACCCGCATCATCAATGAGTCCGGTGGTCCGTATGAAAAATATCGACTTCGAGTCAGTCTCGGGGTAGCATATGGATCTGACATCGATCATGTAAAAAAGATACTTATGGAGATCGCCATAGATGAGCCCCTTGTCTGTGATAATCCGGAACCAAAAACACGTTTTCGTTCTTTCGGTGCCTCGAGTTTAGATATAGATTTACTTTGCTGGGTAGAAAATCCCGAAGTTCGTGGTAGTATTTCAGACATTCTGAATACCACCATTTATAAACGTTTTAATGCAGAAGGCATAGAGATACCATATAGTAAACACGATATATTTATAAAAGAGATGCCGCAAAAAGATCGCCATCTCCAGTAATTAGATATTTAGCATTAGCGCCCAAAGCACACCATAAAAACTTATCTTCTTTTTTATCAAATGCGACCGTATATTATTCGAGATCGTACTTTACTAATTTACTATTTGCATTGGCGTAATCAATTCAAGTTCATTTTTGATATTCTTTATCTTTTCTTCCATATCATAATGAACTTGCAGGTTCAGCCAAAATTCCGGTGATGTACCAAAATATTTCGAAAATCTAAGCGCTGTATCTACAGTAATACTTCTTTTCGCATGAATTATCTCACTAATTCTTGTCTGGTCTAATCGTGTTTCTTTTGCAAGGCGATATGCCGTAATTTTCATAGGTTCCATACAAAACATATTCTCCATTGATTTTGGTTGATCATTCCCGGCTCGTGGCCAGCCAGCTTTTTATTAGTGTTCTCTTTTGTTTAAAACTTTTCCCAAAATTATTGACACTGTGTTTTTTATTCTTGTACTGACGTATTCCGGGCCTATAGCTCAGCTGGTTAGAGCAACGGACTCATAATCCGTGGGTCCCAGGTTCGAATCCTGGTGGGCCCAATTTCACTTATGGAGAGCGATCAAGCGCCATTTCAATTAAAAAATAGTTCCGCTCAGATGATTCGGGACTATTTTGCGAGTGGTGGTCTGAAAGAAGTTTTTACGCCGGTTTTTGTAAAGTCGGGAGCGTTGGAACCTTTTCTCGATTCATTTTCACTGCCGGAATTCGGTTACGTTTTACCCACCTCACCTGAGTTTTCACTTAAAAAACAGCTTGCTCTTGTTTATGGTAAAACACCGGGAATTTTCGAAATTGCTCACGCTTTTCGCAACGAGCCTCTTTCTAGTTTACACTCTCATGAATTTACCATGGTGGAGTGGTACCGAAATGGAACCGAGTATGTCGAACTTAGAAACGATGTAGAAAACATTATTGCAAAACTTTCACCAGACCGGGCGAAAATACCCGTCTCGAAAATTCTTACTGTAGAGGCTCTTTTTAAAAAAGTATTTCCTGCACAAACAAACTTCGAATGGAATTCGAAACATTACAAGGAACTGGCCAACACCATTGAGAGCATCCGGTTTTCAGCTGCTAAAACAGACGACAAACGGGAAAACCCTGTGACGGTGCAGCAAAGAATGGAAGAGGTGGAGCTCTTTTCACTTTTGTATGATTACGCTCTTGAAAAAGCCTCTCTGGAGTTTAACGGTATTTTGTTTGTACACGAGTTTCCACAATGCGTTCGAGGTATGGCGAAACTGGATACGACCGGTAAGGCTCTACGCATGGAAGCCATTTTGAACGGTATTGAAATTGCCAACGGTTACCAAGAGATGAACAGCCCGAAAGAACTTGTAGAGTTATGGAATGAAAATAACGATATACGAAAAAGTATGGGGAAAGACCCACATCCGGTTGATGAAACTCTGGTAGAATTAACATCGAGCCTTGATGCCTGCGGTATGGCTCTTGGCCTGGAAAGAGTTTTAATGGCCCTTTATGGTATTGAGGAAATCTCCAGTTTTATTATTCCATAATTATTCTATAATTGCATAATAGACTTGATAGTTTTAATATTTTTTACGAAACTTTCTGCGACTCAAATTTCAGGTTTTATTTTCTTGAAAAGGGGTGAAAATTCCCATACGGAGTTTTCCAACGAATGGGCCCAGGAACCGCGAGCCGAAGCCTTGTATGAGGAACTTTCTGCGGTGATGCCATACAGCCATGCTTTCGAACCGGTTCTTTTAAAGTCCCCGCTCAGTTCGTCCCAGGTGAGAGGCATTTTTTTATCGGACAAACCGGGTAGAGTTGGCGACAATACAACTTTAAACAAAGAAAAATCGCCCTCACCTCTGTGGGTTCTTACATAGTCTACGGCTCTTTCGCCCATGCTGGTAAATGTGTATTTATAAGTAGCGCTGTCGTAGGAGTTGAAAAGTTCTTTGGGAATCCATAGGTTTGAAAATGGACTCAATTCTGAAAAGGTGAAACGAAAAGAGCCGCTTAAAAAAGGATACTTTTGAGTTGCGTTCCATCGAACATATATTTTATTCTCTTTCTCGGCGTCACTTACATCGAACTGAAAAATCTGTTTTTGTATATACATTTTTCCTGACAAGGGAACACCCAATTTTTCCCCATATATTACATTTTTCAGATCAAGTGTAAAATTTATATTTGTTGAATATATATACTTGTGAAACCATTCTCGGTCATGCATAATCGGCGCACGCCACCCCTGGGCCATACCCGTAATTAAAGATTGATGCCACTGCTTTGTGAATGTATCGTAATACTCTGACAGGTCATTCCAGGATAAATTTTCACTGGTAATAGCCCCCTCCGTATCGGTTTTAAATGCAAGAATAGTCCTGATTACAGATCTTTTATCGGCTCTACCATATCGGTAATTAGATATAATAGCATTTTTCAAATACGTTTCTATGGAGCCGTGCATGGAGAAGGTGACATCAGACTGGTTTTTTACAAGAGTTGCCTTCGCAGCAAATTCATTTTCTTTTATGGAAACATCAGCCTCGCGTATATTGAATTGCAACGGTGTATAGTTTAAACTTTGAAAAGAACCTTTTTTCCATATTAAACGGCCTTCATGAATTACAAAATTATCCGGTCGGCCTTCCACTTTTTGAATATCTATGGTTAATTTATTTAAACCATCGACTACATATCCATATGGAAAATATAACTGACTATCTATGGCAGGTGTCAGGTCCAGACGAAATATATTTGGCCATTTTGATTTTGGGTTTTTGGCAAATTTGAAATCGATTGCTGATTCGTCCCAAATTCCGTTAAAATATAAATTCCACTCTTTTATGTCGGTATTAAATCCCCCGTGCAATTTTGCCAGAGAGCATTCCAAAAAATATTCTTCGCCACGTTTCAGCTTTACTTCTTCCAGGGTTACGTCACCGGTAACGTCGATAATTTTTTCATTGTCGGGCAGATAAACCACTTCCAGCTTGCCCTCAGCTTCCCCGCCTTTAAAAATATATTCTGAAAAGATATCATGCAATCGATCTAACGGAAGGTCTGAAAAACTTATTTTGTAATTTCCATGGCCCGCTTCGCAATTCTCACAAGTAGCGGAACGATATTCAAAATCTCCGTCTCCCCAGACGCGATCAGCCAGATTCAAATTTACAAAGATGGACTTTGCATTCGATTCTATAGTTCCGTTAATTCTGCGGAATTTCCAGGTGAAATTATTTTCACCATAGGTGTTTTTATATATAAATTTAGAATTTGAAAAAATAATAACGGGTGAATCTTCTTTTTGAATAAGCTCCACAAAACGATTTAGAAGCTCTCGGTTTTCTCCGTTTTCTTCTCTTTGTAGTTCGACCGTACCTCTGTCAATTTCCACTTTATCGATCGTCCATTTTCGATGGAACACCAGGTCTATAAGACTAAAGCCGAGACGTAAAACCGGAGTTTGAAGTAGAACTTTTTCTCGACTGAAATCAGTTTCTGAAGATATTCTTAAATTGTATAGCTCGATACCGTTATACGCCCCAAAAGCTATGCCATCGTAGGATACGGCAAGCGGCATCTGGTTTATAAATTCCTCTATTTGATTTTTTATATGATCACGTTGAAAGACTTTTACGACGATTTCAGGAACACTCAATAATCCAGCTACCAACACAAGTCCAATAAGTAACGCCCGAAATCGCAGCAGCGTTTTTAGCAACAGGTTTGAATATTTGCGAAAATTGCTTTCGAGTAAGCTTTGAATTGCCTCTACGTTGAAGCGAATCTTCATAAGATTAAATCTCTTTTACGATTCTTTCCACTAATTTTTCTGCGGTTAAACCGTAATGGTCCATTAATGCAGATACGGTTCCCGATTGCCCGAATGTATCGTCGATGCCTATTCTTGTTATACTTAAATTTCTTTCACCGCTTAAGGCTTCGGTTACTGCAGAACCCAGCCCCCCGATAATATTGTGCTCTTCAAAAGTGAACATGCGATCAACCTGTCCTGCGACTTTCTTTAGCAAATCGACATCAAGCGGTTTTATACTGGATATATTAATTACGTGTGGACGAATACCTTTTTCTTTCTCGAGTATTCTGGCGGCTTTCCAGGCTTCGTAAACCATAATTCCTGTAGCTACAAAAGCGACATCTTTTCCTTCTTGTACAACATGGCCTTTGCCAATTTCATACTTCTCGTTTTGGTCATAGATTACGGGGATACCTGGTCTTCCCAGTCGAATATAGACCGGACCTTCAAATTCGGCCGCAGCTACTACCGCTGCATATGCCTGTGAAAAGTCAGCCGGTACAATAACTGTCATGCCGGGAATAACTCGCATGATGGCTATATCTTCGATAATCTGGTGGCTTGCTCCGTCTTCACCAAGAGTAATTCCAGCATGTGTCGCTACCAGCTTTACATTTTCTGCCGGGTATGCAATGGAATTTCGAACGACTTCCCATGCTCTTCCGGTTAAAAACATGGCAAAAGAAGATGCGAAAGGAATTAAACCGGTTCTGGAAAGACCGGCAGCATGACCTACCATATTTTGCTCGGCTACGCCAAAGTTATAAAAACGATCGGGAAACTGTTTTGCAAACATCCCTGTTTTAGTAGACCCGGAAAGGTCGGCCTCAAGTACAACCACCTTTGGTTGGTTTTTACCAACTTCAAGCAGAGCCGCCCCATAACCGTCTCTGGTTGCTTTTTTATCAAAAGATTCGTCTAAGGGATCAGATATTAGCATGCGGCAATATCGGAAACTTGGTTATCTTGTCAGTTGATTTTTCGTTGTACAAATCATTGTTTCTTACATTCAAGTTTTACAACGAAATAAAGAGTAGACGGACAATCAAAAATCGTAAAAACTCCCCATGGAGATCATTATGAAAAAAACAGTTCTAAAATATCTAATTATAGCAATGGCGGTGACTTTTTCAGGTTCAGGCGTTATATCTCAGGAACAGGCAAACCCCAAATTCTTCAATGAAGTCATGAAATATCGAATCGATACAAAAGGATTTCAAATTGGGTCCATTCTAATGCGAACGAAAGTTGCAAATGATGACCATATTCAAATTAATGCATCGGTGTATTCCTTTAAATCTATTCAGGGTTTATATTATGTTCGCGGAACATTTGGCGCCGTTTGGAATTTTAAAAGCAGAAGGTCCTATCTTGCCTGGGAAGACGTGTACCAGGGTTACGAGTATCAACAGAGATCTTATAAGTTTTCATACAACAATATCACTCTTAAAAAAAGAGAAAAAAAGTTCTCAGAAGCCGGCTACCCGCATAAGGGCAAAATTAAGAAAGATAAAACAATATCTAAAAAATTAAAGGTGAAAGGTTATGAATATAATGACCTGCTTGGCGCCTTTTACTACATGAGAACCGGTGGAAAATCACCTGAAGTTGGCACTGTTACAAAGCTTAAGGTTCTACCTGCGGGAAAGAAAAAAATCATGTATATTAAAGTGCTGGAAAAAACAACAATGTATGTCAAGGCTCTTAATGAAAAGCGAGCCGTCTTTCATGTACGAACCGGTATTATCGATGAAAAAGATCGATTGGGCGGCGGTGATATCTTTATTGCAACCGAGGCGCCTGTAGATATTTACATTACCGACGATGAAGATTTTATACCGGTATTGATGACTACAAATGTTCCCGTACTCGGAAAAGTTGAAGTTATACTTGATGAATACGAGCAAGTGACAGATTAACTTTTATTTTAATGTACTGGAAACCTATAATACTGGTTTGCCTCGCTCTTGGCGAAGGGGCATGTTTTTATGACGCTACTCCGCCGAGCGAGTCCTCGCTAAACGACGATCGACCGGAAGTCATTTTTACGTTAAAGGGTTTTACCCCGAATGTCAAAGTTGCGCTTCGCTATTGGAGTACAAATTCGGCTTTTGCCTACCCTCGCAAATATCAGCTATTTACGGATGCGCAGGGTAATTATACCGGTAGTATTTCTGCCGATAACTCCAATACCTCCATAGCATATTTAATATTTGTCGATGAAAACGATAACGGTTCCTGGGACGCCTCAGATTATGGAGCCTACAGAAGCGGTTTTACATTCAGCTCGTCCATACTGGTTGTGGAAGATACAATTAATTATGCCGCTGGAACGCTCGGAACATATACGACAATTGAAGGGCAACCTGCATCGGGGGTAAAAACCTGTATTTATAATCCCGACACAGAAACCGCCTGGGATGTCTCGTTGGTCGACTCTATTGTTGAGTTTCCTTATATGGAAGGAATATTGCTGAAGTTTGAAGACTGGCTGATAACCTCGGAAGTCGATAGCACGGGAGCCACTACGGCGACATTTTTACCCTCAGGTAATTATAATGAAACCTGCGTTACCGATCTCAACAGCGATGGATACTATAATGGAAATGACAACGCCTCGGCATCCACGGGCATAATCGTTCCTTGACCAGATAGACCTATGAAAAGAACTGCATACAAGCCGATATTTTTTATTGTTTCTGCGATCATTTTCGCTTTTTTTGGAAACCTTCCGCTCTCAGCGAAAGACGACGTTGAAAAAGAGCCTTTAGTACAAGAGGACGATGACATTTTTCTAAACGTCGGCGAGTGGACTCTGCCCGATCCTGTTTTTAAACAGGAAGATGTTTTATTTTTACCAAACGGAAAACACGTAGGGTCGCTTCTTGAATACTGGTTTCCTCCTGTTATATTATCGAACCCCGATGCCGGTGGATTCTCGATGCTGGAAAGGCAAAATATCGCCGTCCGGGGAGAGTCGAGCCTTTGGCAAAAATATTATATTAATGGGCAAGATGTAACAAACCCAGCGGTACCTGGAACTTCTTTGATTTATGTGCCGCAACACCTTTGGCAGGCACTTGCCTTGCAATCGGTTCTTACCCCATATTCCAACCTACAGGGAATAAACTGGATACTGAAACCAGAAAAAAACCCGAATAGAGTGAGTCTGAGCAACCCCGGTTTTTTAGGAGGCGACTCCTGGATGGGAACAAGCACATTCGACCGAGAGCCGGCCCAGTCCTGGGGCGCCGACCCCAAAAGACGACGATTCGGGTTTGCCCTGGAAGGCGATGTTTTTTACGCGCTGGATACTCCAAATGATAAACCTGTTTTTTTATTTTATGAAGGAATTATTCACAAAAGAACTTTTACAAATTTAAATGATTATGAAGCCGGGTATCGAAATTCCGTATATGCATCCCGAGAACTGAAAAACGGGGACAAAATGAACCTGTTTTACCAGGGAACCATGCGCGACTATGCACAGATCGAAACAGGTTTTGACTCCTCTCTGGCTACAAACGGGGGTGAACACTCACTTTATGGCGATTGGTTTGGCAAACGCAAGGGTTGGGATCTTGGTATGAACTCAGGTTATTATTATTCTCGTTATGAACAAAACAACCCGGAAATTATGGTGTGGGGTTTAACCGACGAAGTTTTATATGGAAAAGCCCCGGTACCGGAAAATCTTATTGGCTGGTTTGTAGGCACCGAAGCGGAAAAAAATAATGTGGCAAAAGTTTTCGGAATGCCCTTATTGGCAAGTCTGAATCTTCGTATAGAAGGCACAACAGCCGAACCACTATATGCCGGGGGAGTTTTTGCCCGAACCTACAAAGACCAAAGTCACGATATGACTATTTACGATCATAACGGCGCTTATTCGCAATTTATTACACGGTTGTATCCAACAGCTACGGTAACTAAAAACTGGGCTAAATGGGTCTTGAATGTAAATGCGGGCGCTATGTTTGAAACAGGCTCAGGCGAAACGAGTATTTTAATTACCAGGCTCGCCCCTACCGGCGGCATAGATATTATCGGAAAATTGAGGAAGTGGACTTTACAGGCTGGTTTTTTACACGATGCGGTCCCCTTGACAATGAGCGAGGTGACTTTTTTAAACCCGGGGTCTCCGTCAGGTGGACGATATTTCTGGAACGATAACGGAGACGGGATAGCGAAAAAATCTGAAGCAGGAACAAAAATCAACAGAACCGGTGGCATCTATCACTCCAAAGTTTCCGACCTTAAAACTCCTCAAAAAGAAGAATTATACCTGCGGTCGACTTTTCATGCAACCCCTCAATTTGACCTTGCTCTCTCAGCCCATGGGAAAATATTTCGAAATCTTTATACAGTAAATTTTCCCACAAATTATGACGATGGATATTACTCTATTTCCCGTTCCGGAATCGAAGGGGGAAAACTTTACAACAGAGACCCCGATGCATTTGGAACAGAACGTTACAAACTCGACAACGAAACAAGTAACGGTTATTATGCTGCTATTCAATTTCAAGCTCTAAAATATTCGAATCCGAAATCGCCATGGTTTTTAAACTTTACTGTCGGCGCTTTTTACTCAGAGGCGGTAACAGTGCAGGGTAACGGCCCGGACTACAACGACATGGGAGCAATTTCCGAATCAAGCGCGGACCCGAACAGTAAATTGAACACAAGAGCCAGAACCGATTTTGACCGTGCTTATGTATCAACTTTTATTTTCGGGTTTCGCTTTTTCAGGGAACTGGCCCTTACCAATGTATTGCGTTATCGTGACGGCCAACCTTTTGGGGAGATGGTTATTGCCGAAGGTTTATCGCAAGGGCCAACTGTTGTGCAAAATATGGAACGTTCTCAACCTCCGCTGGGTATGCCGCGCTTCACTTACGCCTTGACATGGGATGTACGGCTGTCGTTTGACAAAGTCATAAACAATAAAAGGCTGGGTATATATTTTGATATCTATAATTTACTGGATTCGCGCAGCGAAATTGCTGAACATACAATAAAAGATGAAAAATGGCGCAACGCTTTAGAGATGGTCATCGGTCGTTCTTACCGTTTGAGCGTCTCTTATGCCTGGTAATGTGAATTGTGAATTGATAATTATGAATTACGAATTATCAATTTGAAACGGGGAGATTTAAACTTACATATTAGTTGCAAATTCTATATAATTTTTTTTGACGATATGAGTCGATTTGAATAGATTACCAGATATGCCAACATATGATTACAAATGTTCCGAATGTGACTCTGTTTTTGAAAAGTTTCATGGAATAAATGACTCTCCGAATGTAGAATGCCCGGAATGTAGTTCCTCTGCTAAAAAACAGATCGGAATGGGTGCCGGTATCCATTTTAAAGGAAGCGGTTTTTACACAACAGACTATAAAAATAGTTCTCCGCCAAAAAGTGAAGCTGCGCCCAAACCATGCCAGAGCGGCGGGGGTGCGTGCGGTTGCGCTTCGTAACCAACGCTATCCTATGAAAAAAATTCTCTGGGGTTGTCTAATAGCAGCGGCTATTGCGCCCATTCTCAGCTGTTCTATGACTAAAACAATTGTTCGCGGGGCTGTCGATTATATGACAAATTCCCGTGAAGTTTTTGAGAGAGAGACAGACCTCGAAATTGCCAAAATTTCTCTTGCTTCCAACCTGAAAATTCTGGAAACCATGGCTGAAGAAGATCCTGAAAATTATCAATTGAATCTTTTTCTGGCCGAAACTTTTTCCATATATTCACTTGCCTTTGTTGAAGATGAAATGGATAGACTTTCCGGTATCAATTATGAAGAATCTGAATATCATAAAAAACGAGCTATTCGCCTATATGACCGAGCGTCGGCATATGCATACAAAATAATTGAAGAGACTTTAGGCAAACCGGCAACTCTCGAAAGATTAAGTGATGAAAAGATGAAAGAAAAGATCGATCTGCTGGAAGAAAAGCAGTTTCCGGCGCTTTTCTGGTACGCCTATTCAAGGGCCGCGTCCATGAATTTACAAAAAGATGATATGAATGCACTGGTTGCCATGCCACTTGTAAAAGTGATGATGGACAAAATAATCGAATGGAACGATAAGTTTTATTTCGGTGGAGGTTATCTTTTTACCGGAATGTACTATGGAGCTCGTCCGGTCATGATTGGCGGGAACGCAGAAAAGTCCAGAGTAGCGTTTGAAAAAGCGTTACAAATTAGCCAGCGCAAAATTCTTTTAATACCTTACCTTTATGCAAAAACCTATTGTGTTCAATTTCAGGATGCGAAATGTTTTACTGAAAATCTTGAATATGTTTTGAATGCCCCGGATGATATTTATCCTGAACAATCTTTAGCAAATGAAGTGGCTAAGCATAAAGCTCGCCGCTTATTGAAGAAAAAAGAGGACCTGTTTTTCGATCTCTCCGATGTGCCTTAAATGGGGCGTTTTGACTTAAGAAAAATTTCACATTTCTTAAAAGGTCCCGGTTCCATACTCTTTTCCGCTTTTCTTTTTTATATGGCAACATTCATGGTGCGTGTCGGGTTCGATGCGTCCGATATGCCAACGATCGTTTTTTTATCTTCCAGGTTTTTACTCGGTTATATACTTCTTCTTGTATGGTTTCGAATAAAACAAACCAAAGTTTCAAAGTTCGTTGCGGTGAATAAAAAATGGCTCTGGCACAGAGCAGTCTGGAATTTAATCGCGGTTTTCTTCTTTTACCTTGGAGTAATTTACGGAACAGTAACAGGTGCGAACATTTTAAATATGACCTACCCGGCCTTTGTAGCTCTTTTTTCCATTTGGATTTTTTCAACCCGCCTGACAAAAGCGGACTTTACGGGAATTCTGCTGGCATTGACCGGCGCTTTTTTTATATCTTACAATGGGGAATATTTTCTCCCCGAAAAAGGTGATCTTTTCGGTTTGCTCTCGGCCATCACGGCAGGCGTAGCTATTGTCGCCTTAAAAATAACCCGTGAAACAGATACAACCGATGTCATCTTGTTTTATACGTTTCGACTGGGAGCCTGGTTGACTATATTACCGGTCATATATATTTTGTGGCAAACTCCAACCTACATCCGCTGGGACGTTTTATATTACACCGGCACGTCAGCATTGTTTGGAATTTTCGGACAAATATTTTTAACATATGGATATCGGTTTGTGAAAGCAGTCGAAGGTTCCATCTATTCGGCGAGCCGTCTGCTTTTTGCCCTTTTAATGGGATTACTGTTCTGGCAAAAAGATATTTACCTTCAAAGTATAATCGGGGCGATACTTATATTGCTGGCAAACCTTGTATTCGCCAGATCGGGCTTTAATCGTAAGAGTGAATAACGGTACTACAACTGGGGCAGGTAATCTGAGTTTGTTCAATGGGCAATGAAACCGGGGCACTGCATCCGGGGCATGAAAATTCTGCGACACTCACGTCAATGACATGGCCGCAGGGTTCACAGATAACATTTTTTGCTCCATCAACAACAGAAAGAGACGAACCACATTGACCACAGTGGCGTAGAGTAAGGTGGGGCTTTAACACTTTATGATATTTTCCAAGAAGACCGGTTTGCTTTAATAGTTCTTCCTGGTCATCCGGAAGAAGATGTTTCATATAACCTTCCATAAATCGCGACATAAACACTCGTTCGGCTAGCTCGCCGGTCACCATTTTATCGGGATACTTAAGTCCTATACTGTCATAATGCTTTATCGTTGCCCGGGTTAATTCAGTTTGTACCTTGTACGTATTCATTAAATCTTCAAATGAAATTATCGTTCTATCTTCGTTGTTTACCTTTACCTGCTCCCATTTAACTTCTGCAAATACCTCGCTGACCTTATCGGACAGACGTTTCAAGTGTTCATTAAATTCCAGTTCGACCAGGCAGGAAACATTGTAATCTATAAACTTTTTTCTATATTTTTCATCGCCAATTCGGGGGGGATAATACTGGGGATATTTTTCTATCTGCAGATTATAGAATTCAAGCCAGATTTGCTTATAACCTGCTTTGTCTTGAGCCTCTCTGGTATCGATCATTCTTTGACTCATCGTCTGCATAAATGAATCGTAGTTCGGGTCGGGTTCAGCTACAACAACATTTTCAGGTATTAACATCCTGTAATCGGTGTCCATAAAAGTGGCGCAATAATCGCAATATATATAAAAGGCAGTTGAGGCGGTAATTTTTGGCGCTGCACACGCTGGACACACGCTTTGTTTTACCAAAACAAAATTATCTTCAACTCCGTTGTCTTCTTCAGAATTTTCAGATTCAGAATCGTTTCTTGACATACGTTTTTTGACTTGTTAAGGTGCACAACGCTGCGATTATTACAATGCCGTTTTGTAATTATCTATTATAATAATAGATAATTAATTTCAGGAGTGACTGCGGTGAGACATTACGTTGGCGGTAATGCTACCCACCAATGCAAAAGCCCCTAACCCGATAATGTAAATATTGATGGTTTGCACATACTCTTTCGCTGCTATTACGTCGACCATTGCGCCAACGACAAACCCTATTATAGCTCCCGAAAGGGTATAGATTAAGGTGCCTTGCGTTTTCAGAATGTAATGTCCGAAAGTGTAGACAGTCAACGGAATTGAAAATACAATCAATACCATTAATATAAGAATATCAGACACGGGAGCTAACTGCGCCTCTTCCGTAGCCCAGGCCGGGGTAACTGCAAAAAACAAAGCAAGCAGGTAATATATACTATTTTTTATTTTCATAATTTGGATACGGGTAAAGTGGAAAACCGCTCTGGAATAACAAGTTTTTATTTAGAAAAAGATCTGAAAATGGCCACAGTATTAATGACTTGACGTGGTAATCACTAGCCCACAAATTGTGGTTTTCAGTGTGTTTCATTATCCTTTATATATAAAATGAATTTCATATTTCAAACTTTACTTTTTACAACTTTCATCTTTTTCGTTGTCTACCTGTATTATCGGTTTGGTAAAGAAAATGTTGCATCGGAAATAGACGTTAATAATCGCGAAAAAGAAAGAAATTCAAAAAGAAGAATTATTTCCACAGTTTTAACCGGTACAATTTCTCTTGTCTTTTTCCTGACTGAAATGGGTCTATTCCATAATTATAATTCCGCTATGTTTGCAGCTTTCATCGAGAACCCTGAGTCTAGGCTCACCCCTAGCGAGGGGAGGAGGTTTTTCAATTATCAAATGAAGAAACTCCTAGAACAAAATAGAATTAATAAACGGGCAATCTATACTTTAGGCGGATCTTCTGCCAGAGAATATTTCCAAAATGACAAGATTGTCAGCAAGCAACTCGGTATTAAAACCATAAACCTGGGCAGCCATTCTCAACAATTGTTAGGTACGATACGCATAGTTGATCAAATTGAAACGCCAGGTAGTGTCATCGTATATGTATTTCGCGCTGGAAAATTCTCGGCTCTCGAAGAAAGCAGAATATCCAAAGTAAATTATTTGAACGGCAGTGATTATCCTTATTTTTTAGAATCGAATAAAGTACTTGAAGTAATGGAAGATTATAAAAACAAATACGGGAACCATGGGAACAAGCCAAAGTTTTCTTATCGATTTGCCGCTAAAATCAATCCATACGTATATGCACTTAAGGATGCAATCATATTTGTTAAATGGAAATTGAATCGAACAGGACTGAATAATTTATTCCATGATGAGCGTCCTATTATACAAAACATGAAGGAATATCGCAATAAAGTTCGACCAACATCTTTAAAGCGCAAAAAACACAAGAAAGGGAGGAATAGCGAGGAGAAAAAAGAGATAGTGCGCCGGTCTATAGAAATCAACTTTTATTTTCTTGAACAACTCTATTTGTTATGCGAGCAAAAAGGGTATCAATTCATTATTCTCGATCTGCCCCAACGCAATGAAAGTAGTTTGATTATGGCAAAGATGAAAAATCTGGAAAATAAATATAATAACATAGTCCATATCGAAATACCACCGTACATGATGAAAGGAAATCAAAATTATTTTGCGGATACAAACCATTTGAATGATCAAGGTCGTGCCTATTATTTTCCTTATATAGTAAAGTCACTAAAACCCCTGCTTGGGAATTAAAATAAAACAGAGAGTATAAAATGGCCATAGAAAGAGCGAAACTAATAAACAAAATAAAAGGAGAGGTGGAAACTCTCGCTGGAAAAACACTGACAAGTGTTGATGAAGAAATATTTAAAAATGACTTTCTCGATTCAATCAATGTTCTGCAGGTTATCATGTTCATGGAAACTGAGTTTTCCATATCGATCGACCCTTTCGACCTTACACTTGATACACTCGGAACGGTGAATCGTATCGTCGATTATCTTGAAACCAAGTTGAATAATAACAATGCTTGATCAACTGTTAAGCAAACACGAAAACCGGAAACTGATTCAGTATCGTGATACATCGATGACTGACACCGAGTTTTCCGAACGTGTCAACCTATTGACCGGAGCCATACCGTCGGCTCCCGAACGTTTTTATTTAATCGCCACTGAAAACCCAATAGAGTTATATACAATATTATTTGCCGCGTGGAAAGCCGATGCCAAAGTCATTTTCCCGACAAGAGATCACTTTCAGGGAAAAAAAATATTTCCACACTACACTCACGTTATACAATACAATGATGAAAAAATTCAAATCACTGAAAACCCCGATTTCACGGAAGTCGAGGCAATGGAAAAAATAGATTTTGATACCATCATCTTTTCATCCGGAAGCACGGGAACCCCCAAAGGGATTGTCCATGTAAAAAAACACTTTTTTGACAATGCCAGAGAAACGGCAAGCGCGATGGGCCTTTCGGGTTTCACCGGAATTACCATGCTTAAACCTTACCTGATGAGTGCATTGAGTCATTTTCTTGTTCATTATATTACCGAAAGTTTTTTAATTTTTTCCGATTTCGATCATATTGATTCTCTTCCCGAAATACTGGAAAAAAATGAAAATTGTTCCATTTTGGGTTCTCCCATGCACATACTAATGTCGCTGGCGAAAATCAAACCGAATTATAAACCGGCATTCTTTTTTACATCCGGAGATTTTATTTATAAAAATTCCATCACAAGTATTCTGTCAAAATTTCCCGAAGCTGTTTTTTTCAAAGTCTACGGGCTGGCCGAACTCGGTGGTCGCTTTTTTATTCAACCGGTAAACTCGTCGATGGCTCCCGAACTTATTGACGGAATCGGCAATTGCATAGAGGGAATGGAGTACGAGACCAGAGAAGGGCAGTTGTACGTAAAGTCAGATTTCCTGTTCCAGGGATATATTCGCAACGGCATTTTTGACAAATCCATACAGTGGCATGCAACTGGCGACATTGTTAAAACAGACCATGGGGTGATGGTCCTGGCAGGTCGAAGCGACGATGAAATAAAAGTCGGGGGCAATAAAGTCTCTTTGAAACACATCGAGGGCAAGGTAACGGAAATTTTTCCCGAGACCGGCATCGCTGTGGTCCCGCAGGAACACCCCACCTTGGGAAATTTAATCTGCCTTGTGTTTGAAGGAGATTGCGGAATAGGACGCTCAGAACTTATTAAAAAACTTAAGGGTAAACTTGAAAATAACGAGTTGCCGCATAAATATTACACCATGGAAAATTTTCCTTTTACCCAGACGATGAAAATTGATAGAAAGGAAATTGGTCGGCTTTTAAAAGACTTAAAACCGTTATAGAAAATTATGCTGGAAACTATTTTAGAAATTGCAGATTTTCTGGGCGATAACCTTATAATCTTTTTTATCATTATTGTAATATCTATTATCATTTTTCTTGAATGGTCTTTTAAAAATGAAAATATCCATAAAAAAAAGTCCCTTATCATTATCATCTCCGGTGGACTTCTAATCTGGCTCGACGTAGGGTCATTTTTTCAACTGCTGTTATTATCAACCATTGTTTATATTCTTATATACAAAAAAATACAGATTAAAAAAAAGTTATCTCTGTTTGTCTTATGCTCCATCGGGCTCTTGTTACTGATAAAAGATTACCAGTATTTTCTGAACATTGAAAATCCATATATACCTTTAGGCGTCTCTTATTACTATTTCAGGTTATTATCGATGATGATTGATTATGCGAATCGTCCGAAGGAGTTCGAAAATATAAACCCGATAGATTATTATTCATACGTCTTTTTCTTCCCAATAATACTGGCCGGCCCTATTCAAAGATTTCGTGACTTTAAATATCTCGAAACACAGTTTTCCGGAAAGCCCCGTCGTAATATTTACCTTTTACTATTTACCGCCATAAGTGTGAAATTTTTGCTTATCGATAATTATTTATACCAATACACATACGAGAAAACGTTACCTTTACTAATGCAAAATATGGATAGTGGGAAAGACCATTTGTTTTTTCTGAAACTCTCACTTTTTGGTTTTAGCGCTTTCATCCATGCCTACTTCGATTTAATGTTGTATACGGAAATCAGTAAATCTTTTTCTAAATTACTGGGTTTTACCCATCAGGAAAATTTTAACAAACCTCTGTTGGCAAGCAACCTTTCCATGTTCTGGCAAAGGTGGCACATGTCTTTATCAAACTGGACACGAGACTATGTTTTTTTTCCAGCCTTAATTAAAACTAAAAAAGCCTGGATATCGACCTACCTGAGCATGTTGACCATCGGAATATGGCACGCATTAACATTAAACTGGATAACCTGGGCAATATTACATGCAACTGGAATCAACTTTTACGGTAAAATTCGGGAAATGAGATGGTTTAAACGGATGAAAAACAACAAGGCAGGCGCATTGTTCCTGCGCATTACCGGTAATATAATTACAATATATTTTGTTTCATTTGTGTTTGTGATGGTAGCCGTACACGATTTTCAGGTTGTAGTAAAGTTGTATTCTTACGCGTTTGCAATTCTGTTTAATTAAGGAGAAACTATGAAATTATTATTCAGGTCATTGTTTTACGGATTTCTTTTTTCTATCTTATACTGGGTAGTTCTCATCGTTGTACTCATGAAAAATGCCGGTTTTCGCCCGTTTCGTTATATGGGTTTCTAAACAATTACCTTCGGATTGCCGCAGTATGGTCCAGTGTTTTGTTATCATACCCTGTCGCTTTATAACTCACTTCAAAAGGATCGATTTCAAAACGTCCATTTACAATTTTATCAAAAATGGGGAAATATTCTGCGAAATCAGGTTCTACCAGAATTTTACCCTTGTGAAAAATCAACTGTAACGGTTTCACAATGACGGTATTATGACGAATAAAAGACGTAATTGCCTTAACGTCAAAAATATTGTTCTTAGTCGCCCCGACTTCCTCAATATTTAAACTCAGAATAATTTTATTCGTAAGCTCGAAATCGTTACGTCGTATAAACCTGGTCCTCTCCATAAAAGCCTGGTAGCGATATGTAAGCGGTTCATTGGTATTTACTCCAACTAGAACGATAACGTCGACATCTACCATTTTTTCCCGCAGATACTTCATATTATCTTTCGAAGTTTGGACGACACAAGTATATGGATTTTCCTGATCTTTATACTTTTCGGTTAAAGCAGGCGAGGGACAGGCACTGCAGGCAATACACCGATAAATATTTTCCGTAGTCAGGTTAACAACTTCATGGTCAAACTCATGTTTTTGCTTTTTAATATAATCTTCCAGAGTTTTCTGATATTTTTTTTCGGCATTGTCCATAGTTACTAAAAACAGGGTTTTGGGTTTTCGCTTTGCCGGACTGATCGTACCGGCTTGAATAATTTTTGCCAGCTGCGCGACCTGACGACCCGTTCCAAAAGAGGTATCCATACCGAAGACGTCTTCAACGGCCTTACCGACATCGCCGGCATATACGGTCCCACCGTACTGAGCTGTTTTTGGCCCATTGCCCACGGCAACTGCTCCTTGAAGGATGGCTTCGTATAGCGTGTAAATAATTGTCGTCTCCTGACCCCCATTTCGCTTCGCACCGGTGGCAACCGACCCAAAAGCTTTATCTTTCAAAATATCAGATTTACCGGTCAGTTGAAGAATTTTATTCGCGACCGAAGAACGATCTCCGAAATAAACGGGAGACCCGAGGATGATACCATGACACTCTGTCAGGGATTGCATAATCGAAACAAGGGCTTTATCATTAATGGATAACGTGTCAATTTCATCAAGATCATCGATCGTCGCAAAGCTATCCAGTTCTTTGTATAAATCTTCGCTCCGGTGGCGGAACAAATCAACGAGAGAAATAATTTCAACGGCGGCGCCGTTACTTTTTGCCCCCATGAGTGCTGCTGCTACAGCAATATCGGTATTTGAAAACACATGAGGGCAAGCCTTGATGTTTTTCAAAAGCGTATCAAGATCTGCAGACACATGGATGATCTGAGAAAGCTCATCCAAATGATTGTGGTTTGAACGAATGGAACCGACTAGACCTATAATTTTAACAACGGTATTCATATGAACTTATTCCTTTTGGGATCATGTTGTCAATACATAGTTCAGGAGTTTGAGCGGCAAGAGTACGAAGGAAAAATACCCGCCCCCTTCCATAAACGAGCCACTTAACAGTACAGGTTGTTTTATCATTCTATCGCGTGAACTATAACTATTATGTTATCTACTGTCATTCATGTTTTCATATTTCTATTATTTTCATCTTTTGTTTTTTACCTCTATAAAACAACCACTCGACAAAAAGAACAAACACCGGAAAAAAGTTCAAAAGATATACCCAATTTGAGGCAAAATAGATTCACGGAATTATACGGATTGAAAAAAGACGATATTAAACTATCCTACAAAATAGTCCGGCTAATAAATCCGTATATATACTATCTAAAAAGTTCCACTAAATTTATAAAACGAAATTTTCCATATGCTAAGTCTCAAAACTTGCCGCACAACACAGAGGTAATGCCACAAAACAAGAAAAGATATCGAAATAAAGTTCGCACGGAAACGTGGGATGATTTAACAAAACAAGCTTGGTCAAATCAGCTACAAAGAAAAAAAATCGATAACTTCCGACCAGAATTGGACGGACATAAGTTTCCATTTACTCGAAGAGTTGTACTTGTTATGTGAACAAAAAGGAATTAAACTGATCATTCTGGATTTACCCCAACCCCAGTATAACCCTGTTATTAACAAAAAAATGGCAGAGCTGGAAGAGAAATATATGAATTTAGCTCATATACGAATTCCCGAAAACATGCTTATTAAAAATGATATTTATTTTGCAGACCAAGCTCATTTAAATGATAATGGTCGCGCTTATTATATGCCTTATGTTCTTAAACTTCTGAAACAGAACTTATAAAACAAGATCGTGGTTCAGGCTATCGATACAACTGATTCAAAAACTTAAAGAACAGTGAATTCGAAGAGTAGTAGCTAGTCCCATTATAGAGCAAATGGTGGTTGACAACAACCAGGAGCGATTTATTTTTTAAGTCTATTTTATTCATTGGTTCCAAACTTCATATTCACTGAGAAGAGACCAATTTTTCGTAAACCGGAAAAAGATATTCTACGGCCAGGTTTTTCCGGTAATATCCATTGCCCATGAAACAGCGATGCAAGGGTTACCATGCGCACTAAATCAAATAATCATTACAGGATACACGGTCTAGTCGTAACTATCGAGATCAGTATTCATTCGATTGTTCAAATTAGAAACGGTTTAAATATTCAGGAAATAATTCATAAAGTTGATTTCGCTTTAAGACGAATCAAGCCAAAGGAGATTGGATTGCAAATTACTTCAACGCAATTCAGCGTCGCCTAAAAAAGAGACATTGAATTTTCCCAGGTATAGAAAAAAATCTTCTAAACCGTTCATTTTATCGGCGATTTCCATACAACCCGGATGCAGTAAAATCATGGCATACCCGTCGCGCGCCAGGGCCTCTTCTGTTTCTTTTTTCAAGTGGGAAAAATAGTCCGTAACACTGTAAGCGACAGGTTTGGTCAAATCGACTTTCGGACGACGTCCGAGCAATTTTTTAATGAGCTCTTTTGTGAAACGTATACCATTTGCCGCAGTGGGACTTACACGAAATATTGACCCGAGGCTATGCATCAACATTTTGTTCTCTTTTAATCTTGTCTCATTAAAAAAACCATGGTATAGATTCTCATGATCGGGCGGAGTGTTAATCGGCACAGAGTACAACCCGTTTCGAACTTGTGATATTTCAGATCCGTCCAAGCGAACGTCATCCGAGATGACCTTAAAACTTTGATCGCGCAATATGTCTAATGTATTGTTGTTTGACTGGTAGGCGTGTGTTCGCCACAGTTGAATATTATCGCCGTTGAAATTCCGGAATATTTTTTGTGTTTTTAGAATGTCCCGAAGCTGGAATTTAAGCGGACCGTAATAAGACTTTAGAAATAATTTGAATATCAGGTGCAGCCAGGATGGTTGGAGTGCGTTGTATGTATGAGCTCCGAATTCAACGAATGAATTTAACTGCAAAGATTGCATCCGTTTTTGTTCTGATAAACATCTGCCGGTAAAAAAAAGCGTAACCGGAATTTTATATTTTTCTGCCAATTCTCCATATTTCAAGGCGCAGTCGATTTCGTCCATCTTGTGATAACGTTTTAACCATTTGCTGTCATAGCCTCGCAACTGCGAATCGTGAACATCGCCTGTTATAAAAACCTGTTTTTTACTTTTTTTCGTAGCCATACTTTTTTAGAATCTCTTTGCCCTCTTTTCGGACTTCCCTTTTTTCCTCTGGCGAAATCTTATCGAGAACCAGAAAATTCATGTTTTTCAACTTTGATGTAACAGAGCCAAAATTCCACTCTACCTCCAGAACCGATTTATCGAACGGCCCCACGCCTAAAAATTTCGTAATTTTATTCAGCGTCTCCATGGAACGGTCACTTAAATCTTCATAAGAGATCTGCAAATAGTGATTAAGCTCTGGTTTTGCTTTTCGAATTGTCTCGTCGGTTTCAGCCCACTGTCTGGCACACATATCCAGTGGGTAGGAGTCGCCAAATTCACGATTTCCCCACTTTGCGGGATTCGCTTTTTTTTGTATGCCCCTGGATACAGCGTAACCGTTTCTGACTATATGTATAAAATATGCCGAACTAAACTGTTTGTTGAAAAAACCGATTCGCGCTGCGTTTGCGATTGATTTTTCTACGTAGATTTTTTTGGATGGGTTGAACCAACTCGACCACTGCTTTTTTACTTTCCGGGCTTTTTGGGCCAACTGCTCTTCGGAAAAACCGGACAAACCGACTTTGTCGCTGCACTTTATCCACATTCGAGGCCACCCGTAATCTTCAGGCGAAGGCAGTTGTTCCGTTAAAAAAACTCCTTCAATCGGCAGGCTGGACATCGAATCGTGAGCACCGAGAATTTGACTTAATAAAGTACTTCCAGAGTTATAACAACCCAAAATAAAAACCCATTTCTCAGGCTCAACAGGTTTTGAAAATAATCCGATTACTTTTTGAAAAAAAGTACGCCGTATTAAAAAATTGAATACCTTTTTGCTGAAGCTCCATCGTGAAAATAAATTATAATACTTATATAGTTTCATGCTGATATTAACATTATTCCTTAACTAATTTTTTGTAAACGGGCAATAAATACGTTTCAGTTAATGCCGCCCATTGATACTCTTTTAAATTCACGGTTTCTCCCCGTAAAGAAAAACCAGTCTTATAAATATTCAGCAATTCTTTGCCGATTGCCTTTGCATTGTCATCGACCAGCCTGCCATTTATATTCTGCCTTATAATCAAAGAATTGCCCCTTGTACCAGTTGCCAGAATTGGAATTCCGGTGGCTGCCATCTCGATTGTTTTCAAAGGCAAATTCGGGTCAAACAAATTATTCACGGGAACATACGCTAACCCGACATGAGACTGGTGCATAAAAGACGTAAGTTGTTCAGCAGGTATTGATTTATGAAATGTTATACAATTGGCATATTTCTCCGGTACCAACGATTCCAACCGACTTTTGTCGTCTCCTCCACCAAAAAAAGAGGCTTCAACCAAAGCGCCTTGCTCCAGCGCATACAAAAGTCCGAAAATAAGAACCTCCAGAGTCCTTTGCCGATTCATCGAACCATAATAGATACATTTTAAAGTAGAAAGTTTTTTTCGTTTAAGCGGTTTATCGGGAAGAAAGAAAACAGCAGGATCATAACCAAGCGGTAAAAGCGACGCCGGTACCGAAGAGTCCGTATATTCATCCAGAATATCCTGGTTCAGAGCAAATATATAATCAAACAAACGACTGGTTTTTATGACGCTTTGTTTCATTTTCTCATAAATCTTTTGCGTTGTGTGTAAGGTTCGAATATCCAGTACAATTTTAGCTTTGGGAACTTTCCAGCGAATTAACTGAGCAAGAAATCTGGCAGCTCTGTGATATTTAATATGGACAAGATCGGGGCCGATATTTTTGCATTGGGAAGCGACAGATATAGCGCTGAGAAAATAATTCAGAGCGGACACCGGAGTTTTTCGAACCGGATAATTACCCAGGTATTTAATATTCAAATTTTCCGTTTTCGTCGGCCTGGAGCCTCGAAAATAAATTTCATACTTACCAGATTTTGAGGCTTCAATCGCAAAGTGATCCATCGCAGAAAGTTGGTGATCATTTATCGCGTTGGGCCGTATAAAGAGCGTTTTAATTCTTTTATTCATAAATATTCAAGATCTGATTATTCGGGGGTGGAGTTTAAAATCATCTTGTTAATCGTATTTAGCGCTGTTTCGTTTTTGAGTAAAGCTTAATCAGAAACACTTTATGGCAGATCACTTTTGCCTGGCAATATCATATTGTCTGCCGATACGAAAATAATATTTCGACATTGCGGTTGGTACAATTTTTCCGTTCTCGGCTCATCCGCGTATAATTTTACTATCCTGAGGTATGTTATTTTTTTTGTCAGGTATAAAGAGCGGACAAAAAAATCCGTTTCAATCTATTCTGGTAAAAAGTACCGAACGGTTTTTTGAATTCCGTCTTTTAAAGTGTGTTCAGGGTCCCAGCCCAGTACATTTTTTGCTTTCGTTGTGTCGGAAAAATTACGCAAGACATCGCCTAACCGGCGTTCTCCGTATACTAATTTCATATCGATGTTGCCAATTTCTTTTAGCTCTTGCTTAATCATTTCAACGACTTCGTTTACGGTGCTTTCCCGGCTGGTGGCAATTTGAAACACCTCGCCGCCATCTTCAAATTCGGCTGCTAGTATAACGGCTTCGAGTAAATCGTCTATATAGATAAAGTCGCGAGTTTGTTTTCCGTCGCCGTATACTTCACAAGTCTCTCCTTCCAGAGCCTGCCTTATAAATTTTGCCACAACGCTGGACTTATGTTTCGAGCCGGGTCCATAGACATTTCCAAAACGCAAAGCAACGGTACGCACCTCGAAAGTTTGAAAATACGCTGAACAATATCCTTCACCGGCAAGTTTACTGGCCCCATAGGGCGAAACCGGATGAGGTGCGATCTCTTCATGAATAGGAGGTTCAACTTCACCGACCGGGGCTCCCGATGATGCAAAAACAAACTGCGCAATACTTTTCTCACGCGCTGCCTCCAGCATATTGAGCGTACCATTTACGTTACACTCCATGTCAAAAACGGGGTTTTCAACCGACGGCCCGACCCCTGTATTTGCGGCCAGGTGTACAATTACGTCAACTCCCGTTGCAGCGGTTTTACATTCAAAAATATCTCGAATATCGCCAACGAGAAGTTCAATGCCTTGTGGTGAACCATTTGTATCTGCAACAATAATTTCTTTAAATTCCCCTACTGCCGATAGGTCGTTTCTGGACCCAACCGATAGATTATCCAGTACGCGAATTCCCGCTTCTGGATTCTCTTTTAAAATTCTAGTGATGAGGGCGGTTCCGATAAAACCGCACCCGCCTGTAATTAACCAATTTTTTACCATTTAATTCCTCGAAAGATAACTTCTTTTCTAATATTCTCTTTATACTCTTCCACAACCCGGAACATATCGATCATTAAATCGTCTTTTAAATAATGCGGTTTTACTCCAAGGTCAAGCAGCCCCTGGTAGGTTGGATTGTAGTAGTGTTCTTCCTGCTCTTTACGCGGGTTTTCTATAGATTCTATTTTAACATCATATCCCAGCTGCTTGCCGATTTTTTGAGTTTTTTCAGCAAGTTCATTTGCTGAAAACATTTCCATAATCTGGTTGAAAATTCGCAGCTCACCTTCTTTCGCCGGGGTCTGTTCCGATTTATGAACGCACTGCAACGTATCTTCAATATGAAGATAACCACGAGTCTGTCCACCTTTACCATAAACCGTCAAAGGATAACCGACTACCGCCTGGGTAATAAAGCGATTTACAATTGTTCCGTAAATTTCATCATAATTAAAAAGCGTCCTGAGTCGTTTATCGATAATCGATTCTTCCGTCTCAATTCCATACACCGGTCCCTGCATCAAGTCGGTAACTTTCAGGTCCCACATGCGTACGCCAAACCACAATAAATCCGTATCCATAATCTTTGATGTGTGGTAAATGGAACCAGCCTGACGAGGGTATAAAAACTTTCCTTTTCGTCCTTTATGCTCAATCTCTATCCAGCCCTCTTCAATATCGATATTCGGAGTTCCGTACTCTCCCATTGTTCCCAGTTTAATAATATGAGATTTCGGAGCAAAATCACGTACAGCATACATAATGTTGTTCGTAACCAGTAAATTATTTTGAATGGTAAAATTAGAATGTTTATAATCGATCATCGAATAAGGAGCCGAAGGTTGTTCAGCATAATGGATAATTGTATCAGGAATACCTGTAAACTTTTTGTTATGAGACCAATGGTATTTAATACGCCCGTCGAACAGTGATCGAGTTATTTCTGCATCAGCCAGGTCGCCAATGACAACTTTAATCTCTTTTCCGGTTTTCTCATACCAGAGCGTCGCTCGTTGTATCAAGTTTGGAACATCGAATAAAAGTCCCGTGTCAAGCCTCTGGCTTCCGAAACGGCGCAGATAATTATCCACTACAGTAACTTCATAACCTCGTTCCGAAAAGTACATTGCCGTGGGCCAGCCTAAATAACCGTCTCCGCCTAAAATTAATACATGTGACATAATTTCTCCTTATTAGCAAACTCCGTATTTCAGAGTTGCTCTTTAATAGTTTCAATAAAGCAAATTCCCTGTAAACCTTTTTTACAACCGCAGACTATATCCTTATCGTAGCGGGACGGTATAATAACCGGAAAAAGAGAGATTTTTAAACTCTTCCCAACCGTTATTTTTAAATCCATTCATTTGACTGAAATCGTAAATTGCGTTCTTACGCACTGTTTTGGCAATACTATTATGAATCAATAAATTTCCTTGAACGAGACACTCCCTTTTTTTCTGAATTTTATAAACGTTGAAGCCCGTAAACTCATTTACTTTTATTAGTGCAAATTGTTTTTCTAAGATCGGAACAAGATGCTTCCACCTACTCTTATGCAAAACTACAATATCACCAATATTTGAACGATCATTCCACTTACATAAATCTATGAAAAATGTCTCGTGCCTGGGCGATTGACCTCTAAAGTACAACAGGTTCTGACTCTCACTGTTTGGCCACCATTTTTGAAAAAGAATACCCGGGGTAACATAATTTTCCGGCGCATTTTCTTTTAAGGAGACATTGTCCACCCGATACATGGATGTAAAATGTTTGAAACCTTTTGAATACACTTTTGTAAAAGACTTAAGGTATGGCGCAATCGGATAATCGTAATAAATTACGGTATTATCCGCCATATCCAATTGATAAAGATTTTCTTTAACTTTCAACAATTTACTTGAGACGGTAAACGGTTTAGCTCTCGACAATATCCTCCCATCGAACTTCGAACCTGGTAGAAATAAAATTAATATCAAGATTAAAGAAGCTCCCCCCCAACGAGATTGGTTTTTACTCAACTTCTCGAGTTTCGGCTTCCACTGATTATAGGTTTCCACAGCGACGAAACCAAACATAAAAACCCAGCTTACAAACAGTGTAACTGCCTGGCCCGCCCGGAGGCCAGAAGTGCCCAGGATAAAAACTATAGGCAGATGTCCTGCAAGAATACAAAGAAAAAACCGAGACTTTTTTGATTTAAAGGAGGCAATAATTAACAAGATTACAGGCAAAATAAATATTTGGACCGTACCGAAAATTTCAATAATATAAGAATGAAAAAAATTTATTACAGGTTTGAATAACTGAGAGATTGAACCCGCAGATAGCACCGACTGGTAATATTCTAAAACATTTGATGAATGTTTACCAACCGCTCGCTCGGAAGAGCTGATTTTAATTAAGACAATAATTATTATAATTGGAATTAAAGAGAACAAAAAGTTTTGCAAATTCTTGAATTTACCATTTTTTATACGATCGTAAATAATTTCTAAAACTACGTAGAAAAGAACGCCAACGTAAATGCTTATAACCAACGGCTTGCCCAGAGCAGCAATAACCGGCAATACGGCCGTATACAGTATCAGAGATGTATATTTTATAGTCTTGGAGGGCTTCCGAAAATAATACACCCATGCACTCAAAAGTACTGCGGAGGCCTGTGTTGCTACAAAACTGTCAATCAGGAAGTGCGTGTATATCTTAAAATGGAATGAGGAAAATGTTGCCAACACCAGCGAAATCAATAGTCCCGTAATATTTCGTTGAACAAGAAAAAATAAAGTCAGACATAGAAAAAAAATAAATTCCTGAGCGGTTTGAAATACAATGGCAGAATATAATGGATCTGTTATAAATGAATTAAAAATACTTGAGAAAAAAATATACCCTGGCCGAATATTGTTAAACCCTTGAGGATCTACGGTCATGGATAAATAGAACAGGCCATCTCTCGAGAAATTCAGATTAAGATTATAGAGTGCGACCAGCATCGATACGGCAACGGCGAAAGTAAACGTTAAATACTTTCGGGAAAAAACAAGATCATTAAATTTGTTATATTTATCGAGGTACATCGAATTTCCTGACGAGACAAACCGGGCTATTCAGTAATATTAGATTTTTCATTACCATCAACGTATTTACCGAGTATCAAAAACACCATACCGAATAAAGCAATAAAAAGGATATGGGAGAAAAACATTATACCGCTTAATACAGCTGCCTCCTGACTTTCGCCCAGAGTCTGGTACATGAGGATTAAACCACCCTCTCTGACTCCGACACCGGAAAACGAAATGGGCAGCATCTGGATAACTATAAGCACCATACTGACTAAAAACATATCCACAAAAGAGATATTTAGATGGAGTGATTGTGCAATGAAATAATATCTAATAAAAAATATCAATATCCAAATTAAACTGAATATCGATTCAATGGTATTTTTTTTATTATTAACCATCGTTTTTTCTGCGGCTTCGGATACATTTTTGCTGACTTTTTCGAAAAATTTGTGAACAAAAGGTACATAAGAGAAAACCTTTGATAGCGGTCTATAAACCAGCGCTCGGAAAGATTTTAATCTAAAATACAGGATTACCGCCACTGTAAAGGCAAGTACGAGAGAAACAACTGTTAAGACATAATCACTGCTGAAAAACAACCTGTTGTCATTTTTATATACCATGGCGGTGGCGAAGTAAATTATGCACACCACCAAAATAAAAGAGACTCGTTCATAAACGCTCAGCATGAAAAAGAGAAGTCGGCCCGTTTCATTTCGGGTGACCTGGTACCAACGAACAGCCAGTTGACCCACGCCGCTCGGAAGTAAAATTGAATAGTACCTGCTGATGTAATTTACGCGCACCATAAAACCGGCTTTTTTTTGTATCTCGGTTCCTTTCAATAAATAATAATATTTCAGGCCCATAACAATTGGACCAAGCATTGCAATAGCAGCTGAAAAAACGTAATAACCTGGCGACGAATTTTCCAAAGCCAGTAAGAGCTGCTCCCAGGATATCAAAAAAAACAGATATACGAGAACCAGGACCGAGATAAGGATTTTCAGGAGTTTCATATAATCCGGTTTTAAGTTCAGTAGCCGATTTTTTTCAGCATAGGTTTAATAATCGGTGTAATCAATTTCACATCTTCAGACGATAAATCTTTGGCCCATTTCCCGGTATTACCGGGACGTAAAACTTTACCGGCTTCAGTCACCTCAACGCACGGCTCCAGTCCGAGAAATTCTGTGACTTGAGAAAGAGTTTTCTCCGGATTTATTAACATATTTTCATATCTAATGAGAAGCTTGTTTTCTTTTTTTATTTTCGGCCATGACTTGAATATGGAATCAACACAGTTCAACCATTGCCTTGCATTGAACTCAATCAATTCTCCGGATATTAAATCTTCTTCCCAGTTTTGATAGCGTGGACCCCATCCGACTCTTCCATGCCAACGCGTCCTGTTTAAAGTTTTTCCTTTATTGAATAAATGCCCGTTCGTTTCATGCCAAAATGCACGCAATTTGTCTCTCAAAAAGGGTTGTCGATCTAACCATGTTTTTAGAGTTAAAAAAGCGGCCTTATAATCAAATTTTTGTTCTCGATTATTTTTATTAAAAATACTTATTCTTTTGTTCCATTCCCGGTGAATGGAACTGGTTACATCGCGTCCGTCGCGTAATATATGAATAAATTTTGCGTTCGGGAAGATCTCGAGGATGAATTCAATAGTTAAACTGTTGCGCGGCGACTTGTCAATGACAACATCCACTACTCTGTTTTTTGCATAACGACTGAAATCTTTTCGAATTTGATCGACTACTTTTATTTCCGCGTCTTCCGGGGTGCGCCGGTCATTTTCCGCATTTCGAAAATGTTTATCCCAGATAAAATAAGGCTCATACCATTGCGCCATACGGGGGTGTTCATTAAGTATTTCCCCTAATATCGTCGTCCCTGATCGGGGCGATCCGACTATAAAAGCGACTTTTGTATCAATTTCATTGCTCATGCTATTTTATCGCAACCATGTCTTTATTATTGTTTTCAAGAAAAGAAATGCATACTTTATTGAGTGTCCTTTTTTACTGTGTCCGAATTTACGGGCTGCGATATGGACAGGTATGTCTTTGACTCTGAATTTTTTTTTCAATGCTTCAATGATCAACTCGGATGTATGGTATTGCTCTTCTTGCAATACGCACGCCAATAAAAGTTTACTGGTAAATGCTCGATATCCACTTGCGCAATCAGTTATTTTTGCACCCATCATTCTGTTGATCAAGAAATTAAATACGTGCACTCCAACAAACCGGAGGGTGGAATAGCGGTCCATTCCACCGAGTACCCGAGAACCAATTGTAAAGTCTGCTTCCGATTTAATGATCGGCTCTATAAGGGACTCAAGTTCGGATGGATCATGCTGGCCATCGCCATCCATCGTAACAATAATACAATTTTCCATGGCTCTGGTAATAGCATATCCCGTTTTTAACGCGGCGCCTCCACCTCTGTTTACCGGATGGCTGACCACCATTGCTTTCTCTTTTTTAGCGACGGCCTCCGTTCCATCTTTGCTACCATCATCAATGACAATGACCGTTACCTTTCTACCAAGAATTTTATCGGGAATTCCTGGTAGTAAAGAAGACAGGTTTTCAGCTTCATCAAAAGCAGGAATTAAAATCAATATTCTGTTTTTTATAGTTACACTTTGATATTGATCATGAAAATCTTTTAGAGCGACATTCCTGGTAAAGCGGTCCATCTGGCCACGAACAGCTGCAAGCTTTCCTCTCTCGTACAATACGGTTAGCCATAAAAGCAGTGTAGATAATATCAACAAGGTTATCAGTCTTCCCGAAGGATGGTTGTCCAACGAGAA
The DNA here is from genome assembly GCA_040326155.1 of Leptospirales bacterium. Classification (GTDB taxonomy): domain Bacteria; phylum Spirochaetota; class Leptospiria; order Turneriellales; family JAOUFE01; genus JBEQLE01. The sequence continues at coordinate 47,580 of JBEQLE010000002.1, read as the reverse complement.
CAGATCAGCCGGGATGTTAACGATGGACGGGAAAACGGATACCACCGCTACGGTAAAAGCAAATAAAATCAGCGTCCATACACCCTTACGGCTTTCGGAGTGTACTCGCAACTTACTGAAAACAAATAGCAGCACGATTACTCCAATCAATAAACCAAATATTCTTAATTCTGTTAGTTCAAACATTATATTTGCACTTGCTGATTGAATGCAGGCCGGGCTTATTCCGAAATCAGTTCAATAATTCGATTTTCTTGTAAATACTTTTTTACCTGTTCGACTGTCATTGCCGGTTCTTCTGAACTCAAGTATGGATTGGTAACATTCAGGCTTTTAATGTCCGAATATGCATGATAATCAATGTTTTCATAGATGGGGGGAAAAGCAGGTTTAACCACAAACATCTCGTTTAATTCAATCGCACGGTGCGTCTCTTCTTCTGTCATCAACTCTTCGTATATTTTTTCACCCGGTTTTTTACCTATAATATCAATACCAATATCTTCCGGTTTTTTCCCGAATAGAGGAGCCGCAAGATCGATCATTGCATGGGCCAGGTCAACAATTTTCATAACAGGCATCTTCGTTACAAAAACTTCCCCACCTTTCGCTAGAATCGAAGCCCTTAAAACGAGCGACGTAGCTTCTGGAATAGTCATTATAAAGCGAGTCATGTTTTCATCGGTCAGTGTTATTTTATTACCATCGCGAACCTGCTTATAAAAAATCGGAACAACCGATCCTTTCGAACCGATAACATTACCAAAACGCGTGCTGCTGAAAATTATATTTCGTGAACCTCGAATGTTCAGAGCCGACGTCATCAGCCTTTCACCGAGCAGTTTGGTCGTACCCATCACGTTTGTAGGGTTTACAGCTTTATCGCTGCTGGTGTAAATTACACGCTCCATACACTCGGAATTCAGAGCCGCCTCAATTACATTGGAAGTTCCGGTTGCGTTGGTTTTAACAGCGTCAAGCGGAGCAATTTCACTGATAATAACATGTTTCATGGCCGCCGTGTGTAAAATAATTTCGACATCTTTACACAGGTATGAAAGGCGACTTAAATCACGAATATCACAGAAAAAACCGTTCATTCGTGTTTCGTTGCGGTACTTCTCATTTAAATAAAACAGTTCCGCTTCATTATTATCAATGGCTTTTATTTCGCGCACTTCAAATTCAAGCAACTGTTTGATCAGCTCTCTTCCAATTGTACCCGCAGCACCGGTAATTAAAATCTTTTTATTGCTAAAATAGTTATTCATGTATACTCCAAAATGTTAATTATAATTCATCCGATTTTCCTGTCAACGGTTCAACTTAAACCATTGTACGGTATTTTCAATACCTTCGCTGACCGAAACTTCAGGTTTCACTCCAAAGCGAACCACCGCCCTGTCTCCATTTATTGAGCTGCGTTCTTGTTCTCCAGGTATCGCTTTTGCGTGCTGGGGGGGTGTGTCGATACCGGCTGCAGCGGCAATTTCAGTGTAAATCTCATTTACAGTGGTTTCAACGCCTGTGCCAATATTGAAAATACCCTCAATGTCATGTTGAATAGCCAGTCTGTTATACTTTGCGATATCATGAACAAAAACAAAATCACGAGTTTGTTTTCCATCCCCGTTAATAACCGCCGGTTCTTTATTAAGTAATTTTTGTGCAAATATTGCCACAACTCCGGCTTCACCTTTTGAGTTTTGACGCGGCCCGTAGACATTTGCATATCGCAAAGAGACATACGATAATCCATATTGAACTTTATAATAATACAGATATTTTTCAACAGTTAATTTGGCTATTCCGTACGGCGAGACAGGATTTACCGGATGATTCTCATTTGCAGGATAATATTCCTGTTCTCCGTAAATTGCTCCACCGGTAGATGCAAAAATTACCTTTTTAACTTTATGCTTTTTACAACATTCGAGTAATCGAAGGGAACCTAAAATATTTTGATCGGCATCGAATACCGGGTCGTTCATCGATATGCGTACATCAATCTGGGCAGCCATATGGTAAACAATATCCGGTTTCCAGTCCGAAAAAACCTTGTTTACGAACGAAACATCGTTAATGTCCGCTTTAAAAAACATGGCTGCCGAATTCACATTTTTTTCCATGCCGGCAGAAAGATTATCAAGGACGGCTACCTTGTGCCCATCTTCAACCAAGTAATCAACGATGTGTGATCCAATAAATCCAGCACCGCCGGTAACTAATATATTCATGCTTTTCCTTTACTCTATAAAAATTTCAAACCATTTAAAATACTCGAGTAAGCCTCTGCACTTTCACCTTCAAGGTGAAAGTGCATCCGTAGTCCTATATTCACTGGCCTCAGTGGGGTCAACCCAAAGAAACCCGACATAAACAATCTCAGGATGAACTAAATATCACCCCTATATAAATTATACAACTTTTCTATACCTTCGGGAAGTTCAACTTTATGCCTCCAACCCAAATTATGGATTTTTGTGACATCGGTAAGTTTCCGTGGTGTGCCATCCGGTTTGGTTTCATCAAATAGAATATCTCCAGTATACCCAATTATCTCTTTAACAAGATGAGCAAGTTCACGTATAGATAAATCTATACCCGACCCGATATTTATGTGAGTATTTCGAACCTCTTTCATATTTTTACTCAAATCCGAAAAATTGACACTGTTCATTAAGAATATACAGGCCTTGGCCAGATCTTCTGACCACAAAAACTCACGTAGTGGTCTTCCGCTACCCCATAATGTTATTTTCTTTGCACAAACCCCATGTTCATCCAATATTTGACGCGCTTCCACGTCAGTTGAAACTGCCAGATCTTGGCGTATTATATCATATTTTTTTTCTCTCATCAAACTGGCAAGATAAACCTTACGAACAATCGCTGGCAAAACATGTGATTTATCTAAATCAAAATTATCACCTGGGCCGTACAGATTAGTAGGCATCGCCGAAATAAAGTTTGTTCCATATTGCAGATTATAACTTTCACACATTTTTATACCCGCAATTTTTGCTATCGCGTAAGGTTCATTCGTATATTCCAACTCACCTGTAAGTAATGCGTTTTCAGGCATCGGCTGTGGTGCCATCTTTGGGTAAATACAGCTACTTCCTAAAAACAAAAGTTTTTTGACCGAATTCTTATATGCATTGTGAATGACATTCGATTGAATGAGAATATTGTCATAAATAAACTCACCTCTGTACATATTATTTGCAATAATTCCCCCGACCTTTGCCGCTGCCAAAAAAACAAATTCAGGTTTATTCTCTTCAAAAAACTGTGTCGTTTCCAACTGGTTTTTCAAGTCAAGCTCTTTGCTTGTACGGGTAATTATGTTTTCATACCCTTGACTTTGCAGATTACGTAAAATGGCCCCGCCGACCAGCCCGCCGTGTCCAGCTATGTATATTTTACTGTTTTTATTCATAATAATTTAGAATGTCAAATCCGCCTTCCGCTAAATACTTATCTTTTTTCATTAAATGAATATCCGATTTCATCATATCGGTCACAAGTTCATCCAATGAAAATTTCGGTACCCAACCCAGTTTTTCTTTAGCCTTGGTAGCATCGCCAATTAACAGATCCACTTCAGTGGGTCGAAAATAACGAGAATCCACCTCAACAAGCGTTTGCCCTTGTGATAAACTGGTTGGAGGTTTACCTACTACTGAAGTGAACTTATCGACATCAATGTTTGAGATAATACCTTTCTCATCGACCCCTTCACCAGAAAACTCCAGTTCAATACCAGTAAAAGAAAAGGCCATTTTCACAAAATCCCGAACCGGGGTAGTTTTACCAGTAGCAATAACCCAATCTTCGGGGGCATCATGTTGCAAAATCAACCACATCATTTCCACATAGTCTTTTGCATGACCCCAGTCTCGTTTAGCATTAAGATTTCCCAGAAATAGTTTCTCTTGAAGGCCCAATGAAATTTTTGAAGCAGCCCTGGTAATTTTTCGAGTTACAAAAGTTTCCCCTCGAACCGGGCTTTCATGATTAAATAAAATTCCGTTACATGCAAACATGTTATACGCTTCACGATAATTAACGGTTATCCAGTAAGCATAGAGCTTTGCCACAGCATAAGGACTGCGTGGATAAAAAGGTGTTTTTTCAGTTTGCGGTACTTCTTGCACCAATCCATACAGTTCACTGGTTGAGGCCTGGTATATTCTGGTTTTTTCAGTTAAACCAAGCAAACGAACAGCGTCCAATATTCTCAAAGAACCAGTTCCATCCGCGTTCGCCGTATATTCAGGCGTCTCAAACGAAACTGCAACATGGGACATCGCAGCCAAATTATAAATTTCATCAGGTTGCACCTTCTGTATAATGCTAAGTAAATTCGTTGAATCAGTCATATCGCCATAATGTAGTGCAAACTTTACATTACTCTCATGGGGATCCTGATAAAGGTGGTCGATTCGGTCCGTGTTAAACAGGGAACTGCGTCTTTTAATCCCGTGTACATCATAACCTTTATTCAATAGAAATTCTGAAAGATAGGCGCCGTCCTGGCCGGTGACACCTGTAATTAGAGCTGTTTTTTTCATGGCAATATATTTCCTTAATATCGGTGCAAGTAAAGCTGTGCTGATTTCTTTTAATAAACCTGATTGCGAATTTATCTCATATAAAATTCATGTATGTTCAAGAATACTTTTGTACATGGGAATATACTGGGATTGAACAATATGTTCCCAAGAGTATTCTTTTAATAAATCACCGGAATTGAGAATGTATTTCGAACTAATCCCCTTCGTAATTAAATCGTTAATTACCTGCGCTAATTGCTCAGGATCATTGTCAGTAAGTAAACCATTTTTTCCATGAACGATGATCTCTCGGTTTGCCCAGGTGTTACTGGCGATAACATATAAACCAGCAGCAATGTACTCGATAGTTTTTGAAACTGGTGATTTGTTATAAAAAGTGTTAATAGGCAGATAAGAAAAGCCGACGTCATAATCTTTCATCTTGACAATTATATTTTCATATGATAGCACGCCTTTATATTTAACAATGTTAATCAGTTTTTTCTGTTTTACAAAGTCAACTAATTCATTAACATAATCTCCATTTCCATAAAAGTCAAACTGAATTACATTTGTAATATGATATTTTTCCTTTAGAATCAATATTGATTCTAACAAACCTTCTAATTTCCTGGCTTTTGATATGGCACCCATATATAGAAATTTTACCGGTTTGACCTCGGTATTTTTTTTACTGAGTTTCTTGCAGCTTATTTCTGGAGAATAACCGAGTCTAACTATAAAAACTGGTTTAAAAATATGTCCTAAATGGGACAAGGCAGAAGCCCTGTTAAGAGTACACACTGCATCGTAACCAATTTGTTTAATCGGTTTTATCAATGATCTCCATTTAGCTTTTTTTTTCTGGCTTATCGCGGGTGATTGTATATCAAGTAACCATGCCTCTTCCTTTTTTCCAAATTTAAACAAGGATATGAATACCGGTAACCAATAATATGATTTTGCGATAAAGACATGAACAATATCCGGCTTTTCCCGCTTGAGAATATTCATTATAAATTGCACTTTTCTAAAATGATTTATATCCTTGTTGTAATGATAAGTACATACGTTATCGGGAAATTGAAATGTTACTTCATTATTATTATCGCATTCGGGCGCTATTGTAACAACTTGATAGCCGTTTCTATTAGACAAAAAATATGGCGGCATAATCACACCTCCTTGGCCTATACTGACCGGACATTTTCTAAAAATATATAACACCTTCATTTTATATTTTCTTTCCACGGATTTTATTGATTGTTTTATATACTTTGCTTCTAATGACTCTATATTCCTTTTTGGTAAGAGCCGACCATATCAAAATAATTAAATCCAAAAAGGAAGTAAATGATGGATTGTAACAAATACGTTTTAACCAATTTACAATAGATTGTTTATTATCACCTGAAAGGTAATATTTCATGCCTATTTGCTCATGATAATTGGCAATAGCTTTTTTGTATAATCGATAACTTTTTAATTCAGTTTCATGTAACTCGATAAATTTGAGGTATGGTTTCTTCTTTTTTTCTGCAGAAAAACTTCGTGAAGAGGGCAAATGCACTTCTATATGAACTAATAAATTCGATATGTAATCAAAAGAACCGACTTTCGATAGCTGCACCCAAAGTTCTTTATCTTCCGGAATATCCTCCGATTCATAAAAACCGCCGACTCCTAGAAGCACTTCCGTTAAAAGCAAAGCTGAAGAGCAGGAGCCCGAAACAGGAACATTTACGAGTGCTTGCGGGTACAAGCGGCCTTTATTCTTCGCGACCATCTTCCCAATAGAACCATCTGGAAAGTGAGTTTGTGCATCGGAGTACGTAAGAATACAATCTTTAAATTGCGTACTTGCAAAAACTTTAAGTTGTTCCGACAGCTTATCCTTTTCCCACCAGTCCCCCGTATCTAAAAAAGCAACGTACTTACCTTTTGCTTTTGTCAACGCATGATTTCTTGCCTTGGCTACTCCGGAGTTTTTTTTCAAGGGCAGCCATGATATTCTTTTATCTTTTATTGTTTTATTTAAACCGGCAAAAGGCAGTTTGCTACCATCATCAATAATAAATATTTCTATTTTACGATATGTCTGGTTGATAACACTGAATATTGACCTGGACAGTCGATCCGAACTATCATTAAAAGTTGGTATAATCACTGATACCATTTTATTTTCTGCCTTGTGAACCATTGATGTATTCCAATAAAAATAATTACGTACTCTAGAAGGTGTAAGAAAACAAATCAATATCTTTGGCGTAGCGCATTGCCACAATATCTCTCGTCTCATCGGTATAGTGTTTCCGGTAACTATACGGATCATGTTTTATTTTACTTTTACCGGCGGGGTCGACATAGGGAAGGTCCGCAGCGTTTAATCCAATCTGTTTCATTACTTTCAGATAATCCTCATTTAAGTTTTCAAATTTTCCTATAAAATCAACCAGGCAATTTTCTTTATGATATAAAAATTTATGTTGCGATATCCAATGGGTATTACCCTTTCGATCGGAACCCGGTCCTTCCAACAAAAAATGGACAAACTCTTTAAAAGGCATATTATGATATAAACCTTTAAACCGAAAGTATAGTTTAACCATATCATAATTCGGGTGGCAAATCTTATTTTTATAACAACTGACCACTCTGGCCCATGGATTTCTTACAAAGGCAAACTTGTAAAATTCTCCATATAACCGATTCACTTTCGAGTTTGGTACGTTTAATACTTGAATATCATGTATGTCTGGGTGGTTATAATAAAGCAATCTTAAACTTGAAGATGCCACTTTAGGTATGGGAAACCAAATGAATTTATATTCATCAGAGACTACCTTTTCATGAGCCAGCCCGGGCGGGTATGTTAATCCCAGCGACCTTTTAATTACACTTCTTGCTTTTCGATAAATTTTCATAATAACCGTAACTATAAATCAGACATACTAAAATCAAAATATTAAAGCCGGAAAAGATTTCTTACTAGAACCAATACTCTTACACTGGGTGTCAGTATCTTTTTCCTGAAGAATTTCCGCATACGATAAAAAATAATTATTTCCAACGGGCTAAATACTTTTTGCATAACATCCAAGCGATCTACCGTTGTTGAAAATTTTGAGCTCTCCCCGCCTCTTTGTACGTAGGCAATAGGTGTTGGAATATATTGATATTTGCATCTCATAAGAATGAATAATTTTAATTCCCAATCATAATCAGCAATGATCCTGTATTTAAGATCATATCCGCCCGAATCTAGAAATGTCTGTTTTTTCACAAACAACGTCTGGTGCTGGACAATTTTTTTGGCTAAACCCCAGCGAGTCGCGGATTTATTGGACTGCTTGCGATATTTTTCATATCTTGGTGACGTGTATATTACATCTCCATAGACGACATCCGTGGCGCTGTCCTCTTCATATTGATTGGCTACATCTGTTAAAACATCATTATCTACTAGAGAATCATCTGAATTTAAAAATAACAGCACATCGCCTTTAGCTGCAGCGACGCCCTTATTCATGGCGTCATAAATACCTTTATCCGGTTCGCTGACAAAATAAGCAATTGATTTTCTATGCTTTTTTATTATCGCCAGAGTGCTGTCTTTTGAACCGCCATCAATAATGACATGCTCAACATTGGAATAATTTTGCTTTTGAACACTGATTAAGGTTCGTTCGATGGTTGCTTCACTGTTAAAGCAAACCGTTATAATGGAAAATTTTATGTTTTTCATAAGATGTATGATCCTTCTGTTTAAATAAAATCGAATGTCCGGGTTCGAAGAGTATCATCCGTCATTGCGATAACACTTCATTTACAATATTTTCATATTGCATTGCAAACTCCAGAGTTCGACTTTTCAGCGTCAGTTTGGCTTTTTTCTCCAGTTCATAATCCGGCCCGGGGATTAAATCTTCCCAGTTTTTGTGCAGTGCTCGTGCTATATCCTCCGGATCTTCCGGGTCAACATATATTGATCCGGGGGGAGATTGTTCCAGGTGAACGGGTATATTTGATAATAACATATTTTTCCCCATACTTTTGCATTCTTCTACCGTCGAGCTCCACCCTTCAAACAACGACGGGTTAATGACAGAAATGCAATTTCGAGCTAAAACCATGAGTTCTTTATAATCAATTAAACCTAGAAAAGTAACCTGGGAGTCCAACCCTGCTTTGTCAATATATTCGATTAACTCTTTTGAATGTTCAGTAACGGTCGGTCCGTCCATTTTTCCACTACACACCAATTTGATTTTGACGCCTTTATTTTTCAATATTTCCAGTGCCTTAAACACACTTAAGTGGTTCTTATGCTTCCAGAACTGGTTGGGAAGGAAAAAGAATTTTTTTTGAATGGAATATTTTTCCATCACCTGTCGGGTATAATCTGCGGGTAAATTATACAAACTTGAATCGGGTTGCGAAACAAAATTTAATATTCTGCCTTTATTCGCAAAGTCGGGGGCAAATTGTTTGAAATCTTCATAAGCCTGTCTACTGCTGAGTATCACCAGGCTGGAATTTGAGATTTTTTCCAGAAAATTTTGATCTCTTCTTTTTTTAACTTTTTCCGAAAACATTTGCGGTAAATGCACATGCTGAAAATCTGGAATCCATCCGACTTGTTTAATCGTACCTCGACCAAATTCATTTGAAAAGTGCGATAATACCTTTATATTTGATTTACCCAGAACGGTGTTAAAAGGAAAAAAATTTTTAAATACACGCCGTATGTTTCGACTCGCGTATGCAAATAGACCCGTTTTATTTAACAGAAAACTTTCTACGACTTTTGCACGCTCTCCATATTCTTTTCGGATATCGGCGGAGAACTTTTTGTCTAAAAAAACATAAGGTTTTAAACAACTATGCTCATTTAATTCAATGGCATACAATATGTTTTTTAAGTAATTAACGCCGCCCATCCAACTCTGGTCGGGAACATTTACAAAGCCTATTCTAATATATTCCATGTTACTTTATTTGAGAGCTGCAAAACCAGTTCACATAACGGGCTATACCTTGAACAACATCGATTTGTGGGTACCATTGAAAATTTTGTGCTATTTTTATATCGGCTAAAAAGTGGTGAGGATCTCCTGCACGGGATTTCCCTAGAAATGAGGGTTTATCATCTTTATTAAAATTCTTTATTATTGTTTCAATAACTTCGCGGATGGTTATTTTGAACCCCGTGCCTGCGTTCACAACCGGAGAAGTATCGTTTGCATTCTCCGCAGCCAGCTCAATAAGATTTATAGCATCATCGACATGCAGCCAATCTCGAATTTCATTCCCTGTTCCAAAGAAGTCAAATTTTCCGTTTGATATTTTATTGCATGCGTCCCATAATAGCTGTTTTTTTAATCCTTCGCCATAAATTGAAAAGAGCCTCAAAGATAGAGTTTGAATTCCATATTGTTGAGAATAAGACTTGCATAATGTTTCACCAATGAACTTATGATATCCATAAGGAGAAACCGGCGATGGAGTATCGCTTTCCATCATAGGTATTTTCGGGCTTGAACCATACACGGCTCCGCTGGAAAGATAGACAACTTTTGACTCGGGACAATGAGTGCGTACATATTCCAATAATTGCGCTAAAGAAGAAACGTTACTTTGAAAATCGACATACGGATTTTCAATGGAAAAGCCGACTGAACCGCTGCCCGCGCAATGGAAAATGTATTCAGGTTTGTCCTTTAGTTGCATCAGGGCCGTTTGTGTGACGGGCCCCGCAATGTGGGCATTTACTCCGATTTTTTTTAATTCATCCTCTTGGGATTTTCCCGAACCCATTGCCGTTACATTGTAATCTTTTGCCAATAATAACTTTGTTAAGTTTTTTCCGATGAAACCGGCTGCTCCCGTTATTAAAGCTCTTTTTCCCATCATGATTATTTTACGCCTGAAAATGTATAGAGTCGCCCGGGAGTTTTTAAGCGATCACCCAGAAACTTTATAAGCAGCTTTGGTATGAACGGGGACAGAAAACGCAATTTATACTTTCTAGCGACTCTCCTTTTAATTCCGCGGGTATTAGAAGGAAAAAGGTTTACGTTTGATTGATAAGGATTTAACACTTTTGTAACTTTAAGTCCGGCGTTTTTCATTGCGCTTAAATACTCGTCCACCAAATAGGCGTTCTCCCCGCCATAGAGGTGGTGTAGTGGGTGTGAGTCTAGAAATTTTTGAAGGTCCTCTTTTTTATCGATTACATGTTCCCTCGAAATAAACATAACGCCGCCCGGTTTTAATACCCTGCTTATCTGTTCACAAAAACGTTGCAGGTCATCTGCGTGGTGCATAACAGCTCTTCCGTAAACCAGGTCAAAACTGTTTTCTTCAAAAGGCAGAATTTCTCCTTTTTCTTCCGATATGGTAATATTCAGATTTTCAAGACGTGCCAGCGATCTAATGGCTCCGGCCCCGACAACCTCGCTGGAATCAGGTTCTAAAGCGGTTACTTCCCAGCCGTCTTTTGCCAGTGAATAAGAAGAAATACCGCGGCCTGCTCCGAGGTCGAGAGCTTTGCCTAAGGTTTTTGGCAATAAATTTCGAACAGCGTCCCATTCGGAACTGTTATAATATCTCTTTGCGGCGTCAATCAGCGGATCATCGTAAAAGCAGTATTTTACCAGATCACTCTTATCCGGCTGATTACGTAACCACAGCACAGACTCTTCCCAGGTAAGTTTTTTATCTTTCATTTTTTTTTAGTTTTCGAATAACTTTAGCGGGGTTACCGGCAACAATCGTCCAGGCTGGCACATCTTTTGTTACTACACTACCCGCTCCTACAATAGCACCTTCTCCGATGGTGACACCTTTTAGGATGATAGATTTTGCACCTATCCAGGCATCGTCTTGAATACAGATCGCCTTTTCATTTAAATCAATCTCATCGGGATGACCTGTTGTTATGATCGACTTATAATGCTTTCTGCGCTCTTTGGCGCGAATTGGATGAGTATCACTGTCAAAGATATTCACATCATGCGATATTAAAACAAAGTTGCCTATTTTAATGTTTTCAGCAGACCAAATTCTTGCATTTTCACCAACATAACAATAGTCTCCCATCGTAATTTTACCACCATGGCGAAAAGTCAACAATTCTCCTAAAACAGTGGTGTGACTTCCCAGAGAAATGGACGATCGCTTCTTCCTAATATTAAAAATATTGGCTGATGAATGAACCGAAGTACTCTGTGATAATACAATTTTTCTATTCATACGATTCCATAACCGCTTCTTCCGATACCTACGGTACAATTGAATAATCTTTCTTTTCATTTTATCAGTTCAAGACAGACAACCGCCCGGGACGCAGCTGCGTAATCAGTATCGTATTGTTTCTTTTCGTGTATATCAAAATAGGTCGCTTCTTTTGCAGTTTCCTGGTTTGAAACGACCCACCCACTGGATAAATATTGATAGTAGTTCGTATTGTACGATGTCGGTTTAAATACCGAGATAATATCTTCAATCATCTGTGCATCAAAAACCTGATACCACTCTTTAACCGACTTTTTACCATATGGAACACTGAGATAACAAATGCCACCAGGTTTCAATACTCGATGGTATTCCTGAATTGCTTTCAAATATCCATCAGGACTGGATTCCGCTTTGCTGGAGTCATCGGTGTAGAGTTTAGTATTATCAAGCCCGATATGTTCAATGGTAGATAAGCTAACGACCCAATCAAAATAGGCATCGCGATAACATGTGTTTCGTAAATCTTCATAGACATAGGAAACTTTGTTTTGCCAAAAGGCCCGTCCTTCTGGAGCCAAAGTTGATATAAAAATATTCTTATTTTGAAGTTTCTCTCGCGCAATAATATATTTAAAGTTCAATATAGAACCCGCATCCAACAAATTACCTTCTTTTTCGGAAAGCTTACTGAATAACCATGGATACTCAATGACACGTTCATCTATTCTAAAACCATAATTGTCAGGTAATTTATTCGAATTAAAATCATCTTTTTTTAAAATAGATTTAATCGTATGTACTTTATAATTTATATAACCGTAGCTCCAGGGTTTCTGACCTTTGAGTTTGAATATCTTTCTTTTAAACCAATTTCTCAAAACCGCTCTCATGCTTTACTCCTAATTATTTTATGTATCAACCTTCGCAGGCGAATAAATATCAATTTTATTGTCCCGGCAGACGTGAACAGGCCTGGTCGAGAGATCTCCGATATAACCAATTCAAACAGGTTTTCAATCACATTTATACTTTCCGGTAACTTTTCAACTCGATAAGTCGATTTTTCATGGCTTCTTTCCCAGTTTGGAGTTCCAGAGTGAGTACCACTACCGTCAAAACCAGTGTTGGCGACGAGAGTTTTGACCGGATATAATGTAAATCCATTTTGTATGAATACGCTTAAATACCAGCGCACTGCCCAGGAATCCACTTTTCCCGCAAAATGTTTTTCCAGCATAGTATAGTAATCATAAGCCCCGTCAAGATTAAATCGCTTTCGTAATTTCTTATCGCGGCGAAGTAGTTCGTAACCTTTAGCTTCTGCATCAAAATGTTCCCAGGCCCGTTTCCATGTCCCCCACCCCCAGGATGTCGTCAGGGGTAGAAAAAAGGCATCTTCATCAATAGCCACATTTACCGGAAACATATACCCCGAAACCTGCATAACGCGAGATTCATTTTCATATTTTGATAAAGCCGAATTCATAAATTCCAGAAAATAAGGCGAAGTAATCAAATCATCTTCAAGAACAATAATTTTCCCGTATTGATTTAAGATATTTGTAACGCCATCTATGATCGAATTTGCCAGTCCATAGTTTTTTTCACGCTCTACAATGGTAATATTCTTAAAGCCCTGGATCGTTTTAATATAATTTCGAACTAGCTCTACCTGAGCTGCATCCTCCGGTTTTTTAACCCCATCACTGAAAATAAAAAGATCGCTTTGCTTGGCCAGTCGGTTTTTACGCAGAGCTTCTATCGTTTTTTCTACATGATCGGGTCGATTGTAGACGAATAAAACAACGGGTGCTACTTTTGAATGTGAAGTCAAAGATTTTTTCATAGGTCTATTTCGTTTCGTTAGCAAAGGTCGTATCTTTGGTAAATTTTCCCGGCTTCGATGTTTACCCACACACCGGATTATCGTCTCAGAATTTTATCGCGTCAATAATCAAAGACGTATAGTTTGGTTTACCGTCGCTGTTTCGCTCATCAAATCGCATAGAGCGGCGAATTAATCCTTTTTCAATATCCCAGGGAGTAGACTGAAAATTATTTTGTTTATCGAAATATTCGAGAAGTTCTACTTTAAATCCCGCATTTTCAAATTGGCTACAGATGGTCTCGTAATTATACAATACCTTATGATCATGCGAACCCGAACCGCTCCCGCCGGGTTTTACGGCGTCTATATAATCTTGTGATTGATGATAGCCGTCCGGCACGGCAATTCGAATATAACCTTCGGGTTTTAAAAACTTATAACACAGTATCGCCGCTTTCTCCGCTTCCGTTTCAGTAAGGTGTTCCCATACATGTTCGGCCAGCATCACCTGTATGGAGTTTTCCTTCAAATATGTTTTCCAGCTCGCTTCCTTTGTAACATCCAATATTCTCTGTTCCGTAGGAATCCAACCTGTTTGATATTCGTTGCCCGCTCCTAATACCAATTTCAGTACTTTCTCGTTGGCAATTCTTTCTTTAAATGTTTTTACTTCAGAGGGTCTGCTGATTAAAAGCCTTAGAGGTTTAATTAATAATTTTTTTATTATTTTTTTCATTCTATTCATTATAAATCTATTCATACCTTGATTTTTCAGTTCTTACAATTATTGATAACTTCATTGGACTTGCGCATCTAAATTAATGCTGCTTTAACTAACTCCGCCAAACGGATACTGCTACTGTTTATATAGCCATGCTGTAAAACTTTTTCCATAGCTAAAGCTTTTTCCATGCTATGCAACAGGGCTTTATAATTATTTGCATAAAAGAATATATGGTTTAAAATCTCTTCAGAGTATATTTCTTGCCCTTCTTTACTCCATATAATAGTAGGAACATTAAAACCTGTGGCTTCGTAACAAACTGATGAAAAAGCTGTCATATGTAAGTTTGATATTGACAATAATTCATAAAGTTGTGCATTTTCACCAATATTAATGCTATATTTTTTACTATCCACATCAACTAGTTTATCTACAGCCACACGTTTGGAAACCTGTGAATTATAATGCGGCCTGATAATCCAAAAATATTCATCGCTCGATTCCTCTATTGCTCTGACAATAAAATTGGGTAGTATATCGGGATTGCCTGCAGTAGGTCCTTGTAATGTGATTAAGACAATATACTTCCGATTTATTTTTTTTTGAAGAACACCATTTGTATTTAATGATTTCCATTTATTCATCCAGGGAAATCCGGCAACCATACTTCGATGAGTAGATCTATGCGGCTGCCATTTCATTATATGATCTGCCGATGCCTCACCCCAGTTCCAAAACCAGGTTGGTATAGTCTTATAACCTTCCTTTGGTATTTTTGTCCAATGGCTATACATTGCTTGATATTTACCTTGCTTTCCATGCTGTAAATCGATGGTCGGAATATGCATATCGTATGCTGCCCATAACATCCCCAGGTGTCTATTGTCATAGTAAACGGACAATATAATTGCTCTGGGGCGAAACTGAAGGAGGATTTTTTTTGACAGGTCTTTATACGCAGCAATTTTTTGTAAACGATTGATTATATCCTTCCGAATGTCAATATTAATACGCTTATCAATACGAGAAATCTGCCTCAAAAAGTTTTCTATTTCAACATGTTCTTGTTCTGAAAAATGTGTCTTATTATCACGTAGGGGCGCAAAAAAATAACTACGATAACGCTTCGGTACCGAAAATTTATCAAACGATATTTTAAGGCAGGAATATTCTTTTGAAATTTCTTCATAAACCGGGTCAATAATTCTGCTGAAGCGCTTACCATCGACAATCTCCGAATAATAGGCCATATGGCTGACAAATAAAATATCCTTTGTACCTGTGAATATCAGTGTTGTTTGATTTACTATTTGTAATAAAAAATCTTTTACGCGCAAGGCTTTGGCTTTAATAAAGCGGTATGTTCTATATATTAATTTACTAAAGATAAAATGAAATATGTTAAATTTCGAATCTTCAATAAAGCTGGCATCACCGTTTCCAATTTGAGCAACTTGATCTTGAACTTGACTTAATTTGCTCCATAGAGTCAAACGAATAACAGGCCAGGCATGAACTTCGTTCAGTTTAATTGCATTTACATCCAATTGATTTTCGATTTTTACTATTAAATCACAAATTTCTTTTGACTGCATATTGTTAGTTCAAATGTACTTTTTATATATACAGAATTTTTAAACTTCTGTTTATCGAATATCGATGGAACGATAAAATATTAATAAAGCGACTCAGGATTATTTTTCGGACAGCTCATCAATAGGAAGTTTATCCAATACCGAGGCTACAATATTTGCTTTCTCATCGTCTAGAGCTTGCAACGGCATGCGTTCATAGCGAGACATATGTCCTCTGGCTTCCATAGCGGCCTTAATTGTCAGGTGCCATCCGAATTTTTTTACAGTTTCCGCAAAAAACGGAGCTTCAATTTCGTTTACAATTCGCATATAAGCATCCGTATTACCATTTAGATAATGCTCCCGAAACCTGATCGCAAGTTTCGGCTCGAAAACGCCGATTCCATTTAAATATGCCTGGCAACCGTCATCGGCAAATCGCAACCATTGTGATTTACCACCACCCGCAAGAACTATGGAGGCACGGTCTTTTATCGTGTTTATCACGTTTCGAGTAAAGTCATCTTCTTTTGCATCCTCTTTAATCGCAATAACATTCGACAGATCAACCAAGCGGTCGAGAGACTCTACTGGCCAATTGTAACTAAAATCCCCGTAACCCGAAATCAGTTTCATTTCATGGATTAAAATTCCGATACCGGTAGAATCGTTAATTTTTTTAAAGTGGTTATAAACCTGATCGTCGCTATAGACTTTCTCCCTGAATATCAAAGATATTAAATCGGCGCCAATCAGCTCGGAGTGTCGGGCAAACTCGACGGAAACCTCAGTGGAACAATGTAGCGGATCGGCAGTAATCATTATGCAGTTTGAATCGATCCCTTTTACGGTTTTCGTAACAAACGTATTTAGTACCTTAATCTCTTCCCATGATAATTCGCTAAATCTACTGTTATAAGCCATAACATAGAATATTCTAGCCCCCGCCTCGTATGCATAATTAATATATTTTTCCAGTGCATCGAAATCAATTTCATCGTCCTTTTCTCGAAAAGGAGTCACAATAGAAAAGACTGGTCCTTTGATTTTACTGCGAAGATTTTCTAAGTGGTTCATTTATTACTCCTTGATATGCTCTCAATTTTTATAATGCGTGAAATTGGATTGCCCGGTTATTACTTTATTTCTTATTATAAACAAATTCAGCATATTCAAGATCCAGTTCCGTATCAATATCCAGTGAATCCATTCTACCCATAGCGTACCCTTTTACTTTTCCTTTCCAGAAATTTTGATTTATTAAAAATTTCTCCATCCATTGAATATAAAAACCCCCGTTTGGTCGATATATCACATCCTGGTCTTGTGATCTTGTGTTGCCCGTGATTAAAGGACAGGGTTCGAAAACGGGTTTTATAATATTGTTATCGAGTGTAATGCCAAGCTGAGGGGGAAATTCGTATTCAGTTACACTGATAACACCGTCGACATCCTTGTCGAGTAAATCCATGCCGCCTTGAATATGAGAGGCGTTTCGAAAAGGGCATGTTGGCAGTAAAAGAGAAATAACGTCAAATTCATCTTTTATATCAGGACGTGCGGCGATTTCATTAATCAGTGTGAGTACGGTAACTTTATCACCCGAGAGCCTTTCCTCTCTTTTTTCAGGTATAACGATTTCATAGTTTTCTGCTAAAGCGAGAAGGTCCGAATCGTCGGAAGACAAAATTACTTTTGCAAACTTTTCGGATTCTTGAACAGCATCGAGCGTGTGACAAACCAGTGGTTTACCGCCAAGATGACGTAAATTTTTTTTGGGTAGTCGCTTGGACCCCCCTCTGGCTGGAACTATCGCTAGTGCTTTCATAATGAACTCTCTTTTACTTTTAAAAGTATTGACTTATCTTTATAACTTTACAGATTCTTTTTATATTAAAACGGCTGCATTAAGTGTTTGTAATAGATTAACCCGTCAGTTAAAATTCCCGGTCAAGTAATTTTCTTGAATAATGATATTATAATTCTGCAAATCCTATAAGGCTTTAAAGAACTTTGAATTTAATATTTGCATACATTTATAAGTACCTGCGCCGTAGTGTAAATGACCACTCCAAATTTCCGGCACCCATGTAAACTGATAAGGTTCAACCTCTTTTAGAACTTTTTCGAAATCAATATGTCCTTCGCCAATTTGTACGCCTTCCCCATTAATTCCGTATGCATCGGAGATATGGATATGTTTTGTAAAAGGCATGACTTCTTTTGTATAGCTCGCAAGATCAATGTCGTATTCGTTGCAATATAAACTAGCATGGCATATATCATATGTCATGCCCAGACCTAAACTGTCGCAAAAATGAATCATATCTTTTGCCAGCATAAATCCGTGCTGAAACCATTCTCCGCCTAAGTACCACGGTCGTGGCGGCAAGTTCTCGGGTAATATATCTATATCATCGGAATTGAATTTAAGCAATTTAAAATTTTCAATTGCCCTATTGGTAAGTTCTTCCGTGTCTACTAGATTGGCCGTATTTAAGAACATGCCACCCGCATGGATGACCAGTTTGGGTTTTTTCTCTTTCGAAAAATACTTAGACAGAGACAGCGTCTTATCGATAGACCGCTGAAGAATATCTAAAGATTGTTTAACACTAGTTTCATCTTCTACACATATATCCACAAGTTTTCTGTCGTAAATTTCCGGGGCATGAACGATTAACTCAGATTTCGAAACTTCACCAGGTTTAAAATCGATATCGAGATCTGTCTGAGAACAATGAAACTCTACGCACGGACTGTTTAGTATATTATACTCTTCAAAATCATGAAAGCGGCATTTTATTCCCCACTGCTTGGAAAACTGGAAACTTTCCCATTGAGAAATTTCAATGGTATCCTCAAAGTCGGTCGTGTTAATATAGTGTTCTTTTTTTACGGTTTTTTTTAATACTTTCCCAAAGTAATTTGCTATGTCATGTGGAAATATCCCTTTTCCGGGAGCTTTAAATATAATATCAGATTTGATTAAAACATGTCCTTCGGGCAAATCTCTAATTGGTACGGCAGATTTTGCAAACGCCTCCTTGTTCTGTATCTCTGCCTGATTTACTCTCTTCTGCGAACCTCTTGCTTTCTCCAAAGTACGCAACTGATATACCATTTCATTCCATTCTGCCGGCAACATGGATGCCTTATGATCTGGACCTTTTTCATTTTTATCAAAGGTAATATGTTTTTCAATAATCTGACACCCCATCGCCGTAGCCGCGACCGGAATAAAAGTGCCTCGTTCATGTCCAGAATATCCAACGACATCTGAAAATTCTTTCAACCGATTAATATAATCAAGCTTCAAAGATTCAAATGGCGCGGGATATGTTGATTGGGCCAGGAGAAAGGCAAAATCTATACGCTCAGTTTTATAGATGTTGGCACACTTTTCAATATCTTCGTCATTCCACATTCCCGTAGAAATCAATAACGGAATATTATATCCAGCGCATTTCTTTACGAGAGGGATATTCGTCATATCTGCCGAAGCTATTTTAAAGGCACTAATACCCAAATTTGCTACAAATTCCGCAGACTTTTCATCAAATGGAGTAATAATCAGGTCAATCTTCAATGTATCGCAATAATTTCTTATTTTTAGATAATCATCTTCTGATAGTTCAAATTCTTTCAATAGTGGAATAAGGTATTCAAAAGTCCACTCAGAAGCATTTGCATCGTTCAGTACATTTTCAGAATAAATACTTTTTAAATCTCGTTTTTGAAATTTGACTGCGTTTACTCCGGATTCTTTTGCGGCTTTAATTAAATTCAGAGCTTTGTTTAAGTCCCCATTATGATTAATTCCCACTTCAGCTATAATATAAGTTTTTTTATATTTATGCTTCTCTTTAAATAGAGTACGTATTTCTCCGCTGTCAAACATTCGCTCTCCAGTAATTCAAAATATCCAAAGTTGTTTCTTTTAACGTATACTTTGGTTTAAAACCGAGTGATCGTAATTTACTTATATCACCCCATAATCTTTTGCTCAGACTATTATTTTCGGAAAATTTTTTCACATTCGATTCAATTTTTATATCGGCCATTGCTATGCTCGATTGTTCCAGTAAAATATTTACTACATTTTCCATTGATGTATAATTACCCGAGGCAATATTGTAAACCTCGCCAATTTCCCCTTTTTTAAGTAGTAAAGTATATGCCAAAACTGTGTCTCTTACATCTAGAAGGTCTCTTTCCTGAGTTAAATCACCTACGTCCATAATGGGTTCTTGAAGTCCTTTTTCTATTTTGGCCACTTGCCGGGCAAAAGAAGGTAGCGCAAAAACATCACGTTGATCAACTCCAATAGTATTGTATTGCCTTCCATAAACAATTGGTAGCCCTCTTTCCTTATAATAAAGTGCAGTATTATATAAAAATATTTTAGATAATCCGTAAAGTGAAGTGGGGTGCAATTTGAAATCTTCTGAAATTGCTTCTTTGTAAAATTTACCATATTCGCTGGCAGAACCGATAATTAGTATTTTTTCCAGGTTTTCTGCGTAACCAGTTTGATATATAATTTCGAGAAAATTCAGCGTAGTTAACACATTTTTATCAATAGACTCCATCGGATCAATATTAGATGGTACAAACGATATTCCGTATAAACATACAATATACGAAGGTTTTTCTATAGAGAGAACGTTTTTCAAATTATCATCCAAGGAATACTGAGTTATCCCTTCGGCATTTTCTCCTTTTATTCTGGTCTTGTTATAAATAACAGAGATTTTCGTACCGGTATAAACGGAATTTATGTGCTGAATCAACGCATTTGCGATAAAACCCGTACCAAATATTAATATTTTTTTCATGGGAAGTGGTATAGAATAATTTTATTAAGTTTATCGTATTGAAAGTGCATTGCATCAGTATGCATTTCTGTTTAAGGTGTCATCTTTTACTGCATCGCCCAGGATACGTGTGCCATGCTTTTCATATTTTTTGGCCAGATTAAATCGAGAACTCAACCACCAGCCCGGTGTAAATCGCTTATCTTCATACCTGCGACCTTCTTTCGGGTAAGTATGCCCTCGCATTACGCGTCTTTCGCCACCGGGTTTCACGATACTCCCCCGGTGAAAACCATCAGGATCAAAAATCAACAAATCACCGGCATTAGCTTCAACCGTAACCGGATTTCTTATGGACATACCTTGTATATCATTTGGTAGATCTTTAACGGCCACTCCCCTGAGCATATGGTATCCCGCCCGGTATCTTCCTTCCCAATGAGTCCCAGGACAATATTCGAAAGCTCCATCTTTAGCTGTGGTGTCTAACAAGTAAAACCAGAATTTTAATGATTGTATACGATCGATATGCCAGGGTAAAATTGGAACTTTACTTGGCAATTCATGTGTTATAAATACTTGCTCATTTAAATTATATTTGTGAGGACTGAAATAAGATTCTGACACCTCTTTCATAAACGGATCCTTATACACAGCTGTTGTCGTAGCAAACTCTTTGTCAGCGCTGGAATGCCACGGATTAAATCGCGCAGCTCGGCCATCCACATTAATCGGATGTTTAGTTTGAGCTGATGTACATGGAAGTTTTTCTGTCAGCAACCTTTCAAACTCGGCGTTTAAGTTCGTTATTACATTTTTCTTTAGATAGCCGGGAATATGGGCAATTCCGTTTAGTTTCAATTGTTCGATTACCGAATCAACCGACTTTTTTGTTGTAAATTCATATTTTTTCATTTAATGTCCTTTAGATTCATTGTTATCTTTTTTGAAATCCCGGTGTTTAATATCCTTTAAAAACATTCCTGAAAGTTTATTGGCGTTTGGTCTCCGAGTTGTCTAGTGATTTATTTGCATATCCCGTAGCTTTATAACTTACTTTGATCGGTTGTACCATTTTTCTTCCGTTTAGAATTTGCTTGAAATTTGGGAAAGAATCATCTAAAGAGTCTTCTCTAATTATTGTATTATTATGCATCATAATTTGCAAGGGAGTAGTCATAAATGTGTTATGGCGAATAAAGGAAGTAACTACTTTTACTCCAAAGATCGGATTATGCATGGAGCCAACATCATTAATTAATAAACTTGTTATTACTTTGTTAGTCAATTCGAAGTCTTCCCTGCGAATAAACCGGGTTCTCTCCATAAAAGCCTGATAACGATATGTTAAGTTCTCATTTGAATTTACTCCGACAATAATAATAACATCAGCGTCTATAAGCTTTAAACGGAGCTCTTTCATGTAATCTTTTTCCGTTTGAATAACACAAGTATACGGAGAAACTTCGGATTCCTTCCTTTTCTTAACTGTTACGGACGGACAAACATTACATGCAATGCAACGATATATATTTTTATCAGTTAAATCGACAGTCTCATAATTGGTCAGTTCTTGCTGGCGTGAAATATACTCATCTAAAATCTTGTTATATTTTTTCTCTGGAGTATCCATAGAAAGTAAAAATATTACTCTGGGAGAACCTCCGGATTTTTCTTGGCCCGCTTTTAATATTTTGGATAGTTGTGACACTTGTTTCCCGGTTCCGTAAGAAGTGTCCATACCAAAGTTATCTTCAATCGCCATACCCGAATCACCCGCCACAACCGTTCCACCATACTGGGCGGTTTTCGGACCGTTTCCCGTAATAATACTACCTTGCATCAGGACTTCGTATAGAGTATATATAATTGCAGTTTCCTGACCACCATTGCGTTTGGCTCCGACCGATACCACGCCGATTGCCTTATTTCTCAGTTGGTTTTGAATGCTGGTTAATTGTAATATTTTATTTGCAACCGATGAACGATCACCAAAATATACCGGGGTCCCCATGATTATTCCATCGGCCTTATTAATGTCGTTAGAAATATTTTTTAAATGTTCTTGATCAATACTCAACGTATCAAGTTCTTCAATATCATTGACGGTTACCATCTCCGTCAGATTTTCGTATAGCTTTTCATTTCTATGCCGGAATAAATCGGTAAGAGAAATAATCTTTACATCGGCATCGTTTTGTTTTGCTCCGAGAAGGGCTACAGATAACGCAATATCGGTATTCGAGTAGACATAATCCGAATTTTTCAATAAGGTGGTAAATTCAGCACGATCTTTTGCTTTTACAATCATTTGATTCAATGTTTTAAAATGGTTGTGATTGGAACGTATTGAGCCGCTTAAGCCAATTACTGTTATTCTTTGCATAGTCATTCTATTTTATCACTTTCACCTTATTGTTGCTTCAATGGTTGCCCCGGCGAAGGAACTTTTCTGATGGACTTACCCGAGCTTGTTCGCGGTATTTCTTCGAGTTCCACAAACTTTGTGGGTATATGGTTTTGCGGAAGACGTTTCCTGAGTATCCCCAATAGTTTCTTACGACTAAAGGTTGCATCTTTTTTTAGAACATAATAAAGACAGGGTATGTAATTACCCATGTGTTCATCGTATTCTGGAGCAACCATTGCGTCCGCAAATTCTTCGTAACCAACAAGAGCTTCCTCTATCATTTTCACGCTGACTTTTTCACCGCCAACCTTAAAAATATCGTCTTTCCGCCCTTTTAAATAAAGGCAACCGTCGCTGTCCAAATAACCGAAGTCGCCGGTGGCAAATCCCACCGAGGTCATCGATTTTTCATTAGCCTCCGGGTTATTTATGTAACCTTTCATTAAATTCGGGCCCTGAATAAAAACCTCGCCTGTTTCCCCGGCAGGAAGGAGCTCCAGCTTGGAACCTCTAATCGTTACGGACATCCCTTCAATAGGGAATCCAACGGAACCTGATTTGCTGCGTACGAGTTCCGGAGGTAAAACACACAGTCTGCCAGCTACCTCAGTAAGCCCGTAAATGCAGTACATGGCGGCCTGCGGCATTAATTTTTGTAGTTTTTCCAGCACAGGAACAGATAAATGATCCCCTGAATTAATTAGCTTATGAAGTTTTTTCGGTGCATCTTTTTCTTCTAAGGCAGCAAGTAATCGAGTAAAATGAATCGGAACTCCCCCAAAGCAAGTACATTGATGCTCTTCTATTTTATCGATAATGGCGGCGCCAAATAAAAAACTTCGATCAATAACGGTCTGAGCGCCTTGTGACATCATTGTTAATACATGAATAATTGAACTAGTCGTATAAGGGGGCGTATTAATAAAAAGAACATCTTCCTTCGTTAAACCAAGCCGACTTGCCGTACTCAGTGAATTCCTTGCAATCGCACCATGCGTAATGGGGACCGCTTTGGGAACTCCCGATGTTCCCGAAGTAAACATAATCATAGCCGGGTCATCCGCTTTCGGGTGTACAACCTCCACATTTCCGGGTTCATTTGATTTTTCAATCAAAGACATCGGATATTGGCGATCGTATGTTATATCATAATCAACAGAATAAAAACCAAAATCAGGCCGAACTGTCGATTCGATTTGCTGTAATTTGTCCGTTTTATAAGTTGGATTTATTGGTATACAAACGGCACCGATTGTCCATAATGCAAAAATAGTGCATAATACGTCAAACTCATGATCAGAGTATACTGCAACCAAACTGCCTTGCCCGATTCCGTGCGACTTGAACAGTTTCGCGAAAAGTCCTACTTCGCGTGAAAACATATCATAGGTATAATCAATATTGTTGATTCTTATAGCACATTTTCCGGGGCTTTTCAATGAATGCTCCGTTAAGAAATCGAGGGGGGAATTAATTATATCGCTCATTTACTTTTCCATCAACTCTATTAAAGTCCCATTACAGTCTTTCGGATGTAGAAAAATTGCCTTTTTGCCGCCGGCCCCAATGATCGGATCATTGGTCAATGGTTTTATGCCGGATTTTTTCAGTTCGTTTACTTTTGCTTCCAGATTTTCAACTGAAAAACAAATATGATGAATCCCCTCTCCGTGCTTATCGAGATGGCTGAGAATGGGATGTTTCATCATGGGAAATTGCGGGGAATGGATATCCGTCGCCTGCAATAATTCCACTCCGCCGCCGAAAGTCACTTGAACTTTTTGTGAATCAACATCTTCGGTATTTGAAAAGGCAGTTTCCAGAATATTTTCAAACAAAACGGACGATTCCGTTAATTTTTTTACAGCGATTCCAATATGGTGAAATTCCATTTTCTAAAAACCTTCATATCGAAAAACCGGAACTGCTTCACATAAGGTGTAATGAACAAACAAGATAAAGAGCACAAACAGTGCCCAAATAAAACCTATCATTGCTTCTTTGATTCTTTCTACCATGTTAACCTCATAGACCAAATACTTTGCCAAGCAGTTTTAAAGCTTCCGATGTCGTCTTCTGGGTAATAAAGGCAAAACCTAAACCGGAATAGATAACGGTAATTGCCATGCCAACAGCGTACCCAATTTTTTTTGGCAAAAGTTTTTTAATCTTTTTCTTCTTTCGAAATCGATTCAATTTTGAATATATGATTATACCGCTGGCATGCCAGAGACCCCACAATATCCAGTTTAAACTTGCATAATGCCATAAGCCCATTACCAGAAAACTAGCGTATAAAGAAATATTATTGTTACGCGTCGACCCTAGCATCGGGAAATAGACATTATTGCGGCACCACTGGGATAGAGACATGTGCCAGCGCTGCCAGTATTCACTCAGGTTTTGGGCAAATAACGGATAATTCATATTTTCACATATTTGATAGCCATATAATTGCCCGTAACCTATGGCAATATCCGCATAGGCTGACAGATCGATATAAGCGTAAACCAGAGAACCTACCAGAAAGGACAATGCAATGAAAGAACCATATAATGCTCCCTGGTCTGTATCCAGAATTCCGGAGAGCTTTGTGTTTACGATGTATGTTAATAAAAAGTTTACAAGAACAACTTTTTTAAAATAGCCAATGGTCAATCTCTTCAAGCCTGCGAGATAAAACGTGGAATCAAAGCTATTGCGTCTTCCCGAAATAAAATGTTGATATCTTTCAATCGGACCGGCAGGAAAACTTGGTATGAAAAAGATAAAGGCAAGTAAACCTTGCAAACTAGATTCTTTGATTTCTTCTCGAAAAATGTCGACAACATAGGCAATCAGTTTAAAGATCAGATATGATAAACCAAGCGGCACCAGGTAGCTTTTAGAAAAATCAGTTTCAGCTTCAAAAATTGCTAGATAAAAAACCTTAAAATATTTAAAACCTGCAAGCAATAATGTCAGGACGATAATTATTAAAGTTAATACTCTGCCTTTATGGGATCGTTGCATAAAGCGGGCCGCGTAAAATACAAACACAACGATTAACATCAGGAAAATACTGAAATTTAACTGAACAAAGGATAAACCAATAAATCCAAAAAATATAATAAACAGGTTTCTATACTTTTCAGGTACAAATTTCCAATAAATCACGGGAGCGGCTAATAATGCCAAAACAAAATACTCGTTAAAAAAAATCATTTATGTAAATCCATATTTAATAAAATTTCACTAAGTCGTTTGGCCAATATCGCGGTAAATCGGTCCGGGCCAGGATGAATCATATGATGCAAATCTCGAAACTCTTCAGGTTTCCAGTTAAGAGCATACCGCAAATCGAGATAGCCCAGGCCTTGTGACTTTATAATTTGATTTAAAATACTCTCATATTCAGACCTGTTTGCTTCGGTATATTTAACAAACAAAGGGTTCACCGGAGTCTCTACTAAAATTACACGATTCTGATTCAACTGGGCTTTTTCGATAGCCATTTTCAAGAGTGAAAAATTAACTTGAAATTCCTGAGTTTGTCCCCATTTACCTTTACTTTCCGTCAATCTAGCTTCTATCTCTGTTTTATGGTCTTCATTAACAGGGGTCCCCGACACGTATCCATTATAATGATAGGTCAATTTTTTACGTTTAACAAATCTTTTTCGAATCGATATTCCCAATGCTTTAGCTGTTTTCCATAATCTGAAATGCTGATTTAGCTCTATTGAAATATTGTATTCTTTAAATATAGTTTTGATACTTTCGGTAACAGGTATGTAGAAATATTTATTATATGAATACTTACTTTTATCCTTCCTAGTTACTAATTGTTTTTCATTCGGCCGACTAAATCTACCAATTTCAGTATTTATTATTATCGTAGCATTGATTGCCCCAAGCTCTTCTACTATTTTAAGTTCATCGGCAAATGACTTGTAAGGGGAACAAAGTCGGCTAAAAACAACCGACTTTTTAAGTGCTGTCGAAAGTTGTTTGCTGACTTTTTCATCCGAGGTTATTCCGGAAGCACAAACCGAGCCGCCCAAATACACGATTAATTTAATTTCTTTATCGGTTTTAGCCAGTTTCTTTAATCTTTGGATTTCAAATGCATTATGCACCCATGCATCTTGCTTCCCCCGAAGCAGGTATGGTTCAAGTACACTGAGTTTCCATGGGTAGTCCATAGATAAAAGTACTTCCCCGAAAACCTGTAGTGTTACAAAACTGAATACGAACCAAAGTAATATTCGATATTGTCTATTCATCTGTCTCAAGCTAATTTTTTATCAATAAAATTAATCATATTTGAAACCGTATTTAAATTTTCAAGAGTTACCTCTGAGGATTTTATTTTAATTTTATGAGTATCTTCCAGGAATGAAATAAGTGTAACTAGGTTCAAAGAATCCAGAACTCCCCCGTCAAAAAGAGATGTTTGCTCATCAATCACTTGATCCTCATCCTCTAAAATCTCATCCGTAATATATTTAATTATTTGATCTGCGTTACTCATTTTTTTACCTCATGATTCATTAATTACAAATCACTCTATTAACGTATCTCGTCAACCATAGATTTAGTGATGAGCGTTTCCGGATTCATCGTTATGATAATTATAGAGTTCGCTTCTTTATTCGTTTCATAAGTATTTCTATTTACACACTTTTTTGTAATAACCGAAAAACCGTCGATTTTAAACTCCGGTTAATATAAGATATTACATTAAATCTATTTGAAGCAAGTATTTTCGAAATTCACCACCCATAGACTCCGACATTTCTCTTGAAATATGGTTATGGTCACTCATGATGAACCCGCGCTCATCATGGAACCGGCATACCGGGCCGGGACAAACAATAGGAAAAGGATCCCATGAGTATATGTTGTCAATTGTCCCGGATAATTCATTAATCAGCAAAGTCATTGGTTTACGAGAATGTAGGGCCTGTTTTGATGATACATCGCATGCATTTGGTAAATCAAGTTTTTTCTGAACAATGCATTGCTGTACTCGTACGGGATTTTTCATTTGTGGTACGTCAATAATCAGTAGAAGATTTGCCTTTTTTTTTGAAAGTTTTTTGGCAAATTCGGTAAAATACTGCAAACTATTTTGATACTTTGCATATACTTTATCCTGCTCCATCGGTTCTAAATCCAATGGTATATGGTATTGTGTATTGAAATATTTTCCATGAAAATAACTGACGATTACAAGATCGCCCTGTTTGGCGTGTCTGGCTACAAATTCAAAAGAGAGAGGTTCCGGGCTTTCATTATTTAAAATCTTAGGGATGTCATTATTATGCATCTGGTTAACTTGCGTTTTTGAATCTTTAAAAGCATCGTTGACCATAAACGAAAGAGCTTGAACATGCGAATCGCCTAACAAAAAAACTGTACGGGACGGTTCAGGATTTATATTTCTACTTAAACATCGTTTAATCGCATCTTCTTCAGAGTCTTTATAGTATTTATAATGACATTCCTTAATACTTGGGGGCCATTGCTTTGTCGGAACATCAATGTTCTGAAAAATAATGGGATTATATCCATTATTGGATAATCTCTTGAATTTCTTATGGCCCTTTTTAACGATAAATCCGGTGAAAACCAAAGAGATGACGGCAATTACGAGCACTTTATATTGAATATTCACAACCTTTACTTTTCGAAAAGGCTGTTCTATGTAAGTATAAGCCAACCACGCGAAAATAAATGTCAAAATAATAGCAGCCGCTGCTGTGCCAAAAGTATCCAAACCGATTGACCATCGAAATATGGTAAAAACCGGCCAATGCCAAAGATATAATGAATACGATAAAAGCCCGATATATACAATGGGTTTTGCTGATAAAAAACGGGCAACCGGATTATTTCCTGCCGTACCGATCATTATTACAATCATTGTTCCGATTATGGAGGGCAAAACTGTCGGTAACGGAAAACCGTTGTCAAGCGAAGCGTAAACAAGACCAAGTGCAATTAACACTGCGCCAATGAATTGCCACGCGGTAGCGCTCTTATACGATAGCTTTTTTTCAGGTTGAAAACCGCCAGCCTTCGCTAAAAATAAACCGCCCCCGGCGAGGAGTTCCCAAAATCGGCTAGGCATATAATAGTATGCATTTGTGGGATTATTCATCACTAAATACAAAGAAATGCCAATAGACAGAGCTCCAAGGAAAATGATTAGTGATAGTCCGATCTTATGGGATTTTTTGAAGAAAAAATAAATTGCGTATATAATTAACGGGTATATAACATAAAACTGTTCTTCAACTCCTAAAGACCATGTATGGGTAAACGGATTAAAGTTACCCCCTATACCAAAATAATCAAAATTGGTGTGAGCCAGATAAAAATTGCTGACGCCAAATAACGAGTAGTACGCCGTTTTCATTATCACTCCGGTTTTGATCGGAGGAATAAACAAAAAACTGACCACTGAAAAGACCAGAACTACAAGAATTAAATTCGGTAGAATTCTTTTCGCTCGCCTGGCATAAAAAGAGAGCAAGTACTCTTTCAGGCTGTTGCTTTCGTAGCGAAAAATTGTGGCCGTCACGACATAGCCGGAGATAACAAAGAAAATATCTACACCAGCAAAACCACCGGGCAATAATTTCATGCTAAAGTGATACACGATTACAGCTAAAACAGCGACAGCACGTAAGCCGTCAATATGAGGACGATAGCCTGTAATATCTTTGTGGTTAGTATTATACATAGTGAATCTGACCGAAGAGCGAAAGAATTATTTTCTACCAAAAACTTTTTTAAAAATTGCCTTTATAATTTTTTTAAGCGTATGTTTTTTTCCTTGTGTTTGCCTTGCCTGATCCGAACCGGGAATAGAATCCCTGTATTTTCTAACCAGACCCATAACCTCTTCGATATCGGCTTTATATTCGCCGGTTTGTGACGGAAATGATTCCGTAATTTTTACGCTCGGCATATACTTTCGATAGAGTCTTCCGCTTATCAATTTTTGAATCGCGAGGCCGAGAATAAAGCTCGCTTTTTCCAAAGATATTTTATCTTTTTTTGCAAGAAGCGGCGCGTACGGATTCTCTTTTGACAAAATAGCGTCGGGAAAGGCATCAAATGTTACGTCGGGTTTTCTGCTTTTATCGACTCTTCCTTTACTAAGTAATCTATCTACATCTCTCAATGCATACAGACAAGGTAATACCTTGACATTGCCTTCCAATAATATAAGAATTGCTTGATGCTGATCAGAAAATCGATACGGTAATAAATGTTTATTCTTTTTATCAAATCTTATATTAAAAATATCGAGCCATACCTTTCGTTTATTAATGGAATGGTTAATCATTAAAAATCTTTTTACATCAAAATAATTCAATATGCGATCCGATGCTTTTTCAAAATGATAATTATTTTCAGTAAATAACTTATAATTGCTGCGCCCGTACGCCAAATCTACTAGCTCACCCAACCTGGAATCAAAGCGAAGAAATTCACCATGGGCAGCACTATAATCTGGATTTTTCAGTAAAAACTCAAGACATTGAATAATACTACGTTTTACATAAAAATCATCGTCTGGAGCGATAAGAAAATATTCTGTATTTAACTTTCTCAGTGTTGATGGCATTTTCTGAAAATTTTTCTCTGGGCCGAAATACGTATAATTAAATTCGGGGTATTTGGTATGGTTTTCCCAAGGCTCATCACTTGAATCTATGATATGTATTTGAATTGAATAGTCGTGAATTAAATCCTTATAATATTCACAAACCCTGTCAAGGTAATACTGCCGGGTATGTACCGATATCACGATGGATAGTTTTTTACTATAGTCTTTCATATTATATTTCGTTTAAATGTTTTTTCAAACATGTTAACCAAGATCACTCAGGATTAATTCTCCAAACCTGGTTCCGGAGGTTTTGGCAAATATATTTTCATATAATGATTGATGGTATATATTTGAATATATCGCGCTAATACATTCAGTCAATTAAGTCAGAAAAATTACTCTTCATCCCGTCCCTGGTTTTAACTAAAAGTTGATCACCCCGCAATGGTGGCGATAAATGGCGATTATTTTAATATTTGAAACGTTTTAATAAAATGTTCGATCAGGTAGTGGTAGCGAACCATCTTCATTACCAAATACCGGACATCCATAGTTTTATCACACTTTTTATGAACTCTGCTTTCCTGTTGCTTTTTTTAGAAAGTTGATTACACCATTATTCTAATATCTTATCTCTCAGGAGCGACATTCATTAAAACTACCGCAGCCTGAGCCTCAGACATTCTACCATTGACAGTTCTCTTCACAGACATTTTTCGAATTACACCACTACTGCTTCTCATAGTACGAACATTGTCGGCGATATCATCATTATTAGTACAAATACATGCTCCCCACTCACCAGACAAACAATCAATCTCTGGGAACTCAACGACAATGGCTGTCGCTTTATTCGATCCTTCCGAATAATCATTTTCAAAAATATCATGATAAGATTCTTTAACAAAAAATGCACTCGGCTTTTCTGATGGATTTGTTTCGTCCACGAATTTTATATTTTTACCAACATAATTTGCAGCAAGGTGTGCACTTGAGTTTTCACTATATTTTCCTTTTACCAGAATATGATTCACAGTTGGCTCAGCATCAAAAAGCATTAACCAACTTACCCAGGAACTTCCAACACAAATAACATTACTGTAGTTTAACCTTGCTTTTAAAGTAGACTCCAACTGTACAACTAAGGGGCCATTGTCAGTATAATACTGTCGGGAAAATATTCCTTCAAAAGCCTTTCGAAAATTTGGCCAGTCATCCATACACAACCCAACTTCATCACTTTTATTAGGGTTTTTCATATTATCGTCAGTTGAGTTAACTTGAAAATTGGTCATGGGGTACCACCTCTTTGTAGCTTTTTCTTAAAATCGCTGGCATTTTCTTTCAAGTATTTCAAATAATCAATGATAACTTGAATATCACCCAAATCAACGAAATGCCCACATGGCATGGAAATAAAATGGCCTGCCACGTAATCTGTAGAGGTCATCGAAGAGCTTTTGTATGAATAGGAAATATTCGTTTGGGTTAATGGTGGATAATAATAGGCTCTTGCCAAAATATTCTCGGCATTTAACAACTGTATAGTTTCCTCTCTAGTATAAGGCCAAGCCTCGGTCACTTCCACCACAATATTTTTGTAACTGGGATCATTCTCTTCAATATGGGGAAACAATTCCAAGCCTTCGACACAAGCAAGATGACGCTTGTAAGCGTTATAGCGGTTTCGATTTCTATTTAACTGTTGCTCTAAATCATCTAGACCTGCGAGAGTCATGGCTGCATGCACTTCATTTAACTCAGCTTTCATTACGCGTAGATCAGCCAAACTCTGATCTCCACTTCTTATTTTTTGTAATTCCATTGCCAGTCTTTGATCATTTGTAGTAATGTAACCACCCTCAAAACCATTGACCAACTTACTGGCTCCCAGTGAGAATAACTCTCCAGCTCCGAAGGAACCAATTTTCTTCCCTTTGTGCTTTTCATCAACAGACTCCACACCATCAAAAATCACCGGTACGCCGGTTTCTTCAGACAAGCGCAACAATCCATCAATATCGCAGTGACCACCAACAGGGTGGACTCCAATAATCAAACCAGTATTATCATTAATGCATTTTCGTGCTGACTGCGAATCTATAGCTAGAGTTTCCCGATTAATGTCACTAAAATGAGGGATTAATCCCACCCAAGAAATAATATCTCCCATTCGACGATAGGTAAGAGAAGGCAATACAACTTCTTTCTTTCCTTTTAAAACCCCAGAATCAATCAAAGCAGCTAAAGCCCAAAATCCCGAATTAAATGTAATACAGTATTCTACATTATGAAGTATTTTTAATCGCCCTTCCAATTCACTAACTAACTCACCTCTTGTAAAAGATCGCTTTTTATCGAAAATCCTGTAAGCATACTGAAAGAAAGTTTCTTCGGATGGTTTCACTAAGTTCGATGTGGGCTTTGGTCCAGAGAATATGGGCTCACCTCCCCAAAGCGCCGGTTGTTTTTTGTTCAAATTCATCGAATTAGCCATTATCTCCATAGGAGAATATCATAACGAAATTTATGAGCGTAGGAGTCTTTGGGCATACCAGAAAACTTGAAATTTTTCCAACCAGCCTTTTGCACAAGTTCAGCAAACTCATCCTTGGTTCTCCAGATCCCAATCGAAGAAAGGTGGTCATTGATTTCTTCTTCGGTATACCCTCTATCCTTGTAATAGAATTCATCAACTAAATCTTTATCGGGAAGATTTCCGATAAAAACTTTTTTAACATTTTTATAGTTTGTATACAAACATTTGAGAACAGTCAAGGCATCCTCTGATGAAAAATAAGGAAAACTGCCATAGCACAATACTTTGGTAAAGCGTTCCGGTTTTTTTTCTGAAACAATATATTCAGCTGCTCCCGACATTAAGAATGAATGAGTATTTGGTTTTTCAAAATTTTTCTTGGCAACCTCGATTAAACTTTCGGAAAAATCTACCCCCAAGTATTCACTACAGGATTCGTAAAAATAACTGGCCAAAGCAGCGTTCCCACAAGCCAAATCCAACAAAACATCGCTCTTTTCAAAAGACAAAGCATCGGTAACTGCTTTTACAATCATTTGTACCTGCTCTTCAGATACCGGTTGGCCATTTACGCTTCTTTTTATTTGTCCCCAAAAATCATTTGGATCGCAAGACTTTGCATGCTTGTCATGATCCATAGTTTTATACGTTTTATCTTCCATTTTTTCTCCATTAAATTAACTATATTGCTCGACCTTAAGTACCAAATTGAGTATACTGCTCTATCAAAGTATCAATTAATTTTTTCTTGCCATTAAACATCAGTACATCAATAATCGAGAGCGAAGGTATGAAATTCTGTGAAAATTGCTCATAAGTCAGTAATTCAGATTTAAGAAATTTAAGGTCAACTCCCTCTTTCTGAAAATGGGCAGGTTTATACAAGTCTACTCCTCCGGCAGAATTGACATATACATCAGCATTCAAAGCTTTACAAGTTGCTATTACCCGGTTCTCTCCTTTTAGTGAGTGATCCATTTCGATTTGAGAAGAGATACGTATCTTAGTCTCAATTTCAAGAAACTCTGCTAATAAAACAATACTGTTATATATATATGGAAACAAATTACTTTCAGAAAATAAAATAATTTCCTGCAATAACGGAAATATTTCTTTGAAATACGGAGCTTTACCGTATGCTCCCCGTATTTGGTTTAATAAATTCTTCCGGTTAAACTCTGGGGATATTAGTCTCTCAGATATCTGTAGGTAATCTGAGTCTTTTTTGATTGGAATAGAAAAAGTTTTCTCTTGTCCATTTTGTTGAATACGATTTCGATTTATCCACCCTTTTTTTGTATACTCAATATTATCATAAACAACAAAAATATCAACTTCGTGTATCAATTGAAAATACCCGATGTAGGGAAAAAAATAAGGTTGCATAATGCCTACTTTCATCTGTTAATTTCCCTCACAACTATTCACAATACCTGATATTGTTTTTATTACTTCAGGTTCCAGGCCTGGGTAGATAGGCAGACATAAAACACGTTTCGATAAAGCATGAGAAATGGGACAATTCCCTTCTTTTACAATCGAATGAAGTTGGTCCAATGATGGATAAAAATACCGACGTGGGTGGATATTAACATCTTTCAACTGAGATATTGATTTGAGCAACTTGTCTTCTTTAGAAAAAAGGATGGGGTAATAACTATAGTTTGGTTCACCATCAACATTCCAGTTTACTTTCAGCAATTGTTCGGATATATTATTTTTATACGTTTCCCATATGAATTTTCGTTTTGCCAATATATCTTGCATGTCATCCAAAACACATAAGCCCATTGCGGCTTCGAACTCATTCATTTTTGCATTGATTCCGATATCAACGATCTCCCCTTTTTCAAATCCAAAATTAATCATTCTCTGCGCTTTCCGGTAAAGTTCATCATCCTTAATAATCAGTGCTCCGCCCTCTATCGTATGAAAAAGTTTTGTCGCATGAAAACTTAATGTGGAAATATCGCCATAGTTTAACACACTTTGACCTTTATAGTTTACCGCAAACGCATGCGCGGCGTCATAAATAACGGGAAGAGTATTTTTTTTGGCAAGGGATTGAATCGCATCAATGTCACATGCATTGCCGTATACATGAACGGGCAAAATAGCACTGGTGTTTTCGGTAATTCCTTTTTCGATCTCCTGCGGATTTATACAAAGTGTATGTTCATCAATGTCGGCAAAAACCGGAGTCAGGCCTTCCCAAACCAGTGAACTGGTTGTGGCTATAAAACTAAATGGGGTGGTAATCACTTCGCCTTTAAGTCCCAGAACCTTATAAGCGATCTGTAGAGCCAGAGTACCGTTAGCCACCAGCAATAAGTTTTTTACGCCGAGGTAATGTTCAAGCCGCTGCTCCAATTCCTGAACCAGAGGACCTCCATTCGTTAACATCCCGCTTTGAAAGATTTGATCTACATAGTTTTTAAACTTGTCTGGATCGGGAATGTAGGGACGGGTTACGTTGATATTTTCATTCATTGGCAAATTATTAAATATAGTACTTTATAGTTTCTGCTAGATTTTCTTCAAATTTTTCCAAAGTGCGCCAGCCAAGGTCATTATTTATTTTAGTTGAATCTATGGCGTAACGCCAGTCGTGGCCGGGACGATCTTTAACGAAGGCGATCAACTCATTATAGCTTCTGCCATTCTTGCGCGGTTGAAGTTCATCCAGGATATCGCATACATATTTTGCCACGCGATTATTGGACATTTCATTATCACCGCCAATGTTATACGTTTCTCCGGCAATCCCTTTATGGAAGGACAGATCGAGCGCCGTACAGTGGTCCCGTACATATAACCAATCCCGAACATTGCTTCCATCTCCATAAATCGGTATAGGCTCTTCGGCAACGGCTTTTCGAATAATTACCGGAATCAGCTTTTCTGTGTGCTGCCTTGGGCCAAAATTATTTGAACAATTGGTAATTACAGTATTCAATCCATAGGTATGAAAATAACTTCTGACAAGCATATCGCTGGCCGCTTTGGTTGCGCTGTAAGGAGAGTTGGGCGCATAAGGTGTAGACTCGGTAAATAATCCGGTCTCCCCCAGAGAGCCATACACTTCATCCGTTGAAACATGATGAAACCGCCGGTGTTCATAGCCTTTTTTTGTTTGACCCGGCGCATCCATCCAGTTCAAATACACAGCCTTAAGCATATTAAATGTTCCGTTAACATTGGTGTGGACGAACTCATCAGGACTCTCAATCGAATTATCTACATGAGATTCCGCTGCCAGGTGAATAACACCCTCGATATCATAGTTTTTAAATATGTCAGCTACCTGGGAAAAATTACTGATATCAGCCTGTAAAAAAGTATATCGCTCGGAGCTATCAATGCCACTCAAATGTTTTGGATCAGCGGCATAGGTCAGCTTATCCAGATTCAAAAGTTGATAATCAGGATATTTTTCATGCAAATGCAATAATAAATTACTACCGATAAAACCACAACCGCCTGTGATAAGAAGATTTTTCATCACTCGTTGATAATCTCCATCAGGTACTTGGCATACCCGGTCTTTTTCAAGGAATCCGCAATTTTTTTAACCTGCTCCTGATTAATCCACCCTTTACCATAGGCAATTTCTTCCGGACACGCAATTTTATATCCCTGCCGTTTCTCTATTGTTTCTACAAACTGCGAGGCTTCTAACAGGCTATCATGCGTACCGGTATCAAGCCAGGCGAATCCGCGCCCTAGAACCTCCACTTGAAGTTTACCTTCTTCAAGATATTGGCGATTTACATCCGTAATTTCAAGTTCTCCTCTCTCGCTGGGAGCCAGACTCATAGCTATTTTAACCACTGAATTATCATAAAAATAGAGCCCTGTTACCGCATAATGACTTTTGGGTTTATCAGGTTTTTCTTCTATACCGATCGCTTTTCGGGTTTTATCAAACTGGACAACGCCAAAGCGTTCCGGATCTTTCACCTGATAGGCAAATACAACGGCGCCCGATTTAACCGATGCGGCGCGTTTAAGCTTTGCTGTTAATCCGGGCCCGTAAAAAACATTATCGCCAAGAATTAGACATACATTGTCGTTACCAATAAAATCTTTACCAATTATAAACGCTTCGGCAAGGCCGCCCGGTTTGGGTTGTTCCGCGTAGGTAAACTTCACCCCCCACTCTTCACCAGTCCCCAGTACTTCTTTATACATCCCTATATCGTGGGGCGTTGTGATAATTAAAATATCCCGAATTTCTGCGAGCATTAATACGGAAAGCGGGTAATAAATCATGGGCTTATCGTAAATAGGCAGTAACTGTTTGCTTATCGCTCTGGTTACTGGATATAAGCGCGTCCCGCTTCCGCCCGCTAAAATAATACCTTTCATTGTATTTTCACCTGCCAAGGTAGCAATGTGACGCCGTGAAAACGTTGACGCGGAATTGCTCCCAAAGTATAATATGTTCGAATGGAAGGGATTTCGATAGCCTCAAAATTTTCTAGCTCAAGTAATCTTTTGTTGGGCTCTTTAAAAATAATAAACGATAATAAATACATTCCTGGAACGAGGTAGCGGTTTATCTCCGGACACGTTAACGAGATTTCCTGGTTGCCTTTATTCTGCTTTAAATATTGGTTGAATATTTTCGAACCTATAGAAGATACTAACAATCCATCCTTGGTTTTCACTTGAATGGCAAAAGCCAATTTGCCCATTTTTTTTTGTATCGATACCAAGCCAAGCAGTGTAAGATTTATATAATTCTTTTTTTGTATTATCTTAATTTGAAGAGATTCAACCGTAATACCTGCGTTATCATTCGATATGGGAAACTTGTACTGCTTTTCATCGACCGTCATATAGCTTCCAACAACCTCGTTTATATTCGAATCGAGAGAGACGGCGCCTTTATGCAAATAGATTCCTCTTTTGCACAATGTTTGTACCGCCCCCATATTATGGCTGACAAAAATAACAGTTCGCCCTTCTTTACCTACATCCTCCATTTTCCCGAGACATTTCTTTTGAAATTCCAAATCACCAACAGCCAGTACTTCATCAACTATTAGTATATCAGGTTCCAGGTGAGCTGCCACCGCAAAACCAAGACGAACTCTCATACCACTGCTGTAGCGCTTTACAGGTGTATCGATAAACTTCTCCACTCCGGAAAAATCGACAATTGCATCAAAGCGTTTTTTAACTTCGATTTTGGATAATCCCATAATCGCACCGTTTAAAAATATATTTTCACGCCCGGTAAGCTCCGGATGAAAACCTGTTCCG
Organism: Leptospirales bacterium; assembly: GCA_040326155.1. GTDB lineage: Bacteria > Spirochaetota > Leptospiria > Turneriellales > JAOUFE01 > JBEQLE01. Next base: position 9,016 of record JBEQLE010000002.1, on the reverse strand, counting down.
ACCTCAAGAAGGCTGGCCACGCGCCCTTTTATTTTTACCGAACCCTGGGTTGGAGTGGTTACACGAGATAAGATCTTCAGTAGTGTCGACTTACCAGCTCCGTTTTTTCCTATAATACCTACGCTTTCGCCTGCTTTGATTTCAAAATTCAGATCTTGCAATGCCCAAAATCGGTCTTCCATGGACTCACTTTTAATATTCTCGCCTATTAATGAGTTTGGGTCTTCTTTTCCTCGCAATTTTGCCCACCATGCCTGCAAATCCTTATACATTGCTCCATGATCTAAAACACCCAAGCGGTACTCTTTCGAAAGATTTTCTACTTTTATAATAGTACTCATTTTTCTTTTCTTATTAATTTCATTTTGTCATCAAATTATAAATTACTGATAGCCATTATGCGCTATACTGTATCCATAAATCCTTTTTCTACTCTATTAAACACCAGTAAGCCAAGAAAAAATATAACAACAGTCGTTATCCACGAGATAAGAATCATATCGGGTAAAATTGTTCCTTTATGAAAAAAGATATATTTAAAGTTCTCAATAATTACCGCCATCGGATTCAACAAATAGAAAAATTGATATTTTTCGGGGACCTGTGATACCGGATAAACAACCGGTGTGGCATACATCCATAATTGAACACCAAAAGTCATTAAAACGGTCAAGTCGCGGTATTTGGTAACCATTGAAGAAATAAGTACACCCACTCCCAAGGCTAAAATAGCCATTTGCAGAATTATTACGGGTAAATAAAGAATATTGATATCTATTTTTAAGCCTGCGCCACTCAGGGCAAAATAGCTATAAAACCCTGCAAAAAGTAGAAGTTGTACGGCGAACTTGGCAAGATTACTGATAACGATGGATAAGGGGATCGCCAGGCGAGGGAAATACACTTTCCCGAAAATACCAGAATTCTTGACGAAGGTATTCGATGTGCCATTTAAACTATTGGCAAAATAACCCCATGCCACATTTCCGGCCATGTAAAATAAAAACGGGGGAATTCCGTCTGTAGGTATTTTGGCTATTTTTCCAAAAATAACGGTGAAAATAATTGTCGAAAAAAGCGGTTGAATTAAAAACCAGACTGGCCCCAGTATAGTCTGTTTATAGGTAACACTCAGGTCTCTTTTTACAAACAGTAGCACAAGATCGCGGTATCGCCACAGATCGGCCAAGTGCAATTGAAACCAACTTGTCTTAGGTTCTATTACCAGATCCCAGGTTTCTTCTAAAGTAGTAGTAGTTTTCTTGTTTTTCATTGTTAAATACTTATAGTAGTATACCAATTGTCGGAAACACCAATCTGAAAATACTCAAATCCTTTATCTGTAAGATTTTTCGAGTCGTACTGGTTTCTACCGTCAAAGATTATCGGAGACTTCAGTTGCTTTTTTATCTCGCTGAAATCTGGGCTTCGAAACTCTTTCCATTCCGTGACCAGAATCAGTGCGTCAGCATCGAGTAAAGCTTCATTTGCAGAGTTGCAGTATGTTACATTAATATTACCTTTTAAATAGACACTTTCAGCTTCATGGCGAGCCTTGGGATCATATGCCCGAACTTTGGCACCGCGTGAAGTTAAACCGTTAATAATTGTAATAGAGCTGGCTTCTCTCATATCGTCGGTTTCAGGCTTAAACGCTAAACCCCAGACTGTAAAAGTTTTTCCCGATAAGTTTTCGCCAAAACGTTTTATAACCTTGTTGACGAGAACTTCTTTCTGGTCGTAATTTACAGCTTCGACAGCGTCTAAAATGCGAGCTTCATAACCATACTCTTTGGCCGTTTTCGCGAGGGCTTGCACATCTTTAGGAAAACAACTTCCCCCATAACCGCAGCCGGGGTAGATAAAAGAATATCCGATACGACTGTCGCTTCCGATTCCGATTCGTACTTTATTGATGTCAGCTCCGACGCGTTCGCAGATATTTGAAAGTTCATTCATGAAAGATATTTTTGTGGCAAGCATCGAGTTGGCCGCGTATTTGGTCATCTCAGCACTGCGTACATCCATACCGATGAACGAGTCGTAATTTTGCATAAATGGTTTATAGAGTTCGTGCATAGAGTTCATTGCCTGGGCATCATCTGCTCCGACAACAACTCGGTCAGGTTTCATAAAGTCACTGATGGCCGCGCCTTCTTTTAAAAATTCGGGGTTCGAAACGACATGAAATTTCACCGTAACTTCTCTTTTATCTAGTTCGGTTTGCACGGTTTCAGTTACTTTCTTAGCTGTGCCTACGGGAACGGTTGATTTGTCTACAACAATCATTGGACCTTCCATCTGCTTTCCAATATCGGAAGCCACTGCGAGCACATACTGAAGGTCGGCGCTACCGTCTTCCCCCGGAGGAGTTCCAACGGCAATAAAGCAGATGTCGGAATTTTTTACAGCAGAAGCGATATCGACAGAAAAGTGAAGAGTCTCTTTTTTATAGTTTTCTTTAACCATCTCTTCCAGACCTGGTTCGAATATTGGTATAATACCCTTCTTTAGCCCTTCTATTTTGTCTTTGTCAATATCGACGCAAATGACATTGTTGCCCATTTCGGCAAAACAAGTTCCCGAAACTAAACCTACATACCCTGTTCCTATTATTGATATTTTCATAATAATGTTGGCTACTTTTTTGTGTTCTATGATTTCTGTTTTTCGTACAGGTCAACCGTTGCTTGTACAAAACCATCGACAATGCCACAGTCGTAACGTTTGCCTTTAAATTTGTAGGCTATAACACGCCCATTCTTGGCCTGCTCTTTTAAAGCATCCGTTAATTGAATTTCATTATTAGCACCCGGAGGTAGCTTTCTTAATATATTAAAAATATCGGATGTAAGTATGTACCTGCCGATTACTGCCATATTGGATGGTTCGGTTCCAGGTTTCGGTTTTTCTACCAGATCGTTTGCCCGTATTACTCCCGGTTCTTCTTCGGTCCCACTGATAATTCCATAGCGATGGGCATCTTCACGGGGAACCTCCATGCAAGCGACAATGGAACATTTATATTTTTCGTACATTTGAACCATCTGTTTCATCACGCCGTCACCGTCGTTATCGCACAAGTCGTCTGCCAGAATTACAGAAAAAGCCTCAGTCTTAATAAAGTGTTCGCCGCATAACACCGCATGACCAAGCCCTTTCATCTCTTTTTGGCGGGTGTAAGAAATTGTGCATTGCTCAATAATATTTCTTATGCCGGTTAAGCTCTTTTCTTTGTCCGTCCCTTTAATCTGATGTTCGAGCTCATAACTTTTATCGAAATGATCTTCGAGCGATCTTTTACCTCGACCTGTAATAAAACCAATATTCTTAACTCCAGCCTCTACAGCCTCTTCAACCCCATATTGAATTAACGGTTTTGTTAAGATCGGAAGCATCTCTTTTGGCATAGATTTCGTTGCCGGTAAAAACCGGGTTCCATATCCAGCGGCGGGAAAGATACATGTTCGAATGGTTGACATTTTTTATTCTGGAGAAATTTAAATGGAAAGTCTATTGACTTCCTCTTGCAATTCATCAATTTCTAGTTTTAAACTATCGTACTCAACCATTTTCTTCTGCAAGAAACGGACAGTTAAACGAGTCTTTTGCTCAATACCAATAGGGGTAAGTTTATAAAAATAGGCAATTTTATTTTTTGAATTTCGAAAATTATTAGCTTTCACCAACCCTTTTTTTACCAAAGCCTGAATGCAAAAATTAATTTTCCCGAGACTTAAATTCATTTTCCCGGCCAGATCACGCTGGCTTAAATCGGGTTGCCCCTCCAGAGTTTTTAACAATCTATATTCAATTTCGTCTTCGTACATAATATTTATTTCAATTTATCGGGTTTTCGTGCGAAAAATCCGAAACACCGTTGCTCCTTAGACATACCTCACCCATTTGGTTTTTACTATTTTTTAAATACAGGTTGAAGCGCCGCAGCCGAAACATGCGGTGTTTCTATGTTTAACTTACCATCGAAGCGCCGAGGTCGACATATTGTTTTTTTCCGAAAAGTTCTACGGCGACTCGAATTCGTCTTTTGCGAGAATTCACTTTTACAAGCAAAGCCTCAAGCCCCTTTAGTGGGCCAGAAATAATTTTAAGTATGGATCCTTCTTTCAAATAAGAAGAAAACGGGACAACCTCTTCTCCCTGCGTGAGCTCAAACAACTTGTCCATTTCGTTTTTTTTAACGGGGACGAGTGTGTCGCTGCCAATGGAACTTTCTGCTGCGTTCATGCCAACAACATTATACAAAATTGCCGTTGCAGAATTGTCGTTTATCTTTTTAACAAGTTCTGCCGCTTCACGGTACAACATTCCGCTTTTGGACGATATAAAAAAATACCCTTTAAACAAAGGCGTTACTTGCAGGCTGGTTTTTCCTGATTTTCGAATCTCAAGTTCTCTACGGGGAAAGAAAGTCTTATACCCGGAAAACAGATTTTCTATCTTTTTTCTAGCCACCGACTCTTTGCCGGAAGCGCATTGAATAGCGTACCAATATTTCATAATTCCTGCGTTCATTGAGTGAACGCACTCCTTTTTGGAGTCTAAAAACATGATGTCAACTGTTATATAATGTATAGAAAACCGGACGGAAAGATTAAATTCTGGTGTTTTTCTACTCAGTAACAACGAAAAAAGGATTTAACAAGTTCTCTTTATTATAAGAGAGTGAGGTTTCAGTTGTTGCTCCATTTTCATATACCAAAACTTTTTTTCCAGCATTTACCACAACAGCGTGAGCAGCGGCAGTGTCCCACTCCATAGTAGGTCCGAGGCGGGGGTACACATCGGCTTCGCCTTCAGCAACAAGGCAGAGCTTGAGTGAACTTCCAATAGAAATGGTATTTACGGATGCTGTTTTCGACTTTAAAGCTTCAATAAATTGCTCTGTCTCTTCGGACATATGAGAACGACTGGCCACCACGGTCATGGCTTTCTCTTTTTCGTCGTTGGTAATTCTCGGTAATTTCACCGGTTCGGCTTTTTCGGTACTCAACCACGATCCATTTTCAGTTGTACCATAATACATTTTATCGAGTACAGGGGCAAAAACGACTCCAAGAACCGGAGTATGATTTTCAATTAAGGCAATATTAACGGTAAATTCCCCATTCTTTTTTATAAACTCTTTTGTGCCATCGAGTGGATCTACCAACCAGAAAGTTCCCCACTGTTTTCGGGTTTCATAGGCGGCAGCCTTTTCTTCTTCCGATAAAATAGGAATTTCAGGGTAGAGCTCTTTGAGTTTAGCCACGATAATTTCGTTTGCTTTCTTGTCTGCTTCGGTAAGGGGAGACTTGTCATCTTTTATTTCAACATCAAAGTCCCTTTTGTAGACTTCAAGTATGGCTTCTCCGGCTTCGCGAGCCAGGGTAATTATATCTTCAATTTTTATGCTCATATTTTTTAGTTCCAGACTTTGAAAAAGGTACCAATGTCCTGCAGATTTTCTTTAATTCTGGCTACACAATCTGTTGTCTCAAGTTCATCGTCCAGAATATGAAGGTCATTTTGTATATCAGTTGTAACCTCGTTACCAACCCATATGGTTTGAATGACTTCAGGGTTTATAGACGCTTTAATAACTTCCAGATGTTCCTGGTCAAGGTCCGAAGCGGTAACAATTAAAACAGCTCCAAGGTCGAGTACAATATGTGCAACTTCAGCCAGTCGGCGCACATGCTCTCGGCCATTTTGTTTATTCTCGACAAGGTCGGCGTCCACGCCATATTTTACATTACCTATGCCAAGGTAATAGACATAACGCCCGTCCTCAAAAAGTTTTTCTTCGAGAGATTTCGCCAGGGTTTTTTTATCTTGCTCTTTTCCGCCGGTAATAATAACAAGGGTAGGGCGCTGGCAAAGTCTTTCGGCGCGCCTGGCCATAGTAACACTGCCTTTTTCCCATTTGTAATTTCTAATCTGAATATGGTTGCGTATGTCAGAGGTTGTGTTCTCGACAGATTTGCGTATAATTCCCCCTCCGGTAATTTCATAATTGTCAATAATTACGAAACGAGATGTCGCTGAAATCTCGTCGGAAAGGTCAAACGCCAGGGCTTTTTGCGTTACCAGAGTACAATCGGCCACGTCGTGCCGTTCCACCTGGTTTTTTTCAAGTGACCCGAGATTTGAGGCGTCAATAATACCATTAATTTTTTCAAGTTTAACGGCAACTTTTGAAGTTCCGATTTTAATAAAATACTCTTTCTTCTCCACCATGGGTTGATGCGCAAGCCAGAAAAGAGAGACCTGAAACGTTGTACTTACTTCGGGATATGCCTCGCCGACTTTAACGGCCATTTCACCGCGAGTAACATAAATCTGCTCGGCCAGGGTAAAACCGCCGGCCATTCCAGACTCAATAAAGTCCTGACCATCTTTGTGTACGGCTTCAATGGAATCTACAACACTCTTTTTACCCGAAGGCAAAAACATAACCGTGTCGCCTTTATGTAAACGACCGGTTTCCACAGTGCCAGCTATAATTCTGCGATTATCGCCAAAACGGGTAAACTTGTACACATCTTGAACGGGCATTCGAAAAGGCTTATCGTGTGGGGCCGCTTCCACTTGAAACATATCGAGCGCCTCTAAAACATTCATTCCATCGAACCAGGAGGTCTCGGAATTTTTGCCGGCTATATTCACTCCGTTCATTCCCGAAACCGGGATATACGCAGCGGGCTTAAGACCGATTTTACTTAAAAATTCATTATACTCTTTTTGAATGGCGTTAAATACTTTTTCATCGTACTCTACAAGGTCCATTTTATTCACAAGTACAACAACCTGTTTAATACCAAGCATGGACAACATGTATCCGTGACGGCGAGAATTCTCCTGAACGCCTTCGGCTGCGTCAATAACCAGCAAAGCGGCCTCAGCGCGAGAAGCCCCGGTAATCATATTTTTTAGAAATTCAATATGGCCGGGAGCGTCAATAATGATATAATGGCGTTTATCGCTTTTAAAAAACACACGAGCCGCGTCGATGGTAATTCCCTGGGCCTGTTCGTCTTTTAAAGCGTCCAGCAAAAAAGCGTATTCAAAGGGCTTAGAATTACGTTTGCAATTCTCTTTCACAGACTCTAGCTTACCATCGGGTAAAGAACCGGTATCTGCAAGCAACCGACCTATAACGGTGCTTTTACCGTGATCGACATGCCCGACAATTACGATGTTCATTTGATCTTGTTCGGTTATAGACATCTTACATATATCCCTGTTTTCTTAAATCTTCGAGGCCGCCGCCGCCCGCTTTGTCCTGGGCTCGCCCGGAACGTTCGGCTATATTCTTCAGGTCACCACTTTGTAACTCTTTAATAATTTCAGCCACATTTGTCGACTTCGACTCAATGGGAGTCGTGCAAGGGTAGCACCCAAGCGATCGATAGCGGGTTCCTTCACCCTGGTCATAATAGAGAGAAACCGTGGGAATCTCTTCACGTTGAATATATTCCCATACATTAAGTTCAGTCCAGTCGAGCAGGGGATGAATGCGCAGGTGAGTGCCAGGGGCAAAATCAGTTTTATAATAATTCCAGAATTCGGGGGGCTGGTCGCCAAGGTCCCAATCGTTGTTTTTATCTCGTGGCGAAAAATAGCGTTCTTTAGAACGAGAACCTTCTTCGTCAGCGCGAACACCGGCAATAACTCCGGTAAAAGCTTCGGTACTTTTATCGACTTCGTATTGATCTATGTCGTGGTTAAAGCGATACCGTTTTCCGCTTCCGCTTAAAGTATCTTTTAAACCCTGAGTTTTCAAATGACCACAGCAAGTCAGTCGGTCTACATTCCCATCAGGAAAAGTAAGTTTTTTCTCCAGGGCGTCTTCATTTTGTCCGACAACCATGTTTAACTTCCATTTTCGGGTCAGTTCATCACGGTAGCGAATCATTTCAGGTATCTTAAAATTCGTGTCAACGTGAACCAGGGGAAAAGGTACGTGACCATAAAATGCCTTTCTGGCCAACCATAACATGACAGTGCTGTCTTTGCCAATCGACCACAACATGCCCAGATTTTTAAAATTCGCATAAGCTTCCCGCAAAATATAGACAGATATGCTCTCAAGTTTCTCTAAATGGTCCATTAGAGATACAATTTAAATTTTCATCATTCTGTAAAGTTCAAATTCATCTTTCCCAAGTGTCAAAGAGCACGCAGGCAAAATAATTGCTTGTCAACTCCACAGCTGATTATTATCTTTCAATATGAAAAAATTAATGCGTACAGGTATAAGACTCTTATTATGTTTATTCATTGCATCGGTTTCGGTGTCTCAGGTTTACACCAAAACAAATTCCAGCGAACAAGCGGAAGTTGAAAGTAATTACTCCAAAGGAAAGGCTCTTTACGACCAGAAAAAATACAAGAAAGCCTATCCATATCTGAAAAAAGCAGCCGAAGCAGGCCACTCCGACGCCCAGATGCACCTCGGCAAAATGTTCTACAATGGATGGGGTGTAAAACACAACCACGCCACCGGTCGAGCATGGCATGAAAAAGCGGCCGCCCAGGGTAACGAAGAATCTAAAAAGAAACTATCCAAAATGGATTCTCACTGACGAGTTGTCGGCTTGCCTTAGACATGAGCCAGTTTCTTTTGTGGTTTAACACCAAGACTGTAATCTAGCGCGTTAAGAACTTTTAGATAAGTTACAATATTTGAGTTTACTGCGTTCTCTATTTTGGACAACTGTTGCTGGGTTATTCCTGCGATTTTGGCCAATGCAGATTGACTTAAATCTTTTTTTGTTCTCTCTTTCTGAATCTTAATTGCTAATTCAGATAGTTGTCTCTGGCGCTCAAATTCTTCCTTGAATTCCGGGTCTTTTAATTTTTGCTTTAAATGATCTTTGAATTTACTCATCTACAATTCCTTTTTCGAGTTGACTCTTGTTTCATAATCGCTTTTTCTTTTGATCGCAATTTCAATATGTTTTTGGTATTCATTTTTTGATTTCGCTTTATTCTTCTTGTTCCATGCATCAGC
>JBEQLE010000029.1:40170-44524 GCA_040326155.1 Leptospirales bacterium | reverse complement strand
TACGAAGATGTCGTTTTACCCACCATGGGCTGTAAACACAAGGACTTCCGCCTGGAACGCTTCCACCAGCTCGATTACTGGTAATTTACGGCATATTGCCGCTGCTTTTTTAGTTCGCAAAAAAATCCAACGATTTTATTACACCGTTACGTTCGGTTCGCGTTTATTCAATTAACTCTTCGCGGTCTTTACGAATTACGATTTCACCTGCTTCCTCTGCGTTTTCCATTACGGTTATAATTGCGCGTCTAGCGTTATCGATCTCTTTTACGGGCAGAGTATCTGCAACTTCCATTTGTTCGGTTATATTGGAGGAGCGATTTACCGATAACGACCCGAGAATGTGCCGTAAAAGTTCGGTACCTACACCGGCTAAGGCTGCAGCCCAGGTATTTTTGTCGGGAATTTTTTCAACAATTTTACGGACTTCTTTTGCGCTTAGTTGGGCAATGTCGTCAAACACAGTTAATTTCTTTTTCAGACGAATCACCATATCAGAATCATCTTGCCCGAGAATTTCAACAAGATTTCTCTCGCTCGAACGATCCATATGACGCATAATTTCGGCGAGTTTTCCTTCGCCGCCTGCCGGGATGGTGCGTTCATCTTCCATTGTATCTAGTTTCTTTTTCAGACTCGTATGAAGGGTTTTTAAAAGTTCTGGAGAAACCGTGGATATTTTTGCTATTTGCATCGCCACCTGGGCCCGATATTTTTCTTCAAATAACGAGAGAACCCGGGCCGAAAAAGCCGCTTCAAGCCGAGTTAAAACCAGACCTGTTGTACGCGGCAGTTCTTTTTCTAAAACCTTAACAAGAGTTTCCGGTTGATACTCTTCAAAATCTGAAAAATCATTTACCGAAAGATTATCGCGCAACTGCTTTAATCTCTCTTTTGCGGTCTCCACATCGAACGCTTGCGTTAAAAACTGCGAAGCTTTATGAAGTCCACCAGACTCCGACAATTTAACTTCTTCAATTTTATCAGCAAATTCTTTTAGTACGTCTTTTCGCTCAGAGGCGGGCAAAGAGTTAATTTTTGCAATTTCGGCCGCTATGCGACCTATCGATTTATCGTCAAGATGCTGCAAAACCGGCGCGGCATTTTCATCTCCGAGAGCTAGAATTATTTTAGCAGCTTTTTGAGCCTTTTGCGATTTCTGTAATTTGGCATCACCGTTTGTGTCACCTTTTTCATTTTTACTCATAATTAATAAATCTTAAAAATATTGATAGAATGTATTAATTCAGGAATTATCTACTTTCAACCGTTTTTCCATTTCAGTCACATTGCATTCATTTTCTCGAGTATACTTCACCGAATCCATAAGTGATTTCATTAGATAAACACCAAATCCGCCATATTTACCTTGCTTCATATTCTCTGCAACATTCGGTCGTCCGATGCCATTAAAATTAAACGATTTTCCAAAGTCAACCAGCTTTATTTTTATTATACCAGCTTCTTTTTTCAACTCAAATTCTATAGCATTGTTCACGGATTCGATTTTCTCATACCCATGCTGAACAATATTTGTTATAGCCTCATCAATCGATAACAAAATATCATAGCATTCAGTGTCAGATAAAGACCACTCTTTGAGTTTTTTCTCTGCAATAAAGCAAATTTTACGGACACTGATAATTTCTGCGTTAAATTTTTCCAACATTTTAATTTCCGTCTTGTGGTTTCATTTTCATAATCAATAAAGTAAAATCATCAAACTGTGGTTCTTCGCCACAGTATTTCAAAACACTATCGTATATTGCATTTGATATCGCTTCAGCGTCTTCGTTTTGCATACTTTTAATTACATCTTTTAAACGCTCCAAACCATACTCTTTTTGAACTTCATTGATCGCTTCGACAACCCCATCGGTATACAAAATAACAAGATCGCCCGGTTTTAATACAACTTTACCTTCTCCGAATTTCCCATGAACATCTGACGAAATTACACCTAACGGACTTCCCTTCGTATCTAAAAAAGAGTATTCCTGAGATTGTTTCCTGAAAATCAATTGCTCATTATGACCCGCCGAGGCAAACCTCAGCTCAGATGTGTTGGCGTCAAAAAAAGTTAAAAACAAAGTTACAAACATGCCAGATTGACTGTCTTGGTAGATCATGTCATTTGCCTGGTACAATAGATCAGCAGGAGAATTAATCTGACCACGATTCAGTGTTCGGATGATAGAACTTGTAACCGCCATAAACAGAGCTGCCGGTAAACTCTTGCCCGAAACGTCCGCAATTAACAGCGAGTACTCCTGATCGGACAACTGGTTAAAGTCATAAAAGTCGCCGCCCATAACCTTCGCGGGCGTGGATAAAAAACCAATATCAAATTCCGGGCCTGTTATTTTTTTATTCGGTAAAATCGATTTCTGAATTGCCGAAGTTATTTCAAGCTCTTTCTCAAAAGCTTTTTTTTGCATCATTTCATCTAACAACCGAAAGTTCTCAATGGCCTTCGTAATCTGACCGGCAATAATGGAGACAAGTTGCAACTCATCTTCACTAAAATGATGCCCGTCTCTTTTATCGGAAATATTTATAACTCCGTACTTTTCATCACCGTGAGCCAAAGGGTATACAATACACGAACCACTCGCATAATTATGCGGGCTTCTCAATTCAGAAAGCGGTCCATCCAATTCTTCTGATAAAATTACACGATTCTCCTGAAAGGCCACCCCTGATATGGAGCTGTCAATTTTTACAAATGAATTGTATTCATCTAGCGGAAAGCCATAACTTGATATTATTTCCAAAACATTTTTATTTTCACGATACAGCATTATAGAAGATTTTTTCGCTTCGAGTTCTTCGGCTACAATTTTTACAACCGAGTCAAATAGAGACTTTTCATTGAGATTCGAAATTAATGCCTTCGATACTTCGTGCAAACTCGAAAGCTCATGCAGTTTTTTTGTTAAATCTTTATTGGATTTCTTTAGAGAATCGATCAACTCCCTGTTGTGTATTGCAATTGCCGCCTGCTCTGAAAACGTGTTAAATAGTTCCAGGTCTTCATTTGAAAATTCAGCGCGCCCGGTTGTGTTAATAACTTCAAGAACTCCAATTATCCGATTGCGAACCATTAACGGACAGGCAATTAAATTTCGCGTAAAAAAACCAGCGTGCTTATCGGCCTGCTTATAGACCCGGTCGTCCGACTGGGCATCATTTACAATCAAAGGTTTCTTTGTCTCAGCGACGATACCTGCAATTCCTGTTCCTATCGGTATGCGAATTTCTTTTAACTCTTGCTCTTTTGCGCCAGTTATAATTTGAAAATAAAGTTCGTTTGTACTTTCGTCTATCAGCATCAGACTTGAAGCCTCTGTCTTTAAAACCAGCTTGGCCGATTCCATAATTGCCTCAAGAAGGTTTTGTAAATCGAGAGTAGAATTTATTAACTTTGACACCCGAATAATTTCAGAAATCAATTTTACATTCTCAAGGTTTTCTCTCGTGTCAAACAAGCTGTTCGTCAAAGCCTCCAAACTGACAGAAAAATCAATCATCAAATCGACCCGTTCTTTACCCATTTGAACGGAGTTTAATAATCTTATAAATAAAGAAGCAAGTGTCGTTATCAATGCTATATCTTCATCACTGAATTTATTTGAAAATTGCTTATCTTTTAAAAAAATACACCCTTTTAAATGCGCCTGGTTTTTTACAAGCGGAATAACCAGATAAGACGATTCAGTTTTTATGCTTTGATCGCCTTGAAAGATAATATAATCATCGATTACGATAGTGACAGGGTGCTCCCCATGTATACAGCGCTGTATCAATTCATGTTCATGAACTTCCAGTTTATTATCCGAAAGTCCGTATATTCTTTTTCTCTGATCGCCAAAAGTCATTATGAAATGAGCGTCTGAAGCGTTCGTTAGATTCATTACCGTTTTAATAAGATAACGAACTGATTTCAAAAAATCGGGGTGGGATAAAAACTGTAAATCATCCTTCGAGCTGGGTTCATTGCTACTTCCGTATTCCCGGTTAGACTGCCCGCCTCTTGAATAATTTAATTCTTGAACACTCATGATTATTATGGTACTATCCTAAACTATATGAATTTGTAAATGATATTCTTACTATATTTTCGACGAAATACCCCCTGAAGTTGAAACCAACCACAGTAAAAGATACCGGGGGGTTGGCGGAGAACCAGTGGGTCGCAGACAAGGGGGTTTGTGGAAATCCCAGATGGCAAAAAAACCATCTCCCCCTTCCAAAACCGCAATTTTTTTGTAAAAATAATACAACGAAGCAGATTGTCAAATACCACAGGATTTTTTTGTAAAAATGGTACCACGAAGCGAGTTGGTAAAAACGA
>JBEQLE010000029.1:0-40160 GCA_040326155.1 Leptospirales bacterium | reverse complement strand
CGCACAAAAAAACCGCAGGATTTTTTTGTGACTAAAAAAGAAAAAGGTTGGCATATAGAAAGGCATTACTAAAAAGTTTTCAATGCTGATTAAAGGGTTCCAAAAAGGGAATATCGATATTTTGCTGCAAAAAGTCGCGTATATTCCGCGTACCGGGCGTAATTTAATTAAAAAAGCTTATCTGTTGGCTGAAGATGCACACAAATTTCAAAAACGTCTCTCGGGGGAACCTTATATAATTCATCCGCTTTCTGTAAGTCTGTTTCTGGCTGATCTCGGTCTGGATTACGAGTCCATCTGTGCTGGTCTATTGCATGACGTTTTAGAGGACACCCCGATTTCTGATGAGCTAATTGAAAAAGAGTTTGGCGGGAAGATTTTTGACCTGGTGAAAGCAGTTACAAAAATATCGGTTCTTAAAAAACAGAGCCGGGAAACACAGGCGGCTAATAACATTCGACAAATGATTTTAGCGTCTTTTGAAGACCCGAGAGTGCTTTTAATTAAACTTGCGGATAAAATTCATAACATGAGAACGCTGCAATACCAACCTGAAGAAAAAGCGATAACAATTGCTCAAGAAGCGTTTGATATATACGCTCCCCTGGCAGGTAGACTGGGTATCTTTAAAGTGAAATGGGAACTGGAAGATATCTGTATGTCTTATTTGCATAAAAAGGACTATTACGAGTTAAAAAACCTGGTAGCATCTAAAAAATCTGATCGGCAGTTGAGAATTAAAGCTATTACATCCATTTTACAAACAAAACTAAAACAGGCAAAAATAAACGCCACAGTCGAAGGTAGATCGAAACACTTTTATTCCATATACCAGAAAATGAAGGTAAAAAACAGCAGTTTCGAAAAAATTATGGATCTAAATGGTATTCGAGTTCTGGTGAATACAGTGCAGGAATGCTACTCTGCGCTTGGGGTAATTCACACATTATGGAGCCCCATACCGCGACGTTTTAAAGACTATATATCGGTACCAAAATCAAACGGTTACCAGTCGCTACATACCAGCGTTATCGGGAAAAATGGTAAACCAATTGAAGCGCAGATACGAACCCACCAGATGCATCGCGTGTCGGAGTTTGGTATAGCAGCCCACTGGAGCTATAAATCGGAAGACCCTGTCGAGGTATCCAAGCAATTTGCGCTTTTACAAAATATAGCATTTCTCGAAGAGTCTGGAAAAAAAGCGACTGAATTTGTACAAGAGCTTAAAGAAAGTTTAAGTGATGGAGAAATTTACGTATTTACGCCCAAAGGGGACATTACCACTCTACCAAAAGGCTCCACTGTGCTTGACTTTGCTTTTCGCATCCACACCGAACTTGGTTTATTTTGTGCCGGAGCAAAAATTGATTCTCGTCTTGTATCTTACAGAACACAACTTGTAAGCGGTAATCAGGTCGAAGTCATTTCGAGCCCCACTGTAACCCCCTCTCGAAACTGGTTGAAAATACTCAAAACCTCGCAGGCCAGGTCGAAATTAAAAACCTGGTTAAAAAAACAGGACCCTGCCATAAAGGCTCCCGCTCCGACGGCTCTGCATAGCGTAGAAACAGAAGAAGGCAGAACACTGGACGAGTATGTTCGAATTATTCCCGATGAAAACTCAGACAACGAGAATGCGCAAAAGAAAATTGCAGAATGTTGTTCTCCGACACCCGGCTTCTCTATTATTGGAGTCTGGACAAAAAATAATACGTTATCTATTCATAAGCAAGAGTGCCCAGCCATTCGAAACTCTACAGTCTCCAAAGAAATTTCTAAAGAACGGGTGGAGGTAGAATGGATAAATATGTTTCGAACATTTCGTACAAAAATTACACTTGGCGGTATAGACCGACCGCAAATAGCACTTGATATTATACGCGCGATCTCTTTTTCTGGTGCTCATATTATTTCTGGAGACATGAAACTTTTGCAAAAAGGACTAATGCACAGTGAATACCAGATTGAACTGGATTCTGTTGGCCAATTCAATACCATTTTGGAATCTTTAAAAGACATAGACGGTATACGCGAAGTAAAAACCGAATCGACCGAGGCTGAAGTTGTATAATCAATATTTTTTCAAAAATGATTTTCAAGATATCTATAAAGTGTAGCATGGAACACGAATGCTGATCCGTTTTCTCCATTTTATTAAAGAAAAAAGATTTTATATATTTTTTCTTTCGATGATGCTTACTGTGCTTTCCGGGTTTCTCGCATCCCGGTTAACGATTAAAGCAGACCTTTTAGAATTACTACCCGACCACTTTGACTCTGTCCAATCTTTAAAAAAGATCTCTGCGCTTACGGGCGGACTGGGTTATATGATTGTCGTTTTTGAGAGCGACAACGCAGAACAAAATATTGAATTTCTCGAAGAATATTCAGAGAGGGCCAAGTCGGACCCTGATATTCTTTACGTAAACCATAAAAATCCAAGTGAATTTATTCAAAAAAATGGAATTTTATGGCTGCCGCTCGAAGATCTTAAAAGAATGCGAGACGACCTCAATAACCGTATAAATTATTATAGAAAAAAAGCCCTTAGCCTTTTACCTGAAGAACTGGGGCCTCCCCCGCCTTTTCATACGCAAGCGCTTTTAAAAGATCTTGAAGAAAAAGTTAAAACAAGTCCATACCATCAAAGTAAAGATGGAAAAATGCTTCTTTCGGTATTAAAACCTACCATAGATTCAAACAATATAGGGTTAACTAAAAATCTAATCTTGCGAATGACCACTTTAAAAGACGAACTGGCGGTTAAATATCCCGAAGTTACCGTCCATTTCACCGGTATGTATCCGATGAAAAGATCGCAGATAAAAGCCCTTGAGGCTGATCTTCTAATAGCTTCCCTTTTTACTGTAATCGGTGTCTCCCTCTCACTGCTGTTTTTTTTCCGATCTCCGAAAGCGATTTTAATTGTACTTTTCCCTCTCGTTACATCCCTGGTCTGGACGCTAGGCATTAATTACCTGTTAATTGGCCACGTAAATTTAATATCCAGTTTTTTTGTTTCGGTGCTGCTCGGTCTCGGTATCGATTATAGTCTACAGGTGTATTCTCGTTTTAAAGAAGAGTACTTGAAAAATCAAGACTATATTCGGGCAATTTTTATCAGTTTTATTACCACTGGTAAAGGAACTTTATTCGGAGCGCTGACTACATTCGGTGTATTCTTTGTTTTAATTTTTTCCGATTTTCTAACTTTCAAAGAAACGGGAGTACTGGCATCTGTTGGTATTCTAATGATACTCTTATCCATCGTCATTCATTTACCCATCCTGGTATATTTCACAAAGCCGTCTTTCAGCTATTTTAAGAATCAAAAAACAGATGATCACGAACGCAGGTTCAGTATAAGATTAATGAGCGCTATAAATCGCCATAAACTGGGAATTATTCGCGTAAGCGGCCTATTAATTTTAGCAGGAGTGTTTATTCTTCCCTACAACCGGTTTCAGTATGATTTTTCTAAAATTGAAAACCGCAACACAGCCCCGAGGCTTATGTGGGAACGTCTTACCCATGCGTTTGATTATTCCTGGCGACCGGCGGTGGCCTCTGTTAATTCTCTGGACGATTTAGACAAGCTGCGAGACTATTTAAATTCCGACGAAGCCGCCAAAAACCCAATGCTGAATCGACATGTTTCCATGTTGAACTTTTTCCCATACCCAAAACACGACTTGAGTTTACGTGTTCGAACGGTCCACTCCATACGCAGCAAATTACTTAAAAGTATGCCCAGCCTGAAACCCGGCGACAGAGCTCAGGTACAGAAATATCTTCAATATTTAAACCCGAAGCCAACTGATCTGGAAAATTACCCGAGAAGTATTAAAAATGCTTTTATGGGGAAAAATGCAGAGGGAGAGACTGTTTATTTTTGCCAGATCTATCCCATATCGACTCTGGGAAATGGACTCAATGCCTTTGAACACGCCCGTTGGCTCAAAGCCCTGCCTGAAAAAGCAGGTATCGATATGACAATATCTTCGGATATAATTATACTCGAAGATATTCTCAATCTGGTTGTAAGCGAAGGTAAAATTATATTGCCTATTGCTTTACTTATAGTAATTCTTTTAATTTATATCCTTTTTCGCTCCGTCTGGAAGACAATTTTAGTGCTTTCACCACTCATAGTCGGGTTGTACACCGCCGCCGTAATTCTTGGTTTTTCCAATATTATTTCCCCGGTTGGAATTTCTTTAAATTACCTTAACGTAGTTGCTATTCCCATACTGCTGGGAGTCGGTATAGACTTTTCCATCCATATTTTTCATCGAATTGAAGAAGCTTTTGGTAAAAAAAATAAACCTTTGAAAAATAAGTGGAAAGATATTGTCCAAACCGCACAAGCTTTAGGTGTTTCGGCGATTACAACCATAATCGGTTTCAGCAGTCTTTTTCTGGCGAGTTACAACGGGCTTCGCAGCATTGCGTGGGTTTCGGTTATAGGTATTATGGTGATTCTAGTAACTTCCTCCGTTCTAATGCCGGCAATGTTCTTCTATATTCGAGAAAAGTTCCCTAACCTGGGAGCTAAGCAAGACGAGCGCGAAGCTTTAAAAAAGGACCTCCATCGGTAACTTTCACCCACTCTTTATGGCCTTTCCCACACATTCCAAGACCGTTAATATGAAAATCATCCGACACCATTGAAACGGACTGAAGTATTTCAGGAACATACCCGGTAACAATAACCGGTGAATAATACTGGTCGGTTAATACACCATTTTTAATTTCCCTGGCTACCAGAGCCTCTAGCTGAATGCCCCACCCTTTCGGGTCTTCCATGCCATTTGTTGCCCGACTAACGAGAACTCCTTTCTCAACCGATTGAATCATATCATTTAACTTGTCTTCTCCCGGACTAAAAAATGTATTCGTCATTCTGGTATAGGCTTTATGGTCGTAAGATTCCCGCCTTCCATTGGCGGTTCTTTTCAGTTTCAAGATCGAAGCGCTTGTTACGTCCGTCATCGGATCTTTCAATATACCGTTGTCTATAATGCAGGTTCGTTCGGCAGGTTGCCCTTCGTGGTCAAATTTATACCCGGCAGCTGTACCCTCTAACGACGGGGAATCGCAAATTGTGACAAGGTCGGAAGCAACTCTCTTGCCAAGAAAGCCCGAACCTTTCGCTCGATTTCTCATCATGGTGTCTGCTTCAGTTCCATGTCCAAAAGCTTCGTGGGCCAGAATACCCGACAAAGACGGGTCAAAAATACAATCATAGTAGCCCGGCTGCAAACGAGGGGCTCCGAGAATTTTTTTCCCATCTTCAATCATCTCTTGTAACAGGCCATCCGGTGGAGTACTGTTCTCCCACCCCCCCGGAAGTCCATAACCGTCAAAAATACGGGTCGCTTGTGAACCCCCTGACTTAGACTTTTGCTTCAGGGCCGCAACAAAAATAGCTTCAAACCGGGAAAGCTCTTGTGATAATATTTTTCCAGAACTTATGTATAGCTCTTTATTGCGAGTATGACGAAACAGGGTCCGAACCGAAACTACGGAAGAGTCAAGCTCATGAATTTTCTTTACCTGCGCCTGGGCAGTTTTCACTTTTTCATCTATTGAAATATCTTCATAGGGAACCGGCTCGTAATTTTCTTCCATTTCATCTTCGGAAATATTATAGGGAGTAAGCCCGTGAATTTTATCGTTTAATGTTGCCGCTCTGGCCGCATTTTTTTCAAAAAGTTCTTCTACAATATCTGGCCCGGGCAAATTTACATCAATGGAACTTTCCACTCGTAAGCCATTAAATACATTTGCAACAACTACACCACTAAGCCTTGGTATGGAAGAGACCTCCGCGCGTGAAGTATCGGCGCGCACCATCGAACCCGATTGTTCCAAAAAAAGCACTGCGGCGTAATCGCTTGTCTTTTTGTATTTTTTTACTATTTGTTGAATTTTATGTATATCACTGTTTTTCATTATGCCCGGACTCCACCGTTAATTCAGAACTTCGCCACAAGAAGTAAACTATATAATTAGTTACTTGAGCTTAAACTGAAATGGGAACTCTTTAATGACAGATATTTTTTTTCCTTCATACAGTGTAGATGTAAAACGGACTTGAGACAATATAGCGATAGCGTCACGGGTAAAGTCAGCTTTAAGACTTTTTTCAAGCTCAGGTGGTAAGGACTTACTTAATTTTACAACGAGAACTTTGACCGCAAGAACCTTACCCGACTGACTAATGGCAACAGAGACAAAAACCACCGCTTCCACATCCATCTGTCGGGCACTTTCGGGGTATATTTTTTTCAACGCTCCAATGGGGCGAGGGGGAATTATATCGGGGTAAAAAGAGAGGTCGAGGGCGTCATCAATTTGACCTTCCGCCCTTTCAACATCGGGGTCCTCATTTTCGGTCTGTGAATCAGGGTCAATGTCCTTTTTTACTTTTCTTTTCGGCAAAGATATTTTATCTACATTAATCAATTCAAAAATATCGATTATGTCGTCGGGAGTATGAAGACCGCGATAAGGCGAGAAAAAAAGTGTAAATGTTATTACGAGCAAAGATGCAACAAAAGAGAATGTATACGGTCTCTTATTGTAACGTTCATTTAAATAGGAAACTATTATTTTCGCAATTTCAATAACTTTTTTTAGAAATTTATTTTGAACCTTTTTCATTTTAGTTGTTTTGCGGAGTCTTCTCTTCAGCTATAAATGTAAAATTCAGAAAATCTGCATCTTGCAAAGTACCGGTCAGAGCCGAAATAATAGAATATTTTAAATTTTTATCGGCAGTTATGGTAACAGGTGTATCTTTCTCATATGATCGAGAAACAAGAAAATTGTATATTTCTTCTAACTCTCGACGTTCGCCATTCAAGTAATAAACTCCATACCGATCAATACTAATTTTAATATTTTGTTGTTCGGCTGGTTCTACATTACCGCTCGGAGGTTCCAGTTCAAACGAACGTGGTGGGTCGGTAACGGTTGTCGTCATAAAAAACACCATTAGCAATAGGGCCAGATCGGCCATCGCCGCCCCCGATGAAATAGAACGCAGCCAATTCCGGTTACGTTGTCGCCTCATCAGGATTTTTCCTCCGTATCTTTTATGGATATTTTCATTATACCAAAATCGCGGGCAATACTTAAGGTATCAATTAGTCGTGAGTACTTGACATCCGGGTTCATATAAATAATGAGAATCAACTCCTCTGTGGTTTCTTGTTTTTGTTCAATAAACAACCGCAGTTTTTTTTCATTTATTGTACGGCTTTCATAAACATATGCCTCATCTGTCGGTTCAATTTCAAAAAGCTTTTCTTCTTCTACCTTAATTGCCCCTCCGTCTTTTGAAGGCAATGAGAGAAAAAAACCCTGCTTAATTAAAAACGAACTGGTGACAATAAAAAATATCAAAAGCAGAAAAGCCATATCTCCAATCGCCGAAGAGTCAACGGTTGCTTCCGTAGTTTTACGAAAGGCTCTCTTTCTTTTAAAAGGATATTGACTCATTTCATAGAATCCATAATAAAAACCACAAATATAACTTGCATCACCCTATTACGATTGGTTCATTTGCGAAAAAGAGGGAGCAACGGTTGTCAACTCACTAATTACCCTGTCTGCTGCGTTGTAATGAGTTTGCACAAAATGGGAAAATATATAATAAAAAGCAAGCATGGGGACGGCAACTGCGAGTCCACCGGCGGTGGTAACCAGAGCAATTTCAATTCCCTGAGCCACAACTTTTGCATTTACAGTTGCCGCAGCGGCAATTGCCGCAAAGGCGTCGATCATACCGATTACCGTTCCAAAAAAACCCAGCAAGGGGGAGAGGTTTCCAATGCCGTGTATCAGGTTTAACCCTTTTTCGAGGTTGTTAATATAAATTTGAGAGATATCGCGAAGTTCATTTTCAAGTTCTTCTTTGTACTTAGACTTGCAATTCTTAGATTTATCTTTTAAAAATTCCTCAAATACCTGAATTTTCCAGACTTTGTGTTTATAAAAATAGATGGCCCGATCAACAATGAAGGTCATTCCAAGAAGTAAAAGTCCGAGAACGGGTATCATCACCCATCCCCCTCTACGAACTGTAGAAAACAGATTATCGTTTTTCTCCTCTTCAGCTTCAGGATTGTCAAGATTTTCCGGTTGTTCATTTTCTGCAACATTACCAGGCTTTGCTGCTTCTTCTGTTTTTACTTCTTCAGGTACGGCGGGATTTTCTGGAGTCCCGGTCTGGGCAAAAACGGTTGGCGAAAATAAAAAAGTAGCCACCAAAACACATGCGAGTTTTATTTTAAATTTTTTCATTATAATTTCCTTGTTTTTCTTTAGTTTTTCTTTGTTTACAAAATTAGATAAAATAGCCTAAAAACTGATCTCCAGGCCAAAGTTCGGGGCAAACCCGAGAATGGCAGTTGTTCCCCGCACCGGGTTAACCCCTTTCTTATACTTTTTGTTATATTTCCAATTTTCTCGATCTTTGGGCTTTATATTTAATACATTTATGGCTTCTACATACCATCTTAGACGACCCCATTTGCGCGCCGTATCATAACTATAGCGTATATCAAGACGGTGGTCCGGTTCACTGTATTTTGAATAAGATTTTCCGTATAACGGGCCATATCTTCCAATACCGCCAGGGTCATTATCGTCGCCAACAATCGGGGTAAAGGGGTTCGATGTGTAATACTGAAAGCGAGTCCCCAGCATATGTTTGCCAAACGTAGCACCTGTGACCATTTTAAAAGAGTGCCTTCTGTCATTTTCTCCGTTCAACCATTTGTCCCCATACGGATCTAGAGCCGCAGAGAGGTTCGATTTATGTTCCGATTTACCATAAGTATAGCTCAACCAGTTTAGAAAACTAAAATCTCCTTTTTTAAACATAAATTTTTGCGTAAATTCAACCCCATAGGTTTTTCTTTCCCCGACACTGTTTGTAAATGTTTTACTTTTTCCTGCGGGGTCATAACCAGGTTCCGTAAGTTGATAAAAATTATTATAATACCCCTCGACTTTAAAAGATAGTATTTTACCAATTTTTTGTTCAATTCCAACGGCTCGGTGCCAGGCCCTCTCCGGTTTTGCGTCAGCTTTAATAACATCGGGAGAGCGTTCCAGATTATCAAAATTTGTCTGGTAAAATGCGCTATAACCCCCGCCGGCTGCCGAAATAGTTGTTTGCCAGGGAAACGTATAACTCACTATCCCACGCGGGTCCCATACAAAATATTCCTGGTTTGTAAGGTAATCACTTCGCAAACCCAGGGCGAGTTCAAAAGCGTCTAATGTTAACTTGGTTTCAATGTAATTTCCAATAGTATAGTTCCGCGCATCCTGGTGAATATTTTTTACTACAAAAGCATCCGGGTCAGAATAATCCGGAGACTGGCCATTTGAAGTGGTTTTAGGGTAAATATTTTTCCCGGAAGCTACGTAATGGTAAAGGGCCATGTCCAGGCCAAGCTTTACAGAGAATGTCTTTTTTTTCGTCTGATACTTGAGGTCGTCTCGCAAGCCATATATATTGGGCCGCGATGTAAGATTGATATTTCTGGCCCAGGAGACCACATTTGTGTCGTCTATCGTGCGACGTCTTTCAACATCGTTTAACGATGTATAAAAACGAGCTTCATTCGAAAACATGTAAGAAGGCATATAAGTATAAAGCAACGACTGGGAATGAAATTTTGAATCCGTATGCAACGCGTATGCCAATCGGTAGGGGTCCGCTCCCTTCGAAATCATATTCTGGGTCGTTCGACTCGAGAGATTACGATCAAGTGTGTACCGGTCTGCGCCTCCAAAAAGCAATATGGTCAGTGAGTTATTTTTGTTTAGAAAATATTTTCCTTTAAACTGGTAATC
Organism: Leptospirales bacterium; assembly: GCA_040326155.1. Taxonomy (GTDB): domain Bacteria; phylum Spirochaetota; class Leptospiria; order Turneriellales; family JAOUFE01; genus JBEQLE01. The sequence goes on along the minus strand of JBEQLE010000029.1, from coordinate 30,284 downwards.
ATAGTAGCTGGTATCTATATTTACAGTGTCGCCAACCGTTGCTTTTATAATATAAGGGGCGATCAGAGTTAAATAACCGTATCTAGCTCCCACCAATATATATCCATTGACTTTTTTTTCGCCTGCCTGCATTTTATAAAGCGGTGTTCCCACCATGAAATTTGCGGATAAAATTCCAATGTCGCCAAACCCATATGTTTTTTTCACTTCATCAATAGTATTAATTTCGATAATGGAACCTACCGCATAACCATAATTCAAAGGAAACGAAGAAGAAAAGATATCAATTTCGGATATAAATTCGTTATGAATGATACTGTGAAACCCGCCGAAATGTTGGGGTTTTCGTATCAATACCCCATCAATATAATACCGGTTTGCAAAGTCACCAAGCCCGCGTATAGAAAGAGGACCAAGAAACCCCGACCTCTCAATACCCGCCATAGAACTGACTGCCCCAAAGGAGTCGCCCAGAGTAGCCGGGACATTTTTAATCTCTTCTTTACTCATAGAATATCGAGATATTTTCTGGACATCGCGTTCGGCTTCAATGGAAAGGGCGTTTCCCGAAACGATCGGTAGAGAGAGAGAAAAATCTGCCGTGACGCTTTTACTGATTTTTATTGCATGTTTCTGGGTTTTATACCCCGAAGCGCTGATAATGAGGGTATAATTGCCGGTTGACAAAGAGACTTTGTATTTACCATTTTCATCACTCAGAATTTTCTTTTTCAACTCTAAAATAGCGATAGAGGCAAACTCAATGGGTTTACCTGTCGAAGCTTCTGTAATTGTACCCGATAAAGTTACTGTAGCGGCAAAAACCCCAGACGAAGTAAACATAATAGAAACCAATAAGGAAGCCCAAAAGGCAACCAGAGATAATTTGTAAATATTTCGCTTACTCATATTTTTACCAGAAAAATTTCGCAGATAAAGCGATACTTAACAACGATTATCAGCTGCCAAGCTAAAAACGAGAGGTTTTATTCAAATGCAGAAAATTGAACTGCGGTTGACTAGCGAAAGATTCTAAAGCGATTCCTGAGAGTATCTCTTTAACGGAACATTAGCAACATTACGGAGCCGCGCCGCCAACACCTTCTAGCTCGAGATTACCTGAATTTTCTCCGGTCTTTTTTTGCCGTTCTTGTTTATCAAGTTTGCTTTTAACTTCATCCCTTTTTTTGGCGGCTTCTTTATGCCCCTGCTTCGCCGCTCTAGAGAAATATTCATGAGCAAGCTTTAAAGATTTACTTGTTCCCCACCCATTCAAGTACATTATACCCAGGTAATATTGGCCGGTGGAACTGCCCAGGTCTGCCGATCTAGAATATAATTTAAATGCTTCTTCATAACTCTGACTGGTATCTTTTCCTTCATAATGCATAGCCGCCAACCCATCAAGTGATGGTTTATCGTACCGATAATACTTCAAAGCCTTTTCATAATGAGTACGAGCATCGTTGTATTCCATTTTTACATACAACTCTCTTGCATACAAACGGTGCATTTCTGCAAGACGAGATTTCAAAAATAATTTATTTTCTATATCGTAAGCAAGTTTGTAATACTTTATAGCGTTGGTAAAATTTGCATTGTCCCGGTATATTTCCGCCAATTCAAAAACTGCTTCAAAGTAGTCAGGTTTAATTTCAATTGCTTTTTTATAATTATATGTAGCATCTTTTCGATATCCCAATTGACGCGAAAGACGGGCATGCTTGTAATATGTTTGAGGGTTGTGTTTGTCCATTGATATAGCCTGATCATAATATGGAATAGCTTTTTTCCTCTCACCCAGTCTCTCATAACAATATGCAATCTGTACTGCATATTGCACACCAACCAAAGGGTATTTCTTTAACAGTATTTTATAGTCTTTAATGGCTCTATGATAATTTTCATCCTTTAAATAATAATACGCCCTTCTTTTTCTAGCAATTGTATCATCAATTTCCTGTTTAGGATCTTTATTCATAATCTGAATCGCCGTATTCAAATACACGATTGCTTTTTTATACTCTCCATCATTACCAGCAAGAGCACCAAGATAATAATGCCCCCAGGCCGAGTCAGAATTCTCCTTGATATATTTTTTAAACTCATCTATTGCTTCATTAAGCTCCCCGTTATGCATCAGTTCTACAGCGTGTTCAATACCCTTGTTTTCAAGCAACACTTCTTCAGGCGGCTTTATCTCAATAGGTTCAACTCCCAGTTCCACGTCTTTCTTTTTTTCCACATAGGTTTCTGACCTTTCTTGTTTTGTTTCCAAACATTTTGTATGAATTAATTCGGTATCGCGTCCAGTTGCATTATTTAACTGGTTGACCTTGTCAAAATATGCTTTTGCCGCATTGCATTTCCCATCTATAGCTAACATATCACCAAGAAAATAATTTGCTTCTGCATACAAATAATTCGTATCAAACCCACTTTTTGATTCAAGTACTAATAGGAATACTTCCCTTGCTTTTTCAAATTGTTCATTATCATGTAATTCTTTAGCTAATTGATATAAGAATATTGGATTGCCTTTTGTAGGATTCTCCACATAGTGATCTGCCGTAATCTCACGAATTTTGCTGAGTAATTCGGTATCGCCTCTTGATATAATTGAGAATTTAGTAAAGTTAAAAACCCACTCGACTTGTTCGATTAAACCTTTCATATTTATTAAATCATTGTACTCTTCAAGAACTTTATCACCCCTATCTGCATTAATCGCTGATTCAATAAAATCATCGTATTTTTTTCGTTTAATTTTCCTTCCACTTATAGTTTCCCCATTTTTCATTTTTCCTGGTAGTATCACTCCTTCAACACAACAATCAATTAATGCTTTATCCATTTCAAATTCATAAAAGAATGCCATTAACGGACCTTTAAGTACACCCACCGAAAGCATTAAGACCACCGGTATAGCGATATAAATTGGAAATATAATAAGGTCTCTCTCTTTTTGCAGCTGGCGAATGGGGCCGACCAACGTATCGTGTGGTATTTCATAGTAGGTTATCTTATTTCGTGATTCAGAACGAAGCAGTCTCGCATCAACCAGCTTTTCCAAAGTTGCTTCCGAAAGTCGGTAAGAGTCGATAATGGTGGAAGCGGCCAGGCTCACCCGGTTATTCTTGCTGCTGATTAGCCCTTTTTTAAAAAGTTTTCTGGCTTTGGACCTTTCGCTGCTGGGTGTTATTTTATTGATTTTGTTATTATAATAACTCTTAATGATTTTTTGCAGCCCCTTTGTACCGCCAAGATCCTCTTTACTGATAATATTATTTTCGTTTTCGTCGCGTTCAATAATTTGGTTTTCAATGCTCTGGCATACCAACTGCAACTGGGCCGGTTCAATGGTTGTATCTTCATCTCGGGTCTCTTCGTCTTGCGGGTCACCAGCGCTTAAAAAATTCAGAATTTTATCTATCGCCTCTGGCGAGTATTTGGAAGTGCGTGAGTAAAAATTACCCTCTTTTTCAACGGGGTTTTCAATGGCCATTTTCGCGCTAATTCGATTCAAAGGTAGCAGTCGGTAACGGTTTCGCAATATTTGAGGAACCTTTTTTGCAATACCTTCAAGCTCGGCTAAATAATCTTCGCGAATTCCAATTAAAATTTTAATTTTAATTTTTGCATAAGCGTCAGTAGAGCTTTTTCGCTTCCCCTTTGAAGAGCGTTCTGGCGCTATGTTGCGTATAATGGGAGCAATTTGCTCAATAAATTGCCCGGTCTGTTCTCTTGTATACAATGTGAAAATTTCTTCAAATTGGTCGAGTATTAGAAGCGGGGTAACTTTTTTTTTCTCAAACAAAAACTCCGTATGGGCAAAATAACTCCAGAGGTTTGTTCGGTCAGCTTTTTTGGGGGACTTTATTTTAACACCGGTTTGCAATGCTTTTTCTTCTATAGCCTGCAATACCGACTCTGTTAAACCAATCTTTTCAGCGTTGAATGTAACACGTACGGGAAAGTATTTTTTACTACGCAAGGTGTCCATTAGCCCGGCGTTTATTAAAGAAGTTTTACCCAGACCCGATTTTGCAAAAAGAACAGTCAGTCGTTCCGATAAGACAAGGCTGAGCAATTTTTTTGTTTCGCGCTCACGGCCAAAAAACATAGATCGGTCCACTTCACGATCCTGATAAGGCAACGGCCCCCGGTAGCGAAAATGCTTTTCTATGTTATTCGGTTCAACCATTTTGTCTCCGTTTAATGTCGTCGGTAATGACTGAAATTAGAGACTTTACATCTTTGCCATCGCCAATAGCAACCGCTTGTATCTTTTTTAAAGAGGGAAGGTGTTTAGCCTCGTTAACAGTAGCCGGTATAATAAACTTTTCTGGATCCATGGTTTGCAGCTGCTTTCCATCTATAGCCTGATTAATCTCTTTTACAACATAACTTTTATCGGCGATTTTTTTATGCAGATTATCACTGACAATAAGGACCATGTAATCAGCATCATCGAGGCGACTTTCGATCATGGAATCCCAGTCGTCTCCACCTCTGAGTTTTTTCTTGTCCCACCAGGGGTTCGCCCCGACTTTTTTCAATTCGTCGTGAACTTTTTTTGCAATTTTTTCATCTTCGCTGGCATAGCTGATAAATACGTTTGCGCTTATTGCGCCTTTCGACTTCCTTTTTTTTACCGGTTCGATATCTTCAGCCTCTTCCGGCGATTTAAACCCGGCCATTTTTTCGGGGTGAGCTTTGGCAAATCTTTTTTGTAACTCCATTGCAAATTTATTTATATCGTAATTACATACTTGAATTTTAAAGTTACTGTGGCCGTAATATATAATCATATTATGAAGATTATCAATATTATCTGAATTCAAATGTTCGAGTGCATACGAAGGACTCTCTTTATTTTCAATTTGCAGTATTCTCAATAGTATTCGCAAATACCAGTTTTCGAAACCAAAGCCAACAAATAAAATAGTTTTTTCATTATTTCTGAGTTCCGTTAAAATTTCGCTTGGCACAGATGGGGTTTTATCGGTTATAGAAACCAGAAAATCAAGAACATCATCTTCCGTAAGAATTAAAGAATGTGAATCTTCAACGCTGCCATACAGGTTATACACCAACGGATTTTCTACGCTATAATCATATGGAATATCGGTTTCTTCACCTTTATAATTATAAAACTCTTCGTATGGTTTTTTACCGGATTTTCTTAGAGAGTTTGAAAACATTTTGTCGGGTGTGGTGGTGACGGTAAGAGGAAAGGGAAGTTCTGCAAGGTGGGTGTAAACTTCATTTGTATTATTTGTGCGTTCTTTATAAAATGCCTGAACTTTTTGCAAAAGTTTGCTTTTTCCCGCTTTTCGTTCCAGGGTATATGCCAGAGACACCTGAGTTAAATTGTCAGGTTTTATTTTCCACTTTTGAATTGTACTTTTGATTACACTTTGTTTCGCAAGTTCCAGCGATAGTAGCTTCGAAATCGGTATGGTTTTTGAACCCGATTTTTCAAGCGACGCGTCAGGTCCAAGCATCAAAATACAATTCCCTTCTGCAATATTGAAAACGATTTCATCCCAATAGTCATCATCCCATTGGTTAATACTGTCTTTACTCATACACAACCTCGGGTAAATATTTTATGATAAGTTATCAATTTTGTTCGGTTTGCTACTTCATCAGTATAATTAGTGCCTATTCTTTGTCAACAAAATTATGTAAGATTTGAATTTATTTAAAATATTGCAATTGTATGTTTTAGCAAATTAAAATAGCTCTCTACCAACCGATCCTTTTTCGACCGCTTCGAACAATCGTATGGCTGCAAAATATCAGGTTAAAAGTTTACAGGTAACAGTTCCGGGGGGTTAAGCGAGAACGCCAGTCGAGCGGAAGGATCTTTATCCGCCCCCTTTCAAATGATTATTTACAAGAATTGACGCTTTGTCTCGAATCTCATTGTTAGCATAGAGAGTTGGTTGTGAAAGATCTAATTGTGCAAAAATATGGAGGTTCTTCTGTTGGCGATACGAACAGAATTAAAAATGTCGCTGAAAGAATTAAAGGATACCATGAACGCGGCAAGCATCTTGTTGTAGTCGTTTCTGCGATGGGTAAATCTACCAATAATCTCGTTCGCCTGTCCGAAGAGGTCTCGGCTTCACCGCATAAGCGAGAGATGGATATGCTATTATCTACCGGTGAACAAGTCTCCATTGCTCTATTAGCGATGGCTTTACACTCGATAGGGGTAAAAGCACAAAGTTTTACTGGCGCCCAGGTTCGTATTATTACTGATGGAAACCACTCTAATGCGCGAATTGCAAAAATTCAAACGGAAACACTCGAAAAAGCCCTTAACAATAATATCGTTTGTATTGTTGCAGGTTTTCAAGGGATAGACCCGGAGCAAAATATTACTACACTCGGACGAGGCGGTTCTGATACTTCCGCTGTAGCTCTTTCGGCGTCGATGAACGCAGAACAATGTGAAATTTATACCGATGTTGACGGCGTGTATACAGCCGACCCAAACAAAGTACCGGAAGCGAAAAAAAAGTCACAGATCAGTTACGACGAAATGCTGGAGATGGCCTCTCTTGGTACTGGTGTTTTACATTCACGCTCGGTAGAGTTTGCTAAAAAATATGGCGTTATACTTCACGTGCGCTCAAGTTTTCATTTTACAGAAGGTACATTAGTTGTACCTGAGGAGCAAATTATGGAGAAATTATTAGTTACCGGAGTTTCACTTAAAGACGATGAATCGAGAATCAGTGTATCGGATGTTCCCGACCGTCCAGGAATTGCTGCGGAACTTTTTGACGCCCTCTCAAAAGGTAAAATTAATGTCGATATGATCGTCCAGTCGACCGGCCAGAATAAAGTGAACACAATTTCATTTACCATTTTAAAAAGTGATTTAGAAGCGGCGACCAACCAGCTCAACCTTTTGGTGAAAAGCTGGGGAGACGGAACTGTGTCGATTGAAGAAGAGATCTCCATTGTTTCGGCAGTCGGCGTAGGCATGAAGTCTCACGAAGGTATTGCTGCGAAAATGTTCACTGCGTTTGCCTCGGAAGGTATTAACATTGAAATGATCGCCACAAGCGAGATTAAGATCTCTTGTGTTATTGAAAAAAAAGAAGGTGAACGAGCACTAAGAATTCTTCATCAAGTTTTCGGCCTGGACAAAACCAATGGCAACCAGTAATGATGCGAGCATAGCCGCAACTCAACCTATTGGGGTTTTCGACAGTGGGTTAGGCGGTTTAACCGTACTCTCGGCTATTCACGAACTGTTGCCCTCTGAAGATCTTATTTATTTTGGCGATACGGCGAGGGTTCCCTACGGTTCAAAAAGCCGCGATACTGTTATACGTTATTCCGAAGAAATTCTTGAATTTTTGGTCTCAAAAAATGTGAAAATAGTTATCGTTGCATGCAATACGGCTTCTGCATACGCAATTGAAATTTTACGAAAAAAAACAGACCTGTCGGTGATAGGCGTTGTCGAACCCGGTATTCAAGCTCTCGTAAAACAACATCCCGACGTAACGCAGGCGGCCGTTATAGCCACCCGCTCTACGATTAAAAGTCAGGCCTACCAGTTAAAAAGCAAACTAATACAACCGGGACTCTCTTTATACGCTAAGGCTTGCCCACTGCTTGTACCACTCATTGAAGAAGGTATGGCCGAAAAAAAGGCCGCCGAACTGATTATTCGAGAATACCTCGATGAAATTTTGCGAGAAAATATCGAACACGTAATATTGGGTTGTACCCACTACCCTCTTATAAAAGAATCTATAAAAAAGTTATATCCCAATTTGACTTTAATTGATTCGTCGCTTGAAGCGGCAGGTTCACTTCAAGTTTTACTCGAAGAAAAAAATCTTAAGAATGAAAATACTACGGAAGGTAAAATATCAATTTACGTATCTGACATCACTGAGTCGCTTGCAGATATGGAAAAACTTTTTTTTGGAAATACAATTTACAGTATGGAAAAAGTTATTTTAGGTTGGTAATTCCCCAGGAAACACAATGGCATATAAAGACATCCCCACAAAAAATATACGAAATTTTTCTATTATCGCTCATATTGACCATGGTAAATCTACCCTGGCCGACCGTCTATTGGAGCTTTCGGAGGTAACGAATAATCGCACCCAGAAAGACCAGATACTAGACAGTATGGATATTGAACGTGAAAGAGGAATTACCATAAAGTCGAACTCTGTGACTTTTACGTTTCAATCGAAAGACGGAAATGAGTATCTGTTTAACCTGATCGATACTCCCGGCCATGTCGATTTTACTTTTGAAGTTACCCGCTCTCTTGCAGCCTGCGAAGGCGTGCTTTTGCTGGTGGACGCTACCCAGGGAATTCAGGCGCAAACCATCGCCAATTTTTATCTGGCGCTGGAGTCAGACCTGATGATTTTACCGGTCGTGAACAAGGTCGATTTACCTTCCGCTGATATTGAAAAAGTCAAAGCGCAAATTGAAAAAAGTCTGGGGCTTGACCCCAATGATGCGGTTCCTGTTTCAGCTAAAACCGGGCTGGGCGTAGAAGACCTTATGGAAGCTATTGTAAAAATCATTCCCGCGCCGAAAATACAATCGAAAGAACGACTACGGGCTCTTATTTTTGACGCTTATTTTGACGCTTACCGGGGTGTTGTTGCTAAACTTAGAGTGTTTGAGGGTGTTTTACATAAAAACGATCGTATAAAATTCATGAGAAAAGATACCCTGCAAAATGTAAACGAGCTGGGTATTTCTCAGCTTAGTCTGATACCGTTGGAAAAACTGGAATCGGGCGAGGTTGGTTACATGATTACGGGTGTAAAAACAGTTTCTGATATTATGCTGGGTGATACAATTACACTTGAAAAAGAGCCCGCAGACGAACCCTGGATTAAATACCGCGATGTAAAACCGATGGTATTTTCGGGGCTTTATCCGGTGAATTCTGAAGATTATGAAAACCTGAAAGAGGCAATGGAAAAACTCGCCTTGAATGACGCCGCACTTATTTTTGAACCCGAAAGTTCTGACGCCCTGGGTTTTGGTTACCGGGTCGGCTATCTGGGTCTTTTACACCTGGAAATTGTTCAAGAAAGACTCGAAAGAGAGTTTGGCCTGAACCTGATTACAACGGCGCCTTCGGTGGAGTACCAGGTGATTACGCAATCCGGAGCGGTAAAGGTCGATAACCCCAATCTTTTTCCCGACCCCGGTCAAATAGAAGCCATTGAAGAGCCCTATGTAAAAATCAGTATTATTACCCCTTCTGAATATATGGGGAACATAATAAAACTGTTACAGGAAAAACGCGGTGAAAATGTGTCGATGAGTTACATAGAGTCGACTACGGTTCAAATTGTCTATCTGTTGCCACTTGCCGAAATGATCTTTGAATTTTATGATCGCCTGAAAAGCGCTTCGAAAGGTTATGCCAGTATGGATTATGAATTTTCTGAATATCGAAAAAGCGATCTTGTAAAAATGGATATTGTGGTTCATAATAATAAAGTCGACGCACTTTCGATGATCGTTCACCGTTCTTCGTCAGACTCGCGTGGTCGTGATATTATTGCCCAATTAAAAAAGCTGATTAAAAAACACCAGTTCCAGATTCCAATTCAAGCGGCCATTGGTACGAAGGTAATTGCCAGAGAAAATATTTCTGCTCTTCGTAAAAACGTAACGGCCAAATGTTACGGTGGCGATATTACAAGAAAGAAAAAGCTGTTAGAAAAACAAAAAGAAGGGAAAAAACGGATGAAGATGATCGGCTCTGTCGAAATTCCACAAGAAGCCTTCTTATCGGTTCTAAAAAGCGGTTCCGATTAATTGCTGATGCAATAGAATGTAACCGGGTTAAAGCTTGGCTGTTCCCGATTTTTCAATGGCGATAATGTAATCACCGTATTCTGATTTCATATTCAAATTGAACAACATCTGGTAATCGATTTTTCCACTTGCAATTACTTTAATAATAGAACGTTTTAAATTTCTCATTTCAATAGTCACAGGAATTGTAATGTTGAGTGTTTTTGATCGGCGTTTTTCGGAAAAACTTGAAATTTCTCCGTCAGAAATTGGCGTACCATTTAAACGAATAGCGTAATTCATACTTTTAATCTTTAAATTCACTTCATCGTTATTTTCCAACCTCAAAGAAAAGATCAACTTTATTTGTTTGATCGTCATTTTATCGAGGTCTACATCTTCAACGGTAATATCCGGCGGAGCAGGAAACTCCAGCTCACCCTCTTTTTTTATTTTAACCGGAATTTCACCAAAAGCGGTATCGAAGGTAATAATCGAGTTAATTCGATAGGGAAGCCTGCGAGTTTCAATTATATATCCGATTCCTTTTTTAAATTCTTTAAAACTAACTTTGATGGGTATTTTAACGATGGTGCGATCTTTCGGTTTTATATGAATTTTATCATCCATCTCGCTTACGAAGATTTCTTCTTCTTCCATGGAGAATCGATGTTGCATTCCGGCAAGTTTTACGCCAAATCTGTTGTTATTTACTACACCAAGGTAAAATTCAAGCGTTGCGCCTGAAAAATCGATATGCTTTACTTTAAAACCTTCGTATTCAATTTCGGGAGTTTTAAATAACTTCGCTGAACCACTGGCGCATTGAGCTTGAAAGATGACAAGGCACAATAACGCCACTAAAAACCGTTTATTCATTGTTGCTCATCGTGCTTTCTCGAAGACTTTATAAAAAGAGTTGTATCATTCCGTCTAAAATGCGTATGTCGAATGTACGAATATTCGTAACTGCGGGCATACCGAGAACTTCACCGGTTTTAACGTCAAACTTCGCGCCATGACGCGGGCATTCAATGGTACAATCTCTCAAATTGACCTCACCCTCTTCCATTCCTTCACCATCATGACTACAAATATTCTCAAAAGCCATCCAACCCGAGTCTTCGTTGGGTTCGCACACAAGGCCAACGGCGAGCGTTTCACCCGAATCTAATTCAATATCAAAAGCGACGACCTCTCCGGGGTCAGTCCCGGCAACATCACCTTCGTCCATAACGGTAATCCAATTTTTCGCATCCATAATTTTCTCACTTCTGAACTTTTATATTCACGATGTCCAGAGTTTTTTCCCAGATGTTGTCTAAAAATTCATTTCCTTCTTCCAGGTTTTGATCACGAAATGCTCTCTGGAACACATCTTCAATAAATCCATACACCAATAGTTTTCTAGCTTCGGATAGTTCAAGTCCTCTTGCCATTAGATAAAATATCTCTTCTTCAGAAATTTCCCCTGTAGCGCTACCATGAGAGGCCTCTACATCTTCCGTAATTATTTCCAGCTTCGGTATGGCGTCAACCCGAGAACTCTTACCTAACAACAAATTTTTATTCAGCTGCGTTGCCGAACAGCCGGTTGTTCCAGGCAAGACATCGGTTTGTCCCCAAAAAACAGCATAAGCATGGTCAACCAGAGCCATTTTAAAATAAATATTAGAAACCGAGTCAGAACCTTCATGAACAATATGAAAGTCATGATCATTCTTTGAAGCGTTACCTGTATGAAAACCATCGTATTCGGTATGAGCTCTTTTTTGTAATCTGTTTTCTACAAAAAATTTCCGATTTTTTCGGTCCATGGTAAATATACCATAACGAGAAGTTGAGTCGTTTTCCTGGTAACTTTTCAGGTAACTGACTGCCCCTCGGCTTGTGCCACTCTCCGACATCAATTGAAATTCAAGCTTCGAGTCAGGCTCTTGGTAGACACGAAGTGAGCAGATATCAAAAGTGTTGCCACGATCTACCGAATATATACGAGCTTTCGCCCCTTGCTCCACATAAACCAGAACAGCAAAAAACCCAAGTCTTTCTGGCTCAATAGGCTCAACAGATTCCATGTTCAAATGAACCACCTCTGTATCTGGCAGAGCTTTTACCCGTAACACCGGAATTTCATCTTCTTTTATATAAGAGTATAAAAGCAGCTCGAAAAAATCTTTTGTGGGGTCCGTCGGTATTTTTTTTATTGCCCCCATCGCTTTTTTAGCAAAAAGCTCATCTTGTTTTCTCCACTCACCAAGCGATTTTAGCTCATACGCATTTGAGGCATTTCCAAGTTCAGCTTTTATATGACTCGGTTTTTTCGCAGCCTCCAGAAGATCTCCGTTCAGGCGATCTAAATCGAATCGTCTCCAGGGTTCAATATGTTTAACCGGGTAAGGAACGGGTGGTAACGAAATATTCAGGGTTTTACAAAGACTCTGCACGACATTCACATCGTGGTCTACTTTTCTAACTGTTAAAGCCATATTAACCGATTGCCCCTTCCATCTCCAGTTGAATTAACCGGTTTAACTCAACAGCGTACTCCATAGGTAACTCTTTTGTAAAAGGTTCAATAAAACCGTTTATGACCATACCTTTTGCTTCATCTTCGGAGATTCCCCGACTCATAAGATAAAAAAGCATATCGTCATCTACTTTAGAAACCGTCGCCTCATGATGAACTTTTACCCCGTTCTCTTCTTCAATTTCCATATAGGGGTAGGTATCCGAGCGCGATTTGTCGTCGAGCATGAGCGCGTCGCATTGAACGTTCGTTCGCGAACCATAGGCTCCCGCATGAACTTTTACAAGACCACGGTAACTGCTATGGCCTCCCGCTTTGGATAAAGATTTTGATAAAATATTGCTGGTTGTATTTGGTGCTGCGTGAACTATTTTTGAGCCAGCGTCCTGGTGTTGGTTTTTACCGGCATAGGCGATGGACAAAACTTCTCCATGAGCGCCCTCCCCGTTCAGATAAATTGCGGGGTATTTCATGGTTAATTTCGAACCAATATTTCCGTCCACCCACTCGACTCTGGCATTTTTTTCAGCCACGGCTCTTTTCGTAACCAGATTGTACACGTTCGTAGACCAGTTTTGAATAGTGCTATAGCGAATGGTGGCGCCTTCAAGCGCAATCAACTCAACAACCGCAGAGTGCAACGAGTCGCTTGTATAGGTCGGAGCGGTACACCCTTCTATGTAGTGTACTTTTGAATTCTTGTCGGCAATAATAAGCGTTCTTTCGAACTGCCCCATATTTTCGGTATTTATTCGAAAATAAGCCTGCAAGGGAATCGCCACATCGGTATCGGGTGGAACATAAATAAACGAACCGCCGGACCAGGCAGCGCTGTTTAACGCCGCAAACTTGTTGTCGTTTGGTGGAATAATAGTTGCAAAGTATTTTTTTACAATTTCAGGATGTATTTTTAATGCCGTATCCATATCGGTAAAAAGTACGCCAAGTTTTTCGAGATCTTCTCTAATGGAGTGGTAAACAACTTCAGACTCATACTGGGCGGTCACGCCGCCTAAAAACTTTTGTTCCGCTTCAGGTATTCCCAGTTTGTCGAAAGTATTTTTAATATCTTCAGGTACTTCGTCCCAGTTACGTCCTTGTTTTTCTGTCGATTTTACAAAATAGAAAATATCGTCAAATTTTATATTGTGCAGTGACTCCACATCACCCCAGTTCGGCATCGGTTTTTTTAGAAAAATGGCCAAAGCGTTTAAACGAAAATCAAGCATCCACTGAGGCTCATCTTTCATTTTTGAAATATTTCGCACGACCTCTTCGCTAAGTCCTCTTTCTGATTTATAAACAGAGTTATCGGGGTCATGAAAACCATATTTATAATCTTCTTTTTCGAAAGAAGATTTATCTTTATTCTTTTTGTCTTTCGTCAAGCTATCCATAGTATTTCCTTACGCAACCTCGGCCGCTTTAACAAACGCTTCATACCCATCTTTTTCAAGGGTTTCTACTAACTCGTTGCCGCCTTCTTTAATAATGCGACCTTTAGACAGAATATGAACTTTATCGGGTTTTACGTACTCTAGCAATCTTTTATAATGTGTAATAAGAACAAACGATCGATTCGCATCTACCAGACGGTTAATACCATTGGATACCTGGCGAAGGGCGTCAATATCAAGCCCGGAATCAATTTCATCTAAAATTGCCAATGCCGGTTTAATTAAACTCAGCTGAAGAATTTCCATCCGCTTTTTTTCACCACCGGAAAAACCTTCGTTAAGATATCTTTTTGTAAGTTCAGGGTTCATCTCCAGAGCTGATAAATTCTCTTTTAGCTCTTTACGAAACTCTCGCACGGGAATATCTTTACCGCGAATATTTTTCAGGCTGTTTCTTAAAAACAGAGATACCGGCAGTCCGGGTATCGATACGGGAGATTGAAAACTCAAGAACATTCCCAGGCGGGCTCTTTCATGCGGTTCTAACTCAAGTATACTCTCAAGCTGGCCAGATTCAGGATTTTTAAAACGTATTTCACCTTCGGTAATTTTATAAGCGGGATGTCCCATTAACACGGCGGAGAGTGTAGATTTACCGGAACCATTTGGCCCCATAATAGCATGGGTTTTACCCTGCTCGATTACTAGATTAATACCATTTAGTATCTTTATCGATTCGTTATCTTCCTGATTGTTCACATATTCAGCATGTAAGTTTGTAATTTCTAATAAAACATTTTCGCTCATTCTTGTTCCTTTGTGTTTCGGCGCTATATTTATTATAGTTTTCAATAAGCGCTTATCAAATTGTAATCAATTAATGATAGAGTTGCCATAAAAAGTAGTCTGGTTAAACTTTCTTTAAGAGATATGTGGTAAAATCGTTTTTGCCAGTTCATCTCCATACCGAAAAAGCTCACCACTGGGGGTATGGTAGAGGGCTGCTTGTACCGTGCGCCCTGGAAAAGCGTCACAAACAGCGTCAAGATAGACTTTCATGGGAATAAGATATGTATTCAGAATTTCTTGAGAAAATTTGTTCGTCGCATCTTCTTGTTCGTCTTCTTGTTGGTAGGGGTTTTTATTCGTTTTGTAATCGACAATGATGAGGTTTTCGTCTTTGTCTTCCACCAGCAAATCGATATAGCCGACTCCAATGGGGCGTTCCCATGGGGAATCTGACACGCTAAGAGTAGAAAAGGAGATCTCTTTACCAAATATACGACCCTGTTTTATTACCGTACATAGCGAGCTGCTCTTATACGTATGCAATAACTCTTGCGCATAAAGATCAATTTCCGGGTCCAATAGTTCGGGGAAGTTCATTTGCCTGGCTATCATTTTGCTGTGTAAAGTTTCCCACTCTGCTTTTTCAAGATCGGCTTTTTCAAATATCGAGTGGGCCAATACACCACGATCTACTGCGCTTAAGTCATTTAGTTTTGTCGGAATTAAGGGCTTATGATATATCTGGTCTGTGGGGGGCGATTCTAACAGGGGAGCAATACTTTCGTCTGCGTTCTCTCGCCTCGGACCTAGCTCTGGATATTTGTTTAATTTCATCAAGGAGGTCCCGCTGTAAAAACGGTAAGAAACCGATTTTTTTCGGTCTTTTGTTCGTGCGACAACGGACTTTTGTTTCTTTACCTTTGACGATAACGTCGATAAAATTCGCGGTTCAGAAGAGTCGAAATCGGTTTGTACCACAACTGACGCCGCAAGTGTATACACAGGAATTTTGTTTTGCATGTTATCGAGAATTTCATATTTTGTAAACTGCTCTGATGCTTGAAAGTCAAGGGAGTGTTCCTGTGAAAAAAATTCAATCAGGGGTTTGGACCATCCTCTGGTATATTTTTCCCCACCAGGCGGAAGCGGCATATAAAGGCAAAGTTTTGCTCGGGTAATAGCGACATAGAGTCGTCTCTTTTTCTCTTCGTTTTCTCTTTGTCGAACAATATCTAAAGGGTTTTCATCGTTAATTTGTATGGGAGAGTTCTTAAACTGATACAGGGTTTGTTGGCTCGATTGAGGCGGAGCGCTTTCGAGAATAAAACGTTCCGATCGAGCGTGGTTTTCATGAATTAAATCGGGTAGAAAAACAACATCAAATTCAAGTCCTTTACTTTTATGGTAAGACATAATTTGAACAATATTGTTTTCACTTTTACCCTGTTCTGCGCTGCTCTCTTTTGCCAGCAAATTCATCTCTTCGAGTTTCAAAATAAGCTCGGAAACTTTTTTTTCATTAGATAAAGCAGGGTCACGGTCCAGCTCAGCACAATAGGCCAGAGCGGTTAATAGACTCTGGGTAATTTCTTCCTGGTAATAAAACTCACCAGCAAGGTTAAATAACCCAAGCGATGAATAAACAGTGCGAACAAGAGTATGCAATGGTTTTTCACGATACATAGATTTGAACTCGATTATAAGAGTTACAAACTTTTCCATTTTAGCCAGAGACACAACATCAGAAAAGGGAGGTTTATATTCTAAATTATCATAACAGGAGTTGCCGGGACTCTGGTTAAAAAATCCATCTTTGGCGAGTTTTTGAATATCCCCATCTGTAAAGGCAAAAAAGGGAGACCGAAGAAGAGCTGCCAGCGAAAGCGTATTATAAGGTGTAATTAAAACACGAAATACATGTATAAGATATCGCAATGGATAATTCTCACCATAATATTTTCTACCAAAAAGTTCCACGGGTATAGAAAGTGCCTTCAACTCTTCGAGGTAAATATTCACATTCGTCAGGGCTGGAAATAATAGGGCAATGGTATGAGTAGCCTTCGTTTCACTTTTTAAGAGACGATCGATTTCTGAAGCAATCCACTGCGCCTCTGCCTTACGATAATGAGCAGTTGAAATCTTTTCAGGTTTTTCAGCTTGATGAGGCTCCCCTGAATTTTCAGAACCGCTTAGCAAAGGTGTTATCTCAGGCAGGTAAATTCCAAAGCCCGAACTATTTTCAATTTCATTTTTAAATTCCTTTGGACCAGGCTGCATCGTTTCATAACCGGGCATGAGCAACCGGGGAAGTTGATCGGAAGAAAACAACAGGTTGGCATAATATACAATGGAGGGATGGCTTCGCATATTCACCGATAGCTTCGATAATAAACCGCGAGAATCGTTTTCAAACGTGGTTTTCTCACGAATAAAAGTATCGAGGTCGGCGCCCCGAAAAGAGTATATTGCCTGTTTTTCGTCCCCGACACGAAAGAGTTTCACCGAATCGGTTTCGGCAATGGTGGTAAAAATAGCTGTCTGTAAAGGATCGGTATCCTGGTATTCGTCGACAAATATATATTTAACCTCACGACGAACTTCAGAAAGAACAAAAGAATTATTGACTGCGAGATAACACTGGTATACAAGATCTTGGTAAAACCAAAACCCACGCAACCGTTTTTGCTCGGTAACGTAAGTGTTAAAATCCAATGTGGCTTCAAACCATAAGTATCGCAAAAATTCGTTTTTTAGGGCTTCTGGTGTAACTGCGCCATAATCTTCAAAACCGGGCATAGATGGTATGAGTTCGGGGTCGCCTTTTGGCTTTGCGTTGGCTCCGGCGGTAAACGAATAAATAAACTGACGAAGAATTTTAGGCGTACTCTCCGCAAAAGGACTCTCGGAGTCTATATACTTTTTTCCTCCCAGAAACCTTCCAGGGTCAATTCCGGCCATGGCCGCTGTTGCTTCTTCCCATGTGGTGGCGTCGGTAATCGCGCGTTGGGTTTTAACCAGGGCGTCCCCCAGCGAAGGTCCCTTGTCCTTGATTTCGGCATCGGCGTCATAGAATTTTATATTTTCAAGAAAACACATTCGGTATGCGTCAAACAGTTTTTGTGTAGCCGAAAGCAGTCTATTTTCATCAATAATAAAAAAGTCGCTTTTATTTACGCCTTGAAGAAGGTAAAATTTTTCATCGAAAAAAGCAAGTGTGTCGCGAATTGCTGAGAGCGTTTCAATGTCATCATATTTCAAGATTAAAGACCATGTGGACTGCAATGATGAGCTAGAGTCACTGTCCCAGGCGGTGCGTATATAATTGTCAAAGAATTCTCGAAAAAGTCGCTGGCTCTCTTCTTCGGCGGCAATTCGAAAACCGGGGTCAATTTTTAAGTATAAAGATTTTGCGCGCAGTATATCGGCGCAAAAACTATGAATCGTTCCAATGGGCGCTTCGGAGAGCTGGGTCAGGGCGCGGGAGAGTTTGGGGTTTTCGCTTAGACCCCCTTGTGAGTCGGCGAGTTTGCGAATTTGCTCTTCTATTTTCCATTTTAACTCTCCTGCGGCTTTTTTTGTAAATGTAATCGCGACTATTTCGGTTATAGAATCTACGACCCCTTCGCCTACAAGCCTTGCAATTTTACCTGCAAGTATCGTACTTTTTCCGGCGCCTGCTCCTGCGAGTATATACTGATTTCCGTGGTATTTTAATATTGCGTCTCTTTCGGACTGGTCAACAAGTTCCATATGCTGTTTCAGCTTCATGTGTGTATATCATCCCGACAAGGGAATTTTAACCATCAGCCCGATTTACCGTATATCGAGATCCAGAAAATCTCTGGTGTGGAATCTCACACCTATTTGCATAGCCAATCACTCCATAGCAAAATTCGGGATCAAGAATTGAACTTCCTACTTCGGTTGACAACGTGTTTCAACCTTTTTATATACGTATTAGTCACTTGTTAGCATTATCATCAAATTAAGTAGAAAAAAATTCTCAGGAAGATATAAATGAAAAGTGTAATTTTAATGATTGTGTACGCTCTTTTTGTCTCCACGGTGGTTTTTACAGCGTGTGCAAACAACGGCGACAGTAGCGCCACCAGTAATACAAGTCATAATGCCGGACAGTCGTGTATTGAGACAGGTTGCCACGCCGATAGCTCACCGACTTTTGCGATCGCTGGAACGGTGTACTCAGCAGGAACTGGCGGCAACACGGCATCCGGAGTCAAAATTACAGTAAAAGACGCCACTGGAACAAATACAATCGGTACCCTGACCAGCGATGACTCTGGGAATTTTTACACAACCGACACGACCACCTATCCCAACGCAACGTATGTGTTCTCCACGAAAAATGGGGTGATGACTCCAACCGTGACCACACTACCGGCAGATGGGTCTTGCAATCAGGGCGGATGTCATGATGGAACAAACAACGTTACACCAGTACCCGTGAACGGCGCCGCTGGCTACCGGACTTTTTAACCCGACCCATATTTTATTCATACACCTGAACCCGCATGCGGGGTTATGCAAACCAAAAATAAATATAAATTAGAGTGTTTGTTTTATCACACTATTTACACTTGGTTGTTTGAAAATATTAACATTATTGAAACTATAAAATTATGCAAGCTGAGAATCTAAAAGAACTTCAAAACGTATTCAAAAACTTTTCAAAAATGGTTGAAGAGCGATACACCGGTTTAAACCTTCCAGCCCTGGAAGTGGAAGCAAAAGAGCTAAAACAAAAACTCGAAAACCCGGACCTCTGGAAAGACGAAAGTAAAATTTCAGAAGTACGAGAAGTACAAATGAGAATCGGGGCCATCGAAAGAAAGCTCGAAGAGTGGAACGAACTTCGAAAAGGCATTGCAGATGTTTTCGAATATACCGAAATTGCCCTTATGGAAGAAGAAGCAGAAATGCTTCCCGACCTTCTTAAAAAAGCGGCAAACCTTGAAACAAAGTTTCAAGCGCTCGACCTCGAAAGCCTATTAACCGGAGAAGACGATTTTCGAAACGCATTCCTGAATGTACACCCCGGAGCAGGGGGAACAGAATCCCAGGACTGGGCCGACATGCTCTACCGGGCCTACAGCCGATGGGCCGAAAAAAGAAAGTTCTCCGTCGACCTCATCGATTACCAGGAAGGTGAAGAGGCGGGAATTAAAAATGTCACCCTGCACATTAAAGGACCAAACGCCTATGGTTTTTTAAGAGCCGAAAACGGAGTTCACAGACTTGTACGCATATCCCCATTCGACTCCAACAAAAAGCGCCATACATCTTTTGCATCGGTCCATATTTCGCCAGAACTCTCCGAAGATATTGAAATCGAAGTCAACGATAAAGACCTTCGCATCGACACATTCCGGGCATCCGGCGCGGGAGGACAGCACATCAATAAAACCGACTCTGCCGTTCGCATGACCCACCAGCCAACAGGAATCGTAGTCTCCTGCCAAAACGAAAGAAGCCAGATTAAAAACCGGGCCACCGCCATGAAAATGCTGAAAGCCCGTCTATACGAACTCGCTCAAGAAGAAAAACAAAAAGAGGTCGACTCAAAATCGGGCGAACGAAAAGACATCTCGTGGGGCAACCAAATTCGCTCCTACGTTTTTCACCCCTACAACATGGTAAAAGACCTACGAACAGGACACGAAAACGGAAACGTTCAAGCTGTCATGGACGGCGCTTTCGATCCTTTTATTGACGCTTATCTGCGAATGCTATCAGCGGATTCCGTAAACAGTTAATTGAATTTATAAAGAGCAGTAGAAAAACAGTAAAGGGTGGAAGTTCTTAAGATGGCACCGGAATTTCTCTTTTGAAGTCTCGCGCTGTTTCGAGCCAGCTGGTTATAACTTCATCGATATTCTTTACCGTCTCTGTATAGCTGCTTCCGTCGGCTATACACCCAGGCAGTTCGGGAACCTGAGCTATGTAATGTCCGTCTCTTTTGCTCCAGTTAATAATTACTTTGTATTGTTGAACTAAATAACTCATGTTGTTTACCTTCAATTTATAAAACTTTGCAACCGATAGCTATTAAAAAGTTGTCTCACCTGTCTAGCCTGATACTCTTTTACCAAATGATGCTGAGGTTGTAAATTAATAATTTCCCTTATTTCCGGATGTGCAAAAATATGGTGCGAGCCCCGAACTCTTTTTTCAAATCCGCTGTATTCTAGAAATCGACACATCATTTTAAAATCAAGATTATTGTCATTTTGTTCGAACAGGAACTTTTTGACAAACTTATCAAGTTTGCTCATAAACCAACTACCCCCGTCTCTTTCGGGGCTTTGGAATTCTTCTTTTAAATTCACGCGCCACCCGCAACCAGAGTTCCATCGCTTTTACAATATTTTCAGCGGCTTCCCGGTATGACCTTCCATGAACCAGACAACCCGGTAAATCGGGGGCTTCGGCAAGATAACACTTATCCCGGTGACTCCAATAAATTATAACTTCATATTGAATTTCCATTGTTGCGCCTTTTGTGATATTGAATGAGTATCTTTCGAATCAGTTTCAGATGGTAAGGTTTAACAGGAGTTCCGAGTCTACGCCCGTCGCATTGTAAGAAAATTATTTCTTTAGCATTTCGACTTACAAAAGCGTCGATGTTTCCATGGTTTCTGCGTACAAACCCGACACACTGCAAAAATTCGCCTGCCTCTTTATAATCGAGTTTTGTCCCAGGGCCTTCAGAGAGAATCTTGTTTAGCAATTGAGCAAACCGGTTCATACCGTTTGTAATAGCCGGTTTTTCAATTTTTTTTCAGTTTACGGAAAAATTTCGAATAAAAAGTGAGAGTTTTATAAAATAGTGCAAATGACGTTATTGCCGTCTATGATTTTTCGTATAAATATTTAATCCAGGTGAATTTGTGGCAAAATTTTCTGAATTACAGTACCATCGAAAATATGGTAATGGTACATAGGTCATATGACACTTCAAAAAACTCAGGAATACTTGCTCAGCATTGTTCACGAATTGTGTAAGCTACCAAATGAAACTGAATGGGTAGAGTTTAAGTACAATAAAGCTGTACCTGAGGATATTGGAGAATACATATCGGCCTTGTCCAACTCTGCATCACTATTGGGTAAAGTTAATGCGTATTTAGTATGGGGCATTAACGACACAGATCATTCCATTATCGGTACTGATTTTCAGCCTTCAAAAGCTAAAAAAGGTAGCGAAGAGTTAGAAAATTGGTTATTGAAACTTTTAAACCCAAAAATCAATTTTAGCTTTTTTGAAATAAATATTGCAGAGAAAAATATTGTGCTTTTGGAAATTAGTGCAACCATCAGAACTCCGGTACAATTTAAAAATCAAGAATATATACGAATTGGTTCCTACAAAAAGAAGCTTAAAGAATACCCAGAAAAAGAAAGAGAACTATGGCGTATTTTTGACAAAACACCCTATGAGTCTTTAGTCGCAGTGGATAACATATCCTCAGATGAGGTTTTAAAAAATCTTAATTATCCAGCTTATTTCGATCTGCTGAATATTCCTCTCCCATCAAACAAGGATGGAATACTTGAAGCTTTACTAGCTGAAAAGATGATTACCAAATCGGAAAGTGGTCTTTGGAATATTATGAGTTTGGGCGCTATATTATTTGCCAAGAAATTATCCGATTTTGATATACTAAAGCGAAAAGCCGTTAGAGTGGTAGTCTACCGGGGCAAAGGTAGAATTGAAACGATACGCGAACGGGAAGGCGCAAAAGGTTATGCCAGCGGTTTTGAAGGTTTAATCGACTTCATAAAAACGTTACTTCCATTGAATGAAGTTATCGAAAAGGCTCTGCGTAAATCTGTCCCAATGTACCCGGAACTGGCTATCCGAGAGGTCGTTGCAAATGCAATTATCCATCAAGATTTTGAGGTCACTGGAAGTGGTATTTTGGTCGAAATATTTGATGATCGAATGGAAATAACCAATCCTGGCACACCACTCGTTGAAACCGAAAGATTTTTAGATAGCCCTCCTCAGTCCAGAAATGAAGCTTTAGCATCGTTCATGCGTAGAATCGGCGTCTGTGAAGAACGAGGAAGCGGAATTGATAAGATAGTATTTGAATCAGAACATTATCAGCTTCCTGCTCCACTTTTTGAGGTAACCAATAACCATACCCGCACAACGTTGTTTGCCCATAAAGAATATAAACATATGGATAAGCAAGATCGAATACGAGCAACATATTTACATTCTTGCTTACGATATGTCGAAAAAGATTATATGACGAATAGCACCCTTCGAGAACGCTTTGGCATCGAGGAAAGAAACAGTGCTATGGTATCTCGGGTAATCAAAGAAACAACTCAAGCTGAACAAATCAAACCCTTTGATCCAACGACCAGTAAAAAGTATATGAAATATATTCCCTGGTGGGTATAAATGACATGTCTTATTTGACTGTCATTTGACTGAAATGACTAAAATGACTGATTTAAGACTATTTCACTCGAAAACATCGTAAATCAGCTCTTATTTCCCAATTCTTATTTGACTGTCATTTGACTGGAAATAATATATTGCAACATATTTGACCACCGTAACTAACACAGCGTCTAACGAGTCTTAATCTGCTCAAGTCCTGTTCGGGCTTTGGGGTCTCGCTTGCGCTCAACCACATTTTGGGCTCGACCAATATCATTCCTACACACACGGTGTTGTTTTTCCACCGTCACCATTTACAAAAATCAACGAAAATTATTAAACTGCAAAGGGATATCAATCTGCTTGTCGCCTTTGAGTAGTTGCATGACGGCCTGCAAGTCATCTTTTGACTTAGCGGTTACGCGAACTTTTTGATCCATAGATTGGGACTTGACTTTTGGCATTGCGGCCTTAATTGCTTTGTGAATTTTTTTCGCGGATTCCGCTTCAATACCGGCGATAAAACTCGCCTTTTGTCGTACGGACTGCCCGGCGCCTTTTTCAATATCTTCAAGTTTGAGCGCATTAACTGCAACTCCCCTTTTGATGAGTTTGGTTTGCAAAACATCAATCAGTTGTTTCAGTTTTCCCTCATCTGGAGCAGACAAAAGCAGTTCTTCTTTCGTAAGCTCAATTTCACAATTGGTGCCTTTAAAGTCAAACCGGGTTGAAATTTCTCGACGTGCCTGGTCAACTGCGTTGGTAACTTCCGGATGATTCACTTCCGAAACAACATCAAACGAACTATCTGCCATACTTTACCCCTTTATAATTTCTTCTATATAATTTCTTTTAGGCGAGGCAAAATTTGCCCCCCGTGAAACCGTGAATTCTCAATAAAAACTTTTCCCGATACATTACCACCGACAATGGCGCCGGCAACAAAAAGACCTGAAATATTTGTTTCAAGATTCTGTTCGTCATGTTTTGGAATTTTGCTTTCAGGGTCAATATCAATTCCCATTTGGCTTAAAAAACCAACAGGCGGTTCATACCCCGTTTGCAACACAACAAAGTCGAACTCTTTCTCAAATTTTTCGGTTTTGGGATTTTCGCTCGTTTTGCTAAAAAGAACCTTTTGTTGATCGATTTTTTCAATTTCGGTTTGAGAAAGATTTTCTATTTCACCCTTTTCAAGCCTTTTTAAAATATCCGGGTACATCCAGTATTTTATCTTCTTACCATTCAATTGCGAACTGCGATGCGAAAGCGATACTGTGGCCCCACCCCGGTAAAGTAGAAGGGCCGTTTCAACGGCTCCATTTCCCGAACCAACCACAAGAACCCTGTGACCTATATACGGATAAATTTCATTAAAATAATGAGTGACATGCGGCAGGTCCTCACCTTCTACATTCAACATCTGGGGATGATCGAGAGCGCCCACCGCAACGACAACAGCTTTGGATAAAAACTGCACAGAATTACCCCTGGCGTCCTTTCCAGAAAGGTGAAACGCCTCTTTAATTTTTTCTACCTTCTCAATATTTGTATAATCAATAACGGTAATTTCTTTGCGTTGAACAAAGTGGTATAGATAGGTCATGTATTGTTCTCGGGTCGGTTTATCATCGGGAATCGTTAAAGAGAAATTATTTAATTCGACAAGGTCCCTGCTGGAAAAAAACCGCATGCAGATGGGAAAACGCGAAACATTATAACCGGTGTGTTTTCTCTCAACAACAGCAACATCAAAGCCCTCTTCTTTCAGTGTGGCGGCAACCGACAAACCCGCCGGACCCCCGCCAAGAATAATACAATCATAAGTTTTCATAGTTTATGCCCAGTCGTTGAAGATACGTTGTCAAGGAAATTGAAAGTCTTGAATATACCATATAGTATTCCCCGCAAATAACTCTTGACAAATTTGATTTTATTATTTGCATTGGACCATGAATAAAATGAAATTAATGAACTTATTTTTAACAATAACTCTAACTGGAACTCTGGTGTTAAGCCCTGTAACTGAAATTTTCGGGCAGGAAAAAGAGGAAGAGAAACAGACGCAAACCTTTCAACAGGTAAAACCGGTTGATTTTATACCGGTAGGAAGCGCGCTGTTCATAACTTTCGGACTTGAACTATCCAAAGACCAGATCGGTCCGCACAATCCAAGGTGGACTTCCATTTCAGGGTTAGACCGGAATGTTCGAAATTCCTTAAAATGGCCAGACCCTTCCTTACACACAGCCGCTACTATAAGTGACATTCTTTGGATTTCCCTCAGTGCTTCATTTATCTGGGCACCTTTATTTGACAAGTCCTATTACTGGAATGGAGCCTTAGTCATCTCCGAAGCGGTAATTTATACAACTTTTTTAACCACAATAACAAAATTGATTGTCGGGCGACAACGTCCCTATTCCGCATTTGGCACACTGCCTGCCGATGGAGTCAACGATAATCTCTCTTTTTTCAGCGGTCACACTTCCATAAGTTTTGCAGCCGCCACAAGTACTTCACTCTATTTATCAAACTTGTTTCCTCAAAACGCCTGGTGGATAACCACACTCTTACACCTTGGCGCTGGTACAGTCGCTTATATGCGTATGGCAGGTGACGAACATTACATCACCGATATTGCCGTTGGCGCCGCCACGGGTTCTCTTATTGGATGGGCCGTTTATAAACTTCGGCGCCCCTGGATTCATGTTGCATTTGATGTAAACGGCGGTGTCCGTGTTATAGCCGACCGTAGATTTTAAAGTTTTATCTTTTTTTGCCAATTAAAAAATATGTTTCCTGAATTCCTTTGCTTTTGACGTCTATCTTTCCTCGTTTTTTAAAGTCGAAATCGTTTTTTAATAAATGGTAGGTCGCTGTTGTGGTCTGAATTTTTCCCGGTATTCCATGCGACTCCATTCTCGATGCGAGATTAACCGCGTCTCCCCAGAGGTCATATATGAATTTTCTTTGGCCAATGACGCCCGCGACAACGACACCAGAATTTATTCCGATTCTCAACTCCAACGATGTTTTCAACTGTCTCGATACCTTTTGTGTCGTTTTCAACATGTCACAAGCAAATTGTGCCATAACATAAGCATGATTCTCGTTCGCAATCGGTATGCCCGTTGCGGCCATATACGAGTCACCAATTGTCTTTATTTTCTCCACCCCATATTTTCCACATAAGATGTCATATGCCGTGAAATATCGATTCAATACAGAGACTAACTCTTTCGGCTCACACTTGGCTGCAAATTGAGTAAACCCTTTAAAGTCTGCAAATAAAATTGTCGCCTCTGAAAACGAATCTGCAATATTATTTTCTTTATTTTTGAGCCGATCGGCAATCGACTCCGGTAAAATATTCAAGAGAAGCTCGTTCGCTTTGGCGTGTAACTTTTCGAGTTCATCTCTGGCTTTGTTCAGATTTAATGAAAAAATAAACAGTACAATTAAAATCATTATAATCGGGGTTATAATGTTAACGACATTGAGAATTTCGAATTCTCTTTCATTGCGAAGAATAGGCAGCAACGGATCTGTAAAAAAGTAATGGATATAAATAAATAAGGTAATCGCCACTGCGCTCAAAATAAAGAAAGACCTATGCTCTCCTTTTTTATTAAAAATTAAAAGTAAGATTGCCGGGAACACTAAAAGGTAGTAGTGTATGCCAAAATAAATTCCAAAAAACAAAATCGCTGGGCCCGCGCTATTCAGGCACCCGTTCAAGAAAATCCATATTCCCGCCCCGGCTTTGCGACGACTTTTTGTAAACCAGAAAGTAAAAAACAGCAACGCGATAAACACCACGGTCGCCATAGAATTCAAATAATACAAACCCGAATAAAGAAACTGTAGAGTCAAAAATACGAAGAAAAAAAAGAAATTAACTGCGATCGCCGTCAGGGTAATTATATTTACTACCTTTAAGCTATTATCAAAAAGATCGCTCGAATTTTGAATTCCCGTATTCACCAACCTACTAAACAACCCTCTCATATGTCCAGTATACAATAACAAAATGACTGTACCCAATTTTAATTCATGTTAAGCTACAACTTAAACGTTGGACGGTGTTTAAAAGTGGGTTTACTCCAGGTTTGAGACTCGGTGCCAGGGTCGGCTTCCGCCAACCAGAAGATTTAAAAAATACCGGAGGGATGGTGGAATAATTTTTATAAAATTATGGAGCCAAGGGGGTTTGAAATATTTCTGGTGGGTAATTTACCATCTCCCCCTTCCAAACCCGAATTTTCTTATAAAAGAATTCGAAAAACTGATTTACCATATACCCTTTGCAATGAGTGTGCCTTGGTTAGCCACTTTAATTTTGGCGACGAAACGCAATAGTCCAAAGGAGTAAATTATGAGTTTTCTAGACGAGTACAATAAACATGTCGCAGAAAGAGCGGGTGAAGATATTCCTCCCCTGGCTCTCGACGTTGAACAAACATCAAGTCTTATTGAATTAATTAAAACCGGAGAGGGTGACGGTGAAAAACTGAAAAACCTTCTTTTTAATCGAGTTAGCCCGGGTGTTGACGATGCGGCCCGCCTTAAAGCCGCTTTTTTAAATGACCTTATTCAAGGTAGCGTCAATGTCGCTTCTATCCCGAAAAAAGAGGCCATAACGGCTCTGGGAACTATGCTTGGCGGTTACAATGTCAACCCGTTAATTGAAGCGCTTAAAGTTGATGAAGTAGCTGAAGAAGCCGCCGCAGCCTTAAAAAACATCCTTTTAGTATATGACGATTTTCACACTGTTGCAGAGCTTTCCTCAAGTAACGCAGCGGCAAAAAGTGTAATTGAATCGTGGGCCAATGGAGAGTGGTTTTCCAACCGCCCTGCTCTGCCCGAAAAAATTACCGTAACTGTATTTAAAGCTCCCGGTGAAACAAACACCGACGACCTATCTCCAGCCTCGCAGGCTTTTACCCGTTCTGACATTCCTATGCATGCCAAGTCTATGTTGGTGGCTAAAATGCCAGACGGCCTGAAAACCATTGAAGAGTTAAAACAAAAAGGCCACCCGATCGCTTTTGTAGGCGATGTTGTCGGTACCGGTTCTTCACGAAAATCGGGCGTTAACTCGGTTCAATGGTATATCGGCGAAGACATTCCCGGGGTTCCCAACAAGCGAACCAGTGGTGTTGTACTTGGCGGAGTAATTGCTCCCATATTTTTCTCTACCTGTGAAGATTCCGGAGCTCTACCTATTCAATGTAACGTAGACCAAATGGAAACCGGTGACGTAATCGATGTTTACCCGATAGCTGGCAAAATAGAAAAAGACGGCAAAGTAATTTCTGAATATAAACTTGCCCCAAATACCCTGCCTGACGAAGTTCGAGCCGGCGGAAGAGTTCCTTTAATTATTGGTCGTGGCTTGACTGTAAAAGCTCGAGAATTTCTTAAGCTGGGCGCCGAAGAAATTTTTGCAAAACCAGAACAACCCGAAACAGGTAAATCTGGTTTTACCCTTGCTCAGAAAATGGTAGGTCGCGCTGTCGGTTTAGACGGTGTAAAACCCGGCATGTATGTCGAACCGGTTACATCCACTGTGGGTTCGCAAGATACTACCGGAGCTATGACCCGAGACGAGATTAAAGAGCTTGCCGCTCTTGGTTTTAACGCCGATCTCGTTTTGCAAAGTTTCTGTCACACGGCGGCTTACCCTAAATCGGCTGACATTAAACTGCATCATTCACTACCGGACTTTATTTCAACGCGAAGCGGCGTTGCTCTTCGCCCCGGCGATGGCATCATCCACTCGTGGTTGAACAGAATGGTACTTCCCGATACCGTAGGTACAGGTGGGGATTCTCACACCCGTTTCCCGATTGGCATCAGTTTTCCCGCTGGTTCTGGTCTGGTAGCTTTTGCCGGTGTAACTGGTTCTATGCCGCTTACCATGCCCGAATCTGTACTGGTCCGATTTAAAGGCGAAATGCAACCCGGTATTACCCTTCGCGATCTTGTAAACGCAATTCCCTATTTTGCCATTAAACAAGGCCACTTGACTGTTCCGAAAAAGGGCAAAGTCAATGTGTTTAACGGAACTGTTCTCGAAATTGAAGGTCTTCCCGATCTTAAAGTGGAGCAGGCATTCGAACTTTCCGATGCTTCGGCAGAACGCTCTGCGGCGGCCTGTACCGTAAAACTCAACAAAGAGCCTGTTATTGAATACATCAAGTCAAACGTAACCTTGTTAGAAGCTATGGTTAAATCCGGATACTCTGACGCTAAAACGATTCAACGTAGAGCAGACAAAATGAAAGAGTGGTTAGCAAACCCTGTTCTACTCGAAGCCGACTCAAATGCAGAGTACGCGGCTGTCATTGAAGTTGACATGAGCGAAATTAAAGAACCCATCGTCTGCTGCCCTAACGACCCGGACGACGTTGCAACCATCAGCGAAGTATTGGCCGATGTAAACCGGGCTCATAAAATCGATGAAGTATTTGTCGGTAGCTGCATGACCAACATCGGTCACTATCGAGCCGTTGCAGAAATACTCAAAGACGATGGTTCGGTTCCCACCAAACTCTGGGTTGCCCCTCCCACCAAAATGGACGAGAAAGAGCTTCGAGATGAAGGTTATTACTCGGTTTTAGCAACAGCAGGAAGTCGTATTGAGATGCCCGGTTGTTCACTTTGCATGGGAAACCAGGCGAGAGTAGCTGATAACGCAATTGTTTTTTCTACCAGCACTCGTAACTTCGACAACCGTCTTGGTAATAAAGCCCAGGTATACCTTGGTTCAGCAGAACTTGCCGCCGTCGTATCCAAACTGGGTCGCATACCGACGAAAGAAGAGTACATGAACGGTGTAGCTAAACTAGAAGGTAAAGAAGACGATATTTATCGTTACTTGAACTTCAACGAACAGAAAGATTACGCTCTTTCAGACCGAAACGACTAATCTTTATAAAGGGGGGGGCTGGTATTATATTCTGGTTCCGCTGGGGCGCACGACCGTGCATCCCAACGGAAAGATATCTGGCCCCCCTCGTTTCGGCTTTTCAACTGAAAGAGCCTACACTACCCCCCGATTTCATATGTACAGAACCCAGGCGGGATTTTCACTTTGAGAAATAAAACTTTATACAGATCTAATGATTTCTATTATTTAATTGGCGAATAATTTTAAAGTATTTTTTCGATTTGTATGGTGTGGTATAAGAGCATATACTCACCCAGATCGAACCGTCTTTGCGTACATGTGTAAACACCAGATACTCTTTCCCTTTTTCAAATGAATAACCGGATACCGTATTAAAAATTGTGTCTAAAATAGGCCGTCCTTAAAAAGTTGAAATGC
>JBEQLE010000028.1:0-44662 GCA_040326155.1 Leptospirales bacterium | reverse complement strand
GAAATTTAGAAACCGTCAGGTTACAAGGTCTGGCTGGTTTCCCGAACGGAAACCAGGCCTTTTGGTTACTTTGGCCGTAGGAGCCGAAAGCGGTAGCGTCAGGCGACAAGGTCCTTCGGGTTTTTCGCACGAAAACCCGATCTTTTGACGGCAAAAGAAAAGAACACACCTCCCCGGCGATTAGCCGGAAAAATAAATATAAATATTGTATAACAAAAATTCGAAAACGAACTTAACAAATTCACTAAAACCCAATGGGGGTGGCGGCGGCTCTTTTTAGGGGGCACCGTGTGACCCTGAAAAAAGCCAGAGCCAGGGGGACTTTTCACCCTCATAAACGGTTTTCTACATCTTCTTGATTTTTTTACTTCGAACAAATTTCTGCAACAGGTTTTTTTGGTCGTGGCTTTCAAAGAGTTCTTGCGGCAAAGGAATAAACTGAACGGAGGTAATATATAAAAAAAAGTATTTTTTGCCGGAACGGAAACCACCAATTTTATCCCAGGTTATGGAGTCTGGCTTTCGCGACTTGCGGGTAAGAATAATCTCTTTGTCGGTAACTCGAATGGTTCGCGGCAGATAGTGAAGTTCATTCATCGAGTGGTGAGTAAAACGATAAAAATTGTATATGTATAAAGCGGGCAACGAAAGCAGAAACAGGGGAACCCAGATTCGAAACGTAGACATTGGCTCATTCGGATTCCCATACAAAATAAGGTGAATGGAATAAACCAGCATCCCGGCCCAGACGATGTAAAGCCACCAGCGACGTCGAAAGTAATGAATGGCTATAATTTTAAAATACTCTTTCGGAGTGAGTGAGTGAGAGGGAATTAGAATATCCATATTTTACCATAACAAAAAGGGGCGTTTAAACAGGAGCATATAAATAAAATTCGAAGAGAAAAACCCCAGAAATACCAAAGCGGTACAAAACAGAGTTCTAAAGAATATTGGTAACTCAAGACGCACAAGAAGGGAACTTATTATTATAAAAATTAAACCAAATATTGTTAAAAACCCCCCTTCTATAGCCATTGAAATTGGATGATGATACGCATCAAACAGAAAGTAGATAAAAATACTCGGTGCCGCTAATGAGCTCGCACTGACCGTAATCGGCTCAATTTTATCGAGACCCCAGATAAAAAAAGTAGCCAGAGAAATAGTTATCCCGAAACCAAAAAACAGAATAAAGGGAATATACATTAAAAAAAGTTCGAACAGTTTCAAACGAGGCAAAAACCGAGCCTCCGAGTGGGCAAACCGAACAACGGGATAAAACGTAAAACAGGGACGCCTGACGTGAAAATGAATGTGGACTCCCGACGGGGTTACATGCGTATTGGTCTGGTGAGTTCCCTTTTTAAACGGAATCAGAAAGTTATCAAAAAAAAGTTGAATACGCTTTGAAAAAGGAGAAATCTCAACAGCGACACTCTCTAATTCTTTCACAGGACTTTTAACAACTAAACGCACTCGCAAAAGTTCAATAAAAAGTCGTTGGGTCAATGATATTTTAAAAAGATTTTTATTTTAAGCCAAAACCGCAGGGTTTTTGATGCGCTAGGATACCACGAAGCTGTCGAAAAAAAACCACGCTTTTTTTCGAAAAAAACTTCAAAGGATCATCGAACGTATCTACATAAAAAAACCGAAGGATTTTTTTGTGACCTAAATGAAACCCTCTTTATTGCCGGATGCTACTACAGCAATAAACACTATATCAATTACCACGCCCACAGACCCGAGCACAATCATGGTACCACCGAGAAAAGACAATGCAGATACAGCAATAATGCCTTTTACTACATTGAGAATAATACTTGAACCTGTGGCAATATAAAACAGACGAATGGAAGCGGGTTTCATCTGGAGCAATCCAATCGATGCAAAAAGGTACAAGCCACATAAGAGTAATTTTAAAATTCCACTGGTAATAGAGTATGTTGCAAACCATGGTGGAAGTTGGAAAATATCTTTCATCTTTTTGGTCATGGTAGTAAATGGATTATCCTTTGACTGCGAACCGGAAGGCATCTCTATATTTGAGAATCCCTTCTCTACTGTATTAAATATTCCTTCTTGCAATTTCATTATGGAAGGGGTTATAATCTCATTCATGCCGCCCAGCATTCCAAAACTTGCAACAATAATTCCCAATATTCCAATTACAGTGGCCCATGTCGGTCTTTCATTCATAATATCTCCTCTTTAGAACATCTTATCATAACGTAATTTAGCTCTTACTAAATATAGAACCCCGGCGACCAAACCTGTCACCCCACCTGCATAACTGGCATTGTGCATATACCCAACCCGAGCAAATTGAATTTGCTCTGTAACCCCGATACACGCACAATGTATATTACTTGCATTTGTGGACTCGGTAATTTGATAATACCCATATAGTAAACCCAATAAACCTGTAACAAGGGCGACAATGACTACTACAATAAGCGATTTAGCCAGATATGTACCCATTTGTCTTGGTGTTGTAAACATAAAACCAAACAAACCAAGAGGTAAATATACTAACACACCCATCCACCAGGTAGCTAAAAAACCAACATAGGCAGCCCCGAAACGAGGATTCTCATAGGCCCATGGAATTGCAAATTGCTTGAATTTAAAATGGGTAAAATATTCACTCGAAAATGTATAGCTAATTTGATCGTGAAAGACACCATAGATACCGGCGACAAACACCGCAAAAAAACACATAGAAAAATATACACCAATTTTTTGAATTTTTTCCATATATTTCCTACATTATAATATCTTTTTTGCATCTCTTGTATCAGGGAAACAACTAAAATATATTATACGGAATACTATAAAATCTCTGCGGGATGTAAATAACAATATTTAATTGGCGTTACAGTGTTAAATTTATGCCAACAAAAATTCATTCACGGAACGTAACATGTCACGGCTTATTAGTATTTTTTTATGGCCAGCGCCTTTTGTAAGAACCAGCCTGGCTTTTTTACTTGCTTCTTTCAAATTTAATGCAATTGAAACAGGAATTTCCTCATCTTGCTCATCATGTATTATTAATATCTCAGAATTCAAAAGCCCTATTCGGGAAGACAGGTCGTAATCTGAAACGGTAAAATCGAAAGTCTTTTCTAGACCTTGAGTCAATTCCTTCCGTATATCCGATTCTCCTCTATTTTGATTATACCTTTCAATAACCCCCGATAAACTTTCGGGAGAGCTTATTAAAATTAATTTTTCGACCTCAACTTGATATTCAGATAACAATCCTCTACCCAACATCGCAAAGGCCGCCGTCATCCCTCCAAAAGAGTGACCGATTACAGAATATAAATTATCTATTTTACCTGCTACACATGAAACTGCCCTGGAAAACTCAAACAAATTAGACATATCCTCCGGACCTCTTCTGGAGTACCCATGCGCTGGCCCATCAAATGCCACAACACGAAATCCTTTTTTTACAAGAGATCGAGCCAACAAAGCCAAATGGCTGGCGCGAGAATTCCACCCATGGACAAGCAGTACACTTTGTCCGGTGCCCATAGAGTATCCTTTCAATATTCGGTTTTCAAACTCAACATCCATAGTTTCCGCACTTGCAAATGCCTTCTTATCAAATTCGGTTTCTTCTAGATATGGAGGTGTACAAAATTGATTAACGATAGTTTCTTGACTCATTTTCTCTCCAGATAAATATTCAATTTTCAAGTAATACCTTCATCAAGGTCTTTAGCTCTGCGTTGTGCTTCAATCAACCAATCCTCTTCAATCTCATCAACAGTTGGTGTATCCAGACTTAGCAATATTTTTTGTGCTAAATCGGCTCTATCATTTTCTGGTAAGTGCAGTACTTGATTTTC
This sequence comes from Leptospirales bacterium, assembly GCA_040326155.1. Lineage (GTDB taxonomy): Bacteria > Spirochaetota > Leptospiria > Turneriellales > JAOUFE01 > JBEQLE01. The sequence goes on along the minus strand of JBEQLE010000028.1, from coordinate 40,799 downwards.
GATTTCTTTTAAGTCCAATTTATTCTCCTGTAAAAAATCTAAACATTCAATGAACTCTAAATTTTTAACTTACGTGTAAAGAATAATAAATACCTTAATGTCGCGGCAATTATTTATTACTTCTGAAACACCTACTTGGATTCCAAAGTTCAATAGTTTATGCGATCATGGCAGTTAGCCTGCTGAGCGAAAAGGAGACTATCGAAAATAATTGACTATACGCACGCCTTATAAAATAAATACCATGGAGCTGGTTTTCAAAAACCACGCTTTTTTTCCGAAATAAACTTCAAACGAAAATCGAATTAGATTTGTCGATACAACCTTCAATCAGAAAGTATACCGTATGGCTTCCAAAACTCCTGTCATAAGACAAACCGCATGGCTTTCGATGATTCCTCAGATTGTGGTTATTTTGCTGTTGATGTTTATATTTTATCAGATTGAGGACCGGTATTTTCTGGTAATGGCTGCGGCAGTCTATATTGTACTCGGAGTCACGCTTAGAACCGCTGTACCGAGTCAACACAGAAAAGGGCTCTACCTGGCTAGAAAACAGAGCTATGAAGAGGCCCTCGTTTATTTCCAGGAAAGTGTCGTCTTTTTTCGAGAGCATCGATGGGTAGACCAATATCGCTACCTGGTTCTCTTAAGCTCTTCTCGTATTTCATACCTTGAAATGGACCTCATCAATGAAGCTTTCTGCCTCTCCCAGATGGGGAAAAAAGCGGAAGCGATTCAAAAATACGAAGAGACTTTAACAGAGTTTCCCGATAGTCAAATCGCGAAAACGGCTTTACAAACACTGAAATAGAATCAACTTTTTCAAAAGTAACCGAAAAACAGGTCTATACGCTGGAATCAAATCATTTTTACCGTCTAAATGAATTACAAGTTCGTAAGAATAGGCGTCAGCATGAAAGAACAAAAAACAGATCTCGGAAAAACCTTCAATATTTTTTATGATGGAGAGTGTGGTTTTTGCAATTTCTGGGTCTCTTTCTTAAGCCGACTCGACTCTTCCAAAAAATACCATTATTACTCCCTTTCTTCCGAGTATGCGGTGCAACAACTGGTCCACCCCCTGCCTGCAACCCGTTCGGTAATTTATCAAAAAGGTGATCACCTCTACACAAAAAGTGAAGCTGTCATTCAGATTTTACGGGGCCTTGGCGGAAAATACAAACTTGCTGTTTTATTGTATATTATACCCCACCGGCTACGCGACTGGACCTATGACAAAGTTGCACGAAACCGACACAAGCTACCCTGGTTCGAAAATTCGTCCTGCACACGGGGAAATTCAAAATTTTCCTAATTGTATTGCAAAAAAAGGTTTTACCGCAAGCGCAACGAACGTACAATTGCTAAAATATATTAATTCGGTGGCAAAATGCGTAATACTTTATTCTTATCTTTATTTTTAATATTCTTCATAGGTGTTTTTACGGGGGAAAGCTCTCCCCAGGGTTCAAAAAACAACAAGCAGAAACTCGATCCAAATGCATTCTTTGACGCTGCTTCAACGGGTGATCTGGTAACTATGAAGAAAATGATTAAGGACGGCGTCAACGTAAACATGAGCGATGCCAAAGGAATTTCCCCCTTAATGATTGCAGCCGCTTACGGAAAACCAAAAGCGGTATCTTTGCTGATTCAATCTGGAGCTGATATAAACGCCGAAGATGAAGACGGAAACACAGCCCTGCTTTTTGCAAACCAGTTACGATATAATGAAGAGATGGCAAAAGATGGAGACCATCGAGAAGCCATCCGTATTCTTGTTTCCATGTCCATGCCCATAAACATTTTTTTCCCGGACGGCCTTGCCAATTTTGGCGATGCCACCATAACAAACTATGAACATCACACAGAAGGTTCCGGGTTTGAATTTGCATATGAAGCAAGCGGCATAAGCGCCTCTATTTTTGTCTATAATTATGGACTCGAAAAAATACCAGATGGTATTCGAAGCTCTACCGTTAAAAACCACATACAAGTTCCCGTAAACGACTTATATCAACTGGAAGAAGGAAACTATGTATATGGCATAATGGAAGTTGATCAGTCGGTAACCTCCGCCGATAACCGGGACTATTTAATTGCCTCATACAATTTCTTTAATCGTAAACACACGTTAATGACAGTTCATTACTTGCTTACCGGGTACAAAAACCATTTTATTAAAATTCGCTTTTCCTATGATTCCAACATGGGTTATTACGCCCAATCTTTAATGGATTCTTTCTTGAAGAGCGCCAACGAACGATTGAAATAAGCGTTCCCCTGGTTTTCGAATTGACAGTTCAGGGCCAACGATATTAATACATTATGATACGTGCACTTTTTACACTTCTACTGCTTTCTTTCACAAGTATGTATTGCAGCTCTACACAAACTACGGATGATGAGTCATATACTATTATCGAAGACAATCTTAGTGATGAAATTGAGCCGCAAAACCCACTTGATGTTTACAGAAACTCGGAAGCCACCGATCTCTCAAAACGCGCCAGCGGGGGGTCACCATCGATAACAATCCTTGCCTCTTCTAAACCGGTAAGCCGACAAATAGAAAACAAAGAAGTGGAACTGTCCATTCCTGTGGGTTCTGGCACGCCAATTACCTGCAGTATAACCAAAAAAGAAGTTCTGGTTAGCCAGGAATTATTATCCCACATAAAACACCTTTCCTCCTCTGAAAATATCGCTTCGTACTCCATTTACGAATATAAAACCGAACTTGCCGGTGACATTGTTCATATGAACTATATTTTTGACTATTACGACCACGATAAAAAATTTGGCAATTACAAGTTATCAATTTTACACAAACCGGGACTCGGGTCGGTAATCTGCCTTCATGATGAACCTGGTTATTATGAAACTTTTCATAAAGTAGTCCATTCATTGGCGCGTTCTGACTATCTTAGAAAGAAGTTTTCCCAGTCCGGTTCCTATAAATCGAGAAAGATTTTTATAGTGTATTTAAACGAAAAGTCCATCGGCTACTTTGAATCCTACGCTTTTTATGAAAGTTCCGATTTAGAATTACACGTCGAGAACTTTGTGGAAACCATTCCCTTAAATGAAACCCAATTTGCCATCAGCGAAAGAAAAAATGTTGCCTATATAAGTTCCGTTTCGGGGGAATTATTGAGCCAGCAATCGACTGGTTATAAAAATGGAAAACAGGTAGATTACTTTACAATATCAAGAGTCGACAAAGGAAAATACAAAGTAAAAGGTACTTTTAAAGAAAAACCAATTCAAGCTGAACTTAATACAGACCTTCCCGTCATTGACAGTGAGTCAGCTATTTTCCGAGTCATTAAAAATTATAAAAAAGGGATAACCGATGCGTTCGTTTACTCAGAGTTTCTTACCGCATACCCAACCCGTTTTTCTAAAAGTGAGCTTTTTCTGATTAGTGAAAGTAAAGGCAAATACAAACTCAAATATAATTCATCTGATAACCTGAAAATGAATATTGAGGCCGACAATACCGGAACTTTAAATATTACCACGGAAAACGACAATATCAAATTTTCCATGCATCGCGTTTATTATAAAACAAAAAACTAATCCTCAGAAGAGGACGAGTTCGAATCGCCTTTTTCTGAAACAGATTCAAAACTCTGGTCAACCCTTTGCAAAAGTGCCTCTGAACGTAAGCTGGATAAAAACGTGAATTCAGTATCCGTTAAGATCATAGATCGAAGCTTTCTGCCCATTGTGCAATCGATTAACGTCTGTTTATCTCTAGCTATGTCTCTAATTCTTTTCGCTGCAACCGTTTCAGGTGATATAATGGCAACCACCTTATCGAGAGATACAACGTTAGAAAAACCAATATGTAGTAATTTCATTATAGCCTCGGCTCATTATCGGCATATCTAGTTTTTTCTTGATTCTAAACTTTTCTTGTTTAACTAGAACGATTTTTACTTCAGATATTTTTAGTATTTCCGATATTCATACAAGAATCTTTTCTTGGGAGAAATATTTTATGGAAACTACAACCCACTCTATTCAGTTTTTTTCGCCTTTTACAGAGCAGTTGAAAAGCTCTTTATTGAAAAATAACCGCAGCTCAGCGAAGCTGAACGATAGCCTTCGAACTAAAATATCGAAGGGCACCAAAATGAAACCTGCTGAATTAAACGATATTCTTGCACATTGCAAAAAACCTGAAGATATGCTCGAAATTTGTTTCGTAATGGAACAAAAAGCTGACCCTGAAGAAGCAGAAAAACTATGGATTACCGGGCTTGAAAAATTTAACGGCTCGCCATTGTATCTGGAAAATCTGGGATTTCACTACTACCAGCGAAAACAATATCATAAATCGCTGAATTATCTCAACAAGTCACACGCAATCGATAAAACTTTTTTTTCACTCTGTTTGTCTATAGCGGCGTCTTACTCCGTAGCTCAATACCATCTAGTATGGGACTTTTTCTCAATGTTGACTCCAGAAGATCAAAAACGTCTGGATGACAATATGTTAAGTAAAGTAGCTACTTCGGCTTTGGAGCAAGAAAAATATACAGACGCATCTAAACTCTTTCATTATTTAAAAGAAAAAAATAAAGTTCCGAGTCTTCCAACACTTGACAAGTCGCTGAAAGGAAAATTTAAAAGCGACTCTGACATGAAAAAGTGGATTCAAAAAACTGACGCATCTATGTCTTCGAAAAAAAATAGAAAAGAACTTACCTTTGGTGATTGCATTACTTACGCTTGCGCGTTAATGAAAACCAATCGTTACGAAGACGCTTTAAGCTCGATGCTTACAATAAAAGAAGAACGTTTTTAAAGGAACGTTTCTAACGGGTCCAGGGAAAATCAATTTCAACATTCTCAAACATCGTATCTTTTTGTCGTTCCTCGCTATACAGGCGTGAATGGGGAAGAGATGCGATGTTAAATTCTACCGGTGCCCCCTGCCTGTACTCCAGTAAAAAAGTTTCAATATACTCTTCTCCGATAAAATCTTCGTTTGGTGTCACCAACACTGGAAAACCGTTTCGATCACTCAGATAGATATTTTCGATACCAATAAATCGATCGATACGAAAATAATCGCTTCCTTCGTATTTTGCCCCCTCGTGATAAAAAGTATAATCGATGAAGAGCTCCGGAGACCACATCTCGCCTATCCGTACTATGCTGATTTTTTCTATGCTACCGCTGGTATGCATAAGTTGATCTTTAACAAAAATATATTTTTTAGCAAAGGAGTAGCCCATTAGTAAAAAGAAAATAATTATAACAGTATAAAGCAGTATGCTCATAATATGATATCCAATTTATAAAACATAACACATTATATCCAGAATAATTTGGTAAATAATGACATAGCGAATTTATGGCGTAACTACCTATGGCCTTTGGTTGGTAGTTCAAAAGTCCGTTCAAGTGCGGGTTTTAAAAATGGGGGTAAAAAAGCAGCCTGGCTCAAAAGCCCTTTTTCCCATACTTTTATTGCTAACTCTCTCGGCAGTATTTTTTTCCAGATATTCTCGGGAAGTCGGTCAAGATTATCCTCAAGAGCGATTGCGTACAGTGCCCTCTCTTTATAGCCCACCACCAGAGCGCTGACCTCTACAAATGGACCAAGAAAATCATGTGTCGCTACTTCACGCTTCATAAACTCATCGCTCACCCAGAGATGGCAGGTAATCGGGTAACTGCCGATGGCGCGTCCTAAGAACCCATTCACGACTCTTTTCTCAAGAATAACACCCTTAATAACACTGCCTTTAGGAAATACCCTTTCCAGCATCTTCTCATCAATATCTTTACGAATTTTCTTCTTAAAATAATCGAAACGATTTTTCAAAGCCCTGTAATTTTTGTTTTTCTCTTTGTTTAGAATCGACACAACCTGTGTATTTACAATCGGACGAACCTGGCGTATATTAATTCTACGCAACATTTGCCCCGAATCTAAAACCTTCTTTAAAAAAAGGTAGTTCATCTCGTGTGTCTTTTCGGTCTCTCCCGGAAGTCCGCCTAGAATATTAATACCCGGCGAAAGAGCGGGAAATTCACCCTGGCCTGTTCCGAACTTATTTACAATTTCAATTGCAGAAAAAACCTCGTCAGGGCTTGCCTTTAAAAAATTCTTTTTTATTACTGCGGGGTCAACAGACTCCATACCCATGGCAGCAGTATCGAGCTCTGTATTATTGTCCCGAATTATTTTTGTTATTTCAGCGGCTTCCACCGGGTAGGTTGCCAGATAACCGGGGTTCACATTATCTAAATGGAGAACTTTCAAATTTGGGGCTACGCTACGAATACCTTTATAAAGTTCTTCTAAAACTGCGACGTTGGGGCGCGGGTATCCATTTTTCTGGTCGTCCATACTCGCCATGTACGCATAAAGATCAGCCTGCCTGCCAAGACGAAAATAAACACACCCGGTCTCGTACAACCTTTTCACTTCATGTAATATATCGCTAATCGGGCGAAAAGCGGGCTTTCCGTAAAATGTTTCAGAACAAAACGAACAATGAAGTTTTCTCGTACAACCTCGGTATGTTTCTAGTTCGGCTATTACAAAAGGAAAGCGAAAATGTTGCCTGATTATTTCGGCTCCACTCAATGCGTAAGAATTGATTTTTTCATACGTAGAACATGCAGTGAAATTTTGCCCAACCGTCTGCCCATTGGCCAGAGAAAATGCCGCTTCTTCGATATCGCCGAGCACAACTTCTGCCCCGAGTTCCCGCAGTTTATCGAGTATTTCTGGTGAAGAGTTTTTTACCGGCCCCCCGATTAAAATTTTTCCGTGATAAGCCGAGTTTTCTTGTAAAAGTCTGACAAGCTCGGCAATAGAACCGATTTTCCCCCCGAGATACTTTCCCGGCACTGTAGAACCAGCAATAATGATAAGATAATTGTATTCTCCAGACTCAATCTTAAAGTCTCGTAAACGCAATTCATCAACTGCGCAATACACGACGTCGTCGCTTGAACCATTTTTTAAAGCGCCACAGGTGTACCGTACATAAGGACTAACAAAAGGGGGAACTCCAAAACACGCCGGTTCATCGACATAGTAGTCGATTAACAGGTACTTCGCCATTACTCCGAATGGTTTTCGCCCTTCGAGTTATCCCGGGCTTCTTTTGGTTTTTCTTGTAAAAAAGAGACGTTTTTCGGGTTCTTCTTATTACTTCGAATTTCATCTCGTATTATTGCCGCGTCTTCGTATTTTTCATTACGAATAGCTGTCTTCAGCATCTGCTCTAAAACATCTTCTTTACTCTGGAAAACTTCAGTATCTGTTGTTTTGTTTGATCGTCCCTCTTTTCCCGTTTTCGGGGCAGACGTTGACGGTGTGCCGCCAGGTTCGCCAAAATCATCGAGTATAGACTGTATCATCTCTTCTCGATGGTCGTCGGTCATCCCATCTTCAGGTATAGTCTCTTCTAATATTGTTAGAAGTTCTTCCGCCTCTTCCATTTTCTTATCCCGTAAAATACTAATCTCAACGGCGACTTTAGCATATACTTCTTCTGCCATAAAAATTGGCACATCAAAACGAATTGCCAACGCTATAGCGTCCGAAGGTCTAGAGTCCAGCTCAATAAGTGTTTGCCGGTTACCGGTTTGCGATAAAAATATACGGGCAAAGAATGTTCCACTTTTGAAACTATTCACTTCGACTTTTACCAGGCGGTAATCAAGGCGTTCCAGTATATTTTTTGTCAGATCATGCGTTAAAGGTCTTTCACTGACCTGACCTTCAATCGCGCTAGAGATGGAATATGTCTCCAGGGGCCCGATAAATATCGGGACAACTTTATTTCTCAACAAGGGTTTTAATACAATGGCAAAACCCATACGAGTGACGGAAACTTCTGAGATACGTACTTCAAGCATTTGTATTTAGTATATAATAATTAAGTTAAAACTGTAAAGAAAAAATTAACGTAATACCACTAAAGTGGTTAAATATGTAAAATAAAGTAATAAAAACAGGATTCCATGGCCTCTATTGAGCATATGTTTCTTTCGAAAGAACAAAAGTCCCATTAATAGAGCTGAAGAAAGTACAACCAGCCCGATATCGAGGTTTACCCCCTCTTCGCCAGGTAAAGGACGAATGGTCGCGGCAATTCCCAAAACCCAGAAAATATTAAAAATATTGGAACCGACAACATTACCTATGGCAATATCGGTATTCTTTTTATATGCCGCAACCGCAGATGTGGCAAGCTCCGGAAGCGATGTTCCTATTGCAACAACCGTTAAACCGATTATCCGTTCGGATAGTCCCCAGCTTTCTGCCATCATAACGGCAGCTTTAACAATTAAATTTCCACCGAACGTAAGCCCGGCAATTCCAACGATAATAAAAATTACGGCGCGAGACGTAGTAAGGTCTGCGACGTCCACTTCGTTTTCTTTGGAATTTTTTGCAATGGAAAATACGTAGTATAAAAACAGGGTAAAGAAGGCGAGCATAATCAACCCATCGCTTCGCGTAAGCTCGGCAACGGATGCGCCATCAATAACAACATCATTCACCAAAACTGCCAGAACTAAGGCCGCAAGCATGGAGAAAGGTATTTCCCTGAAAGCTGTATTCTTTTCTACTTTTAATGGATAAATTACAGCGGCGGTCCCCAGAATAAACAATATATTGGCAATGTTACTACCCAATATGTTACCCAGGGCGACACCGGAATTTCCAGCGATACTCGCTAAAGAGCTGACGGCAAGCTCAGGCGCTGACGTTCCAAAGGCAACAAACGTCAGTCCGATTACAAGCTGAGAAATGCCCATTTTTCCGGCAATCGAAGACGAACCATCGACCAGCCAGTCAGCCCCTTTAATTAGTAAAATTATTCCGGGTAAAAATAAATACAGTGTCCAGGATTCAGGCATTACCTTACCTTATTTACATATCTCTCCCAGATTACGAGTACGGGGCTCGCAACAAATGACGAAGAGTAAGTTCCAATAATGATACCAAAAATTAACACCAAAGCCATTTCCTGTAGAGTATCCTGGGCTAATATATACACCGAAGCTATGGCAATAAGTGTCGTTAACGATGTAATTATAGTCCTTGCAAGTGACTGGTTAATAGAGCGGTTCACTTGTCCTTCAAAGTTGATTTTTTCAGAACCTCGTTGGTTTTCCCGTATTCGGTCAAAAATTACAATTGTATCGTTAATAGAGTAACCGAGTATCGTTAAAAGCGCAGCAATAACCGGGGTCGACAAGGGAATCTGAAACACTCCAATAACGACCATAGTCATAGCCAAATCGTGCAACAAGGCCACCATCGCTCCAACGGCAAATACAAACCTGAAACGAAAAGTAATGTAAATGGTAATTAAAACAAGCGTTATCAGCAATAGCCGATATGCCATTTTACGTAAATAGATTCCAAAAGAAGGCCCGACATGGGTATCGTTTAGATACTTAATTTGAGTCTGGTCGCCACCTGCCAGAATATTTCCAAAATTATATTTTACATAATCGATAGCGTCAACCGTATAGTTTGCTTTCAATAAATCTTTAGAATGTTCCAGCGCTTTTGCTTTCAGCGCTTCTTCATCCTGCCCGCCAATTTCCACTTTAAACAGATTTTCAACTTCTTTATCTGCTATCTGAACTTTACCGTCCACATCAAGTTGCTTCAGCGCACTTCGTACACTTTCAATATCTATCCCTTCGCCGACTTTCATTTCGATTTTTATTCCACCGGCAAAATCAATGCCTTCTCGAAAGCCGTCCAGAGTCTTAAATGTGTATAAGAAACCGCCAATAATTAAAAACACAGAGATTGTGAGTCCTACCCACTTTAATCGCATAAAAGGTATCATCATTAAACTCCGTTACGCTTCCAGGTTCTTCATGTAGGTTTTCCAACCTACCGAGAATCTTTTAATATTTAAATCGTAAGCCAGTACAGTCAGTAATGTTCTACTTACATATAGTGATGTAAACAGCGATGTAATAATACCGATAAACAAGGTAACCGCAAACCCTTTGATAGGTCCGGTTCCAAGATTCAGTAAAACGATCGCCGCTAAAATTGTTGTTAAGTTTGAATCTACGATGGTCCAGGTCGCTCGGTCAAACCCCTGCGAGATTGCCACCTTGAACGACTTGCCTTTACCCAGCTCTTCTCGTATACGTTCATAAATAATTACATTCGCATCAACGATCATACCCAGCGTCAGCACAATACCAGCCAGCCCCGGCAAAGTAACCGTAAATTTCATTAAGGCCAACAGCGCCGCAACAAACAACAGGTTTAGCGCCAGCGCAAAAAGCGCAACTAAGCCCGCCATGTGATAGTAAAACAGCATAAAAACAGCTACACCAATAAGACCGAATAAAATTGCTTTCACACCAGCTTCAATCGAAGCTTTACCAAGGGTAGGACCAACCGACCGCTCTGCAACGATGATCAGGGGAACCGGCAAAGAACCTTCTTTAATAATCAGCGCCAGTTCATTTCCCTCGTCTTGATAAAAATCACCGTTAATTATGGCACGACTCGATAAAATAGGTTGGTTAATGACAGGAGAAGATACAATTTTGTTATCGAAAACAACGGCCAGCAATCGGCCTGTGTTTTTTGTCGTCAACTCACTGAACTTTTTTGTTCCTTCAGAGGTCAGTTCAAAACTTACCGTATAATAAAAACTATCTTCTTCTTGATATGCATAAGCATTGGGTGTCATGTCGTCCCCCGACAAAGCCGGTTTTTGCAACAGCACAAGAAACTGGACCGGAATCCGTTTCATTTTTAGAAATCTTTCTTCCGGGTCTTCAAACTTTTTCGGTTTTTTGTCCCATTCAACAAATATACCATACTGATATGGTAGTTTAATTTCTTCACGGACCATTTGAAGATATTCTTTTTTTTCTTCTTTACTGTCCAATTTAAAATAATCCGGAAAGTGTTGGTTCGCAAGTACTGTGTACTGCCCCCCCGTTCCGCCCGGTTCGGCAAGATGGTACTCCACCCTGGCCGTCGATGAAATGGCATTCTTTGCCTGCTGAGGTGACGCCACCCCTGGAAGCGAGATTTCAATTTTATCGTCCCCTTGCATTCGAACAAGAGGTTCGGAAACTCCGAAAGTATCAACACGAGAACCAATAATCTCTTTAGCCCCCAATATGTACTCTTTTCTTCTTGCGGGAGATAAATCAAGAATTCGATTTATTGTATCGAGTTCAATTTGTATTTTTTCTTTCGCATCTGGATCTTGAGTTTGCAACAACTTGTTTTGCAACTCCGTAATTTTTTCGACCGGATATTGCTTGTTCAACATAATACTCAGCTCATCAAAATCAGCTTCATACAGCAGATTCATTCCGCCCTGCAAGTCGAGTCCTAATTTAAAAGGCTTCGCTTTCAGGTATTTCTCAATCCACATCGTTTCTATGATAACTTTTTCACTGTTGACGCCGGGAATTCTGCTAAGCTCATTTAATAATGTTGCTTGCACCCAGCTGCCTTTCACTTGAAAAACTTTGGTTTTCTTTCCATCTTCGTCTACCAATTCGGCGACATCACCGGTAAATCGACCTTCATATTGCTCTTTCAAAAAAGCGTTAATCTCATCGACTGTATCTTCAATTTTTGTTTCATCCTGATATGGCAGGAAGTGTACATTAATTGTGCGAGTACCGATATTCGGCCAAACCAAAATTGTACAAACTATTACGGCCAGTAATATAACCGTTATTCGAAATCGTGTATTCAATGGTCTCTCCTATTTTTTTTAAAATTTACCACGTTTCTTTTTTGCCTTATTTACTTGAATGCGATAAACAACTATTATAATTACAGTAATAACAACAAAAGCAAGTTTTCCCGGCTCCGGAAGTTGAAAATCAAGTTTTTCCAGACTTTCTCGAAAATTCTTTTCTTCTTCTATTCTTTCTTCGGCAACTTCTTTTTCCTGTTCTACAGACAAAAATTCCTGTTCTACAACTTGCCCTGGAAGGAAACGGGTTTCATACAAAAAAGAAGGGTCTTCAGGCGTCCACCGAAATTGCTCGAGTGGACTTTTTTGCTTTGGTTTTCTGGCAACTTTCTTCTTTTTGCGTTTTTTTCTGTTTTTTTCAGGCTTAACCGGGGGCAATTCCGTTTCGCCTTTTACTTCGGTATTCTCAACTTTCTCAGTTTCGTCAGTTTTAATACTCTCTGTCGAGTTCTCTTCAGGTTGGTCCAATGTGGAAGAATCTTCCCCATCGGAACCCGGCTCTGTCTCCAGTAACTCTTCGGCGTTGGGCGAAACTTTGTCCGGTTCCGTAACTTCGGGTACCGTTTCAACTGCTTCGTCTGTAGTGTCAACAACCGTTTGTGTGAAAACTCCTGTTACGCCGACATATAAAAATAATCCGGCAATAATGAAAACCGGATATAACCGGCTTATGATTTTTCTCATTATTTCCATTTGCCGGCTACAAAAACTATTTCTTTACTTCTTTTACAATTTCGTCTTGCGGATTTACAAGCTCAATGGCGCTTTTACTGACTTCAACTTTAACATTCTCTGCTATTTTTAAAACCAGGAGGCCTTTCTCTTCTTTTTCTCCGACAACGGTACCCCAGATACCACCGCGAGTTACAACTTTGTCACCTTTGGTGATTGTCTTCAATGCATTCTGACGTACTTTTTCTTTTTTAGTATGTGGGCGTAACATTACAAAGTATATTACGGCCATAAACGCTAAAGTAAATAACATCATTGTTGAACCGCCGAATGGCGATTGTTCGGTAGCGCCTGGTACATTTTCAGGATCCGAAGGCGTCTCGACAGTTGCTGCTGTAGCAGGAGCAGCCTGCGTTAACAAATATTCAAAATTTTCTTTCATATTGTCAAAACCGCAATCATTGGCATACCGTCAAATCTTTTGCCCGATGGGATAAAAAGCGGCGCAGATGACAGTCAAATTACAGGTTTTATGCAATCAATTCCTGAAATTTAGAAAAATATGGCTTTTTTATAATAAGGTACACTTTTGTGGTCCGGTTGCATTGCGCAGTGCGAACACCTATTCTTTGTCGGATATAAAAATGATTTGACATTCAAATACAATTTTCTAAACTCTCGTTTTATAATTCATTACCTGGCTGGTAAAAAGGGAATATTATCAAATCAAACCTTCCATATTACATTATGTACTCTGATGAGGAGCTTGCCCAGATTATGGCTGCCATTGGTATACTGGATAACGATGAAAGAGTTATCTTTACCCAGATCTGCCATTATGCTCAGTTCAATAATAATCCGAATATTGACCTCGAAGATTTAACTCTCGAAGTTGTAAAGTGGGCCGAACGTCATAACTACGCCACATTGCGACTGACTCAAACAGCAAAGCGAGTTATAAATTTGCTGGTAGAAGATTTACAGCGCAACAAGTTTTGCCATATTAAAGAAGATACCGGGGAAATTATCAGTTTAACACTGGTCGAACCGGAATTTGAACAGATTAACGCCCGATATAAAAGAATGATGGAACATGACATTACTCTGCCATTTCCACAAGAAAAAGATCTCATTATTCCGCCCATGCCTGACATGGTTCTGGAAATTCCCGAAGCCGATATTAATACCGAAATTATTGAAAAAGTTATTTCTAAAGATATAATTGGGAAAATTGTATTCAGTGAAATTGAAAATCATATTCTTTTGACGCCCAAAGTTTTTACACAGCTGCCAAACCTCTGTCTTCGAAAAATTTACAAATATTTAAAATCGCCAGGAAATATTAAAATCGTTGATTTTATTATTAAGAGCGTCGAAATCATTATACCTGATAAAAATTATGACTCTGATATGGTCATGAGAATTCTTGCCCTGGAAGAAAAAGCCTCCGCCGAATTCTTTGTTCACTTTACTGAAAATCTAATTCAAAAACTAGAGTCGGAAAAAAATATCGGCGATATACAGCCGGTATATCAGTCTGCAATTATTTTAAAGCAATTTAAATTAGAGCAAATGACTCAGGCCATCGATGAAGGAAAAGAAAACGATAAAAAAGAAGATATCCATCGAATCTTGCATATAATGCAAAAAACTCACCGCCCTTTTACCCGGCAAGATCTGTGTCTGGTTCGCGATGATCCAAATTTTATGCGTTCTTTTTCGGGAACCTACGACAAAGTTGAGTTTGCCGATATGGTAGATGTATTTATTACCGAGTATACCAAGCCCAGTCGAACAGAGGGCGCCGACCTGCCTATACCCCCGGTTTTCCGGCTTTTCGATACCAATGGAGAAATCTACATTCACCGTGATTATGTAATACCGCTAATTGAAAGAGAGAGGGGTCACGCTTCAACCGATCTGCGCAAAACTTTTCTCGAGAAATGGCGAAAAGCATTGAGTTCTTATACTGACCTTGGCGAAATGAAGCGAGATAAAACCTTCGAAGAAGAAACCAGAACTATTGTCAGAAAAAGTTACCCGATTATGGAGAGTTCGCTCTTAGATTCTGAAAGTCTTTTTAATCTGTTTATTGCCAGTAAAAATGACGCTGACCTTTATGCCAGGATGAAGTTCTATTACGCTAAATCAAATAAAAATGTTTTAAAAAAATATATTGATATACTCAGTCTGGACCGAAACGAAATTTATCGTGAAGCCTATGCCTCGTTGCCTTTTGTATACCGGTTCTTTTTAACAAGAATTATTCTCTATATTATCAATATCTTCAAAGGGAATAAAAAAACGGGGCAAGGTAAAGCCAGCGGTAATTCTGACACAAGCAGCGAAAACTCGGAAGCAACAGAGGAAGATTCGGACTCAAGGGCCGCCAATAGCGAAGCAGCCGACCGTAAAGAAGCCCGTACAAAAATGAAAACATTCCTGGTCGACATTGAAAAAAATTATCGAGCCAGTGGTAACGTTACCGAAATTCTCGATAAATTGCATGAAAAATGGAATAACAAACTTGGCGAAGTTCGTATGATTTTGAAAGAAAAAGTCGATAAAGATGTCCAAGAAAAAACCATGGCAATTTACCGTATCATGCTAAAATCTCCAAACTTCACCGAACCCTGGCTACACAAAGAGTTGAGAAACCTGGCCAACAACCTCTCCGCGCATAAATACAACGAAATTAACGATAAAAAATCGTTGGCAATGTACCTTATTATTATGTCCATCTGGACCCTGCGCAACAAAATCCGATAAGGAAAATCCCTTCTCGCCTTCCTGATAAAATTTCGCTTCAGCATTTTCCGTTTTTTGCCGATTTATGTCTCATAAGGCTATAACACTTAGCCAATCTCAAGGCGATATATCAGGGAGGTGTAAAATGCAAATCAATAAAAACGACATCTTGAATTTCATACAAAATATACAGAAAAAGGAATCTCACCATGAAGATGCCATAACCAAAAAGGCGGCAAAGTCTGACATCGTTCCAAACAAGGAGCCGACGCGAATTTCAGTCGATGCGGTCAGGTCTCATGTAATGAATCTTCAAGACGAAGTAAAAAACATCCAGACACAGGCTTCCCGGAAGCAGATACAGGTTGCCTATCTTGAAGAATTGCCAGACGTCAGAAACTGGAAAAAGTCCTTACAGGATTTTCTTAAAAAAGAATTTCCCGGGCCGATTCCCATTATTCAAGAAGATAATAAAGATGGTTACATTTCGCAGTTAATGCATGAAATTCGCGGGTTAAACAATTCCATGCTCACCAGGGAAGTTAAACTTGAAAATATTATCTCAACTGGAATGGTTGACCTTGACAATGACTCCATATCCGAAATTATCATGAAAGACTTTACCGATGTTACAAAAGTCTTTTCCCGATTGCGTAAAGATTCAATTTCTCACCTCTTCCAGAATTAAAACCTGAGTTAAAACCCCGGGGTCGTTTTTAAACCGCGACCCCGAAATCGGGTCAATATTTTTTGTAAAACTAAAAAGGAAAAAGCAGGTATCTCACCCTGCGCGAATGAAACCCTTTTCCCTGACTCCGGAATCTGCCGATTCCTCCATCACCCAATACGATATTTTATTAGCGCCACAGATGGGTAAAAACCGACCGGTGGCATAAAAGCTTCCTGGGTAAAGTGTTGATGTAAAATTATCCCGGAACGCTGATAATATGTTGCCGATGCGTACGCATTAACTGTTTTTTGTTATATTTAACTAATATTCCAGAAAGCTCGCCCTGTCCGGGAGGATAAAAAGAAACTTTTTCTCCGACACTGAATTCCAGCATTTCGGCGTGAGCTCTCATTGATATTCATTTTTACTGCTCCTTTTACCGGCATCTATTTTCATATTAGAAACCATTTAATTGGTCGTTTTGGCATCGGTAAATCAACATTGTATAATGGCGAGCATTGATAAAAGTGGCATATTATATCCTTAAAAGCCTGATTATTATATTTGCCGATTGAACTGGACAAAACATAATACCTATTGTTCAACTATCTTATAGCCTCAAAAATACCTTTACTATTGAAAAACATATAATCGAATCGAGACTTTAAAAACTGTGCTTTTCTGAAGCCTACTACAACACATGTAATAGAATTATAGAATTTGACTTATTAATTTTGAAGAATCACTTGACGCACCAGCTTGCTGTGGTAAAATTAACAACTATGTCACACTATCAGCGCACCCACAAAAAGGGTTCAAGCGCGGAGAAGAAAAGTTCATCATCTAAGACATCGACCACATCTTCGCCTTCTCGTCAGTTTACCCCTTCGCTTAATTTTTCTTCACGCAATTATATAATGCACTTGCAGCGTACCATCGGCAACCAAGCTGTTGGCCAACTTGTTAAATCGGGCTGGTTGCAACGAAAGCTTCAGCAAATGCAACAACCGCTACGCCTGCCGCCGGGTTTTGGTACAAATGTACAAACCAAGCTTAATATTGGCCCACCGAACGACAAGTACGAGCAAGAGGCCGACACCATGGCCGAAAAAGTTGTATCGATGGATAGGCCCCAAATAGGTTCTGACGATAGGGTGGGTAATTCCGCACCTGAGGAGTCCCAGCAGATCTTCCGAACAACTCTGGCCGATTCCATCACGCCGTTGCAACGCGAAAAGAAAAAGTTCGAAGAAGAGGGCGTTCAGAAAGCTCCTGTAAAAGAGGATGAAAAACTTAAAGGCAAGTTTGTACAGCGAGAAAATTTTAGCGGAAATGCTCCCCCCGGTGTTGAATCATCCATAAACTCGGCCAAAGGTGGAGGAAGATCGCTCTCACCTGGTGAACGTTCGTATTACGAACCACGCTTTGGAACCAGTTTTGCTGGTGTAAAAATACATACCGATTCGAAGGCTGCACAGCTTTCTCGTTCAGTAAATGCCAGAGCCTTTACTGTGGGACGAGATGTATTTTTTGGTGCAGGACAGTACTCACCGAATACGGTGCAGGGTAAGAGGCTCATGGCGCATGAGCTGACGCATACGGTACAACAGAATAATTCTCGTTCAGCGGTTTTTCGTAGTTATAACCAGTTTTGCCAGAATACTAATTTCTCTATTCAGAGGCAGGTAAAAGATGCTCGCAAGAATTGCAGAGAATGGCGTTTTAAACAAATTCCAAAAGAAATAGCCCATATAAAGCAGCAAGAATATAGATATTTAAGCCATAAGAATACATATGAACCTATCCCGGACAAATATACTATGACTCCAGTGTACAAATATGTTTGGAATATTCATAATTACAAAGTAGTTCGTTGTAATTATTTTAATACTAAAGGTAAAAAAGTTAATCAACTAATCGGTTTTTATTATCGTAGCTCAGTAGATGGTAAATTTATCGCTTATAAAAAATCCAAGCCATGGTTTATAGCTTATACTTTAGAATATAATAGATTAAAGAGAAAACCCAAATAATTTCTCTTGGCTTATTGTAGAAAGTTTGCAAATGGCAATTCATAGGTTGCTAACGATTCATCTGATAACAGCTTTTGATGTTTTCTTTTAAGTTAAAATAGAAAAACGGAGGGTGAAATTATTCGAACCTATTCGTTGCACAGTTAAAAATAAGTTTTCTTGACTCTACTTTTAATGCAGAATACGGAACGGCTAAAATGGATGACTTTTGACAAGTGCCATTGAAGGCCATCGATGCGGAGCCTAAAACTGTTATCTCTTGCACAAGTTTGAACTTATTTTTCTTACCGCCTAATAATATGCTATAGGTGTATACATCACAACAACCGCCGAATATTATTATATCTTCATAGTCATCATTATTTAGCCTTGTAATTTTAATGCTATTATTTGGTGTATCAAAACCCACTACAGGCTGCCAGTAGTCATTTTTGAAAACCCAAATATCATTCCTTTTTATTTTTTCACCATAAACTATTTCACTTCCCGAATGCTCTACAATGCCAAAATTGTTTTGTATTGATACAATAACTATATCTTGATCCGAATTGTTGGTGGAATTTTGATTCTCAGGAACTTCTTCATCAACTTCATAATATTCATTCCAATACTTTGTATAATATTCTCTTGCATTTTTGATTAATGCCACTTTTGTATTTCCTTCTTGAAATTCTGGTATTTTTACCGTGCGTATGTCTTTATCAATTTGTTTTATTTCAACGAAACTATAATCGACAGTTTCATTCAGTGAAAGCTGTTTATCGTCATTATCATCAATATATTTTTCTTTACAATTGAATATAGTCAAGAAAATTGTAAATATTAAGAAAGACTTTATTATATCCATCCTTTTAAAACTCATATCTCTTGTTTGAGGTTAATATATGGTAATGTTGAACTTCGCATATTAATTTTAAATCTGTTCGGAGTAAATTTTGCTACAGTTCATAGGGGTAGTTTAAGATGATATTTTGCAAAGATTGTATTTACAGTAAAGGTATTTTTTATCGTCACGGTAGGCCCCCCGGTTACCAGACTTGCTCTGGAGAAATTCAAAGCCGAGAAAAGCAAAACTCGTCTTTCCTTATTTTGTTCTTCGAAAAGAAGTTCACTGATTTTATCTCTATAAACCTGTATGTATTTACCGTATATGTTTTCTTCTTGTTTTTCAGGTGACATCATACTTGAAAGCGGGAAGTACATTGATTAGTCAATAAAAAAACAATGCATAAGTCACATAACTAAATTTAAACCTAAACCGAAAGATTTTTTTGTACACTACTCAGAATTTACTATATTATTAAAAAAGCGGTTGATAAAAAGAGGTTCATATTCTTTATGAGCCGACGATTCAGATCGTCTTATGTAAATTAACCTTGATTTAAGGAAAGGATTAGCTATGGATGTATTAGTATTATTAAAACAGGTTCCCGACACCGAAACGACAATTAAAATCGATTCAAATCGAATAAATGAGTCAGGAATTAAATGGATTATATCTCCTTATGATGAAGTCGCGCTTGAAGAGGCGATACGCACCAAAGAAAAAAGTGCCGGTACTGTTACCGTTATTTCAGTTGGACCGGCAAGAGTCGCTTCCTCCATTCGCACCGCCTATGCCATGGGCGCCGACCACGGTATTCATATACTGGCTGAAAACTACGAAATGTTGGACGCCAGCGCTATTTCAGAAGCCCTTATTAAAGCCACTTCTGATAAAAATTACGACCTGGTACTTGCGGGTCGTCAGGGAATTGACTCGGACTCTGGTCTTATTCCACTCATGTATGCCGAGAAAAAAGGTATGGCAGCTATTATCTGGGCAAAAAGCATCGAACTTGATGGAGACAATGTAAAAGCCGTTGTCGAAGCTGAAGGAGGCGAGGCAACTTACGAAGCCAAATTACCCGTCCTCATTACGACCCAGATTGGTATGAACGAACCTCGCTACCCATCCTTAAAAGGGATTATGGCGTCAAAAAAGACTCCCGTCGAAACAAAAAATATCGACGAGCTTGGCGTTTCCTTTTCAGACCATATTGAGATACTGGGTTTTGAAATGCCCCCCGCCCGACCAGCAGGTCGTTTTATAGAGGGTGACGAAACTCCGGCAAAAGCAAAAGAGCTGGTTAAAGCTCTACATGAAGAAGCAAAGGTAATATAAAGAAGGTTTATTATGGCAAAAGCACTTATTATCGCCGAATTAAAAAATGGTAAAATAGTTAAAAACGGTTTAGAAGCTGGCAGTAAAGCAAAAGCTCTCGGGTTCGATTGCATTGCGGTAGTTTTAGGCAACGGAGACGGAGCCGCAGGTATCGGAGAAATCGGTATTACCGAAGTCATCCAGTACGAATACGATATGTATAATGGCGAATCTATCGCCGCAACAATCAGTGAGCTGGTGAAAGACAAAGGCATTGATTCTATTATTATGGCCAACAGTTGGACAGGAAAAGATATTTCAGGTAGAATTGCCGCCGCTCTGGACGGTCCTGCTTTAACCGATCTTGTGGAACTTACATTAGACGGTGACCGACTTGTCGGTAAAAAACCGATTTATGCAGGTAAAGCTTTTGTAAATTACGCTGCTAAAAAATCGCCTGCGGTTATAACTCTTCGCGCTAATACATTTCCGGTTGTAAGCAGCCCGAGTGACGCGAAAGTAGAAAAAATAAAAATGGATGTTTCAGGCGCAAAAGCCACTTTAAAGGAATTTAAAGAGACACAAGGCAATAAAGTATCCTTAACCGAAGCTTCTATTATTATTTCCGGAGGTCGGGGAGTAAAAGGTCCCGAGTACTTTCCAAAACTACAAGAACTTGCCGATCTTATCGGTGGAGCTTTAGGAGCTTCCCGCGCTGCCGTTGACGCCGGGTGGATAGACCACTCGCACCAGGTTGGGCAAACCGGTAAAACTGTTTCACCGACTTTATATATTGCCGTCGGTATATCCGGGGCTATACAACACCTTGCCGGTATGGGTTCCTCAAAGTATATTGTTGCTATAAACAAAGATAAAGAAGCTCCCATTTTTAAAGTGGCCACGTATGGTGTTGTTGAAGACCTTTTTGATTTTGTGCCTGCGTTTAAGAGTGAAATTGAGAAGTCCAGAGGTTAAATATGAATTTTACTCGTGATGGAGAAAAACTGGTAATCGCATCTGCTCTAAGAACCCCTATAGGTCAAGCTGGAAAAAGTTTGTCGAAATTTCAATCTTTTGATCTGGGAGCAATGGTTGTTGAAGAACTTTTCAAAAGAAACGGCCTGTCCAAAGAAGAGGTGGACTCTGTTATTGTTGGTGAAATTGCCCAGTCCTCCAAGGCTCCGAATGTTGCCAGGGTCATCTCAGTTCGAACTGGACTTCCACTGGAGGCTTCGGCGCTTACCGTCGCCAACAATTGTGTTTCCGGTTTTGAAGCCATTTTTGAAGCCTCTCGCCGTATTATAATTGGCGAAAGTGAACTTGTACTTGTCGCCGGTCAAGAATCCATGTCGAATATGCCCATTTACCTGAAAAATGCCCAGCATAACCCAAAAACAGCTACAGTAGCTAAAATTCTGAAAAACTGGGATGAAATTCCACAGCTAGAAGATGTGCAGGTAACCGATGGTGTAGACGAAGGACTCGTAGACCCGGTCCGACACGCCAACATGGCTGAAACAGGCGAAGTGGTTGCCCAGATTCTGGGTATTGAAAAACAAGACCTTGATCAGTATGCCCATGGTTCCTACTCGAAAGCGTTAAAAGCGATACAAGATGGCAAATATAAGCCTTGGCTTTTGCCCATTGAACACGAAAAAGGCATTCTTGAAAATGACGAATTTATAATGAGTAAAACCGGGTTTGTAGAAAAACCAGAAAGGTTCAAAAAGGCTACCGCTATATTTGAAATGCTACCGGGTGGTATTCAGGAATTTTATAAAAAATACGAGTCATGGATTGGCAAATCCTATGAAGAAGGAAAAACAAAAGGATCTGTTTCTCTTTTTAACGCCTGCCCCAAATCTGACGGAGCCGGAGCTTTGCTGGTGACAACCGAGTCGAAAGCAAAAGAGTTGGGTCTTGAAATTCAAGCTTATATTAAAGGCTGGGGAAATTTCGGCGTCGACCCTATTATTATGGGCCTTGGTATTGCCCACTCTATGAAAAAAGCTTTAGACAACGCTGAGCTTTCCTGGAGCGATATCGGAATATACGAAATTCACGAAGCGTTTGCCGCTACCGCGCTCGGCAGCATGAGAAAGGTCAAAGAGGAGTATGGTTTCGACCTCGAAAAAATGCTAAACGAGGGTACAGTAAACCCCAACGGTGGAACTCTCGCATTAGGACATCCCCTCGGAATGACCGGAATACGAGTTGTAATCAACCAGCTTATGGATTTCGGACAAAATCCATCTGTAAAATATACGATGGGTTCCATTTGTGCCGGCGGAGGCGTTGGTGGAGCGATCATTCTTGAGAATCCTAAAAGTTAAAAGTGGTTGTCTTTCTGTCTTAAAATCTGAGCATCTGTATACTTTGTATGCCCATTCGTGTCTACCTGAAATTCTTAAAACCCCTGGTTTTTCTATTTATTTTAATAGTATTTGGAACTTCCGGGTATTTGACAATCGAAAATTGGTCGCTGATCGATTCCTTGTACATGACGGTTATTACCGTTACAACAGTTGGTTTCGGTGAAGTGCATACGCTAAGTAACCTTGGGAAATTGTTTACGATTATTCTGGTTACCGGCGGGGTGGGTTTTTATGCAATTGGTATTAACGTTATTTTTACAACATTTTTAGAGAGCGGTTTTAGAGATATGATTGAACAAAACATTGTACAAGAAAAAATTAAAAAACTGAAAGGCCACTATATTATTTGCGGTGGAGGGAGAATGTCCCATGCTATTGCCAGGGAATTTGTCAGTAGCGGGCAAAGCTTTGTCATTATTGAAAACAATGCTGAATCGGTAGTCAGTCAGAAAAAAAACGGGTGGCTTATTTTAATGCAAGACGCTCTTCTCGAAGAGAGTCTTATTCTTGCAGGTATTGAAAGAGCAAAAGGGCTTGCCGCCGTGTTGCCGACCGATGCCGATAATCTATTTGTTGTTTTATCGGCCCGAAGACTGAAAGACAAAATTCGTATTGAAACGAGAATTGCACATGAAAGTTCCCGCAGTAAAATGCTGCAAGCTGGAGCCGATAGGGTTGTCTCCCCCTATGTATTAGGCGGAATTCAAATGGCGAGAAGCTTTATTGAACCCAGCGTCGACGAATTTCTGGAAATTATACTCGATAAGTCGAACTATGAATTTGAGATGACAATTCACCAGGTAAAAAGCGAAGACCCTATTGTTGGAAAGGAGATTCGAGACACCCCTTTTCGAGATCAGGGTTTACTGATTATTGGAATAAAAGATCGAGATACCGGCCTCTCTTTCGCCCCAGACTCAGATTTCATAATAAAAGAAGGACATGAAATTCTTTTAATGGGTCCGGGTAAAGAGAAACCGCTCGAATAAAACATGAGTGTTCTAAAATTTGAAATTGAAAAGACGGAAGACCATTCCAGGGCGGGTCTTCTTACTTTTGAAAACAAAGACCAGGTGCAAACCCCTGTCTTTATGCCGGTTGGAACCCAGGCTACGGTGAAGGCATTAAGTCAAGATGACCTCGAAGAGATCGGCTATAACCTGATATTAGCCAATACCTACCATTTGTATTTACGACCCGGAACAACCCTTATAAAAGAGTTTGGGGGAGTGAAAAACTTCATGTCTTGGCCTCGCCGAATGCTTACGGACTCCGGAGGTTTTCAAGCATTTTCCCTCTCCGGATTGACAAAGTATACCGATGACGGAGTGAACTTTAAGTCTCACCACGATGGAAGTTCTCACTTTTTTACACCTGAAAATGTACTCGATTATCAAGCTGATATTGGAAGTGATATTGTTATGCCGCTGGACGATTGCGCCCCCTACCCGGCCGATGCAAAACGAATTGACGAATCACTGAAAAGAACTCATGAGTGGTTGCATCGCTCTAAACACCATTGGCTGGCCAAAGGCTATAACGAGAAACAAAGCCTGTTTGGAATTGTCCAGGGCGGAGCTGACATACAAAAAAGAGTTGAGTCGGCAAAAGCCATTGCTGAACTCGACCTGCCCGGAAACGCCATCGGGGGGCTCTCCGTTGGGGAAAAAAACAACGAATTCCTAGAAGCCATGAATGCCTCTTGCCAAAACCTGCCCAAAGACAAACCACGATACTTAATGGGAGTGGGGTCCATTCCTGAAATACTTTATGCTGTCAGTATGGGGGTCGACATGTTTGATTGTGTTTTACCGACAAGAAATGCGAGAAACGGCCAGGTTTTTACCTCAACTGGAAAAGTTAATCTGAGGGCCGAATATAATAAATTAAAAGATACGCCAATTGACGCTGAGTGCGAATGTCGGGTTTGCCAAAGGTACAGCCTGGGATATATTCGCCATTTACACAAAGCAAAAGAGATACTCGCTTATAATTTAAGCAGTTACCATAACCTTTTCTTTATGAAGCAATTCATGGATAATATACGACAAAACATCGTCTCAGGTACTTTAACGGAGTTTAAAAGCAAATGGCTCGAGATTTTTTCAAGATAATCCTGTACAAAACATTACAAGTGAATTGTTGGGATATAGAGAACAAGCAATGTCTTACAGATAGTGCTGTTTGTCAGGAATAAACTATGATTTATATTATTTTCACTATATTGTGTATTGGCTCTCTAATATACCTTACTCTCCCTTTTATTCAAGGGGCCAATGTTGCACTAGAGGCAAATTACCTCGAAAACAGGTCTAGTAAAGATTCAAAGATAGAGCAACTCAGCGATCATATTCAAAGCTTAAAGCTCGCCCTGCGAGATCTTGACCAGGAAAACAAAATTGGAAAAATTGATCCGGGAGATTTCGAATCTATAAAAGATGAAATGCTGATCGACTGGAAGTATTCAGAAGAACAACTAAACCGATTAAAATCAAAAACATTATGATAAAACAAGTAATTATAGCAATTTTTACCTGGGCCTTACTTGCCACCGCAGTAAACGCCTTTGAAATTCAGGTAAATGTAAAAAACAAGACGAAGAAAATGGCCGCTTACGGTCTAGATTATATTGAGTTGATTGATCCTCATACTCAAAAAGTTCTTGTTCATAAAGAAAAACCGGGTCCAAGGGTGAATTTTCCAAACTTACCCGATGACCCTAAAATTACTTATCTAGTAAAACTAAAATATAAAACGATTGATTACATTAAAGTCATTCATTACCAAAAAAAGAAACTCGAAAAAGTAAATGTCGATGTTTTCGAAGTTACTTACGATTTTGATGAATCGATTGACCTGTATAAAGTAATTTACATAAGTTATTACGATGGTTTTTTAATTCTCAAAACAATGTATATTTTTCAAAACGTGACCCAGTCGGTTTATGCGGACCCCGGCGCGCCGGACAAAGGTTTCCTGGTCTACATTCCGAAAGAAACAATAGCGGCTGAAGCAACTGTCTATAAAAGTTTTTCTGAAGATACTCCGGAGAGTGCCTTTCCAGTAGCGCTCGCTTCTATAGATGAAAAAAATTCTATCTATCTGGTAAAATCAGCGTTAGAACCTGGCTCAAATGTGATCACTCTCTGGGAAGCCTTTAAATATGACGGTAACGAAGTCGAAATTCCGATGCAAAATATATACCCCCAGGAGGATAACCCAGTGATCGTTTTTGATATGGAGGGGATGTCACTGGCTCTAAAAGAAAACGCAGACTGGGATACAACCGTTCGTCTCAATGAAACCCTGGAAATAGATTCAATATCGCTTCCAGACCATGATAAACGCATGACACTGGTAATTTCAGGAGGAATTCCTGAACCGCTACCCCCGAACCTGTCCGGGCTGAAACAAAGCGCGCCCACTACTATTGAGCCAACAGTTTCTATTGATTTTAAAATATTGATGCCGGTAATTTTTATTCTACTTACAATCGCAATTATGTATTATTTAAACATAAATCCTTCGTGGCTGCAAAACCAAAGAGCTAAAAGTAAAAACCGAATTGAATTCGACCTGCAAAATCTGGATAAAACGATTCTTTCAGAAACCAGAAAGAATAGCCGCAGAAAACAATTAGAGCGTAGGCTTTTATATTTAAACGATTTTCTGAAATAATTATTTATACGACAAATGGATGATCACTATTTAAAATTTGATAATCTCGGAAAGCAATACGGATACCAATGGGCTGTTCGTTCGGCTTCTGGTAAAATTCATCCTGATTCTTACATCTCACTTTTCGGGGCTAACGGGGCTGGCAAAAGTACTCTACTTTATCTTTTGTCAGGTGTGTATCGCGCCCAGGAAGGAGACCTTAGTTATGGACGAGGTCTGAATAAAAAGGCATTTCACCATACGATGCAACTGATGAGTCACCAGAGTATGTTGTACCACCGGTTAAACGCTGTTGAAAATCTTACTTTTTTTCAAAGTTTGTATGGAGAGGTTTCTGCTGCCGATATAACTAAGGCACTTGCATACACAGGACTTGAAAAGCATAAGCATAAAACAGTCGATGGGTACTCTCGAGGGATGTTGCAAAGGTTGATGCTTGCTCGCCTGTTATTAGCTCGCCCTGAAGTGGTTTTTTTTGACGAACCTTTTACCGGACTTGATATTCGCGGTCAAAAGCTGTTATTATCGATTCTGGAAAACCGGGGTGTGAACGATTTTAACTGGAAAATTCAAAGCTATGTATTTGTTGATCATGACATTTCGCGTGCGTATGAACACTGCGAAGAAGTTTGGTTTATCGATAACGGTTCTATAAAAGAGATGAAACCACGCAAAGATATTCCTTTAAAGCAAATTCGGGAGTGGCTCTCATGAGTAATCCCGGTAGAGTGTTTCTCTCGGTCTTAAAAAAAGAGCTGCACCTCTATTTTCGAGGCACTGGTTTTTTTACAGTTTCGGTAGTTTTTGCCATCGGCCTCTATTTTTTATTTCGGTTTACCTACCCCACCGACGGCCTGACCTTTAACGTTGCCGTAAGTATTCTGTGGGCCGTTCACCTGATTTCAAGTATTTTTTCGCTACTGGCCTCTCAGGAATGGGAGTGGGAAAAAAATGCTCTCAGAGCCATTAAAATTTCCGGGGCCGATGGTTACATAAACTTTCTAGGGAAATCAATTGCTGCTCTCATCACATTAACTATTTTATGGGCCGTAGAAATAACAGCCTGGGTATTTTTATTTGGCTCACCCCACATAAAGATAATGGCTCCTGAAGGTTTTTTCTCCTCCATCGCCTGGGTATTTCTGGCACAGGTATTTTTTACCGGCCTCATCGCCTCAACAGGTATTGCCTTTTTAGGTCAGATCACGTCTGTGCTCGCCCTGCACTCTCGTTTTCGCCACGTCTTATTGTTTATTGTGTTTTTCCCACTCTCGTTACCCGCCATCATCACCGGCGCTTCTTACACAAGACTTGTTTATACATCACAAGATCTCTTTTCTGGCATGCATATGCTCACCCTTGAATCGGCTTACGCCTTTTTATACATCGCCGCCGGAATTATCTTGTACGATTTTCTCTGGGAAGAGTAGTTCGTTTGGTGCAAAGGCCGTTTAATAAACTTTTTATGGTGACTATGAAATTATTGGGTTTTTTGAATTAGATGATAAAGATTTAGAAGTAGAAATTATGAAAAAATTTGGCCTTAACCCAAAGTTCGATTACATTCAAAATGCTAAAATAACCAAAACAGCAAATATTTATGATGTAATTAATAAATTGAACTCTAAATAATAAGGCTTTCGTCTAATGACTTTGTAGAATAATCCCGATCCGGTTCGGACGCCCCCATTATCCAAACAGCCGAGTTCGAGAGAAATTTGCATTTGCCTGAAAGGCTTGGCGTGTTTATGTATTATGCATGATTTATCCGAACTTGCTATAAAGTATTTAGCCAATCATGGTATCCTTTTGAAAATTCTGCCCCATCTAAAAGGCACTTTTCTCGATGGTGCGGCGTTTAAAACCAATAGGCCCTCGGGTCGAACAATGATATGTATCTAAATGTGAATTTTAAGTTAGGGTTACTTTTCTTCTTTTGTACTAATATTCAATCAATAAAGATCCTTTACTCTTAGAGTGACAATACAAACATGCTGTAGTTATATTGAATACTATTCTCTGTTACCTGAAAATTTTTCCAATTCCTTTGCAACAAGAATTCTCTATAATAATCTTTAATCGATACTGAGGTTACACATGAAATTAGGATATGAACTAAGAAGTACTTCCAAGAAAGGTGAAGGAGTCTTTGCAACTAGATCTTTTAATATTGGCGACATTGTAATGGTCGGAGTTTTCAAAATATTATCAACTCAAAATCACTCGCATGCTTCTCAGATAGGCGAAAATGATTACGCATTTCACGATGGTTTAATTACTAAAGTCAATCACTCTTGTGACCCAAATTGTGGCATTCAAATAAATGCAACAGGGGCTCATGATTTTATTGCCTTTAAGAAGATTTCTATCAATGAAGAAACAACATTTGATTATGCAATGCGGAATTATAATGTTGATTTCTTCCCAAAACAATGTATGTGTGGTTCAAAGCGATGTCTTGGTAATATAACCGGATGGAAAAATTTGCCAAATGAAAGGAAGAAAGAGTATAAGAACTATGCAGCTCCCTACCTGATCGCGTTAGATGCTAAGCATGAAAACTTGTCTAAAGTGCTGTAACATGATACATTACAATTATGTGTTTGCTGTCGAGTAGATAACAAATTTTAATCTGTTCAGGCGCGTGCTCACCGGGCGGGACTCAGCATTCAAAGAGAAACCATACCTTTTGTTCTAGGCATAGCCCAGACCGGTACCGGTAAAACGGCGGCACTTCGCCTACGAAAGTTTTATTCGTAAGCGATGCCGCCGAAAATTCCAGGCCCGTAGGCTTCAGGTTAACAGATTACTGTTCTTCTGTAACACCTTTATATAAAATCACTATCATCAAAATCATAGTGGCCAGCATGGAAACGCCGCCAAAAATACCAAGTTTCATAGCGAAGAGAAGTCCTAAACCGCCAAGCAATAACATGCCGGAATGGAAAACAGCCGCAGCAATAGCTAAAATGGACGCCACTTTTGTAAGCATCAATGTTTTTGAGCCATAACGGCAAAGTATTAAACCAATAATAATGTTTAATACTCCCTCCAGATTCCCGTGAGCATGCGCAGCTTTCAATAGATGGTGAGCCGTACTATTCGCCCAATTCGGATCTGTAGTACCTAACTTATTTCCTAAAAAAATTCCCAGACATACGGTTATAATAATATAAGCAAAGCCGAAAATCATATTCTTCTTACCAATTGTATTCATTCATTTCTCCTTTCGTTTCTATATAATAAGTTTACCTGATTTATTTAATCTGCTGTAATTTCAATTGATTTTTATACACACAAAGAGTGGTTTTGGCCTGGCAACCGAAAGCGGAGGCCCGACGAAGTGACAGTTTTTGGAATTTTTTGGTTGAATTAGAAGCGCTACTATGTTTTTTAATCTGAAAGTTTCGCCCAATACCTGTTGACAAATATACCTCTTTGAAATTTATTGGTGGATGAGACTTACATCGCTACAAACATTATATAAAACCTGCACATGGTCATTATTAATATTTCTTGCTCCGGTAATGCAAAGTACTCCACATGCGATACTGGAAGAAAATGCGATCATAATACACCGGATTGATAACAATGAACAATGGAGGTCTGTGAATACATATTTCAAAGGCGGAGCTACAAATGATAAAATCGCGATCGCGATTGGCTTGAGCGGGGAGATCTTCATTACGAAGAATGCTTACACCTGGTATCAACAGAAATCCCCCACCTCCCAAGTACTGAGTGGCGCAGCTTGTAACCGGGAAAAGTGTGTAATTGTGGGAAGCAACGGAACGATATTATCAGGAGAAGAAGGAAAAAATTGGAAGATTGAAAAATCCGGAACGAAAAATCACCTGTACTCCGTTACCTGGACCGGTAGTATGTTTGTAGCAACCGGCTGGGAATCCATTTTGTACTCTACTAACGGGAGCCAATGGAGCAAAAGTAAGACTAATTTCAATGGGGCAAAAAATATATTTAAAGTTGCCGGCTCAAAAAAAAAGATAGTAGCGTTGGCAGCTTGTGGGTCAATCTGGACTTCAAGCGATGCCATACATTGGATTCACAAAAAGGGCAAATGTGATTTGAATTCATACTTATATGATATAATCTGGGACGGATCCCGGTTCATTATCGTGGGAGCTTCGGGTATTGTCATGAGATCAAAAGATGGTGAGATCTGGGAAAATCAGGATTTTTCGGGGAAAACCGCTTTAAGGTTTATCATCAAAAGTAAAAAGTCTTACTTTATAAAAACGACGAAGAACACATGGTTGTATTCTAAAGATGCAAAAAACTGGGAGGCACGTACATACCCTGAAATTGCTAAAATAAACCGGTTTATTTCATTTCGTGATAAAATCATCGGTCTGGGGTATGGTAACGGTATTCATGTTCTGGAAGAGGCCACAAACCACTGGCATTATACCCACAAAAGCCCCCCTATGTTATTAACGGATATCAGGTGGTACAAAGGCAAGTATATAGGTATTGGACCCAATCCGGGTATTTATACGTCGAAAAAAGGAGTACACTGGGATAGACAAAGGTTCCCTATAATGTCTGACATCAGAGATGTCACATCGAACGGAAAGAATTTTATTGCAGTAGGCGATAATGGGGTACTGGCAGTTTCACATGACGGCAAGCAGTGGGGTAATGTGAAAGATTTTTCCAGTAAACGGTTTGTTCGAGTTAAATGGGTGGGGACTCAATATGTTGCGTTAAAATCAAACGGAGAAGTAATGGTTTCTCCCAACGGGCAACGATGGCAAAATATTACCAGAAATTATATTACAACAGCATATGGGAAGAGTACGAATGTCACGACAGAGATGAATTCAGTTGCAACCGACGGGAAAATATTTGTCGTTGTCGGCAATGGTGGCAATATTAATCTTATGTTAGCCGGAAATTCATGGACTAAACTCAAGTTGCAGTACAAAGAAAATCTATATGACGTGACATGGTGTAATAACAGATTCGTAACAACGGGAGAAAATGGTTTATTATTAAGCAGTTCAAACGGTGCTATGTGGAAAAAGTTGGCAACAAACTTTGGTCACACTCTCCACCGCATTAGTTGTTATAAAAATAACATTATCGGCTTAAAAGAAACAGGAGAACTTCTTTTCCTGAATCTCGATACTGGAGATGTCAAATTAAAAACTTTTGCCTCGGCAGTGATCGATTACTTTACAGGCGAAAATGTTCTTACCGTTCTTACTAAAGATAACACGATATATGAATCACATTATAATAAGACATGGCAAAAAGAGAAAATTCGAGCCGATGCCGAGCTGTTATCAATTGCAAGCAGTAAATCTATTAAAATAGTAGTTGGTAAAAAAGGCGCAGTATTTTCCTCTACAGAAAGTAAACACTGGGTTCAGCAATACATCGAGAAATTCTACAACTTAGCTAAAATCGTCCAGGTCGGAGATGGCTTAGTGATGATGGGCAATTATGGAGCATTGTATTACTCTCCTGATGGGAAAGCATGGGAGAGCATGGTGGCACCCAATGCAAATTATTTCCTACTGGATATCTTGTGGACTGGCTCAGAGTACATACTCACAGCAGTCCAAGGTATAATGTATAACTCCAAAGATGGAATGGTATGGGAAACAATAGACAAATTCTTATACTATGGGTACCCCATGTTTTCGATGGCGAAAAATGACTCTGTATTAGTTGGCGTTGGTTTTAATGGAAGGACATTTTTATCTATGGATGGACATAAGTGGAAAATGCAACTAACCGGGGCTAAGCATCTGTACGATGTAGAGTGGTGTTCGGACCGTTTTATAGCAGTTGGTCATGGAATGATATTAACATCGAGCAATGGGAAAAAGTGGAAAAAATATAATTCAATCCCAGGGATTTTTTCTTACGAACTTGAAAAGACATTGATAAAACAAGTAAAATGCCATGGCACCGTTGCGATGGTCGTTGGAGCCGGTGGATTTATCGCCATTTCAACCGACAGTGGAGAAACCTGGAAAGCGATGAATTCTCCAACCACGCTAAATCTCAACTCAATAGAGACCGACGGGGAAAGGTTTATTATCGGGGGAGACTACTATAATATATTTCTTTCTCCTCATATGAAGTATTTGCAAAAAGCAGAGATTGAGTTTTAGAATCTCATCTCAAACGACCAAAAATGAATTCGTCGTTAAAATGCTGGTTTGGTTTATAGCCATCCATGTTAGACTTAAATATGAAATCGGGGGGTGTCTATCGCCACCCAGCGGGTAGCAGAGAATCTTTTTAATAAAAAGATTCGTAGCGAGGGGGGCCGGCTATTTTCATCCGGTCTGGTATTCACGCCCCCCTTTAACATTTAGACACAAAAAACCCGCCATCAGGCGGGTTTTTTTAGTTCATTTGTTTCGATAAATTTCGAACTATTTTTTACCGGCAGAAACCTTTTCAGAAATTTCTTTGGCTATGCTGGCCGGAACTTCTTCGTAGTAATCAAACTGCATGGTGTATGCCGCTCGACCCTGCGAAAGACTTCGAAGCTCAGTTGCGTAGCCAAACATTTCAGAAAGTGGTACGTGGGCGTCCACAATTTTGGTGTTGCCACGCGAATCCATTGAGTTGACTTTACCACGTCTTCGGTTCAAGTCGCCTACTACGTCGCCCATGTAATCTTCAGGGGTGGTAACTTCGACTTTCATTAGCGGCTCAAGAAGAACGGGTTTCGCTTTTCGACATGCCTCTTTAAAACCGATGGACGCACATATTTTAAACGCCATTTCGGAAGAGTCAACATCGTGGTAAGAACCGTCGTATAGAGTCGCTTTCACGTCAACCATGGGGTAACCGGCCATAACGCCCGTCTGCATTGCTTCTTCAATACCTTTACCAACGGCGGGAATAAATTCTCTAGGAACCGATCCACCAACAACTTTATTAACAAATTCAAAACCTTTACCGGCTTCTTGCGGTTCAATTCGAATCCACACGTGACCGTATTGACCTCGACCACCGGTTTGTTTAATATATTTCGATTCGT
This sequence comes from Leptospirales bacterium, assembly GCA_040326155.1. Lineage (GTDB taxonomy): Bacteria > Spirochaetota > Leptospiria > Turneriellales > JAOUFE01 > JBEQLE01. The sequence goes on along the minus strand of JBEQLE010000028.1, from coordinate 7,706 downwards.
GTTCAACCATATTGCGGATTGTTTCACGATAAGCAACCTGAGGTTTACCCACATTCGCTTCGACTTTAAATTCTCGTCTTAGACGATCTACAATAATTTCAAGGTGAAGTTCGCCCATCCCTTCGATAATTGTCTGGGATGTCTCTTCGTCCGTTTTTACTCTAAAAGTAGGGTCTTCTTCAGCAAGTTTCTGAAGAGCTACGCCTAGTTTTTCCTGGTCAGCTTTTGTTTTTGGTTCAATAGCAACCGAGATAACCGGCTCAGGAAAAATCATTCTCTCTAGAACAATTTGACCCTCTTCGGATGTTATCGTGTCTCCAGTTGTTGCGTCTTTTAGACCAACTGCGGCGGCAATATCGCCGGTAAATATTTCATCTTGTTCTTCACGGTGATTCGCGTGCATTTGAACAATACGTCCGATTCTTTCTTTTTTATCTTTCGTTGTGTTTATAATATAAGAGCCTTTTGATAATTTACCGGAATAAACCCGTAAAAATGTAAGTTTACCAATGTAAGGGTCCGACATAATTTTAAAAGCCAGGGCTGCAAATGGCTCATCATCGGAAGCTTTTCTTTCTAAGTCCGGTTCCGCATCTACGTCATCTTTAGTGTCCATAGAAAAACATTTAATAGGAGGAACATCAAGAGGACTCGGTAAATATTCGATTACAGCATCAAGTAACGTCTGCACCCCTTTGTTTTTAAAAGCGGTACCGCATAATACTGGAAAAAGTGTCATATTCAGAGTTGCAAAACGAATGCCTTTAATAAGTTCTTCTTCTGAAAGCTCGCCTGAATCCAGGTATTTTTCAAGTAGATCTTCATTCACCTCTGCCACTGCTTCCATTAAGGCTGCACGGTACTTCGCTGCCTGTTCGGTAAAATCGGCTGGTATATCTACAACCTCAAATTCTGCGCCAAGTTCTTCACCTGACCAGACAACAGCTTTGTTGGCAACAAGGTCAATATGACCCTTGTAGTCGGCTTCAGCACCAATGGGAATTTGTATAGGAACGGCGTTTGCACCAAGACGATCTTTCATCATGGCGACTGAATTATAGAAGTCGGCCCCGGTTCTATCCATTTTATTAACAAAACACATTCGGGGAACATGATAACGGTCAGCCTGTCTCCAGACAGTTTCGGTTTGCGGTTCTACACCGGCAACACCATCGTACACCGCTACAGCGCCGTCAAGTACGCGAAGGGAACGCTCGACCTCAACGGTAAAGTCAACGTGACCGGGAGTATCGATAATATTAATCTGGTGGTCTTTCCAAAAACAGGTAGTTGCAGCAGAGGTAATTGTAATACCCCGCTCTTTTTCCTGCTCCATCCAGTCCATTTCAGCAGCTCCATCGTGGACCTCGCCAATTTTATACGTTTTTCCAGTATAAAATAAAATACGTTCTGTTGTAGTTGTTTTACCGGCGTCAATGTGCGCCATAATACCGATATTTCGGTATTTACCGAGTTCTGTTTTTCTTGGCATAATATTACCTCTATGTAGATCTTGGTGGATTGAAAATCAATCTTACCAAGCGTAGTGAGAAAAAGCCCGGTTAGCGTCGGCCATTTTACGCACGTCATCTTTTTTCTTCATTGCGCCGCCTGTATTGTTCAGCGCATCAAGAAGTTCGTTTGCCAGTTTCTGGGCCATAGTACGACCGCTTCGAGTTCTGGCTGCATGAATTAACCAACGAACGGCAAGGGAACGTTTACGCACAGAGTAAACTTCGACGGGAACTTGATAGGTAACCCCACCAACGCGACGAGATTTTACTTCAATTGTAGGTTCAACGTTTTGGATAACTTTTTTAAATTGCTCATATCCATTTTCACCGGTTTTTTCGGCGACAATTTCAAGAGCTTTATAGAAAGATTGCTCTGCGACAGATTTTTTTCCGTCATACATCATACTATTGATGAATTTTGTTACAAGTTCGCTATTATAAACATAATCGGGAACCATTTTACGTTGGAGTGATTTCGTTCTTCTTCTGGCCATTTGAATTACCTTTTCCCTTACGCCTTAGGACGCTTTGCGCCGTATTTTGATCTACTCTGGCGTCTTTTATCGACTCCAAGAGCATCGAGGGCACCTCGAATAATATGATAACGAACACCTGGTAAGTCTTTTACTCTTCCACCACGTACAAGAACAACCGAGTGTTCCTGAAGGTTGTGGCCTTCTCCGGGTATGTAAGCTGTAATCTCTATTCCGTTAGTTAAACGAACCCTGGCTACTTTTCGAAGAGCCGAGTTTGGTTTTTTGGGAGTGTACGTCATTACACGTGTACAAACTCCTCGCCGCTGCGGGCTAGATGATAAGGCGGGTGATTTGGTCTTTTTTATTACTTCAACCCGACCGTGGCGTATTAATTGATTAATCGTAGGCATATTTTCCCTCTGTTTAGTGGATAAACAATCTAATTTACACGTAGCGTCAATAAAATTATTGGATCTTTTCTGTAAGTGACCATTTTCATCGGTTTTCGTCGGTTTTCATCAATAAACAAAACATAACTCATTATGCGGGGAAAACAGGTTCGTACTCTACCCGGTTTATCGATTTTCCCCCCGCTCCGATTTTTTGCCTGAATGCAAAAGAATCTACGCTTCCCCTTTTATACTGTTGTTAAGCCGCTCCTGAAAGAATAAAATTGTAAATTATATATCGACCCTTCCAATATTCATAAGAAGCAAATGCAGACTTTATGAGAATTAAAATCCGGTAGAAATTACCGCCCCTTAAATATATACACCGCGCCGCTGCTCGTGATAGAGTTATCCGTAGAAGCCGCGCCATCGGTATTTGTAATGGTGGTCTGGTTTGAGCTTTCACCGGCTGCTCCGGTAACTATGGTTTTGCCCGAAATTGCCACAGAACCTCCAAAAAGATCACTACTATCTGCGTTAGACGCTTTTAGATATGCATCCTGAGACCAGTCGCCGCTTGAATTTCTTTTAAACACATACACGGCGCCGCTGCTGGATGCACTTGCATTATCATCTACCAGATCCGTAAAGATAAAGTTATCGTCATTTTGAATGTCTGTATAAGAATTATCTTCTCCGCTAGCCCCGACCGCAATGTATTCGCTATCTATGGCAACGCTGATACCGAAACTGTCCATGCCTTCGGCATTGCTGGCCTTAAGATAAGCATCCTGAAACCAGTAACCAGTGGTACCGGTTACCGAGCCGTCTGTGTCTCGTTTAAATACATACACGGCCCCGCTGCCGAATGCACCGGAAGAGGCGTTGTCATCGGCATTTGCGTCAGGCGCGAAAGTAAACACATGGTTATTACCGTTTTGTATGGTGGTGTAGGAATTTTTTTCAGACTTCGCCCCCACGGCAATATAGTTTCCTGAAATGGATACGCTTTCTCCAAAGTTATCAGATGCCTCTGCATTGGTCGCTTTCAGGTAAGCGTCCTGGCTCCAGTTGCCGTTAGTGGAGTTTCGCTTAAACACATAGGCGGCGCCGCTATTGGAAGCGTAGTTATTATCATCAGCGATAGGTGAGGGCGCTGAAGTAAAACTATGATTATCGCCGTTTTGAATGTCGGTATAAGAATTATCATCGAGTTCGGAGCCGGCAACAATATAATTGCCATCTATGGCTAGAGCTCGACCCAGTTTAATGCCTGCTCTTGCGTTAGACGCTTTTAAATAAGCGTCCTGAAACCAATCACCTGTTGTGGCCGTTACGGACCCGTCGGTGTCTCTTTTAAACACATAAATCGCCCCGCTGGAGCTGGCAGCACTATCATCGTCATACCCGGGTGTGGGCGCTATCGTGAAAACATAGTCATTGCCGTTTCGTATGGTGGTTATAGAGTTGTCTTCTGCGTAAGAGCTGGCAACAATGTAGTCCCCTGAAATGGCCACCGCGTACCCAAAAATATCGGTGTTTTGGTGGTTGGTTGTCTTAAGGTAGGCATCCTGGACCCAGTTGCCGCTGCCGTTTTTTTTAAACACATAGACCGCCCCGGAAAAGCTCCAGTTGTCGTCATCGTCGCTCCCAGATGAAAACGTATGATTATCCCCATTTTGTATATCGGTGAAAGAGCTGTCTTCTCCCCAGGCGCCTACCGCTATATAATCACCCGATATGGAAACGGAATGCCCGAAATAATCGCTCATTCCGGCATTGGAGGCTTTGAGGTAGGCGTCCTGGGCCCAGTCGCCGTTGCTCGCGCGTTTAAACACATACACGGCGCCGCTGGCACTGGCGGTTCCACTATCAACCGCAGTCGGGCTTGTATCGTCTGTATTTATTATGAAAGTAGGACCCTGATAAGATTCCTGCTGTGCTCCAACTACCATATAGTCTCCGGAAATCGCAACAGAGCTGCCAAAAATATCGCCTCCCTCTGCATTGCTGGCTTTTACATAAGCGTCCTGTGACCAGGTTAAATTGGTATCGGATAATTCGTCGATTCGGGCTTGCAGAGCGGCGTCAAGGTCTTCGCGATTCGCGCAACTGTATAAAAATCCAATCACCGCCAATACAAAGGGTACCGCAAAACGAAAATTAGCGCCGGGTGAACAACCCATAAAAAACGTTAGCGCTAACGAAAGCGCTAGAAAGTAAAGAAAACGACGGGGATTTATGGAGGTGAATTTTATGCTATTTTGATACATGCGGTTGTTTTCAAATCATGAACAGTAAATATTTTTGTGGAATTATTAGTATTGTTAAGCTGTTAATGTGTAAAGAGTTTTTTATGACGGGGCCCCTCCATATTCGAAACTTTTTTTATCTTTGATTCGTAAAGATTTACAAACCTGGATACTAATTTTAAAAAGGGATTTTACCAAGGCACTGGCGCGGTAGTTTCTCCGGTTTCCTTGTCTAGAAAACCGTAACCCTTCGAAAAACCCCTTGTCGTCGACTAACGATACAGGGAATAGCTCGCCCTAAACATATTTCCAGAATAGCGAATACTACTCAAACAGTTCCGCTGTACCGATAATAGTACCATAAAAACTAATCCCCCCCGTAATCAAAATCATACCGTTCGGCAACAGAGTTGCCATGTGGTAATTTCTTGCAGAGTTTAATAAACCGGTAGTAGCATAGTTACCAGTGAGTGGGTCATAAAGCTCGGTTGAGTTAACTGCCTTTTGACCGTCACTCCCCCCCGTAACCAAAACCATACCATTTAGTATTAACGTCGCTGTATGGAACGTAGTGGGCAAGTTCAAAATGCCGGTTGTCGTAAAAGTTCTTGTGACCGGATCAAAAATTTCCGACGCACCATAATTTCCCCCGGTCATTAAAACCTTACCATTGGACAATAAAGTCGCTGTATGAGAAGATCTTGCCAGGTTCATGTTACCCGTAGGTTTAAAGGTTCCCATAGTTGGGTCATAAATTTCCCCTGAAGCCAATTTTGGATTTAAAACTCTCCCACCGGTAATCAAAACTTTACCGCTCGATAATAAAGTGGCCGTATGACCAGTACGTGGTGATTTCATTGGCTCTGTAGCGCTGAAGGTTCCTGCTACCGGATCGTAAATCTCTGCTGTAGCGGTGGATGGATTCTGCATACCCCCGGTAATCAAAACCTTACCATCGGTTAATAAAGTAGCGCGATGATGGTAACGGCCAAAATTCAAAGAACCTGTGGGTGAAAAAGTACCCGTAGCCGGATCATAGATCTCAGCCATAGCAATGGGAACACCATCGTGTCCGCCTACTATTAAGATTTTTCCATTCGCCATTAAAGTTGCCGTATGATAAATTCTTCGAGCATTCATCATGCCCGTAGCGCTGAAGGTTCCTGTAGCCGGATTATAAATCTCTGCCGAATCTCCGGCAGGTGAGGGATTTTTTGGAGTGCCTTGATGATTATTCCCACCGGTTATTAGAACCTTGCCGTTAGGCATCAATGTTGCTGTATGAAAGATTCTTGGCATTGTCATAGAACCGGTAGCGGTAAAATAGATCTTAGGTTGGGTAAAAGTTACGGACACCTCAGCAGAAGGCTGACTCTCGATTACGCCATCGAATGCAGTAACAATGTAATAGTATGTCGTTCCATCGATAAGTCCTGTGTGGTTGTAGGGGGAGGCAGCGTTGCTTATTTTTGTACCGGTTACAGGGGTAACACCGGCGGTAGTACTCCAGTATACGTTATACGAAGTTGCACCGGCCACGACGTTCCAGCTAAGCGAATTCTGCGCGCCACTATTTATTACCGTTACGCCGGTCGGGGCTAATAAAATATTATTCGGAACATTGGGGTCCGTACCTGTCTGGTACTCCTGCAAATTGCTTAAACCGTCTAAATCAAGATCTATAGAGCCGTCTGCGGGGTCGCCGGGGTTTAGTCCATAAAGAGCCTCCCACCGGTCGTTTATTCCATCGCCATCGACATCGGGATTATATGTATACGAATGCACAACTCCGCTGCCGGCTGTTGGCGGAGCGTAAGCCACATTGCCGGCCAAATCGGTTGCTTCAATATACACTTCAAAGGTTTGCGTTGTAATATCACCTGTCACATAACCGGCCAGAATAAGGCAGGTGTATTTCTTAATAAACTTTTTCGGTGTGATAGGTTGATTACAGGTTTGGTAGGCTCCGGCCCCCGCTATTCGGTAGAACACAGTAACCGATGCCACCTTATCTTGCACATCCGCTTCTTTTATATCGGCCAGGATATTGTCGGGTATCTGAGTTGTTACGTTAAACACAGGATCTACCGTGTATACTATTTCTGCCGGATTAATAATCGGGACACCAGGCGGAGACGATGCACCCACGCCAAACTGAGTAAAGTGATTTGTTTGGGCGGTTACCGTATTTGAGGCAATGTCGACCGTGCTGCTAATGGACACCCAGCTGTTTCGCCCTGGATCAAAATAATAAATTTCCAGAGCATTTTCATTAAGCTTTAAACCTGTAACTTCTTTAGGGTCATAATTCATAGTAATTGTTATGTCAGAATTAAATTGAATTCCATCGGGTAATAATTCGTATCTATTCGATAACATGGTAATGCTAGACAAGGTATCAGGCATTGCGGTAGCGACGGGAACAATTTCAATCTGAGTATCGGTGTTTAAAGCCCCTGCCGGCACATCTACCGATATTTCACTTAATATGGAAACAGATCCGCCGTTTTCGGCCGACACGGTTTGCCCGGCGCCCTGGTCCGTTTTTGCGTCTATTATCTTGATAACAGGTTTAAGAAGATACCCCTGCCCTTTATTATGGCTAATCGATTTTTGAGCGTCAAAATCGACAGTAAAGGTGGTAACCCCCTGCGCGGCAACTTCAAAAGAGCGGTTGAGTTTAATACCTGTTTGGACGCCCGACGGAACTTTCAACGGTTCCGAAACCGCTACGCCATTTCTATTTACTACTATTTCATTTGTGTCGTTTAAGTATAATCGTATCTGCGTATAGACGCCGGTTTTAAGACTGAACGATCCAAGCTCATCTGTAACTCCGTTTTGCAAAGTAAGAAGATCGAATGATCTGCCTTCTTTGCCATAGTCAACTACAGTTTCCCATCCACGGGTTTCCGAATGAATTTCAATTTTAGAAAAATTCACATTTACCTGGGTAACGTTTGCATTATTCAAAGGAAAGTCGGTTAGTAATAAGGTAACCGCACCCAAATCTCCCTTTTCTCCAAAAATCGGAGACACTTTTATGGAAACTGTGCCCGTACACGAAATTATCCC
>JBEQLE010000027.1:0-44700 GCA_040326155.1 Leptospirales bacterium | reverse complement strand
TCTCCGCAAGAGATAGAAATTTTTTATCCATCAGCTTATTTGGCTAACTTTGATAAGGTTTTGCTAAACTTTCGGTTAATCTTATCTAAAGAATTTTTTACTTTTCCTTTCGCTTGATCATCTGATTGAGGTGAGATAATAAGATTTTTTCCATCCGTATTTATTTCTAATAGCGTTTCATCACTTATTTTAAGCAATTCTAGAATTGGCTTATCGATGATCAAAGCTAAACTATTACCGTGCTTAATAAGTTTTTTAATCATAACAACAATGTATACACGATAGTGTTACGTGTCAATATAATATTTTCTATTTCAACCATGCTGAAAATGGAAAAATTCAATCAAGCATCTCGGGTGACGTCGCGTCACCCTCGATGTACTATGGTTTTCATCGCATAACAAATTTTGATCTGCTCAAGCCCTTTCGGGTTATCGGGTTTCGCTGGCGCTGAACCACATTTTGGCTTCGCCAAAACATCAGATCAAACTCTGTTACCGGAAGTTAATGATCAGGTATTTACGCGCTTATAGAAATTTAGGATTGGTGCCATCCCAATGCAAGCTGATACATATTCACCTTGATGTCACTAGTCGCTTCTTTGACCGTTGCCATCATTGGTGATTTGACCAACTCTTTTAACGCGTCACTTTTCATAAAGGAATTAAAGTATTCTTCGGATTCCCAGGTCGTGATGTTACAGATTGCACCATCTACTTTTTTTGGAGTTAATGTTTTCGCCATTAACAGGCCATCGAAGCCAAAAATACTTTTCGCAGATTCTGTTGCAATTTCTAATACGTCTTTGCTGCGTCCTTCTTTGGGATAGTACTCTTCAACTAAAACGAATACATTGTCGCCATGTGCTTTTGTTTCTTCATTTATTCCGTGTTCCATTCTGATTACCTGCCTTTTAAATTTTCAATCAATTTAGTTAACATCTCAAACTCAAGCTCTGCTTGAAGAGTGAGAAAATTTAAACCTGGATGACCGGTGCGGATGTCGTCAGAATAACTTTGTAAAGTTGTACAACGAGCGGCTAGACACTCTTGCCTTTTTAACAATAAGGGCAAGGCCTCCTGAGGCTCAATGAGTGCGAGAAAGTCCAGTGAAACTCCGTCTGGGTACTCAAATGGTTGATATTCACCTAATCGCTCCAGCAATAATCTTTTAAATTCAATTTTACCTGCCTCGGTAATAGAATAGGTTGTTTTGGAGGGGCGATTTCGCTGAGACTCTTCTACGTGAGTTACAAAACCTTGCTCTTCAAACTTTGCCAGAATTTTATATGCATTGGCTTTGCCAACCTGGATACTATTGGACGGCAGTTTCAACAACTGGTTCAATTTATATCCATGCATCTGTTCATGACTTAGAAAGCCTAAAAGCAACAGTGTTTTGTCTTTCAACGAACTCATTAGTCACAATATACTAATCACTAGTGACTATGTCAACAAATAAAACATGCTTTTAAATATAGCCGCATGTTTATGAAATTCGGTTGACCGACGCTTAATTACTTTTAAACGAGAAGGAATGTTCGTGCGATTTACAACTATTGTTTTTATCTGTATATTTTCCTTTCCGGTTTTTACGCAAGACGCCAAAACGGAGCCAACCCCAAAAAGTGACATTGATCTGAGCAAAAAGACCCCTTTGTCAGAGCGCGAGTTGGCAAAGAAAAAAGAGGGAGGGTATCTTACCGGTATCGCAGGCCCTGGTTCAAGCCCCGACACGGGTTTCGGAGCCACCGCAATTATGCTTTATTATTATAACGGTAAAAAAGACGATCCGTTATTTCCTTACACTCCTTATCTTCATAACATCGGAGCGCTGGTCACTTACATGAGCCGGGGGTTTTTGCAGTTTGGTCTTTTGTGGGACGCCCCTTATTTTCTTCGTACTCCTTATCGTATTACGGTTGAACTCTGGTACACAATGAATCCGGTCGCCCAGTATTATGGAGTGGGAACCAAGACCATGCAACCGCTACGCCATCCAGATGGAACCACGTATTCGCGAATGGAAGATTATGACGATGACTTGCGCCAGACTTCCGCTGGAACAACGTATAGCCATTACAACTATTACGACTTGAAAGATACCCTTGGAAAATTGACCATCCAGAGGGATTTTTCGGGTGGACTCATTCGCCTGCTTGGCGGGGTCAACGTCGATTATTTCAATATAGGTGACTATAGTAATAAAACCGTGACAGTGGCAAAAACGGGAGGCGCGCGCAGTAAAGCCAATATGCTTACCACTCGTTTAAAAGAAGATCAACTCTCTGGTAAAATTCTTGGCTTTAATGGGGGGTGGAATAACTCGATTCTGCTCGGCTTCTCATACGATACTCGCGACCTTGAACCATACCCCCGAACAGGAATGTTCCACGACATACTTTTAATGTATACTTCCAAAGCGCTCGGTTCACAATACGACTGGACCGAAGCAACCACAGCGTTACGATTTTACTACTCCCCCTTTCCAAAATTTGACATGGTTCTGGCAGGAAGATTATCTTACACAGCCCGCTTCGGCGACATCCCTTTCTACGGAATGACCGGAATTCGCTACACTGACAAGTCAACTACTTCCATGGGGGGAATGCGTGGTTACCGAGACCGCCGTTTCATGGGTCCCTTCATCGCTCTGGCCAATTTTGAAACGCGTATCAAATTTATGCAATTGAAACCCGGTGAACAACTTTTTGAATTCGCCATTGCCCCGTTCATCGATCTTGGTCGCGCATCCGACACTATGACAGGAATGACTTTCGAAGACTGGGCGCTCTCCTATGGCGCCGGCCTGCGAATTACATGGAACCAGTCCACAGTTTTCGCACTCGATTTTGGATTCAGCTCCGAAGACTTCGGCTTTTACATGCAAGTCCGGCAGATCTTTTAGAAACCACAGTTTTTTTTTGTGAAATCAAATGCCTAAAGAAGAAAGTGGGTTTTTTACACCGCACGTCTTTACCCTTTCCCCTCGTTGCGAATTTTTTTGTTGGTTTTTTCCAGTCGTCGATGCCGACGAACTTTACAGACAAAAAAGATTCTTCACTACCCCATACGATATTGTGAGTTGTGATGTCGCCCACGAGGCGAATTAAAGCAATCGGAAAAAACGTAGTGGGTTTTTCCACACCTACAGATAATGAATTATTTTCCAATAAAAACCTTTTTTTAAGAGACTTTCTGTATTACTCTTAAAAAACGTCGCAGCACAACGGGAGTTGGCCTTATGAATGTATTGGATACCATATTAGCTAAAAATAAAGCCTGGGCGCAGGGGCAAAAAGAAGTAAAACTTGACTATTTTACGGAAATCTCGAAGGCTCAATATCCGGAAATTTTATGGGTGGGGTGTTGTGACAGCAGGGTTTCGCCTTCTAATATTACTGCCGCCAAACCGGGGGAGATATTTGAATTGCGAAATATTGCAAACCAGGTCAAAAGTGGTGACCCTGGTTTAAACGCAGCCATGCATTTTGCGATCAATACGCTCAAGGTGCAACACTTGTTTGTTACCGGTCATTATGAGTGCGGGGGAATTATCTCTGTTGTCGAGGAAGGCGGTTTACCAAAAGAGATGGAACCCTGGCTCTCGCCGGTGGTAAAATACAGTGAAGAGTACAAAGACCTTTTAGCGAGACTACCGAGTATAAAAGAGAAGTCCCAGGCTCTTATAAAAATCAATGTTATTGAGCAGGTTCGAAACTTTACATTAACCAATGCTGTAAAAAAGAAATGGAACGAAGGCAGCAAACTGCATGTTCATGGGCTGGTTTTTAATATGTATACCGGGCTGTTAGAAAGTCTGGATGTCTGCTCTTCGAGTTTTGCAGAAGTGGAGCAAAAATGCGAAGCTGCCATAAAAAAAATAATCGGTTAATATTTTCAATTAACGATGCCTTTTCTTTTGAGCTGCGAGAATAATTTCGGCACAGGCGTTTGCATCAGACATGGGGTCGTGGTGTTTAAGTTCTATATCTAAGAATTCACAAACATCCGGGAGTTTTGTAGGGAACAATTTCCAGGTTTTACGGGCCAGTTTTACCGTGCATATAAAAGATTGCTTCGGCCTGATAATATTGTTTTTCTTACAACATACCTTTAGAACCCTTTCGTCAAAAACTGAGCTATGGGCAGCTAAAAGGTCGGCGCCTTCGATAAAACTCAAAAACCTGGGCCAGAGTTCACCAAAAGAGGGACTGGAACTGACATCTTTCCATTCGATTCCATGTATATAGGTAAATACGAAATGGCTCGATTCTGGCCTTATTAAAAAGGTATCTGATTTTACAATCTGTCCATTTTCAATTCTAACAAGACCAACTGCGCAAGCGCTATCAGGATTGCGGTTTGCCGTCTCAAAATCGATAGCGACAATCGTCTTTTTACGTAATTCAGCAGGTCGGTATATCATATCTTATTTTATCGAGAACAGTTTTTTTTTGAAAGCTGCCAGACCCATACCCATAATTAAAAATATAGTTGTGGCAAGTACAATTTGTTTTATCGATGTAAAAAAAGACGCAAATGGCGCAATATGTATATTCTCAGGAAAATTTGCTATCATCGCCAAAATACTGAAATTTTCGATATAATCGCAGGTAACCAATACCAACGGTAATATATAAAACCAGTACCAGAATTTCTTTTCTGAAAAAGCCATTCGCCCTAACGCAGCAATAATGAATATAAAAGATAAAACATAGACTAAACCAAATATCAAATCAACAAGTTCGTTAAAAGTATAAGCCAGTCGTCCGGGAGCGCCCAATGCAAGAAAGTAGTCTCTGACATCTTGTGTCGAATATGAAAAACGAAGATCAAGAGTATCAAATGATTTTTCAGGTCCCTGCAACTGCGGCAAAAACCATCCCAGCAGAACGATCTGCAACAGGGTTTGCAACGCAAGCAAAGTTAGAATATTTCTAAGCTGCGCGGCTCGATTTAATCGTTCCAGAATTTTTTTCAATGTAAATTACTTTTAATTCAGCAGTCTGGGAGCAAAAATTTCGACCATTCTGTGCGGACCAAGCGCTTTTAATAAGTAGTTTGTCAGGGTTCTAGAAAAAAAACCAGCTTTTTCAAGCGTAATCTTGCCGTTTAAAGATTGCATAATAGATTGTTGCTCAACGGAACCTTCAAATTCTGCCTCCAGAATGTGTGTTTCGGCGGAAGTTAAAGCCAGTTCATAAGCAATATCTTTGAAAAAAGCACCATTTGCCAGAGAAAAATCATGTTTCAATTGAACGTGGTTTGCCTTCATATAGCGCATTAAAGCTTCACCTGAACCTTTTCCTGCATCCAGCGTGAAACCAATTGAGGTTATTGCAGAAGCGACCCCGGTAGTAACAGCGAGAACAACAATAGAAGCTATTGATGAAGCTGCTCCCATATTATTGCCAGAATAGCTTAAATTATTTAAATTGCCTAACCCATTCAACGGCCCTCTTATGAATATCAACAATAAAAACAGGGCTATAAATTTTTTCTTCACAAAGACTCCTTTTTGGCACAATTGGTAATAACGATCAAATTGTATCCCATAATATTAAATTTACTTAAATCGTCAAGTAGTCAAGTAGTCAAGTAGTCAAGTAGTCAAGTAGTCAAGTAGTCAAGTAGTCAAGTAGTCAAGTAGTCAAGTAATCAAGGTCATTGGACATTATTGAAATGAATAATAAACTGGTTATACCGACTTTATAGAATGTCGTTTACGGGAACATACTGTTTGTTGAAAGCCTGTGCGACTCCTTCGCAGGTAATATGACCTGAAACAACATTGGCTCCTCTGGCCAGTTCCTTATTTGTTCTCATACCTTCTTTCCAGCCTTTGTTGGCGATTTCTACAACATAAGGTAAGGTTGCATTGGTTAAAGCCAGTGTCGATGTTCTTGCGACCGCTCCCGGCATATTTGCGACGCAATAGTGTATTATCCCATCGACTTCATAAACAGGATCTCGGTGTGTCGTTGCTTTGGATGTTTCAAAACAACCGCCCTGGTCGATGGAGACATCTACCAGCACCGAGCCTTTCTTCATCGTGGATAACATCTTACGTGTAATCAATTTGGGTGCGCGCGCGCCCGGAATTAAGACTCCACCCACAACGACATCGGCTTCACGAATTAAACTTCGAATATTGGCGGGGTTAGAAAACATAGTAAAACAATTTGCTGGCATGACATCATCCAGATAGCGAAGTCTTTGCAAGTTCTTGTCGACAATATAGACTCTTGCTCCCAGACCCGCAGCCATTTTCGCCGCATTTATTCCGACAGCGCCCCCACCCAGAACTACCACTGCGGCAGTTTCGACACCGGGAACTCCGCCGAGTAAAACTCCCCGACCGCCCCATTCCATTTCCAGGAATTTTGCCCCTTGCTGTATGGCCATTCTACCGCCAATTTCACTCATCGGGGTCAACAGGGGCAAGGTCCCATTATCTTTCTGTATGGTTTCATAACCGATGCAAACCGCTTTAGAATGCACCAGGGCTTCTGTTAAAGCTTCTGAGGCGGCAAGGTGTAAATAGGTGAATATAATCTGATCTTTGCGTAATAATGCATATTCGGAGCTTTGAGGCTCTTTTACATGCAGCAGTAAGTCACAGGTTTGAAATAGCTCTTTACGGTCTTTTTTAAGCCGCGCTCCATGGGTCGTATAGTCTTCATTGGAAAATCCGCTGCCCTTACCGGCGTCTGACACAATCCACACTTCATGACCAAACCCGGTCAAAACTTCGACTCCAGCCGGCGTCATAGCAACTCGATTTTCTTCGACTTTAAGTTCTTTCAGTACGCCAATGACCATGCACAATTCTATAATAACCATTTACCGGGAACACAATTTTTTTACTTTTACATAAAAATACATTTACACCATTCCAATACGCAAAACAATAACTAGAGGTTATAATAGAATGGATTCTTTTGAACTTGAAATTAAAGATGACGGCATTTTTCTTGCTCGCGGTAAACTATCGCGAAAAGATCAACAATCTCATAGCCTTTCAGAGCTGATACAAAAGGCTGTTCAATGGAACGGTAAAGTTGCAGCGTGCTATGATAAAGCGCTATTGAATGATAATAAACTGATAGGACAGGAGAAAGTGACCATTCTCAAATCTTTAATTTCACTGCATCAGGTTCTTGTTTCAATGCGCCTTTACTTACATATGAAAAATCACCCCAAAGATATCGTCTCGGCATTTAGCCTGGACCATGATTACAACTACAAAATATACCAGGAAGGGTACAAATATACCATATCGGGAAAATTAAGTGAAATCAGGTTATCGCAATTCTCCGAATTTAAACTTTGGAAAAAAGAGTACGACAAAATTTTTCAAGCGCTTTTAGCTGAAATTCGCTCTTCTTTAAGTGATAGTGAACTGTCGTATGAAGAAATTGAAAAATTCAATTTATTGATAGATCGTCTTATAATTCTGGTGATAATGATACACTGGAGATTACACAGCGACTACCTGGATTCTTAAAACCTGGAATCAAATTCGGAATCTTCGACAATTTCAACACCCTGCCAAAACGCAACATAACCCTTAATGTTGGAAGCCTCTTTTTTGGGTTCTGGATAATACCATGCGCCTGACTCATTCCTTTCCCCATTTACAATGATATCATAATAACTGGCCACCCCTTTCCAGGGACATGTAGTTTTTATTAACCCCGATTCAAAGTACTCTTGTTTTAATGACTCAGGAGGAAAGTAGTGATTATTTTCTACCATCTCCGTCTTTCTCGCCTCGGCGATCACAACATTGTTCCAAACTGCTTTTATCATATACCCATCCTTTGTAGCTTATTCACATAAGACGAAACTGCCTATTTGTTTACTGCAAAAAACGCTTACAAATAAGCAAGTTTTTTTAATAGAGAGACCGCCTCTTTATTATTCATAAATTCTTTCAGTCGCTCTTTATGTTCCGGTTTTTCCCATTTTTTAACTGAGTTTTTATGTATCTGTTTTGCCTGGTGAAACCATGCATTGCTTTTTACCAGGTTTGTATTGTCTGACCAGTTGATAATTTCATCTAACACCGGTTCATCCAGAAATTTACAGAGTTCTTGAATTACCTTATTCGGATTTTCGGTCAAATCTTCATAACGAACGGTGTGTATATTCGGATGATTGTAAAAATCAATTCCCGCTTTTACATCGCGAACCCATTTTTCAACGGAAACCCAGTAACTGTCCGGTTTGCTCGGGTGGACGCTGGTGACGACATCTCTGCCATCTCGCACCATCTGTATAATTTTAACGTTGTCGCTATAAAAGTCGAGTATTTCACGAATGTGCAAAATATTTGCGGGGTTCTTGTGGCAGTAACGGTTTGCCGACTGCGGTATTTTTCGACCAATAATTTCTCTATATAACCTGTCCAGACGGAGCGGAACTTTGTCTCCTTCTTTTTCGACCCAGTTTAGAAAAACTCCATTTTCTTTTGGATAGGCGAAAATATGGGGATGGGCTCCCAGTATGGAAATCATCAAGGTTGTTCCCGAACGGTCACACCCGCCAATAACAACAGGAGGTTTATGAAAGTTCTTTTGAATTTTTCGTTTCCCAAGAAAAATAATAAAAGGATTAAAGACAACCTTATACCAGGGAATTTTGAATTGATCTATATCTTTTTTTATTTTCAAATTCATTTTCGACCACTGCCGACAATATAACCTGCTAAATTAAAATTTAAAGCCGGTTATTAAGGAGAAACCAATTTGCCCAAAATCATAATCCTTAAAAAAGATATGTTGGTATTGACTTTTAATTTCAACCGTCATCCATGGCAACAACTGGTAACCGATTAAAAAGTCAAGGTTCGTAGACACTCCCGTGCTACTAGACTGAATATTACTTAAATCTTTTGCGCCATCTAATGAGCTCGGAGGGTTCGACAACGTGGAAAAATCGAGAGTCGTAGTGGAAATATAATAACCGGTTCCTAACCTGCCTGATAAATAAAAACTCTTTTTAGAAAGAAAGCGATACCCGACGCCGACAGTAGCGTGGTAAAAGCTTAAGGTTCCTCCCACTGTAGATAAACTCGGGTTATGCCCTTCGGCTGCAAATTCAGTGCTTCCCAGACCATAAGTGAAATTTCCCCAGATTATAAAATTGTCCAGCCAGACACCAAATCGACTATAATCGACCGAAAAGGCCCAGATTAAAGGAAAGTCGTTCGGGTTTACGGAAAAAGCTTCATTACTCGGAAGTGGAGCGGTTCTTGCTGCGGGAAAAGCAATGGGTACTAAACCCCCCGTTAAACTTATCTGATTTTTTCCCGAGATGGCTATGGAACTCCACTCATTATCATTCGGTAAAACGTCTTTAGCGATCGTTGCAATGGTATTCGCGATTTTTGTTACCGTAGTCCAGATTCGGTTGTCGGCATACCCCACAATTTCAAACTCTTTTAAGATTTCTCTTTTAGCAATGCCTAAAATAAAAACTTTCGTTATAATTTTATTACCCCGAATTATATAGCCACCGCCAATAACGATGTCTTGTTTGCCCAACAGACCAAGCTGCATTCCAATTGTTGGAGTATGAAAGCTGTCCTCAAAAAAGAAATTCTTCTTCGCCAGGGTTTTCCACTCCTTCTCATCGAATAAGGAAAATACAAACTCTTTTTTCAATCTTGCGGAGACTGTATCTGTTATGGAAGGTTCGAGGTATTCATAACTTTTTTTATCTTCAATATTTTTAAAAGTCATTACCAGAACTTTTTTCTTTGAAACAGGCAAAAGTTCCTGAGTAAATAAAAAGCAAAATAAAAATATAGAGATTGTAAATAACTGTTTCATGATACCACCGACACTTCTTTATATATGTTCAAACGATGGTTATGTTTTTGTAAAAAGTACCGATTGTCAAGGCTTAAATGACTTCATTTCTATCGAAAAACAGGTCAGAAAAGAGATATTGCCCGGCTAAACGATAAAATAGTAAATTTACATTCTGTTACTTTATTATCTACTGGTCTTAACTGGAGACCTTATGCCTAATGTATTCAAAAAATCTAAAGTTGCGCTTCTATTGATGTTTGTACCAATTTTTGCAATACTTTTAACCCAGTTTATAATAAAAGTTTCGTCACATGAAAAACCGAAAAATCTGGAACAGTGCTGGGCCTTATTAGAGCTTCATCTTCAGCCGGATGAACTTGAGGAAGTAAAGTCTACCGATAAAAATGAGCTTGTTAAATTTCATTTTACCATTGGCCGATACATTAAAAGGCATTGGATTGTAAAAGGCGACGCTGAACTGTTGGAATTCTTCGATTCGGCCGGTATTGAATCGAAAGATGCAAAAATGGCAATTATTATTGATACTTTCTGGCGGCATTTAAATGATAAACCTATTGATGTCGAAGAGAGAATTCAACATTACCGCAACCTGCAACCATAAACCTTTTAAAAACGGATTTCAAATACAGTCTTATTTGGCAGTGGTCGTCTCAGCAAGTTCAAGCAGTGTTCCATATAAACCGTTTACAACTTCACCCATTTTTTCATAATTCAGCGTATCGACAGTATCGCCCGATCTATGATAATTTTTATTGCGAAAAAAAGCTGTGTCGGTAACCATAATTGCAGGGTAACCTGACCGCCAGAAAGAGAGATGATCGGAAGCGTCGACTCCTTGTAATCTACCGGGAGCGATTAAAATCTGAGCGTCAAAAGTAAGGTTCTTTTTAAAAGCCCCGAAAAAGGTTTTGGCAATATTCCCCGATTTCGGATTCGCTACAACGGCAACAAAATTTCCTTCTGCGGGGTATGTTTTCAACATTCGTTTATCGGGGTAAGTTTGAATCTTTTTTTCGCTGTAATACCCCAGCATTTCAAGTGAGGCCATAAAATACAGATCGATGTTTTTATTTTTCAACATCTGGGCAAATTTATAACTACCCATTCGGTCAGAGCGAAAATTCGGAGGTTCTTCCAATGTAAAAAAGACAAGGTAGATATTTCGATTCATTTGTTGTGAGTTGAGTTTTTTTGCAAGTTCAAGTAAAACGGCTACACCCGAAGCGTTATCGTCTGCGCCCGGCGTTCCTTTCCAGGAATCATAATGAGCCCCGATAACAATTGCGGGTAATTTCCGGTTTTTTCCCGGAATTTGCAGATAAATATTTTCATAGGTCTCCCCGTTTACAAGATATTCCTGGGTCGCCGGTTCTATGCCGTGGTTTTTCAGTTCATTCTTAATATAGGTTGCTACTTTCGAGAGAGTCTCCGCCGTACTTCTTGGACCAATTTCTTCGGCAAGGTAATGTACATGGCTGCGCAGTTTATCGTTCATATGTAAAGTGACCTCTTGTTCTAAATTACCGCTGGAGTTATTTTCGCCGATTTGTTTTCCCGGTTCGTCACAGGCAACAAAAATGAAGGTTGAAAATGTTAACAAAATGGTAATAAATAACAATGAGCTACGCGGTGTGTACATACAAGTCTCCGATACATATTTTGTTGTAAATACGCTTTCAGACTTTATTTGTAAAGTAGTTTTAGGAACCAGCGTCGACGGCAATAAGAGGGTATTTTTATTTTGCTTTTGTAGCCAATCTACTGACGCCACCGATCAGGTAACTATCGACAGCTCTGGCGCACTCTCTTCCTTCGGAGATGGCCCAGACGACCAGAGATTGACCGCGACGCATGTCACCGGCGGCAAAAACTCCATCGACGGAAGTTCGGTATTGTTGATCGGTGGCCACGTTACCGCGTTTGTCCGTATCGAGAGAAAGCTCTGCGACTGGACCGCCATGGTCAGGATGTAAAAAACCCATGGCCAGAAAAGCCAGATCTACTTGATATGTTTTTTCGGTTCCTTCAATTTCTGTAAAAGAGTTATCCGGTTTCCATTCGATGGAAACGGCCTTTACACCGATGAGTTTTCCGGAATCGTCTTTAACGAATTCTTTAGAGAGAATAGACCATTCGCGTTCGCACCCTTCTTGTTGCGACGAGGAGGTGGAAAACATGCGCGGCCCTGGATGAGTAGGCCATGGTGTCTGGTCTGTGCGACCCTCAGCTGGTTTTGGCATAAGTTCAATCTGGGTTACGGACGCTGCTCCCTGTCGAATGGATGTTCCGACACAGTCTGAACCCGTGTCGCCGCCGCCGATTACCAGAACATGTTTATCTTTAGCAAATATAATTTCGTCTTTTGGAATGTCGTCCCCATGCACTCGCTTTGTACTCTGGGTCAAAAATTCCATGGCAAAGTGTACACCATTTGCGTCCCTACCCGGAATGGGCAGGTCACGGGGAATGGTGGAGCCACAGGTTAAAACTACGGCATCATTCTCTTTTTGTAATTTCTCGATTGCGATATCGACCCCGATATTTGCATTGGTGGTAAATGTTATACCTTCGGCCTTCATAACATCGACACGTCGATCTATGATATTTTTTTCAAGCTTGAAGTTGGGAATACCATACTGCAACAGACCGCCGATACGATCAGCCCGTTCATAAAGTGTGACCTCGTGGCCCGCTTTGTTTAGCTGGTCAGCCGCTGCAAGCCCGGCGGGACCGGAACCAACCACCGCCACCTTCTTACCCGATCGTTCTTTCGGAGGTTGGGGTTTTACCAGACCAGAAGAGAAAGCGCGTTCGATAATAGAGTATTCAACATTTTTAATAGTCACGGGATCTTTTATTAACCCAAGTACACACCCAGACTCGCAGGGAGCGGGGCAAATACGACCAGTGAATTCAGGAAAAGAGTTGGTCCAGATCAGGTTATTATAGGCTTCTTCCCATTTATTATTGCAGACATTGTCGTTAAATTCAGGTATTAAATTGTGCAGTGGGCAGCTGGGGTGGCAAAAGGGGGTTCCACAATCCATGCAGCGAGCGCCTTGTTCTTGCACCTCTTCTTTTTTCAGAGGAATAAGAAATTCGTTAAAGCCCTTAATTCGCTCTTCCACTGCCTTGTAGGATGGCGTCACCCGATCGGTGTTCATGAATTTTCCTTGTTTACCCATAACTCAATCTTCCTTAAAGAGGCTCTTGCCGCACGGACGCTCTTTCGATCTTTTTTCCTACCGCTTCAGCTGCAAGATCAGCCAGAGCTCGCTTATAATCGCGGGGCATTACTTTTGTAATACGACCAGGGTTCCAGTTGTCGAGAAGCGCTTTGGCGCTGCGGCTACCTGTATATTCCACATGGCGCTCGATCATACTGCGAACTTCACTGATCTCTTTCTGGTCAACCAGGGCTTCAATGGCGACCATGTCTATATTAATACGTCCTCGTGATTTTTCATCAATATCGAGAAGATAGGCGATGCCCCCGCTCATGCCTGCGGCAAAGTTTTTACCGACAGGGCCAAGAATGACCACCCGGCCGCCGGTCATATATTCGCAACCGTTGTCTCCCACTTGTTCCACGACAACCTGGGCGCCCGAATTGCGTACGCAAAAACGTTCACCACCCACTCCTCGAATATAAGCTTCACCCGATGTTGCGCCATAAAAGGCGACGTTACCTACAATTACATTGGTATGCGGGTCAAATGTTGACTCTTTAGGGGGATATAAAATTAGTTTTGCTCCGGATAGACCTTTACCGAAATAATCGTTGGCCTCTCCTTCTATTTCGAAGGTTATACCTTTGGCACCAAAGGCTGCGAAACTCTGTCCAATAGAGCCATCGAGTTTAAAATAAATCGTGTCGTCGGGTAACCCCTGTCCGCCGAAAGCGCGCGACACTTCAGCAGAAAGCATGCCGCCAACTGTCCTCTGGACGTTACGTACAGTAATCTCACCTTTTACTTTGGCTCCATCTTTAAGGGCCGACTTTGCCATCGCTATCAACTGATGATCGACTGCCTTTTCCAGTCCGAAATCTTGTGCTTCTGTCTGGTAAGCAGTGCAATTTGGCGACGTAGCCCGGGCCAGCAATTTATCGAGATTCAAATGTTTCGCTTTCCAGTGTTCTACATTCTCTCTTTTCTTAAGCAAGTCGGAACGACCCACCATTTCATTTACAGTTTTAAAACCCAGTTGGGCCATAAGCTGACGCATTTGGCGAGCCAGAAACATGAAGTAGTTTACCAGGTATTCCGGTTTTCCGGGAAAATTTTTACGTAGTTCCGGGTCTTGCGTAGCAACGCCTACAGGGCAGGTATTCAGCTGGCACTGGCGCATCATAATGCAACCACTTACAACAAGGGCTGATGTGGCTGCGCCCCACTCTTCGGCGCCTAATAAAGTGGCTATAGCCACGTCTTTACCTGACATAATTCGACCGTCTGTCTGAACTACAATGCGAGAACGCAGGTCATTGCGCATAAGTACCTGGTGTGTTTCGGCCAGTCCAAGTTCCCATGGCAACCCGGCATGTTTAATAGAACTTTGTGGTGAAGCGCCCGTGCCTCCGTCGTGTCCAGAAATAAGAACAGCTTCGGCATGACCTTTGGCTACACCGGCTGCGATGGTGCCTACACCAACCTCAGAAACCAATTTGACGTTAATTCGGGCCTTATCGTTGGCATTTTTCAGGTCAAAAATTAGCTGTGCAAGATCTTCAATAGAATAAATATCATGGTGTGGTGGTGGAGAGATTAGCCCGACGCCAGGAGTACTGTGACGTACCGAGGCAATAATCTTATCGACCTTACCTCCCGGCAAATGTCCACCTTCACCAGGTTTCGCTCCCTGGGCCATCTTGATCTGAATTTCATCGGCATTGACCAGATAATGGGAGGTTACGCCAAAGCGGCCTGAAGCGACTTGTTTAATCGCGGAGCGGGCAGAATCGCCATTTGCGCGAGGTTCAAAACGGCTAACATCTTCACCGCCTTCGCCGGTGTTGCTACGCCCACCAAGTCGGTTCATGGCGATAGCAATAGTTTCGTGGGCCTCGATGCTGATAGAACCAAAGCTCATAGCGCCTGTAAAAAACCGTTTCACGATCTCTTCTTCAGACTCGACCTCTTCAATGGGTACGGGGGTAGTTTCGACAAAGTCTATTAGACCCCTTATGGTGTTGTGTTCTTCGGCTTCGTGGTTAATTAGATCTGTATATTTACTAAATAATTCAAAGTCACCCATGCGAGTCGATTGCTGCAGCATATGGATGGTATCGGGTGAGTAAGTGTGCCTTTCACCTCTGGCACGCCATTTAAAAATTCCGCCGTCTTCCAGTCGTATATTCTCACTGAGCGTCTGGTCAGGATAGGCATAATGATGCCGTTTGAGACTCTCTTGTTCAACTTCGTTTATACCAATGCCGCCAATTTGAGAAGCGGTGCCGGAAAAATAAGCGTCAATAAGTTCCTGGCTAAGACCTACTGCTTCAAAAATCTGAGCGCCTATATAAGACTGAACGGTAGAGATACCCATCTTGGACATAATCTTAAGCAGACCTTTCGATACCGCTTTTTTGAAATTACGACGCGCCTCTTTCGCTTCCAGGGCAACACCAAGCTGACCTCTTAAACGCATGTCCTCAATTGTTTCAAAAACAAGAAAGGGATTTATGGCAGAAGCTCCATAACCAAGCAGCAACGCAAAATGGTGTACTTCTCTGGCGGCGCCGGTTTCCACAATAATGCCAACACTGGCGCGGGTTCCTTCCCGAATCAGGTGATGGTGAACCGCAGAAACCGCAAGAAGAGACGGAATAGGACAGTGAACTTTGTCCGCGTCTCGATCGGAGATAATAATAATATTGCATCCATCGGCCACACCTTTAGAAGCCTGTTTGCAGATGTCTTCCAGAGCCTTTTGCAGGCTGCCTGGTTTGGTCTCATCAGCGGCAAAAACAGTCGAAATGTTACGGGCGCGATAGTGAGCCTGGTCCACCATGCGCAGCCTTTCGAGTTCGTCGTTGGAGATTACCGGATGAGGCAGTTCAATGACATGGCAATGTTCTTCTGTCTCGCTTAGAAGATGCCCTTGCGAACCTATAAAGCTGACAAGACTCATCACCGATGCTTCCCGTATAGGATCAATAGGTGGGTTCGTTACCTGTGCAAAAAGTTGATAGAAATAATTAAAAATATTTTCAGGCCGGTCGGACAACACCGCAAGCGGTGTGTCGCTACCCATAGAACCGATCGGCTCTACGCCATTTTCAGCCATTGGCCGAATAATAATCTGAAGATCTTCTTTGGTATACCCATAGACGGTCTGGCGATGTACCAGCGAATCGTGGTCTGGCTGATGCGGCGAAGGAACTCTATTCAGCGCACCCAGCTCAATTTTTCCATTGTCGAGCCACTTGCCATAAGGACGAGCAGACGCGAGCTCTTTCTTAATTTCACCATCATCGATAATACGCCCCTCATCCAGGGAAGCGACGAACATACGACCCGGTTGAAGCCATCCTTTGTGTTCAATCTCTTCGGGAGGGTAATAAACGACACCTGCCTCGGAAGCCATTACAAGTATACCGTCGTAGGTCACCTGATAACGAGAAGGACGTAAGCCATTGCGATCCAGCGTGGCGCCAATTATATGACCGTCTGTAAACGCTATGGAAGCCGGACCATCCCATGGCTCCATGAGTGTCGCGTGATACTCATAAAAAGCCCGCTTTTTTTCTTCCATTTCGCTATCGCCGGCCCAGGCTTCGGGAATGAGCATTGCCATAACATGAGGCAGGGAACGTCCCGCCAGAACCAGAAGCTCAACAGCGTTGTCGAGAATAGCTGAGTCAGACTGGGTGTCGTCGATAATAGGTAAAAGTTTTGCAATTTCGTCGGGTGTAAAAAGGTCCGACTCGAAAATAGACTCTCGCGCTCGCATCCAGTTTACGTTGCCGCGCAGGGTGTTAATTTCTCCGTTGTGAGCTAAATAACGAAACGGCTGAGCAAGTGGCCAGCTGGGGAAAGTATTGGTCGAGAATCGACTATGAACCAGCGCCAGGCGTGATGTAAAGTCAGGATCGCTCAGATCTAGAAAATAGTCAGGAAACTGCGATGTAGTCAACATCCCCTTATAAGTAATGGTCTTGTACGATAAGGAACTAATATAAAAGTAGGAAGATCCGGGTTTGCCACTTTCTCGAATCATTTTTTGTGCATATTTATGTATTACATAGAGTCGCCGTTCAAAAGCATCGGCATCGTCACAATCTTCTCCACGGGCAATGAAGACCTGTGCCATGGACGGTTCCACTTCGCGTACCATTTTACCCAGAGAATTATTGTTTGTGGGAACATCACGCCAGAGGATAATTCGCTGGCCCATCTCTTTCACGATGGCAGTAAAACGTTCGATAACCCATTTTTTCTGAGAAGGTTCAGGAGGCAGAAAAAGAATTCCCGCGCCATATTCACCCGGAGCAGGTAAGGTCTGGTCTTGTTTATCAAACTCTTTGCGAAAAAAGTCATGGGGAATCTGGCAGAGCATTCCTGCACCATCACCAGAGTTTTTCTCGGCGCCTACCGCGCCTCGGTGATCAAGATTCTCCAGAATCTCAATGCCTTTTTTTACAATCATATGGGAGGCTTCACCGCGCAACTGAGCTATGAAACCAACACCACAAGCATCGTGTTCGTAACGCGGGTCATAGAGCCCGTTGTTTGGAAATTTGTCGGTCGTTTTCTTTTTCATAAACATATTTCTTTATCTAGCGTTTCGGGGGCAGCCAAATGTTATGGCCTTCTCAAGTCCCCGCTCACGATGAGGAAGTCACTCTGCGATTCAGACGACGGTATACCCATATGGCTATTCGGAAGGAGACTCCCGAGAAAAGACCGCAATTGGAATTGTCAGACCTTGTTGGCAATCGGTTAAACACTTCTGTCGTTCAAACCTTTACAAAATGGAAGCGATAAATTACCAATGTTAATTTTCGATTTAAGAGATAGACCGTCAAGTGTTTTTGCACGGATGGCTGCCCTCGAAAAACTAAGATTCTTTTTGTTTTCGTTGCCGCTTGTCTTTAAACCACTTCAAACGTAGAATATCTTCTTTTTCGCGTTCTTCGAAAATTCGGTTCATCTCTTTTATTCTTTTTTGAATGGAAGGTATCATTATTTCGCCTAAAGCATTTATTTTTCGAGAATCGAGTCGTATCATCTCTCCGAGGCGATTTAACCTTGTCTCTTTGGAAGCCATCTTAATGACCTGTTCCATGACTTCTTCATATTGTCTGGTTACGGCAATGCTCGATCCATTTTCTACAATGGGTGAAATCTCTCTGGCTTCCAGGCTGCGCACTACCGGTTTTTCTTTTATTTCGGGAACATTGACTCCCCAGATATGTTTTTGCTCTACATCGATGTAAAAATCCCTTTTTTCAATTATACTTAATGATGTAAGATCATCCAGGTTCATCGCTTTTGCAAACTCCAGAGTTTTCGTCGCTCGCGAAATTTTTCGGTCAAGCTCTACTTCCTCTTCCATACATTCATCAATTAGTTGAAAGAACTCTTTCAAAAGAGATTCTCGTCTGTTTTTTAGAATTTCCCTGCCGTTTATAACAATGCTACGCATCGTTTTCAGTCTCATCAGGTTATTGCGTGTGGGCGTTGTTTTTTCCATAATAATACTTTTCTATAGTTAGGAATGCTTCAGGCGAATTAACTCTGACTCCGGTAGCGTTTCGAGTATCTCTTTTGCTTTGTCAAAACTCTCAAAAATTGTACGACCAGATTGTCCATGCCCCACAAACTGGTATTCAAACAGGTCTGCAAAATGCAGGTACTTTCGGTCAATCTCGGTTAGGCCCTCGGCGCCAACAATGGAAACAAGTCTTCGCACTTCTCGCCCCCGCGCATAAGAAGAGTACAACTGGTCGGAATAAGCCCGGTGTTCCGGTATGGTTTTTCCTTCTCCAATACCCATGTTCATAAGTCGAGAAAGGCTCGGTAAAACATCGATCGGCGGATACACTCCCTGGTGGTTCAACTCTCGGCTCAATACAATTTGCCCTTCGGTAATATAACCCGTCAGGTCCGGAATGGGATGGGTAATATCGTCTTCTGGCATCGTCAAAATAGGCAATACTGTTACCGAACCTTTTTTGCCTTTTATTCGTCCGGCTCTTTCGTATAGTCCGGCCAAATCGGTATACATATAACCGGGGTAACTACGTCTTCCGGGTATCTCTTCGCGGGCGCTGCCGATTTCACGCAATGCCTCTGCGTAAGCCGTTATGTCGGTTAGCACAACCATCACCTGGTACCCTTTTTCAAAGGCAAGATACTCGGCTATGCTCATAGCAATTCTTGGTGTAAACAATCTTTCAATGGCAGGGTCATTTGCCAGGTTGATTAAAGAGACGGTTCTATCCATTACGCCGGCTTCGGAAAGTCCTTTGCGAAAAAATTCCGCTTCTCGATGTGTAATTCCAATGGCCCCAAAAACAACGCTGAAACTTTCCCCGCTCTCAATTCTGGATTGTTTCACAATTTGCAATGCAAGTTCATTTGCAGGCAAACCCGACATCGAAAAAATGGGCAGTTTTTGTCCGCGAACAAGTGTATTTAGACAATCGATGGCTGAAATTCCCGTTTCAATAAAGTCATCCGGTTTATCTCTTCGTTCAGGGTTTATCGGCAACCCGTTAATTTCAAGATATTTATCGGGAAGCACGGGCCCGTAGCCGTCAATGGGTTCGCCCATTCCATTAAAAGTTCTTCCCAGCATCTCGACACTGACGCCGATATCAGGAACCCTGCCAAGAGGAAAAACAGTACCACTTTTGGTATCGAGTCCATCGGTCCCTTCGAGTACTTGTATGACGGCTCTGTCTTCATCAATTTTTAACACCTGGCCGTTTTTTTCTTCACCCGAAGCAAGCCGTACTTTACACAGCTCTCCAAATGTAAGTCCGGAAGTTTGCGTCAGCAAAATCAGGGGACCCGTAATCGAGTCGATGGTTTTGTATTCTTTTCGTATATAGTCCAATTTAAAATTCTCCGAACATTCGCTCAATGTCTTTTATTATGTTCTGTGCACTCTCTTTAAAATTCTCGTTTTCAATGTATTGCATCTCCATCATTTTTCCTTTCACCGGCAATGCTAATATCCGGTCAATGTAAATACCATCGGTCAGACTTTTTTCCGCATGCACTAAAAAGGTAAATATCACTTTCAGCATCCAATACTGTTTTTCAAAAGTAGCAAAAGCGTCCGAGGGTATAAAAGCGCTTTGTCGTAAAAAAACCTCGCGCGCGATCGAAGCAACCTCAAGTGTCATTCGGTCACTCTCTTGCAAAGCGTCGACGCCAATTACCTGTATAATCTCTTGAAGTTTTGCATCTTTTTGTAAGAGCGTTTCGAGGCTGTGAATTAACTCACTCATATCTTCCGCTACTTCTTCTTTATACCATTTGCTTAAACTGCTCCGATACAAGCTGAAACTTCGTTGCCAGTCTACCGCAGGAAAATGCCTTTTATTCGCAAGGTCTTTATCAAGCGCCCAAAGCGCTCCGGCAAATCGCATGGACGATTGTGTTACAGGTTCAGCAAAGTCGCCACCCGGAGGTGAAATTGCAGAAATTAGAGTTACGGACCCTTGTCGGTCCTGACCAAGACAGTCTATTCTTCCCGCCCTTTCATAAAAAGAACCCATTTTAGAAGCAAGGTAAGTGGGAAACCCTTCTTCGCCCGGCATCTCTTCTAAACGAGAAGAAATTTCTCGCAACGCTTCTGCCCAGCGTGAAAGTGAGTCGGCCATCAGCGCGACACGATAACCCATGTCTCGGTAATATTCTGCTATCGTCATTCCGGTAAAAATAGAAGACTCCCGGGCTGCAACAGGCATGTTCGATGTGTTTACAATAATAATCGTACGAGCGCTTAAAGAAAACCCCGTCTGCGGGTCTTTCAACTTAGGAAACTCTGTCAGAATTTCGGTAATTTCATTGCCACGTTCACCACACCCAATAAAAACCACAATGTCGGTAACAGAGTACATGGCGATAGAGTGTTGTACAATTGTCTTTCCCGTTCCAAACCCTCCGGGTACAACAGCAGCTCCGCCTTCGGCCACCGGAAACAGAGTATCAAAAATTCTTTGTCCGGTAATAAACGGCGAAGTATGAGGCAGCTTTTTTTCAAAAGGTCGAGGGTAACGTACCGGCCACTCTTGCGCCATCTGTATGGCTTTCGTGTTGCCCTCTTTTGTTTGTATTTTACATATATCATCATTGACGGTAAAAGAACCGGATTCTATTTTTTCTACCTTACCCGAAATTCCGGGTGGTATCATTACTTTATGAACTATACTTTCTGTCTCTTGTACGGTTCCGATAATGTCGCCGCCGGTAAGTTCATCGCCTTTTTTTACGGTGGCTTCAAAGTCCCATTTTATATCCGGGTCCAGAGCATCGAGCGTTACCCCTTTTTGAATAAACGAACCTGAAATTTTTGCCAAACCAGGCAACGGCCTTTGAACACCGTCAAAAGTACCCTGCAAAAGTCCCGGCCCGAGTTTTACCATTAACGGTTTATTGAAACTGGTGACCGGCTCTCCCGCTCTTAAACCCGTAGTATCTTCATAAACCTGCAATGTAGCAGTCTTGCCTTCAATACGAATAATTTCGCCTAATAATTGGCCTTCGCCGACAAGACAAGTCGTATGCATTACGGCCCCGTCCAACCCTTCGACAATGACCGTAGGCCCCGAAATACCTTTAATTCTTCCTTTTAATTCCATGTTACCTGTTTCATTTTACTTTTTTAATTTTACCTGGTATCCGATGGTTCTTCGTATTAGACGAGCAATATGGCCTTCTCTGGCGCTCGTCTCTGCAAACGTATCGGGAATATGCAAAGGCATAACTACCGGTAATCCTTTTTTTCGAATTCTTTCGGCTATGTCTTTTTTAACCGCCATATAAAGTTTTTCTTCTATGCACACGAGTCCGTATTTTTCATCGCTGGAAATTTGATCAATCGTTTCCGTCGCTTCCACTTCCTCGATCGTAATTGTATCAAACCCCGCCAGTTCAAAACCGAGGTTTTTACCCGGAGTAGTTATAACAATTACTTCAGCCATAAATTATGCGCTTCTTTTCTCCGAATCAACCAGGGGGTAAAAAAGATGCGACCTGACATCATCGATGTTCAATTTATACTTAACACTGGACAAAATCAATCTGAGGTTTTTAACTTCCCTCATTTTCATATATAAAAAAGACGATGTAAAATAAAACCCGGAAGGGTCTTGCAACGCATGTCGAAACAGAAATTTTTCAATAAAATCTTCAAACCGTTCTTCCGTTAGCGTTAAATCATCAGGGTCAGTATCCAGTAAAAATTCACTGAACTTAGGGTCTCTCAATACATCGCTTAATTTTCTCAGCAGCTCATCCAGGGAGGTTCCTTTTAAAAGGTCCAGAAATTTTTCTTTCTTTAGACGTCCCCCGCCCTCAATAAATTGTTCTTCTCTCACTTTGTGTTTTATCATGGTGTGCTGGGAATCAACCTGAATTTCACCAATGTTTTTCATTAGCGTTAAAATATTTACTATGTCAATTCGCAAACGGCCTAAGCCTGAAGTCGCTTTTCCACTTTCGCCTCTTTTCTTCAGCTTGCTCTGAAAATAGAAAAACACGAAACGGTCCAAATCAATTTCAAGATCGCGAAAATGGCCAGATTTCTCAAAGTGTTCCATACACTGTTCGAGTCCACGCCCATATGGACTTCCGGCGCTAATCAGGTAACTCACCACGGAGGCAAGGTCGGGTTGTACAGAAAGGTCGTTCAACCTGCGTTCCGTAAATTCACCGGCGGGTATTAATTTTTCTTTTAAAATGTCAGCGTGCACACCTTTGTGAATTCCGCGCAAAATAGTTTTCAGATTAAAAAGTTCCCATTTTGAAAACAAGAATTTAATACTTTGTTCGTCATTTTTTGGTTTATGAGTCCAAATAAATTGAAATAACTTAATGGTGTGCTGGCGCAAAGCGTATAGAATTGTCTCTTCGGGGTCAGGATATCGAAGGGAGGCCGCTTCAATGTACGGTCCATAAGAGCTGACACGAAGAAAGTCTCTCATTTGAACAACTGTCTGCGCTGCCATAATATTCTCATACTCTTTTTTTTGAAAGAGTTCTGACTTGCGAGCTCGCAACCGGGCAATTAAATAGCTATAATTCACCGAACAACAGCTCCTTCAGTTCAATAACCAGGTTTGGTTTTAATGTTTGCAGCGCCGACCCGAAAGAACTTTCCGCTTTAATTTTCTCATCGCTGGAAATAAATAAAAACCCGGAACTAAGATTATTCGGTGGTTCCACTTTTTGCAGGTCAACTTTTTTTGACGTAGCATAACTGTTTATAATTTGCGCGGCATTGGAATCTACGTAAATATTCCCTTTCTCATAGGCGCGCGTATGGTGTAACAAACTGTCAAAAAGAACCGTCAAAGCCTCACGGTATTTTTCTTCGGGAAGATTCTTTATCTCCAATAAAACTTCAGAAAAAGTTTCTTCCATAAGAGAGTATTTGGCGGAATTCAGATCGCCTTTCAACGAGGAAACCAACCCATTCTTTTGGGCCGTATTCTCCCGCTCAACTTCAAGGGCAATGGCACCAAGTTTATGTTCTCTCAACTTTTCAGCGTCGGCTGCGGCATTTCGAATTAAATCATCCGCCTTTTTTTTAGCGTCACTGATAATTTTTTCAGCCGTTTCAGCCGTTTCAGCCTGAAGGGCTTCGACCAGTTTTTCGTGTCCCATAATACGAAGTTGTCCGTTGGCTACATTTTATCGATAATCAAATACGCCACGGCAAAACCGATAATTACCATGGTTTCAGGAATTGCGACAAGAATAATAACAACGCCTCGAAGGTCGGGCCTTTCGGCAAGAGCGCCTAAACCAGCCGAACCAATTTTACTTTGAGCCCAGGCCGTAGCCAGAGCCGGTATAGCCACCGCCATGGCAGCAGCTACAGCGATTAAAGCAGTTTTCCAATGCTTAGCAGCGTTTGCAGCAGCTTCTGCAGCAGTGTTTACATCTATTTCTAAACTCATATTTTCTCTCCGTGTTAAATCGTTTTATTTTGTGTCATTTTTAAAAGGCGCATAAGGTTTTCCACCATCTTCGTAGAATTTACCCAGAAACTCCACATATTGCAGTCTCATCGACTGTATCGTGGGGCTCATCAAACTAATGATTATATTCATGATGTGAATTAAGGCGGCAACTATTATTCCAATAACGATATTTCCCATGGCTTCGCCTACTTTATTTGCCACCAGAGCCAGAATAACAGAAGAGGCCCCAATAGCCATAATACGTACATAGGATAAAATATTACTAATCGCCTCCACAAATTCGACTATACCAAGCACCCCTTCGAGTACAATCAAAGTAATTAAAATGGCAATAAAAAGGCTGAAAACCGGCGTAACCACCGTGGTTGGTATCTGTTTAAACAGCGCCAGCATTAAAACAATAAACGAAACAGTCAAAACCAGAAATAAAAACTTCACTCCAGCTTCTTTAAAGTGTTTTTGCTTTAATTTACTGTAAAGGCCGATTAAAATACCAAACAAAACATGCCCAACGCCGATACCAAGCGAAATAACGAGAAAAGATTTAATACCCTTCAGTCGGTCAAACCAGAGAGGATGAACCAGATGAAGATCTTCACCGAGCGTTCCGAAAAGTTCCCCAAACAGCAGTCCAAAGAAAAAGGCCGATACGCCGCAGGCGACAAAAACACTCATCAAGTCACGCATTACCTCTTTATTTCGAAGCTTATAGCGCATAAACAGTCCGAGTGAGGCAATAATAAGTCCATAGCCCATATCCCCTACAATAATACCGAAAAAAGCGGGAAAGAAAAAAGCGATTAAAGGTGTGGGGTCAACGGTGCCATATTTCGGGGTAGGCAGGGCTCTTAAAAAAACTTCAAAGGGTTTTATCCAGCGACGATTTTGAATATGGACGGGAGCCTGAACTCTATCCTCATCCGAAAATTCCAGCTCTTTCACAAGAACGGTATCGCCATATTCAAGATTCATCTCTTTTTTCACCTTGGGAAAACTATCTACGGGAATCCACCCTTCGATAATAAAACAGTAACGGGTCTGGGCAAAATGGCGTAGAGCCGCGATTTCATCGAGTTCGTTTTTAGACTCCCGTTCGGCCCACTCCAGCTTTCGTTGCCACTCGTTGGCAATATAATTCAGTTCGTTTTTTACTTCAATCATGCGTAGCGAAGCTTCCTTCTCGCGTTTCGCCATTCCGGAAATGGCCTTTAGAAGTGGTTGATCTTCGTACTCAGTCGGAAGTTTCAACTCTTGAATACCCTCGCCAAAAAAAAGTCGTCGAACCCCGGCAGCTTCCTTTAAAGAGACAGCCAACACCAAACCAGTCGTCGTCGAATTCAGTGGGCTTGTATGTATTTCATATTTTCCATCGGTAATTTTATCGACCTCTTTTTCCAGAAGTGAGATAACATTGGTCCGTTTTGTATCAACAGTAAGGCCCATAATTTCATAATTTTTCAGACCACCGAGTTCCGAAGCGATCGGTACAAAACCCGCCAGCAGTTGCTCATAGTCTTTCAAATGATGAATCTCTTCTTCCAGATCTTCCTTTTCCAAAAAGAGAGCGTGAATTTTCGTATCAATATATTCAACTTCAAGGGAGACATCGTCCAGCGTTTCAGAGCCGTTCAGGGGCAGAGGTTCCGAAGCTGCGGGCAGCATAAAAAGCAGGTTTTTGACTTTCTCAAAAGTTTGCTCCAGAACAGTCCTCTTTTCGAGCTTCTCTTCTTCAATCGGTATATGCGTCACATTATCATCAAGCCCTTTTAAAGAGACCGGCTCAATGTGCAGCACGGAAAGCTTATGGAGGGTCTTAATGCATCCGTCAAGCCTGGTTTTCGGCCCGACGATCTGAAGTTTTGTCATCTTCTTGATCAAGAATTACCTCCAATAAGCGATTGACCACATGTTCAACTGCCTTGGTTTTATTCTTCTTAAATAGTTCATTGACCCCGGATATCTTTTTACCGTTCTCCGTTTTCAGAGCTTCAAATTCCAAAGCAAGTTTTTCCTGCTCTTGGGCGCGAAGTTTTTCCGCTTCGCCATCAAGCTTCGACAGAATATCCTCTTTCGTTATTTTATACTTTTTCTCAGCCTCAGCCAACAACTGAGCGGCCTGCTCTTTAGCCCCGTCAATCAACTTGTCCATTTCAATTTCTTTGGCTTTAAGTATCTCTACAATTTCATTTTCCATATTTCACTGAACCCTTTTGCTATTAATATACTAAGAAAATAGCAATATTGTCTTTTGAAAATCTACGTCAAGGCTTTTTAGAATTCAAGCTGAAACCTCTCGTGTAAAACGTCAGGTAAAGCAATTTTACTCCTATCGCCCCTTTTATTTTATTCAAAGAAATATCTTTTACAGAAAGGGCGAATTCTGCGGTATTCGACCACACTACAACCATGGTTTGTGGCATTTCCATTAATCAGGCATTTTTTCTTTGATCGCTAAAATATCGTTTAATGATGAAAAAAAAGCATCAACCACCTTTGGATCAAACTGCTTTCCCTTTTGTTTTCGAATAAGATCAGTTGCTTTTTCATTACTCCATGCTTCTTTATATGGCCTGTTCGATGTCAGCGCGTCAAACACGTCCACTACGGATACAATACGCCCTCCCAGGGGAATGTTGTCTCCCTTTAATCCGTATGGATATCCCGTTCCATCCATTTTTTCATGATGCGAAATTGCAATTTCAGCCGCTACATTTGTTAATTCCGAGCCGACTCCGTGTAATAGACCTTCCCCGATTGTAGTATGTGTTTTCATAATTTCAAACTCTTCCGGGATCAATTGTCCGGGTTTCAGAAGTATACGGTCTTCAATACCGATTTTCCCGACGTCATGCATAAGACTTGCTTTTCCGATTATTACGGCGTCGTGTTCAGTAAATCCCATTTTATGGGCAATGATTTTTGAAAACTCGCCAATTCGCTTAATATGTGTTCCGGTTTCATTATCTCTATATTCAGCGGCTCTGGCCAGTGTATATATAACTGCGTCATGAGCCAGTAAAAGCTTCTTATATAATTCGATAACTTCTATTGACCTTTGTTCAACCAAACCTTCAAGGTTTGATTGAAGTTTCATAAATTTTACGTGCGTATTAACTCTTGCCAAAAACTCGGCAGAGTTAAATGGCTTGGTGACATAATCAACCGCGCCAAGTTCGAATCCGCGTACAATATCATCAGTTTCAGCTTTTGAGTCAGAAATATTACAGGAATATCTTTTGTTTTTTCATTTTTTTTCAACGTTGTGCAGACTTCAAAACCGTCCATTTCCGGCATCATAATGTCGAGCAAAATCAAGTCCACCGGAGACTTGTCAACCATATCCAGAGCTTCTTTCCCGCCGGTTGCAGCTTTAACGCCGTAACCGTTTTCATTCAGGATCGTCGCCAGAACCTGAATATTTTTTGGAGTATCGTCAACGATTAGAATCATACTTTTTCCATCTTTCATAATGTTTTCTCCATAGCATTTTCAAACGCTTCTTTAATTCTTTGTATCAAAGGCGGTAGTTTTTCAATTGATGTTTTAATCATCTCAACATTAAATGATGCAATTCCCACACTCAATTGGTCGGACCAACGGATAAGTGGGCTGTATTCGTAGACTGACCCAATCGTTTTTACTTCATCTGCAAATTCTTTTAATACGTCAAAATCAACTCCTTGAGAAACATGTTTCCATTTAGCAAGAATATCCGATTCAAGTTTCTGTAAAAACTCAGCGGAATTTTCCGGAAGTACATTCCCCAATAGATTTTCGTCTGCCGGGGTGTCTTTTGCAAAATCCCATTCTTCATCACCCAACGAAGCAAATTCTAAAATTTTCATCAATGCTGTAATAATTTCTGTTTTATTAAAAGGCTTTTGCAAATACCCATCCGTTAATTTGACAATTTTTTTCGGTATTTTTACTAGTTCCGTAGCAGAGGAAATAAGAACCGGAATTGTTTTTAAATTCGAATCTTTTTTAATTATTTTTGTCGCTTCATACCCATCCATAACAGGCATTTTCAGATCCATAATAATCAGGTCGGGTTTATAAAGTTCTGCTATTTCGATCCCTGATTTCCCGTTTTCTGCATCGATGAAAGTTAACCCGCTGTTTTCAAAGTAAGCTTTAATGATATTTCTGTTGGAAGCAACGTCATCCACTATGAGTACTGTTGCAGGGTCAAAAGTGATGGAGTCTATGTACTCCATTGCAATCTTCAAAGCATGGTTTCCCGTTCCCACACGAACCCGTTGCAAGAGAACTTGAAATTGACTTCCTTTCCCAAGATGGCTTGAAACGCTTATATCTCCACCCATCATATTGGCTAACCGCTTTGATATTGTGAGCCCGAGCCCCGTTCCGCCATACTTGGCACTGTGCCCTTTTTGTTGAGAAAATGAATCAAATATATTTTTTAACTCGCTTTTTGCAATGCCCACGCCGGTATCATCTACAAACACAGACAAATCAAACTTTCCGCTTTTCTTGTTTAAATGGGCCACCTTTGCGCTTAACCCGACATAACCGGTATCCGTAAACTTTATTGCGTTGGAAACCAGGTTAAGAAGTATCTGCCGAAGCCTGATCTCGTCAAGAATAATGGTACCAGGTATTTTTGGATCAATCTTCATTTGAAACTCCAAATTCCTTTCAGTGGCTTTTGCAGAAAATATTTCCCGTATATCATTCGCCATATCCCTGAAATCAAATTCTTTATATTCCAGTTGCATTTTTCCCGCTTCGACTTTGGACAGATCCAGAATATCATTAATGAGCCGCAGAAGAGTTTTGCTACCGGATTTAATCGATTGTAAATATTGTTGTTCCTGGGAACCTGATATTTTCTTTTCTAAAATTTCGGTAAATCCCAATATTGCATTCATAGGAGTCCTGATTTCATGACTCATGTTTGCTAAAAATTCGCTTTTAAATTTATTTGCCTGTTCTGCTATAATTTTAGCCTGTTCTGATTCATTCTTTAACGCAACGATTTCAGAAAAAAGACTTTTATTAAAAGATTTTTGTTGCAAAGACCACCGCGCGTTCCGATTTCCTTGCAAACAGAGATAATATAGACCTGCTGCAAACACGAAGAGAAAAAATCCCATTAAGGCAGAAACTTTATCTCCAAATGTAAAAAACCGATATGCAAAAGGTGTTAAACTGAAAAATAAAAACCCAATAAACGATTTTATAGAGACGGACATACTTGAAGTCGCTCCTGCGTTCATCCCCCCTACAACGAAGGTCGTTAGAATAAAATATTGATTTTGTTCCACCGCGTCCATTGGGGAAAAAGCCAATGAACCCCAGATAATTCCAGAAATCGCAGCTATAAAAATAAAATTACGTTCATAGACTTCGGCTTTCTGCAACGGAATATCCGTCCAATTTTTTAAAACAAATTTATCATAATATAATCGAAAAAGATTAAATGTTACTTGTACTGAAAACCATGACAAAAGAAAATATATAGGAAGAACTCCGGTTAAAAAAACAACAAGTATTAATGAATTGGCTAAATTTATCCATATCCCGGTATACGATCTCTGATAAAGAGTTCGTATCAGTTCAATGAAGACAAATATATTTTCAGATTCCTCAGTTTCATCAATAATTGTTTCCTTCTTTTTTCTTATATTAAGATTGCCCATATTTATAATATAGTAATACTACAAATTTAATGGATCATAAAATATTTTTTACATGTAAGATTCTCCGGCTCCTTTTGTACGAGGGTGGATAGTTTCATTTCTTCTGAAAAGGTCGATCATGCGATCAGCGATCAAGGAGAAACCTGCTGTCTAAAGCACTATTCAAGCTTTCAAGCTCATAAGAATTTCACTTGTCCATTGAATACGGAATTCAATAATATTGCTTTACACTCAACAATTGTATGAAATAATCTGCCATTATGATAGCAAATATTAATGAAACAATAATGAAATATTTAAAGCATGAAGGTGCTGAAAAAGTTGGTCTTTTTGGTTCATATTCCAGTGGTAACTTTACATCTAGTAGTGATATAGATGTACTAGTTAGATTCAAAGCCCCCAAAGGTTTGTTTGAATTATCTCGAATTCAAAGAGAATTATCTGAAAACACAGGCTATCCTATTGACCTGGTAACTGAAAAATCAATTAGTCCATATCTAGCAGATGAATTGGAAAAATCAATGGTCGTCTTGTATGAAGAAAAATGACGATTTTTATTTATTTCATATTAGAGAAAGCATAAACCTCATAGCAAAGTATACTGAAAATATTGAAATATCAGAATTCATCCAGGATTCTAAAACCCATGATGCAGTGATCAGGCAATTAGAAATTATTGGGGAAGCTTCTTCAAAACTTTCCAGTAAAACTAGAGAAAGAATGGCAGGGATTCCCTGGAAGGATGTAATAGGTATGCGCAATATTCTAATCCATCATTACTTTGGTGTTGACTTGGAATCTGTCTGGGAAACAGTCCAAAATGATTTGCATGTAATGTTAGCAATACTGCCTACGATCTAATGAGTTTAATTTAAGGAAATAATAAAATGAAATTACCAGTTGAATGCCAAGTAGATTATCATAAAGGATTTCTCACCTCTTCGCAAAGCTCTGAAATTTTCAATTGGATTTATGCCAATTGTGAAGTTTTAGAGGGCGATAAAATACTTATGGGGGATGGAACCGTCTTTAAAACAAATATCGGAAAATATATGTTTGTGGACCAGGAACTGACTGATTCTTCTATTTTCAAGAAAGAACATGGACGAAGGATGAAATGGCCACCAGTACTAATACCTCTTAGAGATAAAATTGAAAGCTTTACTGGTGTTGAGTTTGGTGTTTGTGTTTGCATTTATTACAGTAGTGGGAAAGTTGGTTTAGGTTTTCATTCAGACCTCCGAGCTTTTGGGCCAACATCTCTAATTCCTTCCATTAGCCTTGGAGCGAAACGTACATTGGTTTTGCGAAAAAGATCTAATCCATCGGATGAATGTAGAATTGAACTTGGAAATGGCGACCTTCTCATTATGGGAAAAGGATGTCAGGAAGATTATGAACATTCTGTACCACCGGATGAGGACTGCAAAGAACCAAGGATTAATTTAACTTTCAGACCGTTCGCTTATTTAAACGATCATAAGAGTTATAAAAGAATCATGTAAAACCGAAATCGCATCCAGGAATTCATTGAAGCTTAGAATTATTGTCGGCTCGTCGCCTGCCAGATAGATTTATTCATTTGACAATACATAATACCAGAGTACTATGCCAACAAATGGTGTGCAGAGAAACATTTGAACAAAACACTAACCAGTATTGCTGATAAATCAATCTCTTCACAAGCGGTCAAGCTCTCCCTCTACTGGTTGGACCCATCGAATAAAGCAAAAATTCAAAGTTTTCTCGAAAATGCATTTAATCCATACCAAAAAAATGGTCTGGTATCGCCCATTATAACAATTATTTCTGAATTTTTACAACACTCTATTATATTGAATTATAGGTATGTTTTTGAAAAATATATGATTGATGAGTTCGGTTGGGGTGATCTTCCTCGTTCTGAATGGATAGGTATTTTCGAAGCTGAAATAGATAGCAATAAAATTGACAATTTTACAACTCACGCTACAAAAGAAAACCTGCCGGTAGAAATTACCCTGAAACCGGGTGATGGCGAAATTTCGATCTCGATATCACATAATGGAATTTATAATAACAAAGAAATTGAGACTTTAAAAAATTTAATGACAGATATTAAAAAAGTGGCCTTTGAAGCGAGGCAAAAAGAAGAGAATAACCATCAAAAAACTGTACAACAATTTGAGTCAGGGTTGCCCTTCGGGTTATTATGTTTTCAAGGACTCGGTCTTACCGGCAAAAGTCTGAGAATATTTTCTCGGAAAGAAAAGACGCACTATTCTTTCCATCTCCCTTTTCAACCGGTACATGTGGAACAAAAAAGTATACAGGTCGTTCAGGAGTCCCCCGCCCAGAAAGATCTTTTATGGAATATATTTGAAGACCTGAAGTACGATACTATTTTATTTGATACCAATGGAAATGTTTTAGAATTATCGCCAAATATTATTGAGTACCTGCAAATAAACAATAATAATCTCAACGAGATATACAATTATATTCCCGATAATTTCTTCCAGGATATATTTTATAGCCCATTCAGTGTACACAATTTCTCGCAGTTTGCAAATTATCGCCTGACTTTGAATAATGACGAAGCCTCCCGGCTGTTTAACATTTCTGGAGTAATTTCAAAGCAGGGTCAAATAGCCACACTATGGCAACCTGTAAATATTGAGAGTAAACGAGGCAAATTCAGCGAAGGTTCCTTTTTTGAAAATTTTAATTTAATGAAAATAGTCGAACCTTATATTCCGAAAATGGTTCTAAGCAAAGCCCGAGAAACCATTCGCAAAGGGAATAAAAACCTTCCCATAGAAAACAAAGTTGTTACGGTTATGTTTGCCGATCTGGTGGGTTTTACCCGTATGAGTGAGTCCTTGCCGCATAAAGATGTTATGGATCTGTTAAACCAGGCGATGAAAATTATTGTAACTTCGATAGAGCGAAATAATGGTTATGTTGACAAGTTTATTGGGGATGGCATAATGAATATTTTTGCCGAACCCGCAGATTGCGTCATTTCGGCTCTTGAAATACAAAATAACTTTATGAATTTAAATGTATTTCGCAAGATGAATGACCGGCCGTCCATTGAGGCGAGAATTGGAATAAATACCGGTAACGTTATTTTAGGTAGCGTCGGGTCGAACGAAAGAATGGATTGGACAGCGCTTGGCGACGTTGTGAATACAGCGGCTCGAATTGAAACTCAGTCCGAAAAGAATAAAGTCTTAGTTGGCAAAAGCACTTTTGATCTGCTTGAAGGCAGAATAGGCATCGAAAAAAAAGTATTTTCGCAATTTAAAGGGAAAAATGACCAACAGGAATTATTTTTTATCAATAAAATTGACTATACGCATGACAATATAAAAAGATCTTTATCTTTAGAAGAAATTTCTTGATCAATATTGGCGATCTCGGTGAAATCTGAATTTATTTCAGCTGGGTGACACTTTCCTGACAAATGAGGCCGCTCCTGAGGACCCCAAAAAAGACAAAACAGCTTTTTTAACTAAAAAATAGATTTTACATGTAAATGTACTTGTACAAATAGGGGTGCCAAAATACAAAGGTGAAAAATTGTTGCCCGGAGAAGCTGTAATTACCTTATGTTCGTTTTTACAATTGAAGTCGAACGATGACAAAATCTTTAACAGGTAATGCCTGCATTTAAAGATGTGACGGTGATATATGAAAAACTATAAAGATAATAAAGATGGGGATGAAGCTGACATTTTTAATGCTTTGTTTGAAGCAATACAAGATTTTGCCTTTATTCTTCATAGCGATGGCACGATATGGGATGCAAATAAAAATGCTCTTATTATATTAGGCTATAGCGAAGAAGAGCTAATTGGAAAGCATATTTTACAAATTACACCGATCGGCGACCCCTGTGACGCCTATAATAAAGTCTGGGAGTTAACACGAGAATGGAATAAAACTTCATTTGAAACAATTGTTAACCATAAAAACAGTGAAGAAATAAATGTTGAAATTAATGCCCACTTCCTGGGGAAAGAGAATACTGGAACTGTACTTATAAGCTATCGCGATATTGCCCACCGTAAAAAAATCGAAAACGTTTTGGAACACACGGAACACTCCTACAAAGACATTATACAGTCTTGCCCGGATGGTTTTCTAATGATCAAACCAGATGGCCAGATACTGGACTCAAACCCTGCCTATACTACCTTATCCGGTTATACAAAAGAAGAGTTGGTCACACAGAATTACTACGATCTGGTAATCAGTAAAAAAGGTACAGTTGCGCAAAATTCCTTATTCGATAATTTTCATAAAAACAAAAGTGGCGATCTAATACCGGTTAAAATAAAAACCAGACCCTGGAAAGATGAAAATGATTTTGATGTTATACTGATCTATATTTACACCATAAATGAATACCTGCAATTTTTAAGTCAAATTCAGAAAGAAAGAAAATTTATGCAAAAAATATTAACCGGAGTAGCAAACAAGGATTCCATGGGAATCTTAATTACCAGGGTTGGAGTAGGCATTCGTTATGCCAATGATTTCATCTCGAATGCGTTGGGATACCAAAGACAAGAACTGGAAAAACTTGAGTATAAAGACTTTATGCACCCAAATTATCTAAGTGTAAGCATGCAAGATTATGCAAAAATTATTTCCGGTGACGTGTCTAACCTCCAGACAAAATGGAAATTACTGCACAAGAAGGGTATTGTAGTTCAATGCGATATTACGTTAAATAAACACAACG
This sequence comes from Leptospirales bacterium, assembly GCA_040326155.1. Lineage (GTDB taxonomy): Bacteria > Spirochaetota > Leptospiria > Turneriellales > JAOUFE01 > JBEQLE01. Next base: position 10,300 of record JBEQLE010000027.1, on the reverse strand, counting down.
ATGATTCCGGTAATACCATGCTAATTACACAATTTGAAAATATTCTGGAACTGGAAGAGACTGTTGAAAAAACGCTCTTACCGGATATTACAAAATTGGTATCTACCATAACGAACCACCAGTCTTCGGGAATTCTCGTAAGTAAACCCGGGGCGGGCTTTTGTTTTGCTAATGAATATTGGTATAAAGAGTTCGGGTATAAAAAAAGTGAAATTGAACAATTAAATGCAAGCGATTTTATTCATCCCGATGATTTTGATATGACCGTACAAAATATTACAAAAGTTTTTAAAGGCGATTTGCCGGAGTCATCAGCAACGGGACGATACATACGAAAAGATGGCAGTGTAATTGTGGCAAATCTTACAACAACAAAGAAATTTGATACTACAACAGAAACAGAGTTTGTTTTTTTACAATTTGAAAAGATCAGCGAAAACACACAATTAAACTGATCGTATTTACCGCCTGGAAAATATACAAAATCAATAAAATTTCATTTTCGTTTTTTACACCGAAAACACAAAAAGCAGGTGACGAAACGGTCTTTTCAATGCTGGCGCTCAGGAATGAGACATAACAGTATTCAGCAATGAAAATTTTACAAAAATGTTTGTTTTTCGGGAAAATTTTATTAATTTAGTTGACTTACTATTTGCCTTATGAAAAACTATATTATAAAAATAGAATTCGAGGCTGACTAGTGAAAAATTTTAATGATAAAGACGATGAAGCTGACATCTTCAATGCTTTGTTTGAAGCGATACAAGATTATGCTTTTATACTCCATAGTGATGGAACCATATGGGATGCAAATAAAAATGCGTTGATAATATTAGGATACACCGAAGAAGAGTTGATCGGAAAGCACATTTTGCAACTTACGCCATCCGGGGACCCCTGCGATGCGTATAATAAAATCTGGGAGCTGACCCGTGAGTGGAATAAAACTTCATTTGAAACATTTATTTGCACTAAAAGCAATGAGGAAATGAATGTAGAAATTAATGCCCATTTTCTGGGGAAAGAGAATACGGGAACTGTTCTGATCAGCTACCGCAATATTGCCCATCAAAAAAAGATCGAAAGCGTATTAGAACGTCATGAATACAAGTACAAAGATGTTATTCAGTCTTGCCCCGATGGATTTTTAATGATGAAACCTGATGGTCAAATACTCGATTCAAACCCTGCTTACACTGAACTGTCTGGCTATACAAAAGAAGAATTGCTATCTAAAAATTACTTCGACCTGATTGCCGGCAAAAAGGGAAAGATTGCACAAAATTCACTGTTTAATAATTTTCATAGAAACAAGCGTGGCGATCTTATACCTGTAAAAGTAAAAATAAGACCCTGGAAAAATGAAAATGGCGATGACATTTTGCTGATATTCATTTATACTATAAATGAGTATCTGCAATTTTTAGATCAGATTAAGAAAGAAAGAGAAATTATGCAAAAAATTCTGACGGGAATCGCCAACAAAGATACCGTTGGAGTTTTAATTACCAAGGTAGGCGTAGGCATTCGTTATGCGAATGATTTTATATCCAATGCGCTGGGATACCAAAAACAGGAATTAGAAAAGCTAGAGTATAAAGACTTTATTCACCCGAATGATCTTGGTACAAGTATGCAAGATTATGCAAAAATTATTTCTGGCGAATTGCCAAAACTCCACACGAAATGGAGATTAGTGCATAAGGACGACAGCGTTATTCAGTGCGATATCACATTGAATAAACACCACGATGATTCCGGTCATACCATGTTAATTACTCATTTTGAGAATGTATTGGAACTTGAAGATACTGTTGAAAGGACTCAACAGGCAGACATAGTCAAATTAATATCCACGATAAACAATCATCAAACTTCTGGAATTCTTGTGAGTAAACCTGGCGCAGGCTTTTGTTATGCAAATAAGCATTGGCATGAAGCTTTTGGTTATAAAAGCAGTGAAATGGACCAGGTACATGCTAACGACTTTATACACCCCGATATTTTTGATGTCACTGTACAAAACATTACAAAAGTCTTCAAAGGCGATTTAACCAATTCATCTGCAACCGGACGTTTTCTACGTAAAGATGGTAGCACAATTATAGCAGATCTGACAACAACGAAACGAATAGACGATGCTACAAAAACAGTATTTGTTATATTACAATTTGAAAATATTGCAGAGTATATAGAAACGGAACCTGCTAGCTTAAACTGATCAAACCCGGCCTGGTTTTTAACCGACCATTACTTTTTTTATGCGATCGGGGATGTCGGCATATGTTTTGTATTTTTTTTTCCGGCCATCGGGAAATCGAACGAAGTATTTTCCATTGAGATTTTCGAGATAGTATTTACCTTTAACGGGTTGAGTTTTGCAGTCATCAATTTCGATCATCATTTTTCGATATCGGGAGGGTAACGTTTGAAGGGAGCTATATACTTCAGGTTTATGTCCGTCGATGACCGTATAAACCCCATCGGTATTTAATATTTTGGTTCCATGGTAATCGAAACTTTCAAAAACCCCAAAGTCTGAATTTAATACTTCTTTCAGGTTTTGAGTTTGTATTTTTTTCATCTGGGGTTCTTCGGGTTTGACGGTTTTAACTTGAGGTTTTTTCGGGTGACTTTTTTGGGTACCCAGATAAACTAATAAACCAGCGCCCAGCAATAGTAAAAATAAAACAGGTATAAATTCAAATAATTCCATGATAAATTAGTCCGTAACTAATATACTATATTCATCGGCATATAGGGAGAGAATTTCTATGGATCTTTGCAGAAAAATTTAAATTTTGGTAAAAGCGATTGTTAATGGGTTTTGCGGTTTTCGAAATAAGGTGAACATATAAGTATTGACAAAGTATGGCAAGTACAGGATACTCACTAATATTAGATTTGTCGCTACGAAAATGTAAATTATATCATTATGAAAACTCGAAAATTAACTCTACTGGCTTTTTTATTTACACTTCCGGTCTTTATTTCCGGTTTTGTTTCTTGTACAAATCAGTTTGAAACCGGAGCTATTTTTCGCGGTGACAGTCCGTTTCGTTTCAGTGCGACTTCTTTAGAGATGACGGAAAATGAGTCCACTACAATGACTGTTTATCTTCTTACGAAGCCAACCGATGACGTTGTATTTGACATGGTCTCGAACGATGTAAGCGAGGTAACAGTTGAACCGACAACTTTAGTGTTCACCTCGTCAAATTACAACTCTCCTCAAACTCTAACCGTTGTAACCTACAATGATTGTATATCAGATGGAACCCAGTCGACATCTCTTGAAATTGCAAACATCACTACAAATGATACTCGCTACCAAAATGAGTCACTGGAAATTCCGGTAACCATCGACGACAGTTCTGATAATTTACCGAATGTTGTTTTTCTCGCGACGCATGAGCTGACCACCAGTGAAATTGGCACGAACGATTTTTTTAAGGTGTATCTTTCTTGCGACCCTGGAGTAGGCAACGATGTTGTGGTTCCTATTGAGGTAAGCAATACAGCTGAAGTATCGATTGATAAAACGAGTTTGCTGTTTACCACGACCGATTTTGACCAGCCCCAGATTGTTACCATAACCGGTCTTTCTGATTGCAACCTTGATGCTGATAAAACCGTTAAAATTCGTTCCCGCGATGTGACCTCTATAAATACCGATTTTAATCGTTATCATGATACCAACCCTACCGGCGGCGTTGCTCGTAAATTTGCTTTTGTTTCTGTAACCAACCAGAATTACGGTCTGCAAAGTGAAATTGTAGTTACCGTTCCTGCAAGTGGGCTAGACATGGATTTAAACTTCAATACCAATATTCATGCTGATACATTTACCACCGTATCGGTTCGTCTTTCATGCCCTGTTGTTAATCCGGTAACCGTTGGTTTTGGTTTTACAATGGAGGGTATAGTACCATGTTCTGAGGTGAAAAATACTGCCGGTGGTAATACCTATTTAACTTTCGACTCAACGAACTGGTCCGTCGATCAATCGGTTTTAATGCGATTGTATTGGGATTTAACAGCAGGTCCAGATTTTGTTACTTTAGTATCTGGAACTTCGTATTATCTAGATGTATATGAATCTGAAGCGGTAAATGGTGATAATCCCGCCGTACCCATTGCCGGTTCCGTGTATAGTACAAAAACATTGCAGTTTAATACTACTATTTTGCCGTAAGGGAAAGTGAACGGAGCCATGCAAAAAAAACCGCAGGATTTTTTTGTGAACTAAAAGGAAAAGTGTGTTTTTCCGACCACGCGTTTTTCGCCTTTTCCCTGACTCCGGCCGCCTTGCGGCCTCCATCACCCAATACGATATTTTTGGGGTCGTGGTCGGGTTTTCCCCAAAAGATTATGGTTGGTAACTACTCAGAATTTCGTATCGGTAAAATCTTTTTTAGACGCGTCGCAGGCAGACGCTTAAGTCGCTGATTTTGCGGATCGACTTCAATGCCGACAGATTCAAGAGCGGTAACGCCTAGTATGGGCTCTGCGTCATCGGCACCAAAAATGACGGTACCACCGACAATCTCCCCCATAAACTCAAAACGCGCAATGGCAACATCCATTTTAATTTCACTGCCGTCGGCAAGTTCATAACTTCGTTTGGTTTCCGGCTCAATGCCAATACTTTTCAGCGCATGACGAGGAACCAGCGAGTCAATCGCGCCCGTATCCACCAGGAAAAGACCTTCCCAGCGCTGTTCCTTATCTGCCGGGTTAGATACGGCTACCGTCATTGGCTCTAAGTTCATGTATTTACCATAATATCAAATTAGCAGGTGGTCAACAATAAATTTCTACGTCACCCAATATATGTTTTTGGGGGCGTCGTGGCGGGGGGATCAATACGTCAAATTTGGATAAATATTATTTTGCGAAAGCAAAATAAAACCTGCGGGGTAGCAGAAACCGCGAAGCGGTTGAGGCGAGGGGGAAGACTGTAAAGTTCCTTTAAAAATGATTTAGCACGGTTATACGAAATCTATCCCCGTTTACAACCTATTTCTTAATGCGTTTTTTTATGTTTGAGAAAATAGATTCTACTATAGTCACGATACTTATCCAGAATTTTTCGTGAATACGATTGAACAGAGGCCGGTTTTTCCAACTTGAAAGTTTAATCTCTTTACTTTGTTTTATATCTTTGCGAATAATTGTAACCACACTTCGCGCAAAGTTTTTATCAAAAACCTCCTGGTTTGCTTCCAGGTTTCTATGTAAACTCCATCGGTCCAGATTAGAAGAGCCGATGGACACCCACTCGTCACATACATAAATTTTGGAATGATTAAATTTCGGTTGGTATTCAAATATGCGGATACCATGCGATAATAATGAAGCATAATAGTGCCTGCCCATTTGACGAACCGGTGGAAGATCGGTGGTTTTACCTGGTAATAAAATTGTTACAATGACTCCCCTATCGACAGCTCTTTTTAGAGCATGACGGAGGCGCCACGTAGGAATAAAGTAAGCGGTGACAATAAAGACTTCTTTTTTTGCGATGTTTATTTGTTTGATCGTGGAACTCAATATGTCTTTAAAGTTAAATCTTTTAGAGTATATTAAACGCCCGGCTTGAAGCATATTCAATCTTTGACCGGAGTTATTTTGCATTTTACTTTTAAATATAGATTGTATAATGAAACTTTTTTTATGCTTTTTAGAAAAACCCTTGAAGAACAGGTCTATCCAGTCTTTTACGCATTCACCTTCAATTTTAATAATGGCTTCATGCCAGAGTTGAGCTGACTTTGAGGTAGAGTAAAAGTTATCTGTAATTCCCGTGCCACCGGTATAGGCGACATTACTGTCTATAATAATAATTTTTCTATGATCTCTGAAAATATTTCTTTTGAATTTAGAGATTCTGAACCTATTATAAAACTTTATACGGACATATTGGTGATTTAATTTCAATGTATCTGTTTGGAATACTTTTCGAGAACCCATAAAATCGAAAATTAGAAATATATAGACATTCTCATTCGCCTTTTGTAACAAAGCCGCTATTATTATATCATGCATTTCGCCAGGCTCTACGAGGTACATTTCGATTGCAATATACCATTCAGCATTTTTTATTTTATCCAGAATTTCAGGGAAAAAATTTTTCCCATCCATGAATAAAGAAAATTTATTATTCAGTCTCTTTGGGTAGCTTTGTTTTAATCTCTTTTTCATCTTTACCTTCGAAACGGTCAGCCCAATGTCTAATAGCGGCTGCCTTTGACATTGTCGTTCAAGCAGAAAAATCGCCGGGCAACTCTTTTTTCGGATGTGGTATAGTTACAAAACAGCATCCATACCCGTCAATACAAACTGCGAAGATTCTGAAATTAAATTCATACTTGACAAAGTCTTGAATGTACACATTTAGTCTATTTGATTGGCCGATGCTTCGACAGGTTGGTATAAAATGAAAATTGGAGAAAACAATGATTAAAAAGATAAGTTATATTGCTATAATGCCGGTCTTGGTATTATTGATGTTAACCGGATGTGGTAAAGATGGCGGCGAAACAACCGTAAAAGAAAGCGATGGTCTTGCCTGCGTAACAACCATAAGCCCTGGTGGTGTTTGTACGGAAGATATTAACGAGTGTGGATTTGCCTCCTCTTGTGAATGTCCGAAGGGTTATGGCTATAACAGCGATATTGGTAAATGTCTATTAAACAATATTGCCAATGGGGCGCCGGGTAAAAAAGTTCCGGTAGGTAAATGTGCTGTGAAACCAACAGGGGCTTGTGCACAGGTAATTAACGAGTGCGGTGTTCTTGCCAGCTGTGGTTGCCCGGATGGGTTTAAATATGATGACAGATCTGGTATGTGTCTAAAAAACTAACCGGGTGACGGTAAACCGAAAAACAGCTCTATGAATACAAGTCGTCGGCTCGCTGGCGGCTTTTGAGATCTTTTGAACTTGGCGGTAGATATCGTTTAGAAAATGAATTCACCCACGGCAGTCTCACATCCTTCCCAGTTGATTCTAATGTTTTCAGGATCAAGCAAGAGATCTTCAGGAGGCAAAACTTCTGCAAAGCCTGTCCATTCTTTAGGACCGTAGAAATTACCTGATTTTGCTTCTTTATCGGAACAAGCACGTATAATGCCTAAAGCCCCATCTTCCGCAGTTTGTGCATTTCCCATAATAGGACTATTTGTCTCCATGCCGCCTGTTTCTATTGTTTGAAAACGTAAATTAGTCAAGGCAAGCCCCGGATGAGCCAGCAGAGATATTACATTATTAATATTATGTTGTTCAAGCTTCTGTTTTAAACCATAGGTGAAGGCACAATTCGCTAATTTGGACTGGTGGTAACGTTGCCATCGTGGTCCGGAAAAATTTGAATTTTCTTCCTCATTACCATCCCCTCCCAAATTACCACCATTTTTTCCGAAATACTTAATGTCTAGCGGGTTGCCTAACCTTGCATTGGAAGAATGATTGATGACGCGAGCCTCCTTACTTTTCCTCAATAAAGGAAATAGTTCCTTTGTTAATAAGAATTCCGAGATACAGTTCGTTTGCATTTGAATGTCGTAGCCGTCTTTGGTGGCTTGATCTTTTAATGCCATAACAGCTGCATTATTACACAACACATCTACTTTCTCATATTTTGATTTAATCTCGTCTATTGCCTTACGAACACTGTCAAAGTCTTGCAGGTCACACGTAATAGAGTCAAATTTCCCATCGGAAACTTCTGCCTTCAAATTCTTGAAAGATGATACAGAACGTTCACTTTCACGATTTAATAATACAACGGAACCACCTAATTTAGCCATCTCCCTTGCACATACATAACCCGTTCCACTCGTAGTTCCGGTAATTACAACTACCTTATTCGTCATGTCTTGTGTGTGATTTTGAAGAACGTTATCTAAATGAAGTGTTTTGATTTCTTTTGTCATGGTATGAATTTCCTTTTTTTAAAGTTTATTAGACTGAGCAAAATATTATACGGGAATCTACATAATATGGCTAACATGTCAATCCAAATTGAAAGATTTTATTATTGCTAGCTCTGGCGGGTGCGGGCTTGGCGAATCTCTGCGTTTATTTCCGATAACGAGCAGCGCTTTTTACAGCCCGAGTGCATTTGCGACGTTATTCATGCGGCCAGGATTATTTATGCCCAGAACAATCATAATGCTCAGGAAACTTGTTTGCCCATTTAGCAATAACTTGTCTAATACTCATTCCCATGGGCCACAGCATTGCGCCACATAAATATTCGACTGAATCGTCTGCGCCTGCCTCTATAAGATACAGAGCTTTGCTAAAGTCACCTTCCTCACGTAGGCGACTCATACTTGTTTGTAGAGCAGTCGCTCCAGATTTGTTTTTGACCTCAAGAGTTTTCATGCTTGAAATCAATAAATCAAGAACCGCCTTTGTTTCCTCATTCCATTCTACGCTAAATGATGCCATCAGGTGTAATGGGGTACTCTGTCCCGAATTCACTGCTAAAGGATCAGCGCCATATTGGAGCAGCAGTTTCAGAATCTCCAATTTATCTTTCATTTCCTTCCCGTATTCAAACGAAAGTAGGCTATATATGACGCTTGAGTTTTCTGCGTTTGGGTCTGCACCATCCCTTAAAATTAGCTCTATCATTTTTAGAGAGCCATCTGGTCGATAGCTGGATTTATCATCGCGCATTAATTGTATGTAATTCCCCCCAATAGCGGGCTTGAACAGTCCTGTAGCGTTTAGTCTCCCCCCTTTTTTATGAATCGCTTCAATTACATTCCATCTCTGTAGATGTACTGCAAGTTGTATTGCTGAAAGATACTTTCTTGTTTTATGGGTGTAATCTGCCCCTTGCTCAATCAAAAAAACAGCAATGTCATCAAATCCCTTTTTGACGGCGATTTCCAGCGGCGTAAATCCCCAATAGTTCTCTGAGTTTATATTTACTCCCTGGTCAATGGCGAAACGAATTTGTTTAAGGTTGTTCTGATAGGCAGCCATGTGAAATGATGTTGATCCAAGAAGAGCTAACGGCTGAAGCGAAGCATCTTCTGCACTTAATATCCACTCGTTTTCTGATGGCCAAGCAGAAGATTTAAGTACCATGACGTTTTTTGGCAAAGGTTTTTCATAAAGAGCCCAATATTTTCTAAGGTCTTCTTCTGGATAAAGAAATTCATCTCCTTTCCCAACCCGATACCAATAGATCCCTTTTTTCTTCTTTGATCCGTGTTGTCTATAGAGAAGTGATTTTCCATCAAGTGAAATCGCCATTACACTCATTTTAAGAGATTTAAGGGACTCTCCCGAAGATGGTTTATCCCAATGTGATTTTTCAATCGTTCCAATCGATTTATACTTATCCGTTTTACTTTCTCTGACAAAAACTTCAGTATAATCATTGCCGAAAAATGGGCTGACTTTTTTTATTGCAAAGTAATCCGAAAGCTTTGCATATTCAGCTGCTGATGCCGCAAAAGGTAGTAGCACAGTAATGGCAAAGAGGCAAACAATAATTGCGCTAAACTTCATGTGATTTATTCTCATATCAGGATACCCCCACATCGGAATTGATTATCTATTGGTATTTATTTTTTATTAGGACAATTCAAAATTCACCAGCAACCAATTAAAATGCATAATAGATTAATATATAGCTTTCCAAAAATTAAGGAACAACTAAGATTCTAGGGTAGTCTTATTTAAATCGACTAAAATGTCAATAATTATATTTTTGTCCTGGGAGCACCAAACTAACCTCAAGTTTCGTGCGAGTCTTGGCGGTTAAGCGAAAGTAGCCCCAAAATATGGTCGAGTGAATGCGAGACCCGAAGGCGCACGCAGTCGCGCCTGAGCAGATCAAAATTTGTTGAGGCTGTAGAATAAGGCTTGCAAAACCTATATAAAAGAATAAAATGGCATATGGCGAAATACAAAAACTCAGATCGCAGTCAGATGGAATTCAAGATGATTGATTTCAGCCAACAGCTCGTCGAAGGAACCATCGAGCATACAATCGACTACCTGATCGAGCATAAAGTCGATCTTCTAGCGTTTGATTCTCATTTTCAAAATGATCGTACTGGCGCTACAGCTTACCATCCGAAAGTTATGCTTAAAGTAATACTGTATGCTTATTCAAGTGGAATTCTCAGCTCCCGAAAAATTGAAAAAGCGTGTATTGAAAATGTCACATTTATGACCCTTGCTGCCGGCGCTACGCCGCATTATACTTACATTGCTGATTTTATTCATCGATTTGAAGAAGAAATTAAGAGTATCTTCTTGGAAGTATTGAT
>JBEQLE010000026.1:0-45661 GCA_040326155.1 Leptospirales bacterium | reverse complement strand
TAATCAACTTCGCATTCTTCGTATCAACTCGGCCAAAGAAAACACAATCCTTACATTTCGTTTTATCCCGGCACTTCTTACAGATTACAAAACATCGTAATAATGGTAAATATTCCCTTGACGGAATATCATTATGTGGATCATATAAAACAAAGTAGGTATCCGAATATGAAGGAATTGCGTGTGCAAAATAGAAAACATGTTTACAGAATATTCTTTGCTTTTGATCCAAAGCAAACCGGTGTATTGTTGATAGCCGGGGACAAACGTGGTAAGAATAAATTTTATGAAAAAATGATTCCGATCGCTGATAAGTTATATGAGAAACATTTGAATAGTTTGAGGGAATGAAATGAATAAATCAAAAGCAATAGAAAATATTAAATCTAGATTATCTGCAAGTAGAATCGCCAATGCAGAAGAGAATGCAAAATCAATGATCTTGAATATTCGACTAGCTGAATTGAGAGAAAACATGGGTATCAAACAAGTCGACATTGGCAAATTCGCCCAGTCCAGTATTTCAAAAATAGAAAATCGCAAAGATATCAAATTATCTACACTAAGAGATTATTTACACAGCATCGGAATGGAAGTCGAAATTAAAGCACGACCTATGGGATCGAAATCGAAAAAAGAAGAAGTCTTGCTATTGAAGGATTAGTAATGAAATTTGTAAACCACATTACTTAATTATAGTCTTAATCAGCTTCGCATTTTTCGTATCAACTCGGCCAAAGAAAACACAACCTTTACATTTCGTTTTATCCCGGCACTTCTTACAAACCATTTTCCGATCAATTACTTGCGGTAAAAAGTCCATAATATCTTCAGCCGTTTTCGTCATTGGCTTGCCCACAGCCCAGGCAATTCTTCGTAATGTCGAACTCGCTTTCAATTGACTGGTTGCTAATAGGAAAAGGGAAAATGCTCTTACTGCATGCGAAGGAAAGAGCGCCTTTTTTTTTACAGAACTAATAGATAGGCAGCATCTATCATTTAAAACACACACTTGAAACCTCGAATTACCGAATCATTTTTACAAATGAAAGGATTATCCGTTTAAGCAATAGTATCTTAGTTTCCAAATGAATTTAAAGTATACTTTTGTACCTCCGTTTTGGGATTTGAGGCCAAAGAGGTAATATTTTTTTTCATCGCCAACGTTGTTCCGTTAAATTCAGTTAAAGCTTCAGCGCCCTTCTCTCGAAAAGTTTCCGGTATATCTTCTATAGCCTCATGAATATCGGGTAATGATTTAGCTATAGAAATAAATAAATAATTAATAGAAAGTGGAGTCAGCCAGACCAATCGTTTTCATCATAACCAGTCCAAGGAGTCTCTTCCCATTTTTTTCTATATTTCTCAGGTTCCAAGTCCCAGGGATCAACAATACCATGAATCTCTTTCAATTTCTTTATTACAATTTCTTTATAATCATAATCTTCTATCAAGCGAACCTCCCCCAATGCTCTGGGGTCCTCTGTATTGTGCGAGATAATCAAATATCTAAAAGAATTTGGGTAGTCGATTTCGGGAGGAACATACTTTTCTACGGGGATGTTCATGGTCAACTTGAGTTGATAATACTCTCCTGTTGAATCACGTAAATCATCTTTTTTGATATCTGCATCTTTCATATTAGTAACCGAGTTTTTTTTTATTTTTTTCATCTTGACGACCTGCATGTTTCAATTTACCTTCTTTAGCCAGTTTTAAAAAATTCACTTTTGTATATTCCTGATAACCTTCTTTTGAGTATATTCCAAATTTTTTAATTGGAATACCGAAGTCAGCAGTGGCTTGCTTGTAAAAGAAAAAATCCTCCCATGATGGTAACGGGTTTGCTAAATGTGTATGTATAATCTCTGTTGTAGATGGATAGTATTTAAAATTAACCTCCAAGCGTGTCCCCGATTGAACTATTTTTTCAAAACCATTGTCGATATACGCCCACTCTACTCCAGTCTTTTCTGATAATTCCCACAACTTTTCAGGTTTTATTCGATGTTTTACCTGGAGTCCCTTTTTACCTTTTGCAATGAGATAAGAAGATTCAGACTTTTTCATATTTTTTATAAGATCGTCGCCCTCCAGGGATGCACGCAAAGTCGCCTCGTGCATTTCCAATTCTTCTTTTGATTTCGGCTGGTCGATATCTTTTTTAATACCAGGCTTTTTCTTCAACTTCAATTTGTTCAGCACAGGAGCAATTTTGTTTTTGCCTTTTTCAACAGTGGCGACGAATTTCCTTACCGGAGCGAGGGTCTGTAGAAACTTAGCAAACTTGCTACCTTTGGCAACGAGCTTTAGTGCGGTGGCGGCTCCGGCGGTCAAAACAGCTAAGGCGATTTCCCCGACCACCTGGCCCGCTATTTTACCTCGATACTGCCATCGCCTGAGGGGGCTTGGTTGGTTCCACTTCTCTTTGAAACTTTTCCACCCAGCTTTGACCGCCTCGGGCAAATTTTTCAAAGCTTCCCAGAGATTTTTTAAGTCCTGGATAATCGTCCCTGTGAATATAGAAGCCACAAAGTCGTAAATCATCACCGCAGCATCTTTCAGGCCTACCAGAGTTTCCCAGATGGAGAGCCAGAGCCCTTCGACCAAACCAGCGTGAAAGCCACCAACCGACATCATAAATTCTGCCGCTCCACCTAGGCCGTGCTCCTGTGCCTTTGAAAAAAGATCGTGGGTGATTGAACCAGAACCCACTTTCCCTCGCAGGGTATCGGCAAACTCCTGGCTCGGTACCCAGATATATTGACCGGCTTTAACTTTTACCTTATCCCAGTCGTCTTTTGGATTATCTTTATAGAGTGCGCCCTTTTTACCGTTGATATGTTCCATCACATTGACAAAAAAACGAAGGTCATTGCCCCATGAGAAAATACTTGAATCATAATTCTGTTTAGCTATGTTCAGAGCATAGTCGTCCTTTTCGATGAAGTAAATATTGGCGTTAGGTTCGGGAAGATCGATCTTTACATAGGCTGCTGCGACGTAGCCCATTTGGCCGGAGTCGAGGTAGACCTGATACCAATCATCAATTTCTCGAGAAACAAAAAACTTCTTATTTTGGGGAAGTCTTTCCAGAACCGTTGATTTCGAGAGTGGCTCTTGTCTTAAGTTGACACCCACTTTTTGATAAGCTATTCCCCTTTTGCTTACAGGAACTCCCGCCATCATCGATTCTGCAGAAGCAGTACCAGCTTTTCTTCTAAGACTCGCCCCTTGCTGCACCTCTTTTTCTTGCAATTCGTCTTCTTTCGATGTTTCACGTTGCAGAGGGGTGATCGAGTCAACAACAGGAGATCTGGCAATTTGTGGCGTTGCAGCAGGTGTGGAATTACCGACCTTATCGGCAGAGTCGCTTTTCGAATCGGCCACCGGAGCATCCATCGAAACGACTTTATCGGCGACCGCGTCAGCCTCCAGCTCGTACTTATCATTAGCCGGGCCTATGTTGAGCTTTTTTTGTAACCAGCCCGAATTCCAAAGACGCTCGACGCCTTGATTGCCAATCGTACGTTGTAAGTACATTATGTAATCGTGACGATTACGAATGCCTTTCGGAAACGAAATATGAGAGGGCGCAGGTGTGGTCGATGTCTTAGAAGATGAACCTTTTTCACCGGGAGATTTTTGCGGCTGGGCAGGTTGAGACATTACAGTTCATTTTGCAACAGTATTGTAAAATGACAAGAACTTTTCTGAAATATATAACTTCAAAAAAGCATACCCCCATAACAGAAAATATGGGCGTGACAATTTTGTTTGACCGGGGACTGTTTACTCACAGCGTTCAAACAATTTCAGCGTATTAAATTAGGCCAAGATTGACTTATTCTTTCGCATAACAAAATAAACCCCCCAAAGGCGCGCCCTGCACGCGCCCCCACCAAACTACTTAATAATAGTCTTAATCAACTTCGCATTCTTCGTATCAACTCGGCCAAAAAAAACACAATCCTTACACTTCGTTTTATCCCGGCACTTCTTACAAACAATTTTCCTATCAATCACTTGCGGCAAAAAGTCCATAATATCTTCAGCCGTTTTGGTCATAGGCTTGCCCACAGCCCAGGCAATTCGTCGTAATGTCGAACTCGCTTTCATACTAAATTCAGGTGTATATGCCATAAATAATGGTAGTAGATTTAGACGGGCTGGGACATCGGATGTTAGAATTTCGAAAGTCAATTGGTTATTCGCAAAAAGTGATCGCAGAAAAAACGGGCATTGGTCGTTCTTTTATTTCCCACATAGAAGCTGGTTCTCAAAGGCCATCTTTTGAGGTAATTAACAAGTTACTTAATAGTTCGAAGCAAAGACGTAGCATTGTAAATAATTTACAGCTTCAAATAATATTATTTTGTCATGCAACGGTTAATTAGAGTTGTCATATTTCAATATGGGCAGCTAGCATTTTATTATATATTGGAGACTGTTCTTTAAAAGATTTCAATAGGAATAAAGTCACTACGGCACGAAAAGTCAAAATCCGGCCCACCGAACAGTAGTTGCAGGCGATATTTTCCGCGGGGTACAATCGATGCAAACCGGAATTCATCTTCCATAAATTCTATAATTTGTTCTTGGGGAATAATTATTGTTTGATGAGAAATTATTGATACCTTATTTTCTGAATTATCAGATTGAAAGTTAGGATAAAACTTAAATAGCGATTTTTCACTATTTCGCGAAAATAGATGAACCCAGAAGCGCCAACTACTATCTAGGTCATGCTGTATCGTAACAGTTCTTTCTTTTTTAGATTGGTTTTTAATAGCATAAAATAGCTTGAGGGATTGTCCATATTGAATTGCAGTTGTACTAACGGCAAGCCCAACGAAAAGGACATCGATACATTCAGAACCCCAGAAATAATTTCTCTTAATGGATTCAATATTTTTATTCTGGTTTTTATACATTTTACAGGAAAATGTTCCAATAAAAAGTACAAATATGACAATGCGAAAACGATATATTTTTCTCACTATAAATCCTATAAATCATTGTATATAATTAACTTTTCCATCGTGGTCAGGGGTTTATTGTTAGCCATTGCTATGAATATGGAATTGAGTTTTCCTTCAACCAATGCCTTTTGTAATGGGGTAATGTTTATTTTCCCGTTGGCTTTCTCCCAGTTTTGTGCTTCAAAAATAAGGCGGTAAATTTCTATCTGTGATTCTACCAAACTGGACTTCTTAACATCGTCTAACGTCGTTCCTTTTGCCAGCTTTTGGTACGATGTTTCCGGCCAGATCTCATATTTGACATTTTCATTCCAATGAATAACTGCCCGTTTTTGATCTATAGCTGTTATCCAATTGTCAAGTTCGTTTTTACGTAACTTTAGTAGTGATCCTACCCACGCTCGGGCTTCACGAAAAGAACGATCTAGAAAAGGGAGCAGATCGGCTTCTTTTTTAATTGAGCCTTTTTTACCTTTCCTAAGTTCCGTACCGAGCAATCGTCCTTGTTCTTCTGCTATCATATCGTTTAAAGGATCTTGACCAAAAACATCCCACGCTTCCAAGTGCCATATTTCATATGCCAGAAACAGCTCACGCATGGCTTCAGGCGAGTTATCTGAATACTTGACGCCGGTAGCCCAGTGCATCAGTTGGGATATATTTGTACCGCCCCCTACGACATCAGCAACAAGAGTTGTTGTGTTTGCATTGCCTACGCCAAGTAAAAAAGGTACATCAATAAATGGAACTCGGGTACTTTTTTCTTTAATGAGTACATCTGTACCGGCGGCCAGTTCCGGCGGAAGAGTTATTATATTTTTAAAAATCGGAAGATCTCGTAGTGCCGACGGTATCTCGGGAACTTTCTGTTTGTTCCAATATAAAAAACCGCCTTTTTCCCATTTGTTTTCAGCGGGTCGCCATTTTCCATTTTCAGGTCTTACATCAACCTGATTGGAATTCTTTGGATTGAATCGTCCTTCAAGCTGTCGTCCAATATTTTTAACCCCTTTTTTGCCCGTCGCTTGCGAAGGATTTGCCAAGTAATCTTTTAAGTAAACATTTTTTAACTCTTTATAGAATTTGGATGACGGATCGATGGTTAGGGGGGAGTTTTTTGCCTGCTTTTCTGCTTCGGATTTTATATACTGCAAAATAGCCAATGTTCCTTGTTTGGCTAAATCACTTTCATTTAATAAGTAGAATGCATACGCTTTTTCTGAACCACTAAGTTCACTGCCAATGCGCTCACGCATATTCTCATGGTATAGATCATAATATCTATAGGATAATTTTGTAAGGGGTTTGTTTAGTCGTGTAAGAGAAATCAAAACTGCAAAGATAGCTTCTTCATCTGTACCGACTCCTTCTACAGCTTTACGGATTCTGTTTGCTGCAAGGGTGTACTCATCTTTATTGCCAGGGGCTGCTTTTATTGCCTGCGGAGTGGCAGATTTACCCTTATTCAGTAACTGTAACGCATATTCCAGTTCAGTACCGCTGAAATCACCCTGGATTGCACTGATAAGACTTTCGCTGTATTTATTTTTGTATATTTTTTTTAACTTAGCAATTTTTCCTGGATCCCTATTTAGTCTACCAAGTGCTCGATAAACCTGTTCTTCATCGGTTCCAAATCCGGATATCGCATCGTAAATTTTTTGAGCGAGCGTGTCATAATTTAATAAAGGGCTTGGTTTTCTAAGTAAAACTCCTTTTACTTCGTTCATACTCCCTTGATGACCTCTTTGCTGCACAGTATGTGTCAACTCATGAGCCATTAACCGTTTACCCTGAATACTATTAGGGGAGTATTCTCCAGCTCCAAAATATATATTATTCCTCGTAGTAAATGCACGTGCATTTACGGAGCGTGAAAGTTGAGAGGCATTTGAATCCGTATGTAAACGTACATTGGCAAAGCTTGTACCAAACCGTGGTTCAAAATAGGAACGCTCATTTTGTGAAAGAGATTTTCCACCGTTTCTGGTCGAATTAATCGCAGATTCAATCCCATACGGGGCAGGTGTAGACAATTCTTTCCGTTGGACAGAGGAATTGAGCGGTATCCTAACAGAGCCATGTCCTGTTGCAGTGTTGGGTTTTGTCATCATTTTTTGCATCCAGGATGATCTGCAATTCGGACAGAGGGTAGAACCCAAGGCAGCTCGCCTTTGGAATTTGGCGTTACTATATTCGTTTTGACAAGTAGAACAAGTCTCCTGGCCTTTATTTTCTGTTGTTTGACGTTGTAGCTGTTTACCTTGAACGTTTTCATCTTCCTCTATTTTTTCCGTTTGCCTTTGCAATGGTTTTCTTTGAAGCGGTGTTATTTCATTTACCAAGGGCTTTCGGGATATTGCATTTGGAAGGGGATTTGTAGTAGCATCACTCTGCTGAACACCTGAAGTGGGTTCATTCATAGAGACCACTTGATCGGCAATGTGGTCTGCCTCCTGCTCATACTTGTCATTGGCCGGACCTATGTTGAGTTTGCGTTGTAAAACGCCGGATCGCCACAATCGACCTACAGCTTGATTACCTATAGTTCTTTGCAAATACATTATATATTCGCGAGGATTACTGTAAGGCCTTTGATGCGGAATATTATTAGAAGCTTGGTTGGAAGAGTTTGTTTTGGTCGAAGTTCTAGTAGTTGAGTTTTTCTCTCCACCCCCACTCTTGTGAGTGTGTGTGAATTCAGACATATTCGCAACATACTGGTAGCCATGTATTTCGGCAAGCAGAAAAGGTATGATTGTTGCGAAAAAATCCTAAACCAAGCTCCCTCTCCGCTTTTCGAAATTTAGTATGAAATCGAGTTCAACTTTAAGAAGAATTGCCTGGGCTGTCGGTAAGCCTATGACAAAAACAGCAGAAGATATTATGGACTTTCTACCGCAAGTGATTAATAAGAAAATGGTTTGTCAGAAATGCAGGGATAAAACGAAATGTAAGGATTATGTATTTTTTGGTCGAGTAAGTACAAAAAACGCGCAACTCATAAAAACTATAATAAAATAGTGCAGTGCAGGCGCGCTAAGTCGTTCCTGCACAGATAGACTTTGTTCAACTTGGTAGCATATTTATTAAATCACTTTTATTCTTTTTGTGCTGTATCTTAAAGTGTTTTTGTTTTTCGAAGTCCAAATAATTGAGTGATTTGGGGCTTCCAATAGAGATGAAAAACATATATCATAATATTTATCTTTTGAAAACTCCTTTTTTAAGATGTCCAGATCAGCTAATGTGCCTGTTAAATAATCAGGTATACGAATCAAAGGATCTAAATAATTAGATTTCCCGTCTTCTGGTAAAATATATTTTATTACTGGTGGATTTACTGGATTCTCAATATGGTTATTGTTATAATCTTGTGCAAAAAGTAACATAAGTACAAAAGATAAATCAAAAGTTACACCGTCAAAAGAGTTTATAATGGAATCACGGTCTGAAATCCAAGAAATATATTTCGGTTTTGATAAAATATTTAGTTCGTGACATAAGAAAGAAGATAGTAAACTTATAATAAACATTTTTCTAAATAGTTTTCGGTTAAAACTTTTTTTCTTAGTATCATTTTTAAGTAACGAAAGCCTCTTTTTTACCGCAGCCACATAGCCCTTTACTTCTGGCACATTCTTTTCCCAATTTCCCAAATGGATTATAAATTGATCAACAGTGTTTGCGGCAAATGAATCTGTTTCAAGATCTTTCAGAAATGAATCTTTTCTATCAAAAATAAAAGTGAAATGGAAGAACACTTTTGAATTGATATAGTTTAGGAACTTTGGATTTATAGTTCGGGTATTTTTTAAGTCTTTTGGCGAATGACTATTAATGGCATCCAAAATTGTGGGAATCTTGTCATGATTTAGTAGTACGGAGAAAGTTGCCGTATCATTCTGCTTATTTAAATCATCAAAGCAGTAATCTGAGATTAAATGCCATGATAATTGCTCAGGGTACTGATTTATAAATGAAACAAAATCTTCTCTTGTAGATTTTTGATATGTTTCAGCTAAAACCTCAAGTATTTCTATCATTAATTTAACTATCGATAATAACCTATAGAAAGACCACTAAAAATGCATATGGCTATTGCACTTAACTATTAATATTGGCTACTCTGAACCGACATCAATACTTTCATTTCCGGCAATGGAAAGGGCAAAATTTATAAATAAATACTAAAGAGGCACTCTTTCCAGCGTATAACGAGACTGTAGAATAACCCTCTTCCAGATCGGAGCCGTTCTGACTTGAAACGGAAGAAATATGAAATCAGAACAAGAATTATATCATGAAGGCTTTAAAGCACTTTTTAATAATATGGATTCTGTTGATGCGGAACATTTCATCGCGATTATAAATTGTAATCGGTTTGATTATACAAAATGGAGACAAACTTTGTTTGAAGGAATGAGCATTGAAGAAATCATTAAAGAAGGACGTAATTTTGCAATCAATTTTAGAAAAATAAAAGGTGATCTTCCATAGTTTAATTATAGAAGTGAAAGATACTAAATAATTGCACTAAGTAAATTCATCTAGAAAATGTCACATGATTAGTGAAGAATTAGTACAGCATTTCACTGGCGCCATATCCTTACCAGTGGGCACATGCTCAGACGATCTACAGCCTGGTTTTGGTATCACGGGCGAGGCAGGTTCTGACAAGGTAACGGTCTACATTCCTAAAGTGGCTTCAGCTCAGATTGAAAAAGATCTTGAAAAGAATAAACAGCTTTCGCTCATCGAAAATTAGACACTGTTAAGGTAAAAGGGAAAAACCAGCTAGTAAAGATATTTGAAGTCTATGAAGCAGATTCTGAAGAAAACAAAAAAAACAAAGAAGCCACAAAGTCAGGCTTTGAAAAAGCCGTTGATGCCTTCGTAGATGAAAATTTTACCGAAGCAAAAGCTCTATTTCAACAAGTCTATGATGCTAATTCGGCAGATATTCCAGCAAAGGCATATCTCAAGCGCATTGAAGATTTGAGCTCTTAGCCTGACTTCAAGCCACAGGCAAGTGGGGCTTGCAAGCCTTAATACTTCAGATAAAATCAAGTCGTCATGTGCAACAACATTGTGGATTTCCCCAACGCGTGAGCGCCCGCCGTCGCATGTGGATTTCCACACCAGCAGTATCCAGACCAGGGAATTCCCCCATAAATACCGAAATCCCCACCCTATGCTCGCGCCAAAATAGAAAATGGTATAATACGTCTTGTTGTCGAAAATGAGGCTACAGTACTTTAAAAATAAACCCCAGAAATACCTCGATTGCTACCGTAATGCGTACCGATGGTGTGGTTACCTTTACGCCTCGTTTTTCCTCCTCAGCTTCGCCAACCATATTAGTATAAGAATATTAGTATATTATGAGATTATTTTATTTAATATTTGTTGCATTTGTATCGCAGCAAATAAATATAACCACGAAATAGAATAATACATAATGAGAGGAACAAGCCGTGAATTACGGATTTCTGATAGATCATAGAAAATGCATTGGGTGCCACGCTTGCACAGTGGCTTGTAAATCGGAACACAGTGTGCCCATTGGGGTAAACCGAACATGGGTAAAATATGTGGAACGCGGAACGTACCCGAATTCCCGCCGGTTTTTTACTGTCATGAGGTGCAACCACTGTGACGACGCCCCTTGTGTAAAAATTTGTCCTGTTGGCGCTCTATTTAATCGGGAAGACGGTATTGTCGACTTTAACCAGGAGCGTTGCATCGGTTGTAAATCGTGTACGTTGGCCTGTCCTTATGACTCTATTTATATAAACCCCGATACCGATACCGCTGCGAAGTGTAATTTTTGCGCTCATCGAATTGATGCCGGGTTGAACCCCGCGTGTGTGAATGTTTGCCCCGAGCAGGCCATACTTGCAGGCGACCTGGAAAACCCCGATTCGACCATCAGCAAAACGATTGGTCGTGAGCAGGTTCAGGCCCGAAAAGTGGAAAAAGGGACTATTCCCAAACTGTTTTATATTCAAGGTGACGCGGCTTCGTTAAATCCTATGGCTGCGCCGCCATCTCGTCAATACCAGCAGACTGAACAAGCTGGTGGTGTCGGTCATTATGCAAAATATAATGAGAAACGTACAGGTTCTGAATCTGCTTCTGTTCCGGTTTTGGACGGAGCTGGTGAGAGTCAGAAATTGCTAGAAGGGCAGTCTCGAAGAACCCACGATGTCCCCTCGAAAGGAATTTTATGGGGATGGGAGCTTCCCGCTTATCTTTGGACCAAGGCGATTGCCGCTGGAGTGTTTGTTTTAACTGCGGTCGCTTCACTGTTTTCTCTTTCGGAAGTTTCTGAGGGTGTTGCCTGGTTTAGTGCGAGTTCGGCTCTTGGCTTTGTCGTATTGACTTCGGCGGCTCTGGTAAAAGATCTTGATAAACCTTCCCGGTTTGCTTATATATTTTTGCGGCCTCAATACTCTTCCTGGTTAACGCGGGGAGGGCTTATTATTGCCTCTTTCGGGTTTTTTATCGCTCTTTGGATGGCCGGTAACTACCTGCAAATACCTATGGTTGAAACTGTAGCTCTTTGGGGAGCTCTAATTTCCGGTGGATTTCTGGCTATCTATACGGCTTTTTTACTCGCCCAGGCGAAAGGAATTGATTTCTGGCAAAGTTCATTGCTGCCCATACATATGGCAGTGCAGAGCGCGCTGGCTGGTTCTTCCTTTTTTCTGGTGGCGAGTTTGCTTGTAACTATAAACCCCGGTTTTCTCGACCTTGTAAAAACTGTTTTTGGTCTTTCGCTCCTTTTTAACCTGGCTATATTGCTGGCCGAAATTACCATGTCTCACCCGACCTCGGATGCGAAACTTACCGTGAAGATGATTACCGGGAAAAGATTCGGAGCGGTCTTTTTTGTTGGTGTAATTCTTTTAGGAAATCTTATACCCGCAGGAATTTTATGGCAGGCGCCTGTTGCTTTATTACCGATTGTCTTGCCCCTTGCCGGAGCTTTGGCCCTGGTTGGGTTTTACATAAACGAACATATCTGGATTAAGGCCCCGCAACTGATCGCCGGAAGTTGAGATAATTGAGATAATAATAAGAAGGAAATAATTATGGCATCACCCCATTACAAACCATCCATCATAGAAAAAATCGCCGAATCGTTGAAGATTATACCAAAACTGCATGGTCCCGGTCAAAACGATTTGCCTGAAAATTCTACAGCAGACCTCAGTGGATTTCCACCTGTTGAAAAATGGGATCACTGGGAAGAGTATGAGTCTACCAGTTGGCCCAGAAAAGATAAAAAGAAGTACATGATTGTACCGACCAATTGTTTTAACTGTGAGGCCGGTTGTGGACTTCTCGCATACATCGATAAAGATACAATGCAGGTTCGAAAATTCGAAGGTAATCCTCATCATCCCAGCAGTCGTGGTAGAAATTGTGCTAAAGGTCCGGCGACGATAAACCAGATACAAGACCCTGATCGTATAATGTACCCCATGAAAAGAAAAGGGGAACGCGGCAGTGGCGAGTGGGAACGGGTTTCCTGGGAAGAGGCTTTGGAAGATATTTCGGGGCGTCTTCGAAAGGCCCTGAAAGAAGAGCGAAATAATGAAGTTGCCTACCATGTGGGTCGTCCCGGTCATGAAGGTTACATGGAACGGGTTTTAAACGCCTGGGGAGTCGACGGTCATAATTCTCATACAAATATTTGTTCAGCGGGAGCTCGTTTTGGCTATGCCATATGGCATGGTTATGACCGCCCTTCGCCAGACCATGCCAACGCAGATTTTATTTTGCTTATGAGCGCTCATCTGGAGTCCGGTCACTATTTTAACCCCCATGCGCAGCGCATAATGGAAGCAAAAATGAAGGGTACGAAAATAGCCGTTATCGACCCACGTCTGTCGAACACCGCGAGTATGGCCGATTACTGGATGACCACTTACCCTGGTACCGAGGCGGCTTTGTTTTTGACCATGGCCCGAATTATTTTACAAGAGAAATTATACAATGAAGAGTTTCTGCGAAACTGGGTGAACTGGTCGGACTATGTACAAAAAGAATTGAAAATAGAAGTACCAAAAGACAGTACTTCTAAAGAAGAAAGTTTTGAGAATTTTATTGCATCGTTAATTGATCATTACCAGGAATTTACACCTGAGTTTGCCTCGAAAGAGTGCGGTTTATCTGCCGAAATGGTCGTGGAAGTTGCCCGGGAAATTGGTCGAGCGGGAACCCGTTTTTCTGCCCATACCTGGCGCGCCGCCACAATGGGTAATGAAGGGGGCTGGGCTTCGGCTCGCGCCTTACATTTTTTAAGTGTTTTAACGGGGGCCGTTGGCACCGAAGGTGGAACTTCCCCGAGCGCATGGCAAAAACAGAAACCGCAGGTTTTTAACTCACCGCCGGCGCATACTTTCTGGAACGAACTACATTTTCCTAAAGAATATCCTTTGTCTCATTACGAGATGAGTTTTCTTTTGCCACATATGCTGAAAGAGGGTCGCAATAAACTCGACGTCTATTTTACAAGAGTGTTTAACCCGGTGTGGACTTACCCCGACGGTTTTACCTGGATGGAAGCTCTAAAAGACGAGTCGAAAATTGGTCTTCATGTGGCTTTGACCCCGACCTGGAACGAGACAGCTTTTTATGCCGATTATGTATTACCCATGGGTCATTCATCTGAGCGACATGACTGGATTTCGTATGAAACCTACATGGGCAAGTGGGTTGGTTTTCGCCAGCCAGTTTTACGAGCTGCGGCTGAGAAGATGGGTAAAAAAGTTGAGTTTACGTATGAAACGAATCCGGGGGAAGTCTGGGAAGAAGACGAATTCTGGATTGAACTTTCATGGAAGATCGACAACGATGAGTCTCTAGGTATTCGCAAACATTTTATATCGCCTTATCGAGAAGGAAAAAAAATAACCATTGACGAGTATTATCAATATTCTTTTGAAAAATTAAAAGGTCTAAAAGAGAAGGCCGCGAAAGAAGATCTTCAACCGCTGGAGTATATGAAAAAGTACGGCGTCTACGAAGTTGAAAAAGATACGACGTTGCATCATATGAAAGAAGTCTCTCTGGAGGGCACAGAGGTGGATGAAACTTCAGGGGTCATTCAGAAAGATGGCGCTGCCGTTGGTGTCATGATCAACGGTAAACCGGTACATGGTTTTCCAACTCCCTCTCGTAAGCAGGAACTTTTTTCTCAGACGATGGTAGACTGGAAATGGCCTGAATACCGCTTGCCGGGCTATTTGAAAAGTCATATACATGAAGACAAAATTGACCGTGCAAAAAACGAGTTTGCTTTATTGCCGACATTTCGCCTTCCCAATTTAATTCACTCCCGTTCGGCCAACGCAAAATGGCTGGTCGAGCTGGCGCATAAAAACCCCGTCTGGATTCACACATCAGACGCCGCAACTCTCGGTGTAAAAACCGGGGACTTAATACGCGTTACCAGCGACATCGGATACTTTGTTAATAAAGCATGGGTGTGCGAAGGTATAAAACCGGGCGTTGTCGCTTGTTCACACCACATTGGTCGCTGGAGGCGATTGGGCGATCCGTCGGCAAATAAGTGGGCCACCAGTCTTGTAGACATTCAAAAAGAGGGAAGCCTTTATAAAATGAGGCAAATAGAAGGGGTCCGCCCTTACAAGTCGAGCGATAAAGACTCGCAACGAATTTACTGGAGCGACGGGGGAGTTCACCAGAACGCCATTCACGCGGTTCACCCCGACCCGATTAGCGGAGCTCACTGTTGGCACCAGAAAGTTACAGTCGAAAAAGCTCAACCGGAAGATCGCTACGCAGACGTAGTGGTTGACACAGAAAAATCAATGGCAGTATACAAAGAGTGGCTGGCAAAAACCAGACCCGCGCCCGGACCCGAAGGTCTTCGCCGGCCCCTCTGGATGAACCGTCCTTTGAAACCGATCAAAGAAAAGTTCTACATAAAAGAGTAATTATTACTTTGAAATAACCGCCGGAGGGCTGGAATATTTTCGGTGGTGCTCTTCGATACATTTACGCATGTATTTTGTATGGCTTATATAATCGCCGGTATTGGTAATCAGGTTTAAAGCCGACCCGCTCAGGTTTCCCGTGTTTTTGTAAGATCGTAAAAACGACCCGACATTTCGTATGGGTTTACGAATTTTCAGAAAATTATACGATGCGGTAAACAGGTCTTCCATAGAAATCTTTTTCGGTTGAAAGGTGAAAAGCGGGTAGGGGTCTTCCAGCCAGAATTGTTCGTTGAAAAAACGCTTGTCGTCCTTCATCTTCTGGTAAAATTTTGTGCCAGGAAGCGGACTAATGGGTTTTACCATAGCAGTATCGATTTGTGTTTCTACAATAAATTCTTTAAGTTTTTCCAGGCTTTCAGCAGTGTCGTAATCGCTGCCGATCATGAAAGAACCCATGATCGTTATTCCCTGGTCGTGAATTTTACGTACAGCTTCTTTATAGTACCCAATACCCTTTTTCAGGTTGATCGATTTGCCAACCGACTTTAAAAAATCTTCATTAATGGACTCAAACCCGATGTAAAAAGCGTCGGCTCCTGATTCTCTGGCAAGTCGTAATATATTGGGATATTCGGCTATATTCATTGAAGTTTGGCCAAACCATGTAAAATCAAACTCTTTCAGTAGCTCCATTAGTTGGGTGGCTCTTGGCTCGGCTTTGGAACCGTACCCAAAAAAGTTGTCGTCTGCCAAAACGATTTTTTTTCGAGTTATCGATTGCAGGTCTTTGCGAACAACATCTATTGGTTTATATCGGTATTTTTTACCGTTCATCAAGGTGACGGAACAAAATTCGCAGTCAAATGGACAACCTCGCGCTGTTTCAATAAGGTCGTACTTGTATTGGGGACTCAATATATCGCGCCGCGGTACTTTGCTTTTAGCAATATCAAAAACGGGTGGGTGATAGCTGGGTTTTAACGAATTGTTTTCAAAGTCTTTTATTATTTCAGGTATAATCTCTTCTCCGTTTCCAACAACAACGGAGTCAGCGTGTTTCATGGCTTCTTCGGTCATAAGAGAGGCGTGAATTCCTCCAAGTATAGTGGGTATTCCCCGCTTTTTAAATTCAGCGCAAAGTTCGTAGGCTCGTCGAATGGTTATTGAGTTAGAACTGATCATTGCAAGGTCTGTATCGTAATTAATAGCATTAAAAGATTCATCGATGAGGGTGAGTTCGTATCCTTCTGGTATGTATGCGGCTACTGTGCAAAGACCAAGTGGTGGAAGAACGTTTCTTTCACCAACCGGGTTGCTCGGGCTTAACAATAATATTCTTTTCTTAGACATAGTTGAAGTTACTAAAGAAAATACATTTTGTAAAGAACATTTCTAAAGATTGTAAAATCATTAGATTATGCAAAAAAATGTTTTTTTATACTAAAATTTATTCTAGAATTTGGTAATTCTTGCGAACCGTAGAGGCATTTGCGGCGTCGTAGTGCCACCATTCAAAAGAAAGTTGTCGAAAACCAGCGTCTACCATTGAATTTCGTAAAATCAGGCGGTTTGCGTGCTGAGCTTGCGTCAGTTGGTTTTCTGTGAGCATCTGTTTTTCGAGGCGGGGTTGGGCTAGTTTTGTAAAAGAGTCAAATTCAGTTCCCATGTCGACTTCTATTTCGTTTTCATCGACCAGGGTAAGGTCAACGGCAAAACCATAGTTGTGAATGCTTCCTCTGTCCGGATTTGCTACATATTTTTGCTGGTCGGTCCCAAAAACGTACTCGTACAGTTTGCGCTGTACAGATCTGGGGCGAAGGCAGTCTAAAAGAAGCAGTTTCCAGCCCGGTTTAACTTCTTGCAGGTTTTGTGTGGCTTTTTTTAACTTTGTAGCAGCTTCTTTATGTAAAAAACAGACAGTAAACTCACCATATACGTTGGTTTTCATAAAATTGTTTTCAGTAGCGTAGCGAAGTTCTACTTTAACGTGAGGGTAGTTAGACACATCCACAAAATCGGGATTATCGTATACTTTTTGTAAGCTCGGGTGCAATTTCTTAGCCTTGGTTTTTGCCTCTTTAGATTCAGAGCAGGGGTTATCAGCACTGTTTACGTCAGGCTGGCAACCAAGAATTACAAACAGGGCAAAGAAAACGATATGGAGCTTCATAATTTCATTGAATTCAAAAGCATAACGAGATGTCAAATTTTTTTCCCCACGGCTATTGCCCATCTTTAGAAAATAATGTAATATATAAATGGATAAAGGTTTCGTTCAATAGGTCGATAATAGGATTATGGGTAGATTACAGATTTTATCATTAATTTTTGCCATCCTGGTACTTTCGCCTTTCGAAGCTCCTTTTGGAGTAGAAGAGAGTACTTTCGAGAAAGCTGAAAAGTTTTATTTTCAGAAGAAGATAACAGTAGCAAAAAATTTATTGCTTGAAGTGATCAAAGCAGAGCCTGCACACCCGAAAGCTTATTCTTATCTGGGTGACATTGCGCTTGCAAATGGAAAATACGAAGTTGCTATTAATTACTATAAAACTGCCGTTGAAGTTTCCCCGACCCCTGCTCTTGAATATTACCGCCTTGGTCAGGTTTATATAAAACTTGGTAAAGGAAATCTGGCGCTCGATAATTTTCAACGGGCTTATACCACAAACCCATCCCTAAAGCCCACACTTTACCAGATCGGGTATGTTTACCTGGTGATGATGCGCAATAAACAAGGAACTATTAAATATTGGACTCAATTTCTGGAAGAAGCACCAAATGACCCCCAATATGATAAGGTTGAAGAAGCTTTGAAATACCTGAGGGATGAAAAATGTGTACTTCCACCTCTCGATTCTCATATAACTATAGAAGAAGTTCTTAAAATTGGATGTCGTACAGTAGACGGAGGAACAGCCGACACAAAAGGCAGTTCAGCCGGCCATTCTGACACAATAATTAAGAACGACCCCCTTCTGGATTTACCTGACGACGAAGATGATCTTTAGATAGTCCATT
The DNA here is from genome assembly GCA_040326155.1 of Leptospirales bacterium. GTDB lineage: Bacteria > Spirochaetota > Leptospiria > Turneriellales > JAOUFE01 > JBEQLE01. Next base: position 27,687 of record JBEQLE010000026.1, on the reverse strand, counting down.
ATAGTGGAAATACCTAGATTAGTAATTGCAGCTGCGCAAAGAGGAACCGGTAAAAGTACCGTTGCAACGGGACTAATTCGAGCCCTGACAAACCGGGGGCTATCAGTTCAACCTTATAAAAAAGGTCCTGACTATCTGGACCCCATGTGGTTATCCCTGGCTTCTCGCACCCCTTGTTATAATGTAGACACCACAATTTTTGAAACGGATGTATCGGCATATCTTGCACAACACTCTCGCAATGCTTCTATTTCGATTATTGAAGGAAACCAGGGACTGCACGATTCGCCTTCTCCAGATGGCGACGGTTCCACCGCCGACCTTGCTCGTCGCTTGCGCGCTCCGGTTATACTCGTAATGGATACGGCCGGGTCAAACCGAACGGTTGCAGCTATTGTCAAAGGGTTAATCGAATTCGACCCCGAAGTAAATATAAGTGGAATTATTTTAAACAATGTTCGTGGTTCGCGGCACACTGAAAAAATTATTACAGCAATAGATATCTATGTAGGAGTTCCGGTTTTAGGTTCCCTTCCAAAAACGGAGGAAACGACCCTCGAAATGCGTCACCTTGGTCTTATTCCTGCAACTGAATCGGGTCAGGCAGAACAACTCGTGAGTTCTCTGGCCAAACTTCTGGAGTCTTCCGTTGATATTGATAAGCTGGTTGAAATTGCTCGAAAAGCTCCCACTTTAGATATTTCCCCAGAATTGTCTACCGTTTCGAAAGTTCCGGTTGCTAAAAAGTTTAAAATTGGTATTGCTAAAGACGAGGCATTTAATTTTTACTATCCAGACAATTTCGAAGCTCTGGAAAATCTCGGCGCAGAGCTTGTTTTCTTCTCTCCTTTAAAAGATGACAAAATTCCTGCCGTGTCGGCCCTTTATCTTGGCGGGGGTTTTCCCGAAGTTTTCGCTGAACAGCTCTCTTTGAATAAACCAATGTTGCAATCCATGAAACAAGCGATCGAAACAAATTTGCCTGTATACGCCGAATGTGGGGGGTTAATTTACCTTTCCAACGCCATCACTCATGAGGACACTCGGCATGAACTCGTCGCAGCTTTACCCCTTGAGTTTACCATGACAGCAAAATCTCAGGCTAGAGGGTATGTTCATCTTCGTGTTTTGGAATATAACAATAAAGAAACACTCTGGCGCTTGCCGCCCGGCGCTCTATTTCGCGGTCACGAATTTCACTACACCAAAGCGCTTCCTCTTTCGAAAGATATTTCTTTTGCATACTCCATAGAACGTGGGTTTGGGCTGAACGGTAATTTCGATGGTCTTTTGTACAAAAACGTACTTGCCGGGTATGTTCATTTGCATACGCTTTCCGCTTCCTGGTGGGCCGGGGCTCTTGCTCGCGTCGCTCTCGAATATCAAAATAACGTTAAATAGACAGTTAATTTCTTTACATTTTATTGCATGATGATGATTGTAGGCCATGGCAGTTCTTCAAATTACAGATACTGAATATGAGGTAGATACCGAAGGGTTCTTGGAAAATAGAGAGCAATGGACAGAAGATTTTGCCCGATATTGCGCTTCGCTGGAGGGTATTGAGCTAAACTCCGGTCACTGGGAGCTTATTCATATGCTGCAAGACTATTACGAAGAGTATGAGTTTATTCCAAATATACGTGGTTTAAGCAAAGTCGTCGCTAAAAGACTGAGTGAAGATAAATCTGATATGAAGTATTTAAAGTCATTGTTTCCCGATTCACCTGCAAGACAAGCGGCAAAGTATTCAGGTCTGCCTAAACCTACCGGTTGTGTTTAAAGCCCCGCTTTGTTACACTCTTGCCTGGTAATTTCATTATAAGTGTGTTGCACCTCAAAGATTAAATCGTTTCGTTTACACTCTTGTTCCGAAACCACGTCCTGCCTGCTCCATTTCTCATAGCGTTTAATTTCTTCCCCTGTTAGAATATCAAGTTCCGTGTAAGTGTAATGCATAAACAGGTAAACTCTGGCAATATTGCCAAGCAGATTATCCGCCGGATTGGATATTTTATTTTCATCGCTAAATTCACAGGTCCCAAACTGGTTTTTGGGGGCTAAACCTGTTCCGAATTCGTGGTTGCTGCGCACTGCGTTAATCGCCCCCACCGCAGGACGCAGGTTATGAAGATCGTTATGAGCCCGTTTGCAGATTATATTGTGTTTTTCTGCGCACTTCCTTCCTTTGTAAGGTTTATTTTTTGAAATACATTCCGGACTGCCTTCCAGCCATTGCCTTGTTTTTCCGCATAGTTTGCTTGCAGGAACAACATGTTCCGCCTCAACTACGCTCGCTCTATTGAGATATCGGGTGGTTGTAAATCCGCAGCTAAGTTGGTCGACCTCTCGCTTTTCACTATAAGGGCATTCGCAATAAAAAGTAAACCTGGGTAGTTCTAGTTTATACAGGGCTCTTTTTGCCGCTGAAAATGAGGTAAATTGTGTGTTTTGTATAAATTCCTGTGTTCCAGAATTTGATGCTACATCATTGGGGAAAATCTGATGTATGGTAAGAACCCACCCTGAAAATATAATTCCGGCCCAGGTAATTTTTTTGAATATTCCTTTTTTCATATTATTTATTCCTGTTGCGAATGTACTCTTCCGCTTCCTGGTCTAAACCATCGAGGTCGATGGTTGCTTCTATTGTTTTTCGAATTTTTTTTGTCATGCCGGGCCCTTTTCCAAAGGTAGAAATGAAAATAGAAAAGAATTTCTTTTGAATGAGAGACGGTGATATAAAATCTGAAAACTCTACATTATCCACAAAGTTTATGAGAATATTTTCCATTTTCGCTTCTTCTCGTATTTGGCGCTCTACGATCGGGCTGTTCACTCCAGAATAAACAAGGTCGTACCCTTTAAGATCACCAGGAGTGTACTCTTTTTGAATCAGATTGAGCCAATCTTTTCCAGAAAACCCTGGTTCAAACTCAGGAGAAATTACATCGACTGTAACTCCTGTCTGAGAGAGCGACCGAAGCTTTTCGAGGCAGGCCCGACCGCCGCCAATAATCAGGATTCTTTTCTCGGTTATATCGAGCATCACCGGCAGATATTTTTTTTTCTGTTCCTTCTTTTGAACCATGGTTCACTCTTTATTTTTCATTCAGTTTAAAAAGAATTTAATAGACTTTCACGAAGCAGCTCTAAAAATCTTACCAAATTCCAGTCAGTTTCATCTGAAATTTATTTAAAGGACAAGCTAAATACATTTTTTGCTCGTCAGTTTGTATATAGTCGAAGATATTGTGTTATGAAGCCAAACTGGTTTGTCGCGTTTTCAGTTTCTCCTGACTCATGGTATGAAGAAGTTTACAAGACGGTGGAAGAACCGATGTATAAATACCACCCCGAAGATCTTCATTCGACGGTGGCTTTTTTTGGTTCTCTGGATGAAGAGGGCGTCGAAAGGGTAAAACGTGTGATGGATACTTTTGACGAGAAATCTCTTCTCGTAACTCTTGGAAAACTTTTGTTTCTGCCGACGTTGCAAAAATATTCCGCAGTATCTTATAGTGTCGACGAGGGGAATGCGGTTTTACAAAACTATATACAAAAATATCGTGACCAGTTTTTTATTGCAGCTAAGCAAGATGTTGATAGCAGGCCTCCGCTTCCTCATGTTACCATTGTTCGGCCTCCAAAGAAAACAACTGTAGGTGAGAATAGGAAGTTTTCAAAAAGTATTCAAAAACTATCGACTCCCCGGAATAAAATTTTAATCAACACTCTGTCGTTGTACACCTGGTCGGAAAACCGATCTTTTTGTCAAGACCGGCAATACAAAGAGATATATTCTGTAAAAATGAACTAAGGCGCGTTACACGGTAGCCTCATCGTATATACGATACAATGTATTCTCTTCTTTTCTAATTCGGTCTGTCAATGCCGCAAGAAATCGACCGATGTCTTTAAAGAATTCTATGTCAGAACTTTGATGCGTGTATTTATCAAAAAACTCCATTGCGCTTGTTGTAATTCCTTCCATGTCTTTTGCAAAGGTATCCAGAGTTTTTTTTATACCCTCATCTGATTGCGCCAGTTCTTTTAGTTTTGGATATAATAATTCGTCCTCTTTTTTCAGGTGATTTATTAGATCGGTCTTAATCGATAATAACAGTTTCTTGCCAGCCTCGGTACTGATTCCAAGTTTTTTGGCATCGCTTATCTCGGTATAAATTCTTTCGTGATCTTTTTTTAATTCGTTTATTAATGTACTCATTTTTTCCCCGTCTCAAATATATTTCTACTCCCATACATAGCCCGGACACACGAATGTAAAGAACATTAATTCACGGCGTCTCGGTTTGACGTAATTTACCAGCTGCGTCATTTTAAAACAAGCGGAAGATGGAAAAACTCTTGATATGTATAATACATAATGTTTAGATGCGCATCATATGTGTTTACAGCTATTTTTTGTATAAATGATATGTCGGATTGTAAGGACATTATCTCGCAGATAAAAGCTTCGTTTAAACTAACCGGGCGAAAATTGACCTTGTGTATCGAATTTCCGAACAACGATTTTTATCAGCGCGACAACAAGCAGGCCGAATAAGAGACCCAGAACCCACCCCCCGAATATATCACCAGGAAAATGGTACCGTGCAATCATTCTCGCGACGCCGATACTGAATGACATTGAAAAAAATAGTCCTCGTTTCGAACCCAGCCAGTAACTCCATAACACTGCCTGTACCATAGTATTAAATGCATGCGCCGAAGGAAAAGAGAGGCTCGTCGTATTCAACTGGATGCCAAAATATGCCGCAGGACGAGGTCGTTCAAAGAGTTCTTTAAGACCCGAGACCGCCAGCTCAGATACAGCAAGCGTAACAATAACCATAATAAAGAAGAGAAGCGCTTTTTTTCGGTCTTTCTTTGTGTAGAAAACGAAAAAAACAAGCAAAACAGGAAAAAGGTTATGATCGCGAACTAAAAAGTTGCAAATATTTGCCAGCCAGTCGGCGCTTAAATAGACAAACATCCATTCAAAAAGCCTTTCGTCAAAAATTCGAATGCTGTCGAGAAAATCCATAATATCAACTTTGTTTATATATAGACGATGAAGAAAATCAATGGTTTAAAAAATCGTCCATAGTTAGACCGCCTGTACCTTCTTCCTTTGTTTCATGTGTTTTTCGTGCCTTCTCCGGTAAAAACTTTTGGTTGTATTCATCTGCGAGTATAAAAATTTCATCATCGTCGAATTCTTCTTTTACCTTCACTTCAAGTAAATATTTATCGTCCTGAAAGCCGAGTTTCATAACGTGGATAACGTCCGTAACATTTTGCACAAAATGTCTGGAGTATACAAATAGCAGAGTTAGAATAACTGCTATAATAATTAAGAAAATTAACAGCTGTATTTTCGACTTCTCGATATGAATAGACGCAAGATTAATAACGACATTGAACTTGCCCATTTTAAAATGTTGCAGGTGGGGGTCCTGGTACCTGTCCGCAATGGAAGATTTATTTTCATAGTAAAAGTAATGGCCACGCAGCTCCTCTATTGTGTAATTAGAGAGTATCAACTTACCATCCCTGTAAAGATGCATTAACTCCGGAGTTTCTGTTTGAGGTTGAAAAAAGACAGCTCCTAAGAAATCTTTTACTTCCGCATCTGTCATTTCATTCAGTTTTTCCCCGAAAGTATCATCGACCAAAATCGAGCGCAATTGTTGTTTATAGGAATCGATTCTTTTTTCCTCCAGTTTTCCCAGTCCGCCCAGCCCCATCGCCAGCGAAATTGCAAATGTGGTAATAATACTGATGACAACCGTTGTTGAAATTACCGACAAGTGCCGATTAGCCATTGCAGACTCTGTGTTTTGTATTTTCCCGAGAATTTTTACCATTCTAAGAAGTCGTAGAATACGAGTAACTCGAATTGCTTTTACCACTTTCAGGGCGCCGAAAAAAGCAAGACTGCCGCCGCCGCCTTCGAAAAGATCAGGATTCAGGTATAATATCATTTCAGGGCCCGAATTCAGTAGAAGCAGAGGAATCGAAGCAAAAAAGTCGACCCAGCCTCTTTCATGTATCAGGTAATGCCTGGCCTCTCCAGCTCTGGAAGTAATAATTATTCTTGTTGTAAACTCGATTGTGAAAATCAGGTCGAAGGCAAACCCCGCTATTAGCAGGTAATTTTTGCTTTGAATGGACCAACCATTGATTATGGCAACTTCATCCAGAAGAGTGACGATTAAAACAAATACAATGGCTATAATAATAAAGTTTTCAATTATAGAACCAAGATCGTTTGCCTGCCTGTTTCGTTTTTCCATTTTTTTATTTCCTCATCTCGAAAGCAAGTCTGTTTAGATCTTCCAGTAGAGTTTTATCCAGGCCTAAGAAGCCCGCATTTCTCATATGCACTGAAAACCAGGATTTATCGGGAGTTTCAGCTCCCTTATCTAATTTTGTTATTTGTTGAAAATCTTTAGCGCGTAAAAGTAAAATGGCAAGAAATTTGGAAGTTGGTTCCTGGTCGGGGTTTTCGGAGTGGTCTAAAAAAATAGATTTTGCGGTATTCCACAAATCTTCGTTAATAGGCGGCAGCATCTGGCGTAAAACGGGAACAATTTGTTGAAAATATTTTTCCAGCCGCTTTTTATCTTTTCTTAACTCCGTGGCGCAGAGCGGAGTAGCGCTACCCGGTACAGGCATGGCTATTCCAAAGCCAGGTACAATTAAAGTTACAAGTTTCAGGTACTCTATGACGGCATCGGCTTTAAAATGGTGAGAGTCGATTCTATATATTTCATTATAAAGATAGGTTTTATTCTCAAATGCCGCGTTGATGTAATTTTCTATCATATGTTCCGACAAAATTGTATTTACAGCATCGATTTGTTGTCTTGCTTCCCGGTGTTTTATAATTTTTTCATAGTAAACGAGAATCATTTGAATAAGTTCTTCATTTGTCGTGGTGAGGTTTATACCGCTTGAAGATAAAACATTCAAATCAATAACGTTTGTAATAACCTTCCTGGACTGTTCCAGGACATTGGCGCCAATATACAGGGCTACTGCTTCGGTTAATTGTTGTGTAGCCGCATCCAGAGCACTGCCAGGGAAGAGCTGCTGGGTCAAAACCGGGGCCAGGTTTTGCTTGTTTTGTTGAATAAAATTACAAATATGTATCTCTACTGTGCTTGACGGTTGCCCTATAAAATTTGGATTTGATGTTAATCGGTTTATAAATTGTTCTATCATAGTGCTTTACCTACGTTAGTTCACCGAGAGAAAACAGTTCTGCAACAAATTTTTATGATCTTAACGCCTGTCGATAAAAATAGTTCCGATTTTGACCTCGTTGTCATGCTAGATACCTACATATTTACCCCACCCTGGACAAAAAAACAGTGGATTCAGGAAATTTATAATGAATCAAATCGTTTGTATCTGGCGACTACTTCCTTGGAAGATGGAGTTCCTATGGGTTTTTTAAGTTTTGGCATTGCAGGCGAAGCCATAGAACTGAAGAAAATAGGTGTTGCAACAGAATTTCGCGCACGCGGTATCGGTTCACAGATGCTGGACTTCTTAATTAAAGAAGCAAAACGACTTGAAGTGGATAATATACTGGGTGAAGTGGCCATTACGAATAAACCGGCTTTAAAGCTGTATAAAAAATTTGCTTTTCATAAGATATCAGTGCGAAAACGATATTATGCCGGTCTTATTGATGCTATTGTTCTGCAAAAAGAGATTTAACCTGTGAATATTTTTTACCGGTAGAAACAACGAATCTAAAAAAAGTTTGACAGATAAGAGTTTTATGAGTAACTGGCCTATCTTTGATGATAAGATAGAGTTGAGGAAGGCTCTTTTTTACATTAAGGTGTTATTCACTTTTTTAATTTTTTGATAAGGAGGAAGTATGAAAATATTACCGGATAGTTTTAGTAGCTATGCTGCAGATATTGATGGACTGATTATTGAGATTACAATATTTGTAGTTGCTTGGTTTGTCGTATCTACCGCAGCTCTATTCTATGGTATCTTTACCAGCCTTAAAACCGAGGGGGGGAAAGCTAAGTATATCCCTGGTATCGGCTGGGAGCAAACTAAATGGATCTTGATACCCTTAATACTTGTTGTTGCATGTGATATGTATATTGACATAATAACAACTAAAGTATGGACCAAGGTTGAATTTATGACGGATGATCAGAAGGCAAAATCTGTTCCTGTTAAGGTTACAGGACAGCAGTTTGAATGGAGTTTTCAGTACGCAGGAGCGGATGGAAAACTTGGTACTACTGATGATTTTGATGGAGATTATGGGAAACCATTAATCTTACCCGTGAACAAGGTGTCTGAGTTAAATCTAAGCTCTGTCGATATGCTTCACAACTTTTTTGTGAGAGAATTTCGATTTAAGCAAGATGTAATCCCGGGCCGTGTTATTGTACGATGGGTTGAAGCTACCCAAATTAGCGGGAAGAACTATGAGTTAATATGCGCTGAAATTTGCGGTAGTAACCACGGTTCGATGCGTGGGGAAGTAAAAGTTGTATCTCCGGAAGATTATGCAGAATTTCTAGCAAATCCTGCCGCTTTCTATGAAGGTATAGCAGATATTAAACCTCCACAATACACTAGCCGTTTTCCTGATGAGGAGGGTTCTTAATGAGTTCACATGAAACTGGTCTATTAGGAAAAATATTTTCTACAGACCATAAAGTAATTGGGAAACAGTATTTCTTCACAGGACTATTGTTTGCCTTTATTGGCGGAATGTTTGCGGTTGTATTTCGTATCAAACTGGCTTGGCCAGGTTCAATGGATATGAGTGGAACTGTGTACAATGGTTTGGTGACTAACCATGCTATGATTATGTTCTTTTGGGCTGCAATGCCCGTATTGTTGGCAGCTTTAGGAAACTTTGTTATTCCTTTAATGATCGGTTGCGATGATATGGCGTTCCCTAAATTGAACATGATGTCATTCTGGATATTTTTAGTCAGTACTTTGGTATTGGTTCTTTCATTAATTAGCGGCCTATGGGGCGGCGGAGGACCAACTGCGACAGGCTGGACGATTTACCCGCCTCTCTCGGCGAGCTACGGTGGAGACTACTCAACGGTGGGCGCAGTGTTAGGTAACCTGATTTCAGGTCCTTCACTATTGATTCTTGCTGTAGCATTAGAATTTGCTTCTATGCTAATGGGTGGTATTAACTTCATGGTAACCTCTCTTAATATGAGAGCTAAAGGTATGAAGTTCATGGATATTCCAATTGTAGTATGGTTTGTAAACCTTGCTGCGCTTGACTTCATGTTCTCTGTAGGACCTCTAATTGCAGGCGCTGTAATGCTTCTGTTTGACAGGGTTTTTGGTACTGGTTTTTACGATCCCGCTCGCGGGGGAGACCCGGTTTTATTCCAACACCTGTTTTGGTTCTTCGGACACCCTGAAGTATACGTAGTATTACTTCCAGCTTTAGGTATTGTTGCTGAGATTATTCCAACTTTTACTCGTAAGCCACTTTTTGCATATCGATTAGTTTTGATATCAGCTGTTGCTTCAGCGTTTATCGCTTTAATTGTTTGGGCTCACCATCAGTTTATTGCAGGTATTGACCCAAGAATGGCGACATTCTTCAGTATTACCACTATTATTATTTCAATTCCGTTTGCTTTAATTATGTTTGCATACATTGCATCCTATTTTGGCGGGCAGATTGAAATGAAAACACCAATGCTTTGGGCCACCGGTTTCGTATCGATGTTCCTTGTTGGTGGTGTAACTGGTATTTACCTTGGTTCAAGTGCTTTTGATATTTATGCCCACGATTCTTATTTCGTGGTAGCTCACTTCCATTATACGCTCATTCCAGTCGTATTTTTCGGTGGTATTTCCGGTATTTATTACTGGTTCCCGAAATTTAGCGGTAAATTTATGAGCGAAGGTTTGGGAAAACTTCATTTCTGGTTAACTATTATCGGATTGAACGTTTTCGCATTTCCGCTTTTCTTTACTGGAATGTGGGGACAACACAGACGAATTGTTGACTACCAGGTCTATGACTTTATGGTAGAACAAGACTGGATTTTACAGTTTAGAGTAGTAGCGACTATTGGAGCTATTATTCTTGCTGCCTCTCAGTTATTGTTGTTTATCAATATATTCAAAAGTGCTGTCAGTGGCGAACCTGCTGGCAAAAATCCCTGGAAATCCAATACACTGGAATGGGTTGCTGACTCACCTCCTCCGCACGGAAACTTTGAAACGTATCCGACTTGCTATAGAGGACCATACGAGTACAGTCATCCCGATAGAAGTGGTTCTGATTACTGGCCTCAGAATGAGCAGTAATTCAGGAAACTATAAGGAAGGAATATATGAGTGCTGAAAATGTAACTATAGAACAAGTACCAAAAGGCCGTTTGGCTATATGGTTGTTGGTTGCTGGTGAGTTAATCATCTTCGGTGGATTTATAGCATGTTACCTATTGGCTCGTTTTGAGTACGGTGGTGCTTTTCCAGCGGCAATGATGGACGGTGATCAACCGATTATTCTTTGGTATTGGGGCGCAATTAACACGACGATTTTACTAGCGAGTAGCTGGTCGATCGTTAAAGCTCATGAAGCGGCAATGAACAACGAACTTAGTAAAATTAAGATGTTTAGCTTGGTCACTATCGCTTTGGCGGCAGTTTTCTTGTTTATCAAATTTTATTTTGAGTGGAGCCACGATTTTCATCTTGGCGCAAGCTTAAGAAGTTTTGATTGGCTTCCAACTGAGTACGGCGCAATCGCTGCTGACGGCGGACTGCAATCAGTGAAAACATTATTTTGGTCATACTACTTTATTATGACTGGTTTTCATGGTTTGCATGTTGTTATTGGTGCGCTTGCCATTTTTATCGTGATGCTGAGTGCGAGCAAAGGTAAGAATCTTCACAGAGTTGAACTAGCTGGTATGTACTGGCACATGGTTGACTTGATCTGGATTTTCTTGTTTCCTATGTTCTATTTAGCTCAGTAAGAGTAAAAGGAGATAAATATGTCAAACGAACAAGATTATCATGGACATCCAAATTACAATGTTATTGGTATAGTACTTGTAGTACTAATGGCCCTTAGCGTTGTCGTTGACTTCGTGGTCACCGGGAATAAATTGTTATCCGTAACACTTATTTTTGGTTTTTCAACAATCAAAGCATATTTGGTTATTGCAAATTTTATGCACCTGAAGTATGAGCCAAAGTTAGTTGATTTGTTCCCATATCTTTCAATAGCTTGTATGATTATTTTCTTTGCCGGAGTATATCCGGATTCAGCGAATATTCATCAAATATTGTCAGTGAACTTTACCGCACTTGATCCTGCTGTAGATTTTGTAAATCTATACGAGATTCTTGAAGGTACTGTAAAATAAATTATGGAAACAGTTTCTCAACATAGGCGAGGAACTTCCCGGAACTCCGTTATTCATAACGGAGTTCTCGGGGTTTTAATATTTCTCGCTACTGAAGTAATGCTTTTTGGTGGTTTAATCAGTGCGCTTATAGTTAATCGCGCAGATTATACCGGTGCCTGGCCTCCTGTAGATTGGCTTGGTGTACTACCTTTCACCTGGACTGCAATCAATACCTCCTTTCTATTAATGAGTGGAGTTACGATGTATTTAGTCGTTCGTGAAATTGGTAAATCCAAAGAGATGGATAAGAAAAAAGTAAATTTATTACTTGTAGCTACATTGTTTCTAGGCTATTTATTTGTAGCTCTACAAGGCGCTGAGTGGGTGGCCTTAATGAGTGAAAATAAAAGTATGACTACCGATTTGTATGGCTCCTTTTTCTACTTGATTATTGGAGCGCATGGAATTCACGCATTAGGCGGTCTGTTTTATTTAACTGCTATTGTAATAAAAATAGCAAAAGCCTCCGATTTTGACTTAATTAAAAAGTCTATTTCATCATCTAGTATTTACTGGTATTTCGTAGTTGGTCTTTGGCCAATATTGTATGTACTGGTTTACATGTACTAATAAAAACAAAATAGGGTCTTACTATGAAAAATATAATGAAAACAGGTAAAATCCTGATAGCAGTTCTTGTTTACAGTGTGTATTCGGTATCTTCTTTGATGGCTTGTTCAACTTGCACAGCCGGATATTCGGAATCCAAAATGGGTGCATATGGTTTAACAGTTCTAATACTATCAATTCTTCCGACATCGATCGGGCTGACCATTTACTATGTTTATCGAAAAGGTACTAAGCAAGCTGAATCCGATTCCGGTGAGTAGTAGTGCTGGTCAATGACCGGAAGAGTAAACTTTCTCTTCCGGTTTTTTTTCTTTCAAAATTCTTTCAAAATTACTGAAACTGATACAGCATTAGATAAACAATTACTCCGGTAATGGATACGTATGCCCATAACGGGAAGGTCCACTTCGCCAAATTTTTATGTTTTTCTAATTTCCCTTTTGCAGCAAACATCACCGTAGTTATAATCATAGGCAGTATAATAACGGCCAAAATTGTGTGGGAAAGCAGAATTGTAAAATATACAAACCGTATAAAACCTGTTCCCTGGTATCTCGTTGGGGCTTCATTTGTGTAATGATAAAAAAGATAAAGTATAAGAAAAACTACAGAGGCGCCAAGGGCTCCTATCATTAATTTTTTATGTCTATCTTGATTTCCTGCCCGTATAGCTATGTAAGCAGCTATAATAAAGATAAAGGCAAGTGCGTTAAACGAAGAAAATATAGCGGGTAAATTTTGCATCATTGATAATCTCCTTTTGATAATAATTGTATAGCAACTTAGAAATCGATTTACCGACTCCTGGAAAATTTTCAGGTAAGAAGCTGCATATATTTAACATCCCGTTATTTCAAAATAGTTTGTAAAGGATTTGTTTTTCACTTGGCAGGCCATGCACCTTTATCAGTTTGCATATACTCGTTAGATATTCGCGCCATGTGCGAAAAACAAAAAACAAATGATCGCTTGGTTAAAAAAATGGATTCTTCTGTCCCTGGAGCTAGGAAAAATACGGATTACTTTTTCTGTGACTATTACTACGGCTATTGGGTATTTGCTTGTTGATGCGCCAAGGACTTCTCATATTATCTGGCCCGTTCTCGGGATATTATTAATCGGACTCAGCTCGGCTGCGTTGAACCAGTTACAAGACAGGAAGCTTGATGCAAAAATGAATCGGACAAAAGATCGTCCGCTTCCTTCTGGTCGTGTAAAACCACTACATGTCGTTATTTTTATTTTACTTTATTTAGTCGCAGGCCTTACAATACTCGTCTTAAAAACAAACTGGATTGCAACTGCACTTGGCCTTTCTGCGTTTATCTGGTACAATGGTTTTTATACCTATTTGAAACGAGTTTCACCGATTGCGGTAATACCAGGCTCTGTTATTGGCGGAGTTCCGCCAGGGGTGGGGTGGGCTGCCGCCGGGGGAGATATACTCGACCCGTTTATTCTTGCGGTTTGTTTCTTTATGTTTGTATGGCAAATTCCCCATTTCTGGCTTTTGCTGTTTTTATACGGAGACGATTATGAAAAGGCTGGTTTACCCACTCTTATTAAACAAACTTCAGAAAAGACGCTACGTTATTTAACATTTGCCGGAATATTTGTTACGGTCCTTTCCGCACTTGCGATTCCGATTGCCGGCGATATTTATATTAAAGCTGTCTGGGTTGCCTTAATCGTAATCTCTATTGGTATTTTGTGGATGTCACGAAACCTGATCTTTCCCAGTAAAAATATGAATTATAAAAAAACATTTATTGCCATTAATATATACAGCGTTCTCGTTTTATTTGTAATATTTTCTATGACATTAATTCATTCATGAGGTAAGGTAAGGCATGATTCATATCCCGAATTTTGATATTGAAAAAAGCGACTGGATAGACGGTAAGTTGTTGTACGGAAACAAACTTGGTAAAAAAATACGTGAAAAATTGACTGAAAAGGTGGCCGCTTCTAATATTACTCCCGGTTTAGCCGTGTTATTAGCAGGTGAAGACTCGGCCAGTCAGGTTTATGTGTCACATAAAGAAAAAGCCGCCGCTGAGCTGGGATATCATTCTATAATTCAAAGAGTACCCAAAGATTCCAGTCAGGATGCTATAATAGACCAGATTGAAGAATGGAATAAGGACTCTGCAATTCATGGTATTCTGGTCCAGCTACCTTTGCCAGGCCATATTGAGGAGCGAACTGTTCTGCAAAGAATTCTCCCGGAAAAAGACGTCGACGGCTTTCATTTTGAAAACATAGGTCGATTATACGCCAAAGCGCCCGGGACTATTCCCTGTACTCCACTGGGTATTATGGTTATGATTCAACAGGCGGGTATTGATTGCACCGGTAAAAACGCCGTTGTATTAGGGCGATCTAATATTGTTGGAAAACCTATTGCGCAAATGCTAATGGACGCCGGTCAAGCGACAGTGACCATTTGCCACTCAAAAACCAGGAACTTAACTGAGTACGTAAAAAATGCCGATATACTTGTTTCTGCAATGGGTGTTCGTGGTCTGGTAAAGCCGGAAGATATAAAAGAAGGCGCTGTTGTAATTGATGTGGGAATGCACAGAACCGATTCAGGGTTATGCGGAGATCTTGATTACAAAGATATGGTAGACAAAAGCTCGTTTATTACGCCTGTTCCAAAAGGCGTTGGCCCTATGACTATAGCTATGCTAATGTATAATACATACAGAAATGCAATAGGAGAATAAGTTTGGAAGAAATTGATAACGAAGAGATAAAGAAATCTATTCCATATGAAAAACCAGACACAGCTGTGTTCTCAGGACCCGGTTGGCAAACGCTGGGTAAATCTTTACAGGGTAGAGATATTTCGGGAAAGTTTATTCCGGCCTCCAGAGATTCAAAAGGTAAAGTATTGTTGCTTGGTGGCGTCCATGGAAATGAAACGGAAGGCGTTCGTTTTATGGAAGATTTTACTCATGAATTCGGAACAGGCGATGCAAAATCAAATTTAAATATTGACTTGTATTTGCTTCCTATTGTGAACCCGGATGGTTTTTTCGCATTTGAACGGCAAAATTCAAACGGCGTAGATTTGAATCGAAATATGCAGACAAAAGACTGGACCGCTGAATTTGAAGAGCCTCGGTATAATCCCGGAAAAGCGGCAAATAGTGAAATTGAAACGAAGGCGATTGTAGATTTGATGGAAAATTTTCAACCCGATTTTATTATTTCATTTCATTCCTGGAAACCAATGATCAATACAAATGGGCCTTCGGAAAAATTTGCCGCCTTAATTGCAGAAAAACTTCCAATGCCGGTAACGCCCGATATTGGCTACCCCACACCGGGCTCTCTGGGTACCTATGCCGGTATGGAAAGAAAAATTCCCACTATAACACTTGAGTTTGAACGTGGCATTGCACTAGATACGGTGTATTCGCTGGCTCGCGATGGTATTTTGAATTCTTTTAACGTATTTGAATAACTATTTGTCCTTGTCTGTTTGTTTTGCAACAGCAGAGTATTTTTCAAAGAAGAAAGTAAGCGCTTTAGACCGACTTTCATCTAGTGTGTATTGTATGTTTATTTCCAGATACTTTTTTACAAAGTCGAAGTCAAATTTAAATATTTCGCCGGCTTTTTGCAGCATTTGATTCCATTTACTTTTACTCTGGGCGAACCCTTCTAATAAAATCGAGGGTAATTCAGGGGAATGGTTTTCTGGGTAACACCATAATGCATAAACTGCGGGCTGTTGAAATGTGGCGGTGAACCAGGAGCCAAGATCGATGGAAGCGCGGTTACGATTTCGCAGCGCCTCATCGCCAATAAGCAGTAAAAGTTCTTCGGGTTTTAGATTGTCAAGTTTTTGTTCAAACGGTGGGTTAATTTCAATAAATCGGGTTTGGGTGCGGGGAAGTTTTTCAATAAGCAATAGTTTTAAAATTTCGACCGAACTTCGGCTGGCCCGATCATAATATATAGTTATAAGTTTTGCTGATGATAGCCGTTCGGTCAATGTATTGAAATCGCCGTTTTGTTCGGCAGTCTGCGTTTTGAAGAAAACTCGAATTGATTCTACTCCCTTACTAGAGCTGATGCAAAGATCGGGATGGTATTTCCACAAGGTTCGATTTTTATAATATTCAATCGATGAAACCAGAGCGGCGTCGAGCTTTTTTTCTTTTAGTAAAGTGGACAACCGGCTGGGAATTTCGCGAACAAGTTCAACATGAGGAAGATTTTCGAGCCCATAGTAAAGAGGGTAAGCATTTAAAAAGTCCACAACCCCGATTTTGAATGATTTTTTTTTTGCCGATTGAATCATAAAATAGATCAAAACCATAGTCGGAAGAAGCAACAAAAAGAAAAGCACAACAGAACCCTCCCAGTTGTATACCTGTTTTGGTCTTGCCAGTGACTCATAAAACAGATAACCCGATACGGGTAAACCGAACACAAATCCCGAGAAATAATTCCATAAAAAATGAAAAACCACAACTGCTGTAAAATGGTTTATTGCGGCAATTCCCAAGATGACACCTATGAGGAATATGTTCATCATCATAATAACAGTGGAATCGGGATTATCCATATGGCCCTGCGCGAAAAAAGCGGCTTGTACGATAATTATTCCCCACATGGCCTTTGGGAACCTGGTGATGAGTTGTTTGAAATAATAACCACGAAATACAAGCTCTTCAAAAAAAGCCGCAAAAAATATGAACAAGGTGTTCAGTATGACCGTAGCGATGGAAATTTTGGAAACCCATGTTTCGGTTGCAAAAATGGAGTAGACTATAAAGCTACATAGAATTACCGATAAAAGATATACAAAAAATCGGTCATGAGGACCCAGGTCGATTTTTGCTGTTTTATGGAAACGCCCCCATTTTTTTAACCCGAGATAAATGGAAAATTGCATAAGGATAACAAGCGCAATCAGTGTAACTTTCTCAAATACAGAACTGAAGCTTATGAATACAATTTTCCCATGTATTGTACCACTCGAAAATTGAGCCGCCAGAAATAAATGTAGCGCAATTCCCAGAATTAATTGAATAATATAAACCATAACGTTGCCGCTGTCAGGTTTTTCGGGTTAGAAACTTTGTAAATGGTTTTACCTGTTAAAATTCTGTTCGCAGCGGTTTGTAATATATATCTTTGGTACAGAGTGAGTAGAGAACAGCAGTTAATCGATTTCTTATCTAAGGCGGAATCTTACCCGTATAAACCGGAATATATAAAGATTATTCAAACTCATATTTCTATTATTGCCATTGCCCCGCCGTATGTCTATAAATTCAAAAAGAGTATAAACTTTGGTTTTATTGACTATTCTAGTTTAGAAAAGCGCAGGCAAAATGTGTTCAAAGAATTCACTTTGAATAAACGTTTGTGTGATGAAATATATGAAGAGATTATTAAAGTATACATAGAGAATAATAGATTCTCTTTTGAGAAGGGGGAATTATTCGAATATGGTATTAAAATGAAATACTTGAAAACTGAAAACTGCTTACAGGAGATTACAAAATCTGGTCGCCTAACCCAGAATCATATTGAACTTCTTGCCAATTGTTTGAGAGGTTTTTATAAGAATTTAAAACCTGATTTTTCCGGGTTCGGCTCAGCGCAGGTTGTGCAAAATGCCGTTTTAGATAATTTCAAGGTTGTAAATAATTTACTTGATGAGGAAGATCTTTTCAAAACAAAGTATATTTACAATTATTCTACAAACTATTTTGATACACACAAAGAATTTATACAAAAAAGATTACATGATGGATGGATTCGCGATTGTCATGGCGACCTCAGACTAGAACATATATATCTGCAAAATAGTGAGCTAAACAAATCTGTCTGTATTTATGACTGTATTGAGTTTAATGACAATTTCAGGTTCATTGATATAGCAAGTGATCTTGCGTTTTTAGCAATGGATTTAGATTATCATGAAAAACCCCGTGAAAGTAACAGGCTGGCAAAGTTGGTTTTATTGGATGAAAATGATTCTTCTCTTCGAGAGCTTTTTCGGTTTTATAAGTGCTACCGGGCTTATGTTCGCGTTAAGGTCAACATGTTGCGAGCGTCGGAACCTGAAGTTCCGGACGATGAAAAGAAAAATAGTATAAACGAAGCGAAAAAATACCTGGCTTTATGTTTTCGATATGCGCTTTTACCGGAAAAACCGGTTGCAATACTGGTTATGGGTAAAGTCGGAACGGGAAAAACAACCGTGGCAAGATATATCGCCGATAGTTTTACCATACCCCATTTGAATTCTGACTACATACGAAAATCGCTGGCCCAACTGGATCCGTACAAACCATCGTGTGAAGAGGCGCGAAAAGAGTTATACTCGCCTGAGCAGACGCAAAAAACATATAACAGCCTGCTGCAAAAAACCGTACAGACCTTGAAACAGGGCTCGCCGGCTGTAATTGATGCCACTTTCTCAAAAAAAGAGGTTCGGAAAAACTTTATGGAGGCTTTCCACAAAGAAGGCTTCTCTTGTATAATTATCGAGACTACAACTAATAGCGAAATTATCGAAAGCCGTTTGAAACACCGACCAAACGAAAAAAATAATACCTCGGATGCTACTCATACAGAAAAAGAGCTGATGGACGCCTCGTATGAACCACCTACAGAATTGCAAGAACAGCACAGAACAGACTTTATGACGGTCGATACCTCCTCGGCGGACGCGGGTGAGTGGCAAGAGGCTTTGTTTCACTGCCTGAAAAAAGCATTGCTGTAAAATCACTAAGATATTGGTTGACACTATATCTTCGTACTTTAGTATATCGATACACTTAAATGTATCGATATAGCGGAGGTATCTATGTCTTCAAGAGCAAAAGATTATAAAGTAGCTGATATTAACCTGGCCGAGTCTGGTCGCAAGGTTATTGATATTGGTGAATCTGAAATGCCCGGTTTAATGGCATTACGAGAAAAATTTGGTACGGAAAAACCATTGAAAGGGTCAAAAGTTATGGGATCGCTTCACATGACTGTGGAAACTGCGGTTCTAATTGAGACGCTTGTTATACTCGGAGCCGACGTACGATGGGCTTCATGTAATATATTTTCCACACAAGATAACGCAGCAGCGGCAATCGTTGAAGCCGGCGTTCCGGTATTTGCCTGGAAAGGGGAAACCCTGGACGAGTATTGGTGGTGTACGGAGCAGGCTCTGAGCTGGCCAGATGGCAGCGGACCAGACCTTATAGTTGATGATGGTGGTGACGCTACTCATTTAGTACACTATGGCAACGCAGCAGAAAAAGACGTTACAATTCTGGATAAGCCGACAGATAATCCTGAACTACAGGCTGTAAATAAACTGTTAAAAAAATCTATCGCGGAGAAACCCGGTAAATGGAACAAGATCGCTGACAACATTATTGGAGTTTCGGAAGAGACTACCACTGGTGTTCACCGATTGTACCAGATGATGGAAAAGAACGAACTTCTTTTTCCTGCCATCAACGTAAACGATTCTGTAACAAAATCGAAATTTGATAACCTTTATGGTTGCCGAGAATCTTTGGCTGATGGTATTAAACGCGGTACCGACGTAATGATTGCCGGTAAAGTTGTTTGTGTAGCCGGTTACGGCGATGTTGGTAAAGGTTGCGCTCGCTCTATGCAGGGTTTTGGCGCAAGAGTAATTGTAACTGAAATTGACCCTATTAATGCGCTTCAGGCGTCCATGGAAGGGTTCGAAGTTGCGACTGTAGAAGACGCTCTTGCTGAAGCGAACGTCTATGTGACAACCACAGGTAATAAAGATGTAATTACCCTGGAGCACATGAAAAAGATGAAAGATGGGGCCATTGTTTGTAATATTGGTCACTTCGATAACGAAATTCAGGTTGCGCCTTTGCAGGCTTACCCTGGTATCAAGTGTCTGAATATTAAACCTCAGGTAGATAAGTATACTTTTCCTGAAGGGCATTCTATTATTTTACTTTCCGAAGGTCGGTTGGTGAATCTTGGAAATGCAACAGGTCACCCTGCTTTTGTTATGAGTAACTCCTTTTCAAATCAGGTTCTTGCACAGATCGATCTAAAACAGAACAAGTATGAAGTTGGGGTTTACCGACTTTCGAAAAAATTAGACGAGGAAGTAGCAAGATTGCACCTGGACCAACTGGGTGTAAAATTAACTACACTGACTCCAGAGCAGTCTGAGTACCTTGGAATACCTTTAGAAGGTCCGTACAAACCGGATCACTATCGGTACTAAGTTTTTCAGTTTTTCCAGCGTCCGGAATGTTTATGAAAATTCGTTTCGGGCGCTGGCTAAATCGGATGCGATGTTGAAAAAAGATGATAGATTCGTTAAATCGAGTAACTCTTTTACAAAAGCCGATGGTTTGGATAATATTAGCTTGCCTTGGTTTTGATCAATGGTCTTAGCGAGCGTCAATAACATCGCCATGCCTTTGCTGTCCATATAATCTATTTCTGAGATATCTACAATTACGTTATAATTGTTGTCTTCAAACAAGTTTTTCAACTTATTGTTAATTTCAATGCCGTTCATGGCGGTAATTTTTCCTTGCAGATATACAACTTTCACTACACTATTGCTAATGTTTTCGTACTCAATTCTAACAAAAGATAGATTATCCATTATATATTATTTACCTGACTTATATTGGTTTGCAGAAACGTTTGAACTTTCTTCCCGCTTACTACGGCTAAATTGAATATATTCAAAGGTACGTAAACAAAAGAAATGATCATTTGGGCATTTTTTATATATTTTTTTCTACAGGTGTAAAGAGGTAGTTCCTGAAGTTACAATCGAGATCGGTATAATAAGATTGTGTTTTGAACCCGGATTCTTCTGCCAGGGCTTTAATCTTTTTAGCCGTATATTTATTGGAATATTCAGTGTGAATAGGTTCAAAAGTATCAAAAGTGAATGTCTTATCCAGGGTTTTAATATAGACTTTCTGGTCAACTTTGCTTATAATAAAGCTTTCCATAGCTTGCATAGTAGGATTGAATGTTGCATAGTGAAAGAAGTTATCTCGATGAAAGTCAGCTCCCAGTTCGCGGTTCATGCGATCAAGCAGGTTCAGGTTGAATTCGGCGGTAATGTTTGTGCTGTCAGAATACGCCTGTATTAGTTTCGTCGGATTTTTGACCATGTCGAACCCTACCAACAAATGGTCGTCTATACTTAAATATTGATTGATTTTGTGCATGAACGAAACACTATCTTTAAAAGAGAAGTTACCAATATTTGACCCGAGAAAAAGTACTAATTTCACGGTATTATCAGCTAAATTGATTTTTTCCAAGCATTCAAAATACTCACCTGCAATACCGCGATAGTTTATATTATTATAACGACGGTTCAGTTTTTCGCCAAAGTTCTCCAGAGCGGTGATACTGATATCAATAGCAATGTATTCAAAGGGAAGACCGGTCTCCAGAATGGCATCTATTAAGGGGTAGGGCTTGTCACTGTCTCCGGCGCCGAATTCGACTATTTGCAGTGTCGTCTGCTCTTTTCCCGGCTGGTCTCTATATTGGACTACACTATCTATAATTTCTTTTGCATGAAAATTTAATATCGATCTTTCTGAATCGGTAAGGTAATACTCGGGCATTTTGGTAATTTGCTGAAATATTTCTGAGCCACGCGCGTCGTAGAAAAAACGTGCAGGCAAAGATTTTCGGTTTTTCGATAAACCGGTTTCTACTTCTTCAGCAAAAACCTTAATGTTGACATTCTCTTTTGAAATAATTTCGATACTGTCTTTTACAGGTGCCATAGGTCAATTTATAAATCTTTCGTCAGGCGAAACCCGGAAAATTGCCACCTTTTATCCGATTGCCAGAAGTTTCGATAGGTACTACGAATATGATTTTGAGGCGTAGCACAGGAGCCGCCACGTAAAACTCTTTGGTCGTTCATAAACTTACCGTTGTACTCGGCAAGAGCTCCGGGCGGGGTTACAAAATTTGGATATGGTAAATAAGAGCTCTGGGTTAATTCCCAGACATTACCGAAAAACTCGGCGCATGCGTCAGATTCTGGTTTGGCAACTATAGGTTGAATATAGTTATTATCCATAAAGTGGCCCGATTCTATTTCTTGAAGTTGAGTGTTGGCAACATGTTCCCATTCAAATTCTGTAGGCAAGCGAGCTTCTTTATATTTTGCATATGCATCGGCTTCAAAAAAGCTGACATGACACACAGGGGCCGAATGATTAATTTTTTTCATTCCATGCAGGGTAAATTCATACCAGTCCTTATCTACTTTTGTCCAGTATAAAGGCTGCTTCCAGTCTTCTTTTTGAACGGTTGCCCAGGCATCTGAAAGCCACCAGCGGAAATCGGAATATCCCCCGTCTTCCACAAATTCAATAAATTCACCGTTGGTAACCAACCTGTTCATCATGGAAAAAGGGTTTAGATAGACTTTATGTCGTCCCAATTCATTATCATAGCTAAAACCATCTCCTGTATGGCCTATGTCGGTCAGTACAGGTTCAAATTCGTTGAATTTTGCAGGGCGATATTCTGTTGAGATCGATAGTACATCTTTTTTTTCAGCGTAAGCAGGTTGTAAGGGACTCATGAAAAAGATATGTTTTAGATCAGTAAAAAATAGTTCCTGGTGTTGTTGTTCATGGTTAATGGCAATTTCAAGCCGCATCATAAAATCATCCAGGTTGGAGACTTTTTTTACCGAGGTTGTTAAATATTCCTCAACTTGTTCATCAACGAATTTGCGATAGGCATAAACTTCGTCCAGCGTAGGGCGTGAAAGGAGATGTCTGTTATGGCGCTGTATTCTTTCCCCGACAGTCTCATAATAGGAGTTAAAACAATATGCAAATTTTTCATTATAAGGTTTATAATTCGGGACGCAGGCAGAAAGAGCAAAAGCTTCGAAAGCCCAGGTGCAATGCCCTATGTTCCATTTAGGAGGGCTGCCATCATACATGGCTTGCATATTGTAATCATCGGGTTCAAGCGGGGAACATATTTCGTGAGTTTTCAGTCGAGTATTTTTGTAATGTTGTAGAATTTTTTCTTTCGAGGACATACTGTACTTATTTATAGGTGCAAATGGGTATGTCAATATAATAAATAATTAATTATTCGGCTAGATCTTTCTTCAGATCAGAGATCAATAAACCGCCTCCGATTGTATGCGTGGTTAAAAATATACCTGAAAGCAGGGGTATTAATATGAGTATATATGCCAGAGTTCCAAACCCGAAGATGGCTCTGAAGTTTTTACGGCAAAATTTCGACTGTTCTGAGTATAGCATTTGCTTCTCTTCAAAATAGGGTAAAATAAATTCCCACCCGATATAGTAGGCAGTCAGAATAAATTGCAAAACAATACCAAGGCCCGGTACAAAATTTAGAAAAGAGATTACAATCGTTAGAAGCAGGTACATTATAGATATGCGTAGGGTAGTTCCAATGGATTTGAGCGCATATTTCAGGGAATCGGCAAAGGGGATGGAAGCCGGAGTTACTCCTTCATGTATATGCATTGTTGCGTCAAAAAGATAAGTGCGAAATAGCGGTGTAATAAGGGTTGAACAGACAGCAATAAATAGAGGGTAAATAATAATGATTAAATAATACATGAAAGCAGAGATTATAAAACGTATTCCGCCAAAAATCGCTTTGACCCAAAAGCTGGTATCTGCGTCTTCCGGCCCAAGTAACCAGTTCTCCAGAGAAGCGGAAATAGATGTAGCCATTTCAGGAATACTTGAAAAAAAATAGAAATAAATTACAAAAGTCAGACCAATGTTGATTACTAAAGGTATTAAAAAAAATTTCCAGAGTTTGGCATTGTTGAATAAAAACAAAATCCCTTTCGCGGGATAAGTGAAGCCTGAGAAATAACCAATACGCATTCTAAAGTTAGTTCAAATGTCGGATAAACGAAAATTTTCAATTACCCGACATTCAAGTGTTGTTATTTGATCAATGAGCTTCAGCGCAAGGATTTGCAGCTTCAGCGCAAGGATTCTCAGCAGCGCAAGGATTTTCCGCAGCGCATGGATTTTCAACTGCAACTGGTTCTTTTGTAGCTTCTGATCCACAACCTTCACCACAATTAAAAGAAAATGCTGTAATAGCTAATGCAAGTAATAATTTTTTTCCCATAATAAACTCCTTAATAGTTTTTCTTCAACTTAAGTATCAACGTTTTTTTTCGAGCGGGGCAGTCAATCGATAAAAATAAATTGCAATTTCTATTCAACTTATCGGCCCTCTTTTCCATATACGCGGACCGTTACATATTTTTAAGTTCTTTTATTAGCTTCTCAGCTTCCACTTGAGCATTTTCTTTTGTAATTTCTGCCGCAGGAGTAGTGGTTTCTTCCAGGGTTGCAGAATCTGTGTCTGGTGTTTTATTGCCAGAACACCCTCCGTTGCATTGCAAAGAGAGCGCTGCAAGTGAAATGAGTATTATAATTTTATTTCGCATTTGTTTTTCCTATTTTTAATAGTTTTTCTCAGTCGTCATCATCATCGTCGTCGTCATCGTCGTCGTCGTCGTCATCGTCGTCGTCGTCGTCGTCGTCATCGTCGTCATCGTCGTCATCGTCGTCATCGTCGTCGTCGTCGTCATCATGAGATTTGGATTTATCCGAATGCCGCTCTTTAATTTTCTTTCTTTTCTTTACAATAAGGGCCTCAGCTTCTTGAATCGTTTCACGTAGCGCATCAGCATCTTCCTGGTTACCCTGAGCTTCCAGTTTGTCTGCAATTTCGTTCAGCTTTACAAGGCGTTCTTCGACTCGCTTTATTTGTTCCAGCTTCGCTTCATTTGCACGGTCTTGTCCCGTTACTTTTTCTTTTTTCGATTTTTCTTTTGCTTTGTCCGATTTTGAAAACACAGGTGATGAAACGGCAAAAAGAGAGCCCGCCAAACCTATGGTAATTACTATACGTATTATTTTGTTCATTTTAACCTCAATTCAATATATTTTTATGTTCTTTAATGCGTCAAGTAAGTTATACAATTAAACTTTTGAATAAGTGTGGTTTACATAAATAGCCGTCAGGAATAAAATAAAAGCGACGCCCTGGTGCAAAACACCGAGCGCAACTGGCACAACATAAATCAGAGTAAATACACCCAGTAAAAACTGAATACCCAACGTAGCAATGAGCATATGATTTGCTTTTTTTTGTTCCGGTGAAAGGACCATTTTCTTTGCCATATAGAAAAAAACCGTTATGGATATTAATAAACTCCAGGCTATGGTTCGGTGTATAAACTGAACCATAATCTCATTTTCATAGAAATTCGTTAAAAAAGGGATAAAACTGAAAGCGCCGGAAGGTATAATTTCACCGCGCATAAGAGGAAAGGTATTATAGTCAAAACCGGCTTTTAAGCCTGCCGTGAAAGCCCCATAAATAATTTGTAAAATAATTCCACTGGTTATGAAGACGGTGTATTTAAACCAGGGCGCCGGTGAGTGGGAGCTTTTATTTCGAATAAGATCGAGTATTATCCAGAGAATATAACCCGCGATAATAAAAGCAAATGTCAGGTGAGCGGCGAGACGGTAATGGCTGACGCTAGGACGACTTTCAAGACCACTCATGACCATGTACCATCCCATGAGTCCTTGTAGTCCAATTAAAACTAGACCGACTAAAAGTTTTTTAACCCAGGCTGCATTATAGTATTTTTTAATTCCAAAAATTAAAAAGGGAATGGCATAAGCCATGCCAATAATTCGTCCCAGAATTCTATGCAGATATTCCCAGAAAAAAATCGTCTTGAACTCTGAAAGAGTCATTCCAAAGTTTACTTTCTGGTATTCAGGAAACAGCTTATATTGTTCAAAGGTTTCTAACCATGCTTGTTCCCCGATCGGCGGTATCGTGCCCAGAATTGGCTTCCAGTCAACCATAGACAAGCCAGAGTGGGTAAGTCGGGTTATTCCACCAACCAGGACCATTATAAATATTAAAATGCACACAGAGACCAGCCAGTAAATGGTATACTTTTTTTGAGAATCGTTCATATTTCAGGGAATTATTTTTTCAGAGTTATACCACGTAAAGGGTTTAATAAAAAGTAGTGATACGACTCAGAAAAAATTTATAAAAATGTATAAGGAAGGGGAAGGGGCCGGAAGACCGACCCCTTTACTATTATTTTGCGCCTTTTTTAACAAGCAATTCTTCGATTTCTTTATTCTCTTTTTGTTTTGCAACCATAAGGGCAGTGTATTTGCCTTTGGCATGTTTGTAATTCAGGTCTGCGCCATTTTTAATTAAAGATTTAGCAATATCAGTATACCCTTTGTAAATGGTGTAAATGAGAACGGTATCCCCATTTTTATTTTTTTGATCAGGGTCGGCTCCTTTATTTATAAGTAAAACGGCCACCTTCGTTTTTCCTTTTAGAATAGCGACCCAAAGTGGGGTTTTACCCTCGTTGTTCAGCTCATCAATCTTTGCTTTTTTCTTAAGCAAAGATTCGGCAAGTACCACATCGTCATTTTCTGCGGCCAGGTGCAGCGCAGTTCTTCCCTTATCGTCTTTGAGCTTGACTTTAGCACCTTTGTCGATTAGTAGAACGGCAACTTTTGTGTGATTGTTGTAGATGGCTCGAAATAAAGGTGTAACACCCTGTTCGTTGGCTATCTTTATATCTGCTTTGTTTTTGATCAGGAATTCGACCATTTCAAGATCGCCTTCACCTGAAGCAAGATAAACAAGCGTACTGCCTCCGCCATTCAAAATATTGATATTGGCTTTAGCTTTAATGAGAATTTCGGCAATTTTTATTTTTTTGCTTCGAACACAATAATAGAGAGGGCTTAGAATTTCACCGTTGCCTTTGTTGACATCGGCTTTGGCCTTCACTAATAATTCAACCAGTTTTATGTCATTTTTTCGTATTGCGAGCATTAAAGCGGTTCCGTTTTTGGTTTCAATATTCGGGTCGGCTTTATATTTTAAAAGGGTCTGAATTAGATCGGTTTTATCGTTCACAATCGCCCATTGTAGTAGAGTCATTCCATCGGGGCCGACAATATTGGGGTTGGCTTTTTTGCTTAAAAGATATTTTCCTATGTCGTCTTTACCATTTTTAAAAGCGTATTGAACGGGTGTTCCGTTTTTCCCGACGATATTTAAATCAGCTTTATTTTTTACAAGAATTTCAACTGTAGCTTTAATTCCGAGAAACGCTGCATGGTGCAATGCCGTTTCATTCAGCTTATTTTTAGCATTCACAGGCGCTTTTTTTTCCAGTAAAAGTTTTATGGAATCGGGATCGCCAATTGCCAGGTGCAATGGGGTATTTTTATCTCTATCTACGTCCGTTGGTTTAATCTCTCCATCTTCGATCATTTTGCGTAGTATGTGAGCTTCACCTTTTTTTGCGGACTTTTTAAAGTCGTCAATTGGTGCGCCAAACAGCATAGCGGTTGAGAGCACTGTCAGTATAATAGTGCCGATAATAGTTTTTTTCATCATAAATCTCCTTACAGGTGTTATTGTGGCTATACCATACCTTGGTATGACACAGGGTCAAATGTTTTTTAATTTATGTTTAATACAAAATCGAACCCGTTTTAAAAGGGGCTTAGCCCGCCCCTCCGCCGCACATGGTTGCGACTGACCCCCCGCGGTTTAATACTGGATT
>JBEQLE010000025.1:0-46649 GCA_040326155.1 Leptospirales bacterium | reverse complement strand
AAAAAGTTTTTTTACTCATTCATGATAAGTTTGCAGCTCTCGTAGAACCCCATATAGAAGAAGAAAGAGCGCTGTTTATAAAAGAACTTGAAGGAAACCATAGTTATAGTATTAATGGGACTGTTTATAAACCGGAAGATTTTGGAAAAGCCTTTGAATATAGTTCAGATTTTAGAGATATACATATATTGAAAAAAGAACTCAAAAAACCTGAATATCAAAAAATGATGGAGTTATTACGTAAATAGAAAATTCATTTTTTGGATTTTTCAATCAGGTTCTTCAAGTCGTTTTCGGAACCTTTAAATTTGTCTAAGTCCACATTCCCAGCCACTCCATCGACTTTTCCGGTTTCACTTCTGGTCAGAACGGCAAACATAAAACAGGGAATTATCATTGACTAAATCTACGAGTGGTTTAAACGTGTTCTTATGTTAAGAAACATCTACAAAAGTCTGGCTTTATTCATAATCT
The DNA here is from genome assembly GCA_040326155.1 of Leptospirales bacterium. Classification (GTDB taxonomy): domain Bacteria; phylum Spirochaetota; class Leptospiria; order Turneriellales; family JAOUFE01; genus JBEQLE01. Next base: position 46,175 of record JBEQLE010000025.1, on the reverse strand, counting down.
TTTTAATTGCAGGTGTTTTTCATTCACAAACACAGGCGCAGCAGTCCGGGACGATGACAGGTTTATTCTGCTCTAATTATATCATGCCTGATAAAATGAAAGATTCCGATAAACTTATAAAAAAAGTTGCGGAGATACTGAAAAAAAAAGACAAACAAGGTTATAAAGCCATTGAGTTTGTTTCCGATTTTGTTCAAAAACACTGCCATAAAAAAGCCGATTTTTATCTTCGCTACATAAACGATAGTTTCTATGAAAATCTGGATAATGCTTTGCCTACTATTGTGCATGAAACGTATCATGCCTACACCGACATATATGGATTGATACATAAGGGTAAGGTAGTTAAGTCGCCGGAAGGTGTGGAAGTTGGTTCTGGCGCTGAAATCTGGATACGGAGCCCATTTAAAGGGTACGCTTTTTATTTTACGGATTCCGGTCATCATGTTGTTGAAATTACGCAAACGTACCCCGCTAAAGAGTTGGTTTCGCAGATTACCGGAGAACTTCGAACCATGCGCTTCGAACCATATATTGACCCTTCATCCAGCGGAGGTTTGGGTTCAACACAAACTTACGGGGTGTATGGTTTACTCGACGAGTTTCATGCCTACTATCATGACTTCATAACCGGTTTGCATGTAATGGATAAATATGCATTAGACACTTTTAACGCCCATGGTCCTCCCTTTTATGAATTCAAATATTATATATTAAAATACTTAATGTATGCTCAGAAAAAACACCGCAAAATTTATAAAGGAATAATGAAAAATAAAGATTTCAAAAAAGTTTTTTTACTCATTCATGATAAGTTTGCAGCTCTCGTAGAACCCCATATAGAAGAAGAAAGAGCGCTGTTTTTAAAAGAACTGGAAGGAAGCCATAGTTATAGTTTTAATGGGACTGTTTATAAGCCGGAAAATTTTGGAAAAGCATTTGAAAAGAGTTCAGGTTTTAAAGATATACATATATTGAAAAAAGAACTCGAAAAACCTGAATATCAAAAAATGATGGAGTTATTACGTAAATAGAAAATTCATATTTTGGATTTTTCAATCAATTGCTCTAAGTCGTTTTCGGAACCTTTTCAATTCATAAATTCATAAATTACACTTGCATTGTCGTAAAAAAATTTCAAAATATCTTGACCCTATAAAATGCTTTATGTACATTGCTGAATACAAATGAATTATATTGAAAGGATTTGAATATGAGCAAAACTGTCACTGTTAGATTAGAAGATACTGATTATGATAAAATAAAATCAGCAGCCCAGTCTGAAAATCGCACAATTTCGAACTTCATTGAAACCCATTTACTTTCCGAGGTATTGGAAAAAAATTATGTAGACGATGAAGAAATGGCTTTTTATAATTCGGATAAAGAGTTTCTAAAAAACATTAAATCATCCATGAATGATATCAAAAATGGTAAATACAAAATAGTATACTAATGTACCGGATTGCAGAAACAGAATCTTTTGTAAAAAATATTACCAAGAAGAAACTTGGGAAAATCCATGAAAAATTACGAAATGATATTTACCCCGTCCTTAGAAAGGATCCATTTTATGGCCCGAATATTAAAAAACTTGTTGGTAACCTTGATGGATTTTATAGATATAGAGTGGGAAACTATCGATTAGTTTATACCGTCGATGAGGAAGAAGAAATAATATTTTTGTCGGAATTTGTTCACCGGAAGAATGCATATTAATATAATATCTCAACACCAGTTGATAATATGTATTGTCGAACTTCGCATAATAAGCTTTGAAGTTATTAGCGACAAAATAAGAAATATGATGTATATTGAGATAGGTATTAAATTAATTTGATGGTTTAATTCTGGAAAACCAAGGAAAGGAGTACTAAATTGAGTTGGATAGGACCCGTATTAGTAGCGATTATTGTACCGCTGGCGCTCTCAGCATTGGTAAAAGCTGCAAAAGTACCCGCACAAGCCCGAGATGGAAAGATGTGGGTGGAGTATGGTCGAACCTTTAAAATTTTTACATTTGTTTTTGTTTTGATCCCATGTGCGCTTGGTATATTAATGTTTTATGTGGACCCCGAAGGCAAATTTCCAGTTCTTATGATGGCACTGGGTTTTGGAGCTTTGGCGATACCTCTGTTTTTAGAAGCCTTTTTCGTAAGAATCGGTTTTGATGATACTACGGCGTATTGTTCTTCCCCGTGGCGTTCTTCACGACAGATAAAATTTTCTGACATGGAAGAACCTTATTATTCAGAGAGTATGCAGTGGTGGGTCATACCAACAAAAACACAGGGGAAAATAAGATTGCAATCGTTTATATCCGGGCAGTCCGAATTTCTGGAAAAAGTCCGGGAACGCAAAGGCAACTAGTTTTGCATTGCTAAAGAATCCATTGACAAATATGACAAATGACCCCATGTTGTATACCTTCATGCAAAGGATGTCTAAATATTTGCTTGTATAAATGTGCCTGCGTTGTATGCTGCCAGATCAAATTAATATTCTAAAGGTGAAAAAATGAAAAACTTATATCTAAAAAATATTAAAAAGTTGTCCGTGTTCCTTCTGTTCTTTGCTATTTTGGGTGTCCACAATGCTGGTATTTATTCTAGTGATGATAATGAATGGACCGAATATGAAGCTAGTCCAATGATTACTATAGAAGAGGCCAAGTCAATTACAACATGGGAAAATACTCCGGGTTCTTTGTTAACCTATTTTTACGCATCTAAAATTCGAGGTGACCAGGATTGGAAAAAAGTTCTGCCCCCAGAAAACCAGTGGTCGGAGCGGCTTATACGTAAGCTTCAAAAAATGGAAAAATGGAAGTTTGTTAAATTTCAACTGATCGCCATCGAGAACAATAAAACAGATAAACGTTATGTGAAAATATTTATACAAATTGAAATTAACGGCCGGGTTGACGGCGGGAAAGATGAAGCTACTGTTGAGAAAATTGATGGCAAATGGGTGATTGTTTCCGTTCCAACTTGAGGCGACAGCTGCGATAAAAATGCCGGTACCTATACTAAAAATCCATATACTAAAAAGGATATGGCTTTGGTAAAAAAATTTAAAACGATTCGACTCTATACATACATTCTCGGTTCGCAGTACATGGCTTCTAGACAATTTGGTATTTTCGGATTGCTGGATGAATACCATGCATATTATCACGGTTATCGAGTTACTCAAAGCATGGTAAAAGCCGGAATTATAAAAGACCTTAGCAACGAATATGTTTCTTTTGCTGAGTTCACTTTGTATATTTTAAAATATCTGCAATTGGCTAAACAGAAGTTCCCGGCCATTTATAAAGCGACCATGAAACATAAAGAGGTGTTGGAAACTTTTATTCGAGTTCACGATAAATTTGAACCAATATTTTGCGAAGGCGCCGTCCGTAACGATGAGTGGAGTAAAACCATCTTTCAGCTCTTGCGTCAGGGCCAGCAAAGGGGAGACAACGATGGCCCCCCCTCTTTTTAATTGTTATAAATTACGATGCAGATTTATAGCTTAAACCAATCGTAATCGCCCTCGCCATGATCAAATAGTGGAACTCCAAATAATACATGCGAACCATTCTCTGTAAGATCAACGCTAAATCCTACCATAGCGCCTTTCTTCTGTTCGTCAATTTCTGGATATTGGAGATGGTTCAGAGCGATGATCACTCCTTTTTCCCATTTTCCCGATTTCAACCTGTAAAGTACAACGCCTCCGTTTTTATCTTTACCATATTCACCTGCAGCAATAGTTTTGCCATCGCCCGATATTGCCAATGAAATTCCCATATTAATGGTTTCGTAGGCACTTCCTAAAGTTGTGGTTGAGATACTGTTTTTGCTAAGAGTGAACACATAAATTTTTCCTGTTGATTTTCCTGTTTTACCCGGAGTGCCTACAATTATCACCGAACCGTCTTTTGATACGGCCACACTCTCGCCAAAGCGGTCTCCTTTCTTTAGTCCTTCGATTGGTAGACGGTATAGACTTTTCGTATTTATCCATCCATTTTTTGGTTTTGTAAAAAGGTAAACAGCTCCAGTGTTTCCGTCTATTCCAGGGGCTCCCACGACGATTGTAGAATCGTCCTCTGAAATGGCAAGGCTACTGCCGAATTCATCTCCTTTTTTGGGTTTACCTAATCCTAGAACTCCCATCACTATATCATTTGGGTCTTTTACCTTGGCCCAGCCGCCACTTGGGGCAACAAGATATTGAACCCTTCCATAACCTTTAAAACCCGGAGCTGACATTACGACTGTTTTACCTTTGTTCGATAAATCTACTTTGGCGCCTAAGTTCCACCCTTTTTCTCCGGCAAAACCGAGGGTTTCACTTAACATATCGACCCCTTTTGCAGGAACCTTCCAACTTGAACCTTGCCTTGCAAAAAGTGAAAAGTAGCCATTGGATGTTGACTTCATTCCTGGTCCACCTACGGCGACGACACTACCATCCGGAGAGATGGCAACGCTTGTCCCTGCCATGGAATTAATCATTCCCTCGCCCATAAGTACAAGTCTTCCATTTTTACCTTTTTCTTCCAGATAGCAAACGCCACTATTGATGCCAGCTGTTTTCTTGCTAAAACCGGCAGGAACCCCGATGACATAGGTTTTTCCTTTGGCCGATGTGCTTACCGACCAACCTCTGCCTGAAGTTTCTTTATATTTTTTTATACTTTTATATGCTGTAGCAAAAGGTCCATCTTCCATAAAGACTGCCCAACTTGTCGCAAACAGACCTGTTATTAAAAATGTTACCATTGTTTTTTTGAATTTTTTGTTCATCGTATACTCCTGTAAAATGTGCTATTGATTCACTATAAAATTGTTAGAAGTTAAAATAGATTAGCGAGTGAAGTTTCCAATATTAACTTCACCTAACTATAACTATAATTATGTAGATAGGTCAAGATAATTTTTTATGTATTGTGTCCTCCGCGCTTTATTAGTTTGAATGATTAACCGTCTGCTAAATAATCGAATCTCATTCAGGAAGGGGGCGGATGGAAATTGAGCCGACATGGACGCAATGAATCGCGTCCATGTAAAAAACAAACCCCCTTGGCTCCGGCTTTTACCAGTAGACGGTACTCTCGTAGCTAGTGAAGGTGAAGTGCATGTGCTTGGGCTCTCAATTTATAATAAACGCTTTTGTTCTTCATACCAGTGTAATAGGCAAAACCTGCGTTTTATTTCACAAGACCCTGGAATTTGCAACAAAAATGTTCTCATTTCCGATAAACCGTATCGACTAAATAGGAAGGCGTAAATACTTTTTCGGGTGGACAATCTAATTCAATGCGGGACGTTCTCGTTGGTGACATCGATATGATACAGGAAGATTACATTATGCGGCTTGTAAATAAGTTGCATTTAGTTTTTGCTAAAATTTTAAACCTGACGGAGGAAAAAAATTACGACGAAGCTGAAGAGGTAATTAAAGTAATTTTAAAAAGTTTGTCCGGTTTAAATATTCAAATTATAACTTCATTCGATTTACCGGTTCTTCTACGCATGATGGATGGATACGATGCAAATATTACAAAAGACAAAGATAAACTGATCGAAACTTCAAAGCTGATATTCGAACAAAGTAAAATCGAACTAACACGCGGTAACTCCCAGGCAAGCACAGCCTTCGCATTTAAAGCCCTACTGTTGCAAATACATGCACTGAAAATGGGAAAATTGCCAATAAGTAAAAGCGAGCAAGTTATGCTGAAAAAACAGATAAAGGCTTCTGACCAAAGTAATTTACCTGAATCCGTGTTAAATGATATTGAAATCTTATTCGCTGCTCAATAGAATATGCGGTCGACGCCAATCGAAATTTTTCGGCTGGACAGGGTAATGGCCGATTCCATAAGATTTTTTTATGATATCCCATAAACATCGATGCATTTTTGTGGAAGTTCCAAAAACGGGGACTACAAGTATTCGCAGCATAATCGGCTCCGGACGACCGCCGCATATGGACCTTGCACAAAAGCAGGCTGCTATAATTTATGGTCATCAACAATATGGAGGGGCCGCGACTATATTGAATTATATAATACCAAAAAAGAAGCGAAAGAAAAACGGCGAAGAAAAATTTAAATCGTATTATAAATTCGGGTTGGTTAGAAACCCCTGGGACAGAACCGTCTCTTTATACAAAAGGCGTGAAGGTGTTCAACTTTCCCAACAAATGAGCTTTGTAGAATTCGTTGATTGGATACAGTACGCTTCGGCGACATGCGTTTACCCGTCCCCGCACAGAAACCAACTCGATTGGTTTACCGATACAAATGGAATTGTACTTGCAGATTATATTGGGCGGTTTGAAACTATTGAAAATGATTGGGAAGTTATACGTGAAAAGCTGGGCATATCAGAAACTCTTCCTCACAAAAACATTAACCCCGAAGGGCGAAAACATTATACCGAATATTACAATAAAAAAACCCGCGATGTTATAGCGAAAAAGTTTAAAACCGATATTGAATATTTCGGTTATGAATTTGGTAAATGACGGACGCGTACACCTTAGACTAATTAAAAAATAAATCGAGTAAATTTAAAACAAACAAAAACTTATAGTTGGCCCTTTACATTCCATGTGTATTTCCGGAATTCGAATAATACTCGAGTTCGTCATCGGAGACTTTTACTATTGTGTGGGAAATATCGAGCTTGTTTCCTGTGATGTGTTCCGAAGCTCGAAATTCCACAATTCTATACCAGTACTCACCAGCGGGAACATGAAACGCATGGTTCACACATAAACATTTAAATTTAAAACCTAGAGAATTTTCTTCAGGTTCAACCCGGTGCGGAGCCGCAAAAAAATAGATCTCCTCCCCGGTGGTGTTGTGGTAAACCAGTACAAACCGAAACGCGCCTCCCCGCTCGACCATAAATTTTCCATTAGAAATTTCTTTACCAACAGGAATGGCTGAGCGGTCCGAAACCGACTTGGTTTTCCACAACGGGTGTTCTTTTATATCATCCGAAGATGTGTAATAAACCTTCATACTTTCAGGAACATTTTTATACTTCCATGAAATCTTAACTTTAACTTTTTCTTTTGACTTTGTCGGTGTTTTAGCCGAAATCGAAAAGCCGACTATAACCGCCAACAGTAACAGCCCGTTCAAAAAAATTCGTTTCATTGTTCTTCCAGATACGTCATGTCTGAGATTTTTATAGATTGGGAACCTTTAAGAACTTTCATTTGAACGGCTCCTTTTTCCCCCGGAGAAAGAAGAACCTTGATCGAGAAAATTTTCTGGTTATTATCTTCTTCTGGAGTATTACAATCGCGTCCACAACCATTGCAGTCTCCGTAAAACACCTCTTCGGTTCTATAATATAAGCCAAATAGACTCAGTTCAATACCGCCTGAGCTTACTTTGCGGACAGTATAATTACCCAGTCCAAAGTAGTTCGTTTGTATTTCACTTTCATAACTAGAAGCAAAGCCCGAAATATAAAAACTACCATCTGCTCGTAACCTGAGTTTGGAAAAATTGCTGCCTTCGTCGGTATAGATTTCCCCGATCAGGCCATTGTTCAGAATCTGTTCAAGCCCGCCCTTGCGGAAATTTTTTCTGAGATTACTGATAATGCTTTTAATCTGCGGAAGAGGGTTGAGCATGAACCATTGTTTTCCATTATGAAACCTGAGTTCGCTTATAACAAGATCTTTGTATTTTTTGCCGGCGTATGAGTTTACAATGGTCATTTGCAGGTTTTTACCTTTAAACGGTTTTGGTAGTTTAATAACTTGAGAGCCCATTATGTCTTCTACTTCAAGTTCAACACTATACCCTTTGTCGCCTTCCAGTAAAAGAGTTTTCGGGCGAGAGTTGCTGAAACAATGTAGAGCGCTTCGTTGGTACCCATTCCAGATTTTTAATTTCGTAATTGTGGTTGTTTTTTTGAAATTGAAATCTAGAACAACATCTTCGTCAACACCGTCGGTAGCCCAGCCGAATTCAAAACGAGAGTCGAATAAATTCATAACATTGTATGCTGAATCGGGTTTAAGGGTATTCGACGCAACCACACTGCCGGGAACTATTTTCGGGGTAACAATATTTTGCTTTTGATTTTCTGTGTCAGTAAGCGAAATATCACAAATGGAAAAATCAGTGTTGGTTTCGAAATTTATAGTAATAGAACGAATTTTGCCGCGTTGCTCTTCGGGAAATTTAATGGTAAGAAATTTTTCTTTGTTTTGACCAATTACTTTTTCGGGCTGGGAATAAAAGTCTTCGGTTTTGTCGAGGTTCATAACCCACTGGTCGAAGTTTATAAACATTGTGACATTATTTTTTAACGTATCTCCACAGGTGTCAATGTTGATTGCAGAGGCGCTGACACGCTGGTCAAAATACATATGAAGTTTTATAAACCTGGCTTTGGGATCAGGAGTCCATTTTTTTCCTTTATCGAATATAACATTTGGTAAATCGTCTGAAATAGCATTCGAATAGACCATCGAAAGTGAAATATCAGCTTTGCGAGTATTTGAAAAAAGTCCCAGAGAAAGGAAGCAGAATAGTAAAGAAGTAATAGTCAGGTGAAAAATATGTTTCATGCAGTTCCTCCGAAGCTCAGAAATTAGACTGATATATGACCTACCCACTGATATAGTCAAGTGGTTTTTAAAAACCCTGCTTTGTAAAGCGCAACGCGTCTTTTATTCAAAATCTTTTGTATGCGCTGAAAACGGGTAGCGGGTAATATAGTCCGAGATGATGGCAGCGTGGTCAAATGCGAGTTCGGGCAAACTATCACGCGGAAAAAAACGGGCGGTTTTAGCGTCGTCAGAACCTACAGGCTCCCCTTTTGCTTGAGCAACAAACACAACACTGGCAACATGTATATTTCGAGGGTCTCGTTCTGGGTCGGAATAAACATGAAATTGGGTAAAATCGGTAACTTGCAAGCCGGTTTCTTCCTTAACTTCACGACACACGGCTTTTTCTACTGTCTCCCCATAATCGACAAACCCGCCTGGTAGAGCCCAGCCCGGTGGTTCATACTTTCTTTCTATGAATAAAATACCGTTTTTATTTTCAATGATGGCGTCAACGGCAAGTCTAACAAATTTTTCATCCTTCATATGCGATAATTTCCAAATTAAGTAAAGCTTCTCACCGTGAAATGATTATTATTGATGCACCTGTGGTCAATTCAAAATCAAACGTTTCTAAAGGGTATTTATTTGCCGTTATAACGGCGATTTTCTTTGGTATAAACAGCCTGGGAATTCGGTATGCGTTTAACCAGTACCCTTCTTTAAACCCCGAAACTGGTATGGTCTGGGGATTTATCGGCGCCTTAATACTTGTACTTCCATATTATGTAACTTCTTCCCCGGCGCGAAAAAGATTGATTGTTTCATTTAAAAGAGATGGTTGGGTAATTCTTGCTATTTCTGTTTTAACATCCATCGGAGGTGTATTATGGATTTTTGCTTTAAAACATGCTGCTGCCGGTGTAGTCTCCCTTTTAGCAAAAGTTATAATTGTATACTCGGCCATATTTGGTCTGATATTCTTAAAAGAACGATTTACGCTGATTGAGCTATCGGGTTTTGCCTTGCTTATACCCGGAGTCTTTTTAATTGCCACATTAGAATCCCAGGTTGCTCCAAAAGCTGTCGCAGCGGTTTTAGTTTCAGCTTTTATCTATGCTATCCAGAGCTTGTTGGTAAAAAAATATGCACCTCAGTTGCATGGAATGGAATTTACCTACTTAAGAGCCATATGCATGGTTATATTATTTGGTACAATATTTGTATTGTTGGGCCGGGTCATATTTATACCAATAGAAGTCGTGTTTATTTTAGGGACTGTTTCTGTCAGCGGAATGATGCTGGGCAGGGCTCTATACTTTGAAGCCCATAAATACCTTGAAATATCGAAACTAAACAGCGCAATGCTTATTGAACCTGTTATTGTTTTGGTCGCCGCCTTTTTTTTATTGGGCGAACCATTAGATGCAAAGAAAGTTTATGGCGGTCTGTTTATTCTCGTCGGGTTATGGTTGCTAATTCACAGGAGCTTTCGCGGCAGGGTTTAGAGTTTTATTTGTTTTTGCTTTTCCGAATAAAACCTTGTTGTAGGGTAGGCAAATTGAATATTTTTTTCTTTGTTAAAAATCCTTAAAATTTCTTCCCAGAGATCGTTTTCAGAATCTCTTCTTTTTCTGGCGGGTACAAGATAACGAAGCAAAAGCTCAACTCCCTGGTCAATTACCTTTATATATACCTGCGGAGAAATCGTCCCATGGATAATTAAAAACCGTTTTCTTGCTTCTTCAAACTCTTCTTCAGCCCCTTCCGTCATAGGCAACGCGATTTTATTAAGAACTTTCAGTAGAATTTTTTTTGCTTTCACATGGTCGCTTTCAAAAGTTATACAAGTTGATATTTCATTCCAGATATATTTAAAAGATTGTGTATAGTTTGCCTGAGGAGTCTGAAAAACCCTGCCGTTCGGAACATGAATAAGCCTTCCCGTACTTTGGTCCGAGTCAACCCAGTTGCCGATCTCAAGCAAGGTGAATTGAAACAATCGTATATCAACCACATCCCCGGAGATATCACCAATTTGAATTCTATCGCCTACATTAAAAGGATTGCGCGAAACAATAAAAATCCACCCGACCATATTCGCTATAAAATCTTTTAGCGCTATGGCTATACCGGCAGAAAGAATTCCTAAGAAAGTAATTAGACTTTGAAAACCTTCAAACCAGATGCGCAAAAAAACAAAAATACCGATTGTTCCAATAATATACCGGGCAATTTTTTTCCACTCATAAACTTTTTCGATGCGGCGAGACCGCTTTTCGAGCATTTTCCCAGTCAGTTTTTGAATTATAAATAAGGTAAGAAGAAGTAAAAGCGATTCGCCAACTTTTTCGAGAGAAAGTGATTCGCTGACAGGGTTATTTTCAACCCAATTGCGCAAAAAGTCCATATTGAATTGTCGGAATATTACCGGCTCAAGGTGACCGGTTATTTCAGGCAATTTACCAGGTACGCATATTTATAGAAGCTTCTACAATATTATCTAAATTATCATAGAGTATGGAGTTGTTATTCCTTTCAAGCTGACGTTGTTTGTGGTAATTTTCAGCAGGTGAGTTTGCGATGTTGGTTTCGGTATCGGGAATAGAGAAATAGTCGTTGTAATAAAATGTGGTAGAGAAGCCGATTACGGCAACAAATAAAGCAGCAATGGAGCCAAGAGAGTAAAGTTTAAACTTTTTTATTGCGGACTCAGATGAAAGAGCTTTCACTTCACCGACTTGAATAACATGTGCGGCAATTTGAGCGCCCCATAACTCATTATTCAATCGTTTTTGAATTTCCAGGTTAAATTTTTCTTGCATAGTTTGCTCCATAGACAACATTTTTTGAAATATCAACCATTATAACCATCCTGCGCAGCCAACTGCCGAATCATATCTCGAGCCCGAGAATTTCTTGATTTTACAGTACCGGCGCTTATATTTAACATCTGGGCAATTTGTTTATCACGATATCCCATAATGTCAAGTTCAATAACCTCTCGATACTTTTTAGGTAAATTTTTAATAAGTTCCTTAAAATACTGGGTGGTTTCTTGAGCCCAGCTACCATCATCTGTTTTAAACGGTTCCGGGGTTTGCGGGGTCATCTCTTCGACTTTTTCCCTCTCTTTTGCCATTTTATCATTGAATCGGAAAGATTCATTTTTTGCAATGGTGTAAAGCCAAGTGGTAATCGACGACTCAGATCGGAATTTTTTTTTAGACAAAGCTTTATAGGCGCGTAAATAAATTTCTTGTACAACATCATCAATAGACGACACGTTTTCAGCATGCAAATATTTTTGAACAGCGCCCAAAACAACGCTTTTGGTATCATTTACAAATTTGGTAAATTCTTTTTCTGTCATTTGAAGACCGATATTATCTTTTATTACTCAATTTCTCTCTTTGATCATCTGTCAAGAGTTTCTGTGCCGCCACCCGATGCTCAATTTTTAAAATTAAAATACTGATTCTAAAAGGGCTTATCTTTTCGAGAACGACGCGAATTCGTTTCAAATTGATTTCGGGCTCTTGAAGTATTGTATGCAGACGGTTTAGTTCTGCACTTACAGAGACCTGCAATGGTTTTATTTTATCAACAAATTTATGATTCAGTTGGTTGAATTTTTTTACCTGAGTTTTGGTGAGGTCTAACTCATCAGCCTTTTGGGTAAAATCGATAAACAAATGATCGCCATGATGAGGAGGAGTAACACCATGGCGATACCTGGAAGGAGATTCTTTACAGTCGCAGTCGGAACCTTTGTCATTAGAGTCAGGAGGAGTTGCATGTGAGGAAGGAAGTAGCAACAGCGTAATAAAGGTCCCAACTATGATACTGCTTAGTATTCTTTTTTCTCTTCCAGTCATTTGCCAGTTAGACCCAAATTATTGGAAAAGGTTCCAAAAATAATGTTTTTTTTGGCTAAATCTGAAAAAAAAGTGAAAATTGGGTAGAAATTGCTCATTTTATCCAGAGAAGTAAGCTTATCCGGGAGTTAACATGAATAAAACGTTCAAAATTACAGTCGTAATTATATTATGCATTTCTATGATTATTCTATTTGGTCTTGGGTTGTAGAGTAGATTTATAAACCTTTACAAGTTGATTTCCGTTATCCACTTGTCTTGCTATTGAATGAAAATGCTACCCTGGATATTCATTGGAGGCGCAATTGGCGCTTCTGCTCGCTATCTGGTGGTGTTGTTATTACCGGCATCGATAAAAACCGGATTTCCCTGGCCAACAGTGTTCGTTAATTTAGCCGGGTCGCTCATAATCGGGTTTTTATGGGCTGCTTTTGAAAAACACAAGGTTTCAGAGAACGTAAGAAATTTTATATTTATTGCTATTTTGGGCTCTTTTACAACGTTCTCGACATTTTCAAATGAGACAGCGCAATTATTACGAGACTTGCAATATGGGGCAGTTTTATTAAATGTGGCTTTGCATAGTGTGGTTGGTATATTCTTTGCTTTCATCGGTTATGTGGTCGGCGCAAAAATAGTTTTTCCCCACTCGGTAGAACAAAAATGAATGAAATTATAATGTATATTCTTTTATACATAAAAGAACGGACGTCTAATACATTAAAGAGTAGTTTTAGTAAGAAAAGACTCCGTGTATTAATAGAGGTAACAATATGACTTTAGCAATTCTGGGTACTGCCTTTGCACAAGGTTTAATATCATCGTTAAGCGCCTGCGTTTATCCGTTGATACCAATAACAACGGCCTTGTTTGGAGCCGGTCGGGTAGGTCACTGGTTGCAGGGCTTTTTCCTTTCGAGTATATATGTATTGGGAATGGCATTAACATACGTGGCTCTTGGTCTGGCAGCGGCTCTCGGAGGTTCCGTTTTCGGAGCATATCTGGGGGACCCCATTGTTATTGTGGTGTTTGCGGTGCTATTTATTTTGCTGGGACTTGGCTTTTTAGGGGTAATTCCCATGCCGCTTCCTAATTTTGGCGACAAGATGCATGTTGAAAAGAAAAATATGATCACCTACCCGCTTATTCTGGGTATATTTTCCGGTTTTATTGCTGCTCCCTGTACGGCACCGTTTTTTGGAGCGGTTTTAGTCGATATTGCGGCAAATTCAGCAACAAATGAGAGTGTTATACCCGGAATTACGCAAGCTTTTGCTTTTAGTCTTGGAATGGGGCTTCCCTTTTTGTTAATTGGAACTTTTGCCGTGAAATTGCCGAAACCGGGCAAATGGTTACAAGTTGTAAAATTTATTGGAGCCACGATACTATTTACCTTTGCTTTTCATTACGTAGAAGATATTATGGGGCCTTTTCCAAATGCCGATAACCTTCTTTTATATGCTATTTTAGGCGTTTTATTATTCGCTGTGTTTTTAATGCTTGCTGAACCTTTAAATGCCGGCGCTATGGAAACAAAACGAGGAAAACTCTATGTAAGCGTTTTTCTGTTAATTGCCGCTTTCGGCCTTTTCTTGGCGACCTCACCGCTACGGGGAAACACAAAGCCAGTTAATCCTGTAGAAATCGTTTCAACCGACATCCATGTGGAAGGCGAAGTTGTCTGGTATGACTCCATGGAAGAAGGTATGAAAGTTGCCCAAAAAACAGGGGCTGTAATTTTAGTTGATTTCTGGGCCGAATGGTGTACACAATGTTATGTAATGGAAGCGGAACTTTTTACTTCACCGGAATTTCGCTCCATTGTATTGACCAAAGGAATCGTTCTCATTCGCCTGGATGTAACGAAGGCCGACTCTGAAAAAGAGGAACTTTTGCAGAAATATAATGCTGTGGGACTTCCCACTCTGGCACTTACCGATTCTGATGGGAATTTAATTGACAGCGCCCTTGGATTTAGAAATAAAGAGCACTCTCTGGACTGGATGAGAAATATAACTGCAGGAATAAAAAATATTATACCATGAGTCAGCCGTTATTTGAAAATATAGAGTTGCCGGCAATGCCGCAGGTAATGTCCCGAATAATGGATATTGACGAGAGCGATATGGATATATCGTTTGATCAGTTGACGACTCTAATTACAGCCGACCCGAACCTGGTAAGTAAAATTATTAAACTGGCGAATTCTCCGTTTTATTCCAGAGTGAACAATATATCTGACTTAAACCAGGCGTTAAAACTTCTGGGTTTTAAAAGTATTAAAAGTCTAACATTGCTGATCTCGGTATCTGAGCTTATACCGAATATGAAGCAAAACACAAATGTACAAAGAGAGTTGTGGCTTCGGTCTATTATTAAGGCGGTAATTGCGCGAACCGTTGCGGCAAAAACCGGCAACAGACCTATGCAAGAGCATGCATTTATGGCGGCCTTGCTCAGAAATATCGGACAACTGTTTTTGCATAGCCGTTTTCCTGGAGTATATGAAAAATTATTCAGAGCGACTAAAGCGGGAACGGAAATTCAAGACTTATTTATAGAAGAAAAGGACACTTTCAGTATTTCGTCCCCTGAAATGACTGTTCATACAATGAAAAAATGGAACCTACCAGAAGAGCTGGTTCAAGCGGCAGAAAGAGGCATTGATGATGTCACCGAAAGTGAGAATGACTCTACCGTTGGGATTATAGCCTGCTTTTCAGAGGTAATTTTATTTCGAAACCGATATACAGAGATGATTCCCGAAAGAAAGGAAACATTTGACTATTTCGATGGTTTGTTCGATGAATATTGTAATTTATTGCAACTTGATGACGCCAAAAAGAAATTTTTCAGCAATGATATTGGTAAAGCCTTTGAATCTGACGATCTTTATACGTTTTGTGAAGAACTTTTTTCCAGCTGAGCGGCACTGTCTTCAAAGTAATGTTGTACAACATTATAAATTGTTTCCCATGTAAACGGCTTTCCAATATGGCGACTCATTCCGGCGTCTTTACACGATAATACATCTTCTTTCAGTTTTTTTGATGTCAGCGCTATAATCGGAATATCCAGTTTATAATTGTTGCGAAGAATTTGAGTGGCTTCCAGACCCCCCATGACAGGCATCATAACATCCATAAAAATGATGTCGTATTCTGTTGTTTTTACCTGATCTAGCGCTTCGCTGCCATTTGAGGCAATATCGACCGTATAAAACCCCAGTTGTAACAAGATTTTTTCAAGTAAAAGCTGCGTAATCTCATTGTCTTCAACAACAAGAACTCGATAGGGGTACCGTTTTTGGTTTTCGAACATATTCATTGTGAATTACTCTTTAAAAGGGCTAACGATTGGCAAATATACGATAGGTTTTGGGCCGATTTCATAGAAACATAAATTTTGGCCCTTAATATGTCAATAAAAATAATCATGAAAAGTTGTCTCGGTTTAATCAAAAACCTCATTGAGCTGCAGTTGAATTTTCGCTTTTTTTGCATATGGACTATCGGGGTTTAAACGAACTATTTCTTCGAAAATTTTTCCTGCATCTTGAATTTCACCCATTTCATAAAGAAGACGTCCTTGAGAGTAGTAGTATTTTACTCCCTGTGTCGTCATACCCGCTTCCTGGTAGAGACGCCGATAGATCTCCAAAGCCTCAATATACCTTTGGGTTTTTTCATATATAAGAGCCATAGCCTCAAGAGCCCCCGTAAGATAGGGTGATTCAGGATAAATATCGATAAAATCATCCAATACTCTAAGCGCCTGTATGTATCGTTTTTCTTCGTAGAGACTAAGACCAAGGGCCAAAGTCATTTTTTGTTGTTTTAACGACAACGCAGTGTCTTCGGAGGCCCCGTTTATTACCGAAATCGGGCCAAAAAACAGTATAAGTATAAGAAATTTAGTCAATGCACTCATGATATTGATTCTATCGGAAGAAAAATACTTAATTGATAGCAAAAAACACCGATATGTACCTTATGAAAAACATAAACCCTGCTATTGAAGACATGATTTCACAAAAGAAATTAAGTGTCCAAAAAATTGAATTATTAGCATCCTTAAAAGAGTATGTTGATCGAGTTTCAGGAACGACCTATCTTCCTGAAGTTGAACTCGTCAAAATGGAAGAACAATTCGGAGTGAAACCGGACATTATAACATGGGGCGATTATTTTCAAAGTCAGGTTGCAGGCGACCATTGGGAAAAAACGGACGCTGAGTTTGAAAAGATTTCTGAAACCATCTATTATGACCTGGTAGCCTCGGTAATGATTTTCGAAAAGAAAGGTGACGATTTTATAAATGATATCGAAACTCAATACTACCGCATCTGTGAAAAAGAACAAGAAGATATGACTCCCGAAGATCAGGAAATTTATCATTTAAAAATATTGAAAGATTATTATACCATGATGCAGCTTCGAATATCAGCTTTTTCAAGTGAAGATTTCGACTTTTTCAAACAGTACAGCGATGGCGCAGTTGTATAATAATCAGTTCTTCGTATAAGCGGGTTTCACAATAATAAGGTTCGTATTGGTTTATACTGACACGGGCTCTGCTTTCAAAAGATAAACTTTTTTAAAAAATTTTGCAAAATTTCTTTGCATTTCTCGAAGCTTTCATAAACATGGTCGTAATGGCGAACACAATTTTGCTGGTGGACGATTCTCCTATCAACATCACTCTGATGGACGATATTCTTTCGACAAAGTCCTATCAAGTTGAACGTGCGTACAATGGAGAAGAGGCGTTAAAAGCGGTTCAAAAAGTAAGACCATCTTTAATTTTTCTGGACATTCAGATGGCAAGAATGGACGGCATTCAGATGATGAAACGTCTTCGACAAATTAAAGGAATGGAAAAGACTCCGATTATTGCAGTCTCGGCTTTCAATATGGATGGTGATAAAAAAAATTATATTAAGCGAGGGTTTGCTGAGTACTTGAGTAAACCTATTTCTATTCCGGTACTATTGCGGCTTGTTGAGAAGTTTGTGAAGTCGGATTCTAAGTAATGATTTTGACCCCGGCGTCAAAAATTATCATAGCTGAAGCAAACGCAGATACACGATTTCATCTTAAAACAATTTGTACCAATCTTGGACACTCTTGTATTACTACTGATAATGGAGACTCGGCCTATGAGCTGGCTTTAAAGGAAAATGCTGATCTCATTTTGCTTGATGTTTTATTGCCCGGCATGAATGGTTTTCAATTAATCGAACAGATCAAAAAAAATGAAAGAGTTCAACAAATTCCCATAATTATACTTACTCAACTTGACCGCAAACAAGATCGTCTGCTGGGTATTTCGAAAGGAGCCAATGACTACCTGGGAAAGCCCTTCGATGAGGAAGAACTCATCTTGCGAATTAACAATAATTTGCATTTGAAAAACTATTATAATTTATTGAGCGATTACAGCAAAAGACTGGAAGCGGATGTTGAAAATAAAACAAAAGAATTGCAAAAGACCATGGCTGAGCTGCATAAATCAATGGAGCAAACCCGGCAAAGTTATCTTGAGACGGTTCATCGACTAAATATAGCAATAGAGTACAAAGATAAAGAAATTGGCGCCCACACAAAAAGAATAGGGTATTATTCCAGGGGGTTGGCCGAAGCGATGGGTTCCGATCGCGATTTTTGCGATAAAATATTTTATGCTTCGCCGATGCACGATATTGGAAAAGTTGCCATACCCGATTATATTTTGACTAAAACGGAAAAATTAAGCGATACGGAATGGAATTTAGTTAAAAGTCATACTGCAATAGGGGCTGAAATTCTCGAAGGGTCAAGCTCTACTTTGTTAACGATGGCTCGTGATATTTGCCTTACCCATCATGAAAAATTCAATGGCGGTGGTTATCCACATAATATTTCAGGCGAACAGATACCTTTAGCAGGTAGAATTGTACAGTTGGCCGACCAATATGACGCTATTCGAAGTGACCGTCCCTATAAAAAAGGACAGACTCATGAACATGCCGTTCAGGTTTTGCAAAAAGGGGACGCAAAAACTTCACCCGGAGATTTTGACCCTGACGTATTAAACGCTTTTATAAAATCTGAGAAAAAGATTAAAGATATTTATAATGAAATCGACACATTTATCTAGTCACTTAGTTTTTATAATATTTTTCGGACCCTGAAAAATTACAACTTTGCAAAAACAGTCTTAAGCCTGACAGCGCCAGATGTGCGCCTTTGTTGGTGCTTTGGTCAACTTTTTTTTCAATCCACCGCAACCCGTTCTCTTCTTGCAAAAAGTGAATTACCTTTTTTGGTTCGCGCTTTAACAGGTCAGAAAAAACTCTTACGGAATTGGCCGGGTGTTCACAAATCAGATTTACCAGATAGGCTTTAAAATCTTTCTTTTTTATACGAAGAGCTTTTGAGTTTATCGTTTTCACATTATAGGTATCGTCTGTTTTTATCTGTCTTTAGAGCAATATTTAATGTTTAGTTACATCTCGGTGAAATTGGCCAAAGTTCAGGCACCCATCAGTAAGATTCTTCACTGGTTTCTTTTTTGCCACTAAACCGGTCTCTTTTTTAAATGCTTTATAATAAATAAACACGCTATAGTATATAAAATGCCAGCTTGTATCATTTCTTTTTCTCCCGCCAGGTTTTTGGAGTATGTCCGGTAAACTTTTTAAAGATACGGTAGAATACCGAATTCGAATTAAAACCTACCTCATAGCAAATTTCTGTTATGGATTTTTCGGGTTCTTTGTCAAGCATGCGTTTACTCTCTTTGATGCGCAAGGCGTTAATATAATCTATGAAACGCGTTTTCAGGGAACGGTTGAAATATTCAGAAAGCTGGTGAACTGAAACCTGTAACTTATCGGCAAGTCCCGGCAAACTTAGTTCATCATCCTGATAAATTTTTTCTTCTTCCATCAAAAATGTAAAATTTTTATGCAGCGCGTTTAAATCAATTCCGTCAAGATAGCTGCGACCCGCCTGACCAATTTTAAAGGTTGAGGTTTCGAACATAACAGATCCTGCTTTAATATAATAAGGCCACACCTGCCAGAAAAGAAAGAACAGATAAGCGCTACCATACATTAACAGGGGATTCCAGGCGGGCAAAGGTAAATCTAAAAAATAAATGCGGGCATACAAGGTAGATAGAATCGTAGTAAACAGCGCCCATATGATTACCACAGAAAAGCCAGTTTTTATATGGGAGGTTTTTGGCCCGGTAACTTTTTTCTGGAGAAATATTTTCAAGAAAAGATAGGCGGCCCACGGGAAAAGCACTCCATTATACACGCCGAGTACAGTTACACTCAAGGTATTTGGAAAGACAAAGGGCTGACCATTAGTCATGGCGATTTCCACAACCTTTTGGTGCCAGGTATTATCCATTAAGAAATACCCAGCGTATAAATAAAATTGTAATAATGGAACACAAAGAATCAGGTTTTTAAGGTCTTTCCAATGAAAATGGCACCCGCCGAGGCTGGGTATATAGAACATATATATTGTTACGGTAATGCTTTGCATCCATGGCTCAATTCCGAGAAGGCGGGGATAATGTATTATATCTCCCGTATAAAACAGACCATATTTCAAGGCAACAATGGATGCTATAAAAAGTAGAAGCCCCAGGCCGAAATACTTAAAGTTATTTATACGCCATAAATGGATTAAACTATTAACAAATAATAGAAAACTTATAAAATACAGTATCGAGCCGATTTTCACAAAACCTCCTTACACAACGCAAAATGTACCCCTGCCGCTGAAACATTTTAAATAGAAAGACTGCCATTATAGAATATACTTACCGCCGGTGAACAATTTTTCATAAGGGGGGAAAGTGGGTATTTCTGATTGAAAAAAACCCGGACTCTTCGTTGAAGCACCCGGGTATAGTGTTTTGAGAAAGGAGGAAGGAGAGTGGTTGCAGTTAGATACTACAAACCATCGTCCTAATCATGTAACTGATTGCTACACGAGTATGAACATTATACTATTTAAACGGAATAAAGGCGATTTTTTTTATAGTTTGCTATATTTTTTAATGCTTAGACAAACTGGTGAATCTTGATTCGGTACCCGTAAACATTCGTTTTATATTTTCATGATGCATTAATATAATAAAAATGGACAAAACCATAAAAAAAATAAATATGGGCATATTGGATTCAAATTCGTAAAACAGAAAAAAAGTAAGTGGCAATGTGGCAGCGGCAAACATAGAGCTTAAAGAGATAAATCTGAATAAAAATAGTATTAAAAAGAATACTCCGGCGGCAATAAAAAACTGGTAAGGTGAAATAGCAATTAAAACGCCACACATGGTCGCGACCCCTTTGCCTCCTTTAAACGAGAGCCAGACAGGAAATACATGGCCTATAGTCGCAAAGGTTCCGGCTGTCAAAACCAGGTATACTTTATCCTCGGTTTGAAAGGTCATTTCTATCAATAAGATGGTAATAAAGCCTTTAAATGCGTCGAAAAAAAGAACCATACCCCCGGCTCTTTTACCTAAAACACGAAATGCATTTGTTGCTCCGACATTTCCCGAGCCTTCTTTTCGTATATCAATGTTTTTTTGTATAGCAATCAGATAAGCCGTCGGTATGGAACCCAATAAATACGCTCCAAATATAACAGCGATGTAGTGCGCCCACATTGGCAGAGACTCAGGTACCACATTGTATTTTTGTCCCATTATGCACACTGTCAATTAATTTCCTTGATAAAGCGTTTACAATGAAGAATTTACCACATGGAAAAACTGTTGAAAAATCGGTCTCGTGTATATGCTATTGCTGATTTTGAAAGTTGTGAAAGAAACGGCATTCATATCGTAGATTTTGCCCGAGCATTCTTCGAGGGTGGCGGTGAGAATTTGCAATACCGAGATAAGTTATCTACTCGCGCCACTTTGCTTGCGAATACGAAAGAGTTGAAAAAAGTATCTGTAGCTTATAATGGACTCCTCCTTGTAAATGATTATGCAGAAATAGCCACAGAACTTGAACTTCCTTTGCATTTAGGCTGGGACACACCTGAAAATGCCTTTCAGGGCCCGTTTGGAAGATCGACACATAACCCGCTTGAAATTGAGCGCGCATTGGCTGAAAAACATATGGCTTCTTATATAGGTTTTGGGGCTGTCTTTGCGAGCGCAACAAAATCGGAAATTGAAGTGAACACAAAACAGTTTGAATTTCTTTTCTCAAAATGGACTCGCGATATAGTTTTTATAGGGGGAATTACAGAACAAAATATTCATCAGTTACCGGCAGGCAAACGATATTATTATGCTATTATACAAGATTTTTTTTCAAGAGGAAACCAGCCAGTCGATATTGAAAAGTATACCCTGATGATGAATGATAAAATTTCCACTTTTACATGAATTGTTTTAGAAAAGTTTTCCACCAGCGCAGCGAATAATCCTCTTCAATCGCTTTTTTTATTTTTTGAATTACTGAATGGGGCGGAAGTTTTCTTAAATCTTCTCGCGACCTGAATATATAAAGATTTTCAGTTCTTTGGCTGTTTTTGGTCCAGAACAGTTCTTCTTTTAATTTTTCTCCGGGTCGTTTACCGGTAAATTCAATTTTAATTTCTTTATCGAGCGTATGACCAGAAAGTAAGATTAAACGTTTTGCCAATTCAACTATTTTTACCGGTTTACCCATATCGAGCGCAAGTATATCGTCCCCGGTTGATTGTAAAACAGAATGTAATACAAGGTTTACCGCTTCTGGTATCGTCATAAAAAATCGTTCCATATCGGGGTGGGTTACACTTAACGGACCGCCTTTTTCTATTTGTTCCCAGAACAGGGGAACCACGGAACCTGATGAGCTTAGTACATTTCCAAAGCGGACCGAGACGGTTTGAAGCCCACCCCCGTTTTTTTCCAATGTCGACATATTATAGACTAGAAGTTCCGATATTCGCTTTGTTAAACCCATAATGTTTTCAGGCGAAACCGCTTTATCGGTAGAGATGTTTACAAAGCGAAGGTTGAATTTTTTGGTTTGGTTTTTCGCAAGCTTTCCGGCGGCTTGCAGTAAATTGTAAGTCCCCAGGACGTTTGTTTGCACGGCTTCCGTAAAATGGTTTTCCATTAAAGGAACATGTTTATAAGCCGCTGCATGAAAAATAAATTCCGGTTTTTCTGAAAGAATTAAAGAAGAGATTCTATTCGCATCTCGAACATCGGCAATGGTACAAATAACACGGGAGTCGTTTGCATGGGTTCGCTCCATCTGGTAAATGCCATGCTCGTCCTGGTCGACCAGAACAACTCGTTTTACATCGAAAGTTAAAATCTGTTTTGCTATTTCACTTCCAATAGAGCCCGCCGCGCCAGTAATAAAAATACGTTTAGAGTCGAACACTTTGCGAAGTGGTTCATACGAGAGTTTAATTTCGGGACGTTTTACCAGGTCTTCAATTCGCAGACTTCGAATATCGGGAAGTATATGTCGAAAATTCCGTGGAACGACTTTATATATAATGGAATACTCGTTTAGGTGATCCAGCATATCCTGCATAAACGCGGGGTCCACCGGCATGGTCAGCCAGACTTCTTTAGCCCTGTATTTTGCAACCAGTCGCGGTAAATCTGTAGCGGATTGTATTTTATACGGACCCAGACGGCTTCCCACTTTTTCCGCATCTTTATCGACAATCGTACTAATATGATACCGTCCAAGCAGGTCGTCGGTTCCCAGATCGTGAAGAAGGTTCATTGCTACCGTTCCAGCTCCGTAAATAATAACGGAACGCTCTCCGGTAATTTTTTTCATGCTCTCGGGGTTTAATCGAAAATACCAGTAAATTCGGTTTGCAAGGGTTAGAAAACTAATGGAAAAAAACCCGCCTGCCAACTGAGCCAGTCCAGTGAAGGCAATATTCCAATCGGTAACAACCAGGAAAAAACTCGCTGTAAAAAACAGATTTAACAGTGTAAGTGTGACAAAATGAAAAAGGTTCGGATACTGCCATGTCATTCGGTATGCACCTATGGCTTTTAATATTAGAACTTGAGCAAGCGGAAGCGCAACGATGGCAATTATAATACCCACGGATAAGGAAGATGATAAAAGCATTGCAAAAACCAGCCAATAGACGCCTAAAAGCAGGTAGTCGAAAAGTTCTCTTTGGTAGTATTTTACATCCATCAGTGTTCAGTGTACTGCGCAAAAGCTTCTTTTATAAAAGATGGAACTCGAACCGGTTTCGACTTTTCTATCGCAACGGTAATAAACTCCCCTTTGGTTCGCATAATCATTTTGGTTGTTTTTAATAAATATGTGTCCTGGCAGATATAAATTCTTGCCCCTTCTAAAGAACAAATTCTTGTCTGTACTGTTATTTCATCATTAACAGAAGGTGAATTTCCATATTCATAAGAACCCTGCAACCAGAAAAGGGAAAAACCTGCATCTTTTAATACACGAAAGGATATTCCGGCTTCTTCCAGAAAACGCCACCTGGATTCTTCGTTTAACCGCCAGAGTGTCGATGTAGATACGCGATGAAAAGCGTCCATGTCAATATGGTGTATTGTGTATTTGGAAAAGTTTTGCTCACATGTGTTCTTAAATTCCGGGAATGGATGAAACGTATTACTTTCGAGTTGTTTCATTCCCGGTTCCAGAAATTCGGCATTGTTTGCCGTAATCTCAGTTAACGTTTCAACTTCACAAACCGGGTATTCGTTTTCATTTGAAAAAATATCATGCTTCCAATGGTAACCCTGGTCTGTATTATATAACATGGTATTAATTTGCAATTTTGAGTTTGGACCCTGTTGGGCATGAAAATGAATTTTTGCAAATGTCGGTCTAATTTGAATATTTCTATGAAGCAGGTCGTTATAATTGGCGCCGGATTGAATTAAATAGTCAATACGAGCTTCTTTACAAAAGCTTTCATACGCAGCACTGTTCACATGCCATTGCGTATCGAGGTCTGCATATCGGGTAGAAATGGAATAAGTATGGTGTCCCATAGTTGAGTTTGACACTGTTTACGCTTAAGAAGCGCGGGTCAAGACATTAACAAAGTAGACACAATGTAAGAAATTCTATTCCGATAGCATTCGTATATCGTCAGATTCGGCGTCGAGTACGACTTCAATCGGGGCTTCGTAGTCGATATAATCTTCAGTTTGAGAAGCATCAGAGATGATTTCAAACTCGATAGAACCCAGAGTCTCATTGTCATGAGCTACCCGTAACAGGTATTTCCCCACGGAAAGGTTTTCATATTTATTTACAATATACTTACTGTCCGGCAGAAGAGTATGGTTTTGAAGATTAATTTCTATCCAGCCAAGACTTTCTTTAGAGAGTGAAAGTGCGTATGGGCTTTGATAATCTCTCATGTCCGGTTTATAGGCCATCCAAACTGTGCGATTTTCTGAAAACAAGATTGGCGGTGTAAAACGGTTAAACTGTGGTGGATAATAATAAGGCTGTTGCATTTCGGTCAATTCCGATTCATCGGCAGGGAAAAAAGCAAATGTACCCGGTTGTGCTCCACAGTTCATAAGAAAAATAGACAGGATAATAATGGCGAATCTATGCATAAGATAGGTATCGGCTTATTTTTTTATGTGCTAAAAAAAAATATTTGCTGTACGCTATAAATATAAAGAAAACCTTTTACTGAGTTGGGAAAAGGGGAAAAAATGAAAAAATTTATATCATTAGTTCTGCTTCTGAGCGCTCTTTCTATGA
Organism: Leptospirales bacterium; assembly: GCA_040326155.1. Taxonomy (GTDB): domain Bacteria; phylum Spirochaetota; class Leptospiria; order Turneriellales; family JAOUFE01; genus JBEQLE01. The sequence goes on along the minus strand of JBEQLE010000025.1, from coordinate 20,972 downwards.
TTCCGGTCGCCGTATTTGCTGGCGATCCTCATCATGGCGGGGGAGAACACTCAGAAGGCGGAGCCGTCGAAGCGCATAATTCTTGTAAAGAATTGCCAAAGCCTTTGTCATGTTACGAAGATAGTCATATTGAAAGTTTAACAGAAAAATTATGGCACAGAATTGATGTCGAACCATTTAATCTGATTGCTTCTTTAATTTTCTTATTAGCTATAATGCATACGTTTGTAGCAACAAAGTTTACTGCGTTGGCTCACAAGCTTGAACATAATTTTCGCGATAAAGTCAATAAGAAAGATAAGTCTGGTAAGCAGGTATATCATGCGCATGGTGATGTCCGTGAAGAAGTCCATTTCGGTGCAGAAATTGCTCACTTCTTTGGTGAAGTGGAGGCTATATTTGGCCTGTGGGTTATTGTTCTTACGGGCGCAGTACTCTACTATTTTGACTTCCACACCATTGTAGATTACATTTCACACCGTGTAAACTTTACCGAGCCTATGTTTGTAGTGGTTATTATGACTCTCTCGGCAACCAGACCGATTATTCGACTGGCTGAACAATCGCTTGCCCAGGTTGCAAGACTGGGGAAGAGTACACATGCGGCATGGTGGTTTACCATTTTGACGGTAGGTCCTATTTTAGGTTCGTTTGTTACTGAACCTGCGGCTATGACCATTTCAGCTCTGCTTTTAGCTCGTCAGTTTTACCACTGTAAACCGGCTCCGTTATTTGCATACGCGACCATCGGTCTTTTATTTGTAAATATTTCGGTTGGCGGAACTCTTTCAAATTTTGCTGCGCCGCCTGTATTGATGGTTGCCAGTCCTGAAAGATGGAACTGGTCATTTCATTTCATGTTTGTCAGTTTCGGTTGGAAAGCTGTGATCGGTATTTTCATATCGAACATTCTATATCTGGCAGTCTTTATGAAAGAATTTGCGAAAATGGCTCCAAAAATTGAGCATGATAATCTTTCTGAACCGATTCACTGGGATGAACGAGTAGAAAAGGTACCTGTTTGGATAACTTTGATACACCTCATCTTTATTGGTTGGACTGTGTTTACAGCTCATTATCCGGCTCTTTTTATCGGGGGATTTTTATTCTATCTTGGTTTTGCCGATGCAACAGCCCACCACCAGAACCGGACAAACTTGAAACCGTCTCTTCTGGTAGGTTTCTTTCTGGCAGGTCTGGTAATTCACGGAGGACTTCAATCCTGGTGGATTGCCCCGGTTTTGGCCAGTTTAACTGAAGTACCGTTAATGATTGGAGCAACCATCTTAACGGCCTTTAACGATAATGCAGCGATTACCTATCTGGCAACACTTGTGCCTCCAGAAGTATTTACGGATAGCTTAAAATACGCCGTCGTCGCCGGTGCTGTAACCGGTGGAGGTTTGACTGTAATCGCGAATGCGCCAAACCCGGCCGGTCGTTCTATTTTGAATGATTATTTCGAAAACGGTGTTTCGCCTCTCGGTCTTGCCGCAGCGGCTTTTGTTCCCACCATTATAATGGGACTTTGTTTCATGTTACTTTAACGGAAACAAAGCTGTTGAAATGAAAAGCCGGGCCTTCGTGTCCGGCTTTTTTATTGGAATACTTCAGGAAGATAATAGTTTTTCGAGTTTTTGCTTTTCTATTAGATAACCTTTTTCATTTGCTATCTTTAATGCCTTTTTCCAGAATTTAACCGCTTCTTTTTTACGTTCTTTCTGGCTCAGAAAATTTCCATAGTGGCGCAGAGTTGGTAGAAGGGTGTTTACATAGTCGGCTTTTAAGGCAAATTTAATTGCTTTATGAAAATATTTTTCCGGGTCATGGTCGAATTCCGTCTCTTTATAGATAGCCTGCATATATCGATTCACATACTTCCCGGGGTTTTCAGGGTCAACCTGCTCCATAGTACGGGCAATCGCATAAAAAGTTCTACCGTGCTCTACATCAGAACCGACGTCTTTAATATTTCGCAGATGCTTTAATGCCGCTTTTAAAGCCATATTGTACTTGCCCATTTTAAAATAGATACAGGCAAGATAAGAAAGTACATAACCGTAGTAACCTTTGGCTCCAATTTTCGACATTAAAGTCAACGACTCTTTCGCATACTCAACAGCTTTTTCACAATTATTTTCGAGGTATTCTAAAGCGGAAAGAGTAAAAAGTGTATAAGCGATGGCAAGTTTTTCGCCCAGTTCACGAGCAATAACAAGAGATTCCATATACTCTTTTTTTGCTTCCGCAAATTTACCCGATTTTTCTTCAATTTTGGCCAGGTTAAGCAATGCTGCGCTTAAACCTGACTTGTAACCAATTTCCTCGTAAATCTCATAAACCCCCTGAAAAGATTTTTTAGATGCATCCAGGTCGCCTTTGTACTGGTACAATAAACCAATATCATATAATGGATAGGTAATGAACCTTTTGTCGTCCAGTTCTTCGAAAATTGCCAGAGACTTTTCATAAAATTCTAGAGCTTTATTATGATTTCCTTTATCGCGATAATCAACCCCGATATAATACAGGGAGAGAGCCTCGCCGTGCTGGCTGCTGCTTTTCCCGAAATAGACTTGCGACTTATAATAGGCCAGCAACGAGTCATTGAAATTACCTAAACTCCATAGCGTTCTGCCAAGCCACTGGTAAGCGTCCCCCAGAAGTTTAAAACCTTCTTTGTCCAGTTTAGAAAAAACCAGTTGGTTAATGGTTTGCAGTAAAATTGATTGCGCAGACGGATAATCCGATTGTTTCTGATAGATCTCTCCGGTTTTAACCGCATATTTTGCCTGAATATCATGAAGTTCAAGCTTTTCCGCTTTATCTATTCCTCCGGTGAGAAGGGCCAGGGCTTTTTTCCAGTTTCCAATCGTCTCTAATACGCCGGCTTTATCGAAATCGACATTGAGCCTTTCCGCCTCAGATACCTCCAGTGAGAGAATTTCATCATAAAATTCAAGCGCTTTGTGATTTTTATACGTGTCTCTGGTAAAGCGGGCAACTCGATAATAACTGTTCTTTGCTCTTTTGTCCTCAGCCTTTTTATAGTGATATGCGATATCGGCAAAATAAATAGGAACATTGTAATATATTCCATCGAGTGTTTCAGCAACACGACGGTGAATCTGTTTTAACTCTTTGCCCAGATGCATATTGTATGCGGCCTGTCTGAAAATGTCACTTTCAAATATATATCTTTGCTCACCCGCTTTAATCCAGATTTTCTCTCTTTCGGCTCGAATGGCAAGAATTTCAAGTTCCTCTTCTTCTATTCCCATAACTTTGGCGAGAACTTCCATTTTTACGGCATTGCCAATTACGGATGATATTTTAACAACATTGCGAATATTTTGAGGCAGATTATCAATCTTGGAAACCAGCAGCGAAGAGATTGTGTCCGGTAAATCGTCAGGGAAACTTTCGAGCGTGGTCTGCCCTGATTTTTCTTTCAATAAACCTCGATTCGAGAGAAAGCGGGTAAATTGTTCAATGTAAAATGGGTTTCCTTTCGACTTTTCGTACACCAGACCGGTTAGACTTTCGCTTACTTTTTTTGCAATTAACTGCTCAATAAAAATACCGGTTTCATCTTTTGTAAAAGGTTCTAATGTTATAGAGCTATAATTTTCATCTTTCACGAATTTGCTGATATCGTCTTCGCCGGAGATTCTAGCAGTAAGTATAATGGACAACGGTCGCGATTCATGAATAGAAAATAGACGATTTAAAAGTGTCAGTGAATCTTTATCGAGATTATGGGCATCTTCAATTAGAAGTACCGGGTGAACGACGTACGTTAGAACCCTGAAAAACTCTGTCAATGCAACTAGAACATTTTCGGCTTTGCCCTGTGGGTCAAGCTTATCGTAGAAAGACTTTGGCCAGAAAATACCTATTATAGCGCCCAGACAGGAAGCGCGTAAATTCAGACGCTGGCACGCAATTTTGACTTTTCGTTCATCAGAATTTTTCTGCGCAAGGCCTATAATCTCGTGTAGCTTTTTTTGAAAACTTTCTTTGAGCTCGTCATCATTACTCGAAGGTGTCGGCAAAAAGTAATTATTCAAAAAAAAGTTAAAAGGGTTTAAACTTTTTTTCAATATGGAATCTGTAGGAAGCAAACATATCTCGTATTGTTGTTGCGCAGTTTGTTGCAATTGGTTTATTAACTCTTTTGCCATACGGGACTTCCCGCTTCCCGGTCCTCCGAATATGCTGAGAAAACCTCCGGTTTTGTCAGATAAAGTGGCATTAAAAAAATCACAAGCGCTGCTGAGTTGTTTTTCATGTTCAATAAACGCGGTCTCGGTTTTACTTTCCGAATCGGTAATTATATCTTCGAGTTCAAAAATTTCTATCTCTTTTGATTTTCCTTTCAGTTGTTTTTTACCAATGGACCGTACTGCGTATCCGGTCCCAAACTTTTTTTGAAAATCCTGGGGGACTGAAATTTTTCCTGGCCCAGATTCTTGCATTAGCCGCGCGGCAAGATTTACGGCGTCACCTATACCGGTATAACATGCTCTTTTGGTTGAACCGATTATTCCGGCAAAAGCGGGCCCGCTGGTCAGACCTATGCGAACTTTTTCACCAAATGTTTTGGTAATCATTTTCGAAAACTGTACAGCCCGGCGCATATCATCTTCATGTGTTCTTGGCAACCCAAATTGTATAAGAGCGATTTTCCCTTTGTCGGTAAAGTCTAAACCACTGAAATAACCGCCATACTCATATGCAAAATCCATTAAGGACACAATGAACCTATCAAGACGTTTCGCCGAAGGGTTTCCGATGTATTCTATAAATACGCTAGCAATGACTCGAAATTCATTTTTAATGTTAATACCGGCAAGTTCTTCCGGAATGAAATCTCCGATAATGGCTTTGTAAGTATATTCAATTAAGTTTTTATTTTGTTCTTCTACGCTTACTGTTATTTTTTCAACTGTTTTAGCTTCTGCGCCCGGTACATCATGAATAACAGCTTTGTTTTTTATCAGCAATGCGGTCGCCGGGTCTGTTATAATTTGACCGGGTTCTATAAAAGATTGTAAACTTGCCGTGTTGCTTAATGTTTCCCCACTAAAATAAAACGCTTTTTTTCGGTTCCCGGCTACTCCCCAGTTTAATATACCATACGATAGGCTTTGTTTCGCCTGAATGGACAAGTTATATTCTTTGAAAAAATCTTTTGATCTTTTTTCTATTATGTTTTGTATTTTGGCCGTTGCGGCAAGAGTCGAATCGATTCCATCGGTAAATACGGCAGTAAAAGCGTCGCCTGCAAAGGAGGCAACGAAACCGCCATAACGATAAACAACCTTAATAACAGGATCGTAAATCTGGTTAATGATATCGGTCAGTATTTCAACTCCCTGGTTACCCTGATTTAAAAGTGTTTCCGTAATAGCGGTAAAACCGGCGATGTCAAAAAATAAAATACCTGCGTCAATTTCTCCGCTGGTCTCTCCGGCTGAATAATGGTCAAAAATAAAGTGTGGGTATAGTGTTTCCGGTTTCATAGCGTTTTCATCTCGTTATAAGCAGTCTATATACTTGTGTACAATTTCTCGGTCGGGAAACTGTACATTGGCTTCGCCGTCTTGCAGGGTCACCCTTAATCCTTCGGTCTTAAGGTATATATGAATAACCGATTTGTCCACAGGGTATTCGAAAGAATAGAGATCGTTTCCATTCGGATCTTCTTCCATAAGTTTCAATACATTTTCCAGCGATATGGGTGAGGCCAGAATAAAATTAGCGGTATAGTTTTGAAAAGGAAGGCAACTTTGTATTTCAGGAAACTTTTCTTTAAACAACCCGGTATCGGCGGGAAAAAGTTTATCGATAAATAGTATTTGCGACAGGTCGTTTTCGTCAATTACAGCGTTAATCTGGTATCGGCAATATGCACAGGAGAAGAAAACTCCTTCTTCGCGAGCTTCATAAGAGTATTCATCGCTGTTTAAATTCATGGCGTCGCGCAGGCGAGAAACCGTCGCTTCACCTTCAGCTTGAATTTCTTGCATGGCAGCTTTGGCAATAAATCGGTCGACGGCCGGGGTATGCATTTTAGGTATAAAATGGGAACCCTTTTTGTATCCTTCTAATGTTTTCAGCTTTTTGGTTATATAAGAGCCGAGAAAAAAATCTTCTTCCCCGGAAGCCTCTTTAAAAAGCTTACCGACATCGATTGCTTCTTGAATCATGCGAATTCCTCATGTTTTTGTTCAGGGTAGAGTTTTTGTTTACAGTTTTTTAAATTGTTCAAATGTTTTCTCTTACTATTAATCAGGAAATAAATTAAAATCAATCGATTTGTACTGTCAAATCGCTTTTTCGGAAAACCAAGAATTTATTCCCAATAACATGCATTGCTCTTTATAAAGGTAATGTGTCAAAATTCGTTTTTTTTTCACTCAAACCTGATATTATTGAGTTGTTATAAAAAAAGTGAATTTTTTTATAAACCGGTCTGTCCATCTGCCAGATTTTCCAGTTTCACTAGAGTGAATTATTTTAAACATTTTATTGTTGTAAAACCGATTTATCATCGTCTTATCTATATTGACTTAAAAGGAGATCTATTATGGAAAAGAAAGCTACTTCTATAGAAAGAATTTTAGATGAGGCTATGGAGCTTGAAAAAAAGTCGGAGTATTTTTACCGTAGTGCGGCAAAGGAGTATGAAGGCAGCGATGGCCAGATGGTCTTTTTGCAATTAGCAGAAGAAGAGGCGGTACACCAAAAGTTGATTACGAGGCTGGAAGCTTCTAGTCCAGAGGACTTTAGAGTGCAGGTTCTAAAGATCGATTTTTCACCTATAAGAATGTTTGGTGAGAGTCCCGAGTTTGCCAACAAACCTGATTTGGAACATGTTCTTCGCTTTGCTTTGCGAATGGAAGAAGTTGCAGTTGAATATTACAGGGAACTTGGTAAGGTCGCGATTGGTAGTCTTATTGGCGTTTTAAAACAACTCGAAGAAATGGAGTGTTCCCATGTCAAAAGAATTACCAGATTACTGGATGATGCTGTTTTAAATAAGGTAGATGATATGGCCGAATTACATGCTCATTAAGCGGTTTTTTAGTTGTTTATAAGGTGTATCCGATCATAGACTTGGTTCCATGGAGTACCTTATTTACGCCTTTGTCGGGCTTATAATTATTGCGTTGCTGTTATATAATTTTTCCTTTTTGGGACAATTTGGAAAAAAATCTAAGTTAAAATATGAGGCCGGAGTAAAAAGAAAACCGATTACAAGGCATCCTCAGATTGACCATTCCATTTGTATTGTTTGCGGCTCTTGCATACGAGCCTGCCCTGAAACTCATGATGACGATTCCCCTTTGGGAATTGTAAACGGAAAAATAGTTCTTGTTCAACCTGAAAAGTGCGTCGGCCATGCCACCTGTGAAACAGAGTGTCCAACCGGAGCAATGACCGTTTCTCTGGGAGAGCTGGCTAATGACCCGAATATGCCTGTGCTTACCAAAAAACAAGAGACTGTAATTCCAGGAATTTATATAGCCGGTGAATTAAGTGGCGTACCGCTGGTAAAAAATGCCATAGAACAAGGTGAGACAGTTATACATAATATAGTAGAGAGCCTCAAAAATAAAAAAGGGAAAAAAAGCAAAAAATCGGATAAGCAATTTGACGTTATCATTATTGGAATTGGACCATCCGGATTATCAGCCACTCTAGCGGCGCATGAGAAAAAACTTAAATATTTAACTATAGAGCAAGGTGAAATTGGCGGAACCGTTGCAAAATATCCAAAACAAAAAATGGTTATGACTTCGCCTGTTAAAATTCCCCTTTACGGTATTTTAAAACGTAAAGAGATTCGAAAAGAAGAACTTTTAGATATCTGGACAACCCTTGTTGAAAAACACAAGTTGAATATTCATGTTGGTGAGGCGGTCGAATCGGTTGTTTCTGATGGCGATGATTTTATCATCCAAACAGACAAAGACAAATACAAGTCTGCTAAAGTCATATTGTGTCTGGGTAGACGCGGAACTCCTCGAAAACTTGGTATTGAAGGTGAAGATAAGTCGAAAGTGACGTATGGCCTCATAGACCCCGATGAGTATGCAAATAAAGATATTCTTGTTGTCGGTGGCGGTGACTCAGCTGTTGAAGCGGCCATCGCTTTATGTGAGAACAATACGGTCACAATGTCGTATCGTAAGGAACAATTCATACGAATTAAAGATGGGAACGCAAAAAAAATAAAGAATGCTATAAATAAAGGGAAGATTAAAGTTTTCTTTCAATCCCAAGCTACTGAAATTACCGATACTATAGTAACTCTGGATATTAATGGGCAGTCTCGCGAGTTGGAAAATGACAGGGTATTTATTATGATCGGCGGAGAGCCCGCATTTCCACTGTTGCGCTCTATTGGAGTTATTAAGAAGATTTAAATGAAAAAACGAGCCATAGTCATTGATGATGATGATGTAAGTCTTTCTATAATTGGGGCTGTGTTGAAATCAATGAAGTATCCCTACGATACTTTTTCTGATCCCGTGAAGGCATGGGAGAAAATTCAAAAAACGCATTACAGTATATATATTGTTGATTGGCGAATGCCGGGAATGGACGGCCTTACTCTGACCGGTAAAATCAGGGATATTTATCATGAGTATGCCGTAATTTTAATGTTGTCGGGTACGGAAGATAACAAAGAAATTGATATTGCCATTAGCCGTGGAGTGGACGACTACCAGATAAAACCGGTCGGCGTTGAACAATTGCGACGTCGAATAAAAATTTTAGATACCAGGGCCCAGGCTCTTGAAGAGCGAATGGCTATTCAATCCAGGTTGCGTGACAGCCAGACTCACTTTAAAGCTATTTTCGATAATTCTGCGGTGGGTGTTATGGTAATGAGCCTTTCGGGCGTGATCATTGAACATAACACAACTTTGAATAAAATGGTTGGGAAACTGGAAATTAAAGTTCAGGGTAATTTTGTTCCAGATTTTATTCATCCCGACGACAAAAATAAGATCGAAAATTTCTTTCATTACTTTCTAGAAAAAAATCAGTCGAAGGCTCGGTATAATACAAAGCTTGTTTCACGTTCCGGTTCGCCGGTGTGGGCGCGTTTAAGTGTCTCTAAGGTTCCCGGCAGCGCCGATAACGAAGGGTTTATAATTGTAATTGTCGAAGATATTACAGATCAGAAACTTTATGAACAACAACTTCACTATGATGCTTTGCATGACAGTATGACAGGTTTACCGAACCGCGAACTATTTTTAGATCGAGTTCATACCGCTTTAAACAGGTGGGAAACAACCGACAACCAAAAACATGAAGTGCTTTTTTCCGTTTTAATTCTCGATATTGACCGATTTCAGATTATTAACGAATCGCTTGGTCATGAACTTGGCGATGAGTTGATTAATATGCTGGGTAAACGGTTACGAAAAACAATAGGGGAAGCCGATACGCTCGCCAGACTAACGGGAGATGAATTTGGCATTATAAACGAAAGGGCTCACACTGTTGCAGAAATCAGTTATTATATTAAAACAATAAAAAAAGACCTGGAACGTTCTTTTGAGATTTCAGACCATCAGTTAAAACTTACCGCCAGTATCGGAGTGAAGTGTTACACAGAAGGGGAATCTGCCGTAACCGGAGAAGTTTTACGCGATGCGGACACAGCGTTGCATCGCGCTAAAGATCTGGGCGTGAACCGTTTCGAGTTTTTTATTTCTGAGATGACTCAGGAGTCGAGAGAAACTCTGGAGCTGGAAAATGACTTGAGAAAAGCGATCGATAATGGGGAACTCGAACTCTATTTTCAACCCCAGGTTGATTTGAATATTGAACGAATTACCGGTGTCGAAGCTCTTATTCGGTGGAACCATCCGGTTCGTGGTCTTTTGTTGCCGGGTAAATTTATTCCGCTTGCTGAAAAAACCGGACAGATTATCGATATCGGTGAATGGGTTATGGAAACGGCTATGGAGAAAATGGCCTCCTGGTCGGCATTGGGTTATAAGCCATTGTATATGGCGATTAATTTTGCGGCTACCCAGTTTCACGAGGGTTCTCTTTTGAAAAAGATTAAAGAAATTCAAAGGCGATTTCCTTGTCACGATAATAAATTGAAAATTGAAATTACCGAAAGTATTCTTTTGGAAAACCGCGAGAAAGCGGTTGCGACGTTAATGGATTTGCAAGACCTGGGAATATTACTCGCTCTGGACGATTTTGGAACGGGTTACTCTTCTTTAACATATTTAAAAAATCTGCCTATTGACTTTATTAAAATTGATCAGTCTTTTATACGAAATATTGTACATAGTGAATCGGACCGCTCTATTGTAATGGCCATTATTGCCATGTCACACAGTCTTAAAAAGAAAGCAATTGGCGAAGGCGTCGAAAACAAAGACCAAATGAACATGCTGGCCAGTATGTATTGCGACATGGTTCAAGGGTATTACATTAGTCGGCCTATGCCTGAAGAAAAGCTGTTTAAATATTTCGATGAGAAACTGAATAAAAGCTTTACTTATGAATAATTCATTGCTGAGCAGATTGGCGATAAAAAATCGAAGTTATCGACGGTTCTATCAAGAATTTACAATTGAAAGAGATTCCCTTTTGCAGTTTGTGGAACTGGCTCGGTTAAGTCCTTCTGCGGCAAATCTGCAACCGCTTCGTTATTTTTTATCGAACGACGCAATTACAAATGAAAAAATATTCCAACAATTGCGTTGGGCTGGGTACCTAAAAGAGTGGGACGGGCCTTCACCTGGCGAAAGACCATCGGCATATATCGTCATAATGGCTGATACAAATATTGGAATTCCAGGCTGCGACCATGGATTTGCCGCCCAGAGTATTTTGCTTGGGGCTGTCGAAAAAAATCTTGGTGGTTGTATCGTCGCCAATATACAAAAAGAAACATTAAAAGAGCAACTTAATATTTCTGATAAACTAGATGTTCTTCTGGTCGTGGCGCTCGGTAAACCTAAAGAAGAAGTTGTTCTGGAGCCGATGGATAAAAGCGGCAGTGTAAAATACTGGCGAAGTGAAAACGAAATTCACCATGTGCCGAAACGATCTTTGGAAGAAATTATTTTAAACTAAAACGGGCGAAGTCTGCCAGATTCTTTACCTAAGCAATGCTGTGAACTTCTTCAACGAAATTTACTTTGTCGGCGACCTGCCAGGCAATATGCTGTTCGCCTTTCAGAATACTTTTTAATTCATCGGTAAGCTCGGGAGTGTATTTGACGAAAAACATATTGTGCGCTTTAATATCTTTAATTTGATCACCGTCCCGATAGTGCAGATGAACCGGATTATCGCCTCGAAAGCTTAGAAAAACTTTTTTCAGTTCTTGAATCATATTTTTCATTTCGAACACGTCGGCAGCGTCCAGCAACAGATGAAGGCTTTTATCTACTTTATCCATTAGCTTTTCAGCAGACTCAATTTTATTGGCCGAGATAGAAATGGTCGCGGGGTCCGAGTCGCGGTAGGCTGTAATTTTAGCGTCTATAATAATAATTTCGTTTTCAACAAGAGGAACTTCTGTTTGTTTTTGTGTCTTTTCAAAAACGCGAACTTCGGCTCGACCGCTTAAGTCAGAAAGTGTAATGGACAAAAATGTGGAACCGCGTCGCGTCGTAATCGATTTTACACTTTCGATGACTCCCATGATGCTGACATAACGTTCCGAGCTAATTCCGTCATCGGTGTCGGTCAGGTGAACAATGGTAGACTTACTTAATGTTTCGTTGTATTGGTCGAGCGGGTGAGAGGTCAGGTAGAGACCCAGAGTCTGTCGCTCCAATAAAAGTTTTTTACGAGAGTCGCCCTCGGGTATGTCGGGGACGCTGAAAATAGCCCCGTCGGTCAGCTCTTCGCCTCCGAATAAATTGTCCTGCCCGTTTTCTTTGTCTTTCTGAGTGGACTGCCCGAAAGATAAAATTTCTTCCATGCAAGAGTGAAGGCCGGCGCGGGTATAACCCAGGGTGTCAAAAGCTCCCGAGAAAATGAGGGCTTCGAGAAGTTTTTTGTTGAGCTGTTTATAGTCTACCCTGGTGGCAAAATCGACCACATCTTTAAAGGGTCCATCTTTGCGAGCTTCTACCACAGACTCGACCGCAGCTCTACCCACCCCTTTGAGGCCCAGCAAACCGTAGCGAATTTGTTTCTCTTCGATAATTGTAAAATACTCATTGGACTGGTTAATATCGGGTGGCAAAATGGAAATACCCATGGCGCGACTTTCGTGTATAAACCCAATTAGTTTTTCGGTGTTTTCAATATCTGAGTCGAGAGTAGCCTTCATAAATTCGGCCGGGTAGAGAGCTTTTAAATAAGCCGTCTGGTAGGTAATTAGACCGTAGGCCGCCGAGTGAGATTTATTAAAACCGTATTTACCGAACTCCGCCATGTTATCGAACAGCTTGCCCGCCCAGTCCGCTTTATGCTCTCGTTCGACGGACTGATCGACAAACTGCTTCTTAAGTTGCGCCATAACGTCCATTTTCTTTTTACCCATGGCTTTACGCAGGGTATCTGCTTCGGCCATGGTAAACCCGGCGACAATCTGGGAGATGAGCATCACCTGTTCCTGGTAGATCATAGTTCCAAAAGTATCTTTTAGAATGGGTTCCAGACTTTTATGAGGGTAGGTTACGGGGGCTTCGCCGTTTTTACGCAAAACATACTCTTCGGTCATGCCTGACTCCAGAGGCCCGGGGCGGTATAGTGCGATACAGGCAATGATGTCTTCAAACTGGCTGGGCTTCGAACGCATTAAAAGACGGGTCATTCCACTGTTCTCCAGCTGAAATATACCTTTGGTTTTACCAGTCTGAATTAACTTGTACGGCCTGGGGTCGTCGAGTGGAATTTTATTAATATCTATTTTTGTGTCTTTACGAACTACAATTTCATCGAGCGCGCGTTGAATAATAGTCAGGTTTTTCAGTCCCAGAAAATCCATTTTCACAAGACCAACCGTTTCGAGGTCATTCTTTTCAAACTGAGAAATTACGGAACCGGTTTTTGTATCTTTGGCAACGGGAATAATTTCTTCGAGGGGTTCGGGGGCTATAACCACCCCGGCTGCGTGTTTACCGGAATTTCGGGGAATACCTTCGAGAGTTTTGGCGACATTCCACAAGGTCTGTTCTCGTTCCCCTTTTTTAAAAAAGGCTTTTGCTTCGGGTGAATTTTCGACGGCGTCTTCTAAAGAGATACCCGGAGTGTCGGGAAGGTTTTTCGACAGGGTGTTCATCTCTGTAAAGTCAAAACCCATGACCCTGGCCACATCTTTAATTACGGCTTTCGCCGACAGCGTTCCAAAGGTAATAATTTGCGAAACATGAGACTCGCCATATTTATCAATAACATATTGTATAATTTCTTCACGTCGGTCGCGGCAAAAGTCAATATCAATATCTGGCATCTCGTTTCGAGCGGGGTTCAAAAACCGTTCAAAAAGAAGGTCATACTTTAAAGGGTCAATGGCTGTAATTCCGAGCGCATAGGCGACAATAGAGCCCGCAGCAGAACCCCGGCCCGGCCCTACCGGTATTCCGACTTTTTTCGCGTGTTGAATAAAGTCAGCAACAATTAAAAAATACCCTTCGTAACCCATATTGCCAATAACGCCCAGTTCATACTCGGCTCGTTCCCGATACTTTTCGGTAATTCCAGAGGGGTACAAATCTTCAAGTCCAGAGTAGACAAGTTTATGCAGATAGTCCGGCAGGCTCGATTTATCGGGTGTTTCAAAATGGGGAAAAAGTGGAACGCCAAAAGTGAGCTCCAGGTCTACCATATCGGCAATTACATTTGTATTATTATACGCCTCGGGCAACTCGGGAAAAAGTTCAGCCATCTCAGAGGGGGATTTTACATAGAACTCATCGTTAAAACCAAAAGCCAAAGGGTCTTCCAGCTTCTTGTTCATTTGAATTCGAAGCATAATATCCTGCGCTTTCTGGTCCTCTTTTCGCAGAAAGTGGGAGTCATTGGTTAAGACCAGCGGTATACCGGTCTTCTTGTGTATTTCTACAGCCCCTTTCGCGGCAATTGCCTGTTCGGGTATTCCATGATTCTGAATTTCCAGAAAGAAGTTTCCCTGTCCAAAAATTTTGTTCAGGTGGATGGCCAGATCGGTAGCCTCGTCCATTTTATTGCGTAGTATTTTACGATTAATTTCACCGGCAAGGCAGGCAGAAGTTCCAATAAGCCCTTCGCTGTGTTTTGCCAGCAGCTCATAATCGATTCGGGGCTTTCGGTAAAACCCATCGAGGTAAGAGCGTGACGAAAGTTTTAACAGGTTTTTATACCCCGCGTGGTTTTTCGCCAATAAAACCATGTGATAAGCGTTCCCGTCGGCGACCCCTTCGGCGTTCTTTTTTTCACTCATCGACCCCGGCGAAATATAAAATTCCGAACCAATAATAGGTTTTATCCCTTCGGCTTTGGCGGCTTTGTAAAATTCAATAGCCCCGAACATATTACCGTGGTCGGTAATAGCGACAGAATCCATCCCCGCCTCTTTCACATGTTTCATCAGGTCTTTAATGCGAATGGCCCCGTCTAAAAGAGAATATACAGTATGAAGATGCAGGTGGGTGAACTTTTCGGAGAATTTTGCCTCATCGGGCGAAAACGACATAATGTCAACAGGCATAGTTTAGAAGCCTCGTCAATTGGAATTCGGTCAAAATACAAATTCTTATATAATTATTATCGGAATTTCCAGACGATGATCTTCCCGATTTATGGGAACAATCCCTGCTTGCGTCCCTGTTTGGAACAACGAAGCGAGTTTTTAAAAACCACGTTTTTTGAAAACAAATTACTTTAAAGTAATATCGAACGAAGCGATGTTCAAAAAACCGCAGGATTTTTTGGACGACTAAGGGGCAAGTCTGCCCCTGCCTGCGGCTTTTAATACGGTCACAGCATGCTGTGACCGTATTAAAGAGCCTCCGCCACCCCGACGTTTTCTAGTGAACATGGCTTCATGTTTGAAGTTTTTATGTAATATTCAAATGGAATATTATACCGGGGTGGCTGAAGCAGCTAAAAGCCGTAGCAACAATTTCCGATAACTTCTTGACATTAAAATAAGCTCTGTTTTGTTGTGTCAAAGTAAATATGCAACCAATCACGTGGACAAATGGATGACACTGCAATACGGATATTGGAATATCTAGACTAAGCAACCGTGGGTGACGGGTTTGAGACAATATATGTTAAAACTATAAGGAGTATCAATGAAGATCGTAAAGAGGCTCATAAAAGAAGGAGTGGATAAAAAGGAAATATTCGCGAAGGCATCCGACGAGGGGCTTAATCCCAAAAAGGTATCGAGATTGCTTGCAATGTACCCAGACGTTGAAGAATCTGAGAAGTATAATAAAGCAAACAATATCCTGATCGGCATATATATCGTAATGGTACTTTTCGGCATACTGGGTGCGGCATCAATGCTGAATGAACTTCCAACAGAGGCTATACTAGGTATTTTAGCATTTGCTTTACTAATACCCATCGCCGTTATTTATATCCTATACAAAAAACAAGCTCTTGGCTATTTGGTTCTTAGCTTTTTCCTGATCAAAGGGATTACTGATTCTATCAAGGAATATCAAACAGACCCAGTCGCTGTATGGATTGGCGTAGGTCTCAGTGCATGCTTAATTGTCTATGCAGTCATATTAAAAATCAAACTATTTCCACATCAAAACTTTTTCAATACAAAGAAAGACAGTGATGGAATTGTCATCTTCACCAAAGATGTAACAAGTCAAGCAAGTGAGACGCCGCAAAGCGACGCCCCTTCTTGAACGCCCGCCATCCGTGTCGGGCGTGGTGTACCTAAATTGACTTTGCATATTGATACCTATGTATTAAATATCCTAATAATGTGGGAAATTGCATGTGTCACATACACTCTAATACGACGGAATAATCGAAATAGTCAAATTCTATGAAAGTTTATCTTGATAACTGCTGCTTTAATCGACCTTTTGATGATCAGAAACAGTTACGTATTCGCTTAGAAACGCAGGCTAAACTTGCAATACAGGAAATGATTAAAAGTGAGGAATTACAGCTTGCATGGTCTTTTATGATGGATTATGAGAATTCCCAGAATACAAATAAGGCAAGACAGTATGAAATAAATAAATGGGCAAACTTAGCTGTTGAGTATAATATTGGTAATGAAAACGTATTGGCATTGGCTCAAGAATTTCAGGAAATAGGTATAAAGAAGAAAGACTCTCTCCATTTAGCTTGCGCTGTGGAGTCAAAATGTGAATACTTGATTACCACCGATGATGGAATATTAAAAAAAGCGAAGGTCATTAAAGAAATTAATATAATTAATCCAGTTGATTTTATTATTTTCTCAGGAGGTCAATAATGAGAAGCGATACAGAAATTAGAAGTGATGGATTTCAAGTTTTATTTAAGCATATGGATTTTATCGAGGCAGAAAGGTTTATTTCACTCATTAATGCGGAGCAATCTGATTATACAAAATGGAGACAAAACCTATTTGAAGATATGACCGTAGAAGAAATTTATGCAAAAGGTAGAGAATTTGCAATTGACTTTCGCAAAATAAAAGGTAACACTGACGAAGGGAAGATTCAATTATAAACACTAAACACATCACAAGATATAGAATCTTTTATAATTGACATCAAAGCTATATGATACATTTATCTCAATTTACCTTTGTTTTGATAATGCACCTTTCTGCCAAACTAAATCTTGAACAACTTGCTTTTGTATATAAAAAACAGAATGACTTCTACAAAGAGTTGTTGCTGAGAACGGTTTCTCAAGACAAGTTTTACTTTTTATAGCTAAGTTTGCCAGGCGTGAAGGTTTAATGGGTTTAGATTTTATTTTCTTGAAAGAAAAAGGCTTAAGAGAATTGTTATTCTATGAAGTATTACTTTCAGTTACCTGTGGTCGCTTAATTGAAGACTTCTTGAAAGCTAATGATTTGACAGAAACGGAATATGTTAATGAAAGATACCCTAAACTATTAATTTCAGTCTTAACAGGGGTACAGGAAGGTCTAAATCCTAGAGCAATCATTGCTAAGTTTATGTAATTTCTCCATTTGCTTCAACAACTACCGACAACTAACCTTACAACTAGGAGTCCAGTGCGGTAATTCTGCACGCTGGGATTTGTGCGGGGGGTGCCGGGTAACTAGCGTTCCTACCGTGACTGTGCAATGAACGCAGTACATCGAAAATGCCAAGAGTACCGATAAAATAGTATATCAAATTACTTGACACAATGCTATTGTTGTATAGAATATCTAAATATTGAGATATTCTACTCAAGGAGATCATTATGAAATGGGAGTGCCGAACGGTCAAGATCGACACGAAGGGTTTTGCTGAAGGGGTGCTATGAGTGTTGTAAGTCTACGTCCATTTCTCTCGTCGAATGCACCGTTGCATTTTTTACTCGCGTTGATAATGTCGCTCACAATCAGTGCCTGTGTTGGGACAGTAGATCCCAGTGTAACTCAAGAAACAGATTCAGGTTCGACCGATACCGATCCAGATCCAGGAGGTGGCGTTGGTTCATGGAGTACGGTTCAGTTGGGCGCGTCCGCGGCGCAAACCAATTTAGAAGACATTGCCATTGATAGTGCAGATAGTGTTTATGCTGTTGGCTTCACCAATGGAGACATGGATGGTCAAACACGTACCGGTCTAATCGATATGTATATTACCAAGTACGACAGCCTTGGTGCAAAGCAGTTTACCAGGATGCTCGGTGCCATGTGGGGGGTAACTCGAAGAACGGCGCATGCGCATGGTGTTGCAATCGACAGTAACAACAATGCCTACGTTGTAGGTTATACCTCGGGCAGTTTTGACAGCAATAATTGGCTGGGAACCTGGAGTATGTTCCTCGTCAAATTTGACAGCGCCGGTAACAAGATATTCAGCGCTACCTTCGGAGCATCCGCGCTTACCTACCCCACGGATATCACGATTGATGCAAGCGATAATATTTATGTTACCGGCTACGAGACAGGCTCTTTCGGAGGCGCCCCCATTGGGAATCAAGACATGTTTCTGGCCAAGTTTGATACCGATGGCAATCTGGGTTTTGTTAAAAAATTTGGCGAGTTGAATGACCGTGTCACATCGACATCCATAACATCTGATGCCAGCGGTAATGTTTATGTTGCCGGTTATACCACGGCTAATCTTAACGGTGAGACGCTGAATGGATTAGGGGATGTTTTTGTCGTTAAGTTCGATGCATCCGGCAACGTATTGTTTACCCGTCTTTTTGGCGCATCGGGTGCCTTATTTACGAATGCCGAAATGGCTGTCGACACCAGTGGCAATATCTATATCACAGGTTATACGAATAAAACATTTGATGGTGTCACGCCAACAGGTTTATTAGATACATATCTGGTTAAGTATGACAGTACGGGAACCAAGGTCTTTACCAAAATGTACGGAGTAGCCGGTACCTATGTCCAGGGTTTTGCGATTCAGACAGATAGCGTGGGTAATGTTTATATCACAGGTTCTACGGATGCCGGGCTCGACGGTAATACGCTTACAGGTCTCACTGACTCGTTTTTGCTCAAATATGACGCCAGCGGTGTAAGAAAATTTGCATCACAATTTGGTGCGCCAGGGGGCCGTCCTTATGGCCGTGCCATTGCAATTGATAGCGGTGACAATATATTCATTTCTGGTAATACCGATCGAGGTTTAGATGGAAACTCAATGACCGGCACCCAGGACTTTTTTGTCAGTAAATTTGATAGCTCTGGCAACCTGAAATAATGAATAAATAATAGTCACTTTCTTTCTCATAAATTTCTCTTTCCGGTTATAACCGTTATCTGGCCGGACCATTGGGAAACCAGTAAACATTTTTTTATCAAACCGGGAATAAAGTTTGGCCTATTCGATTCATTGGAAGTTAACGGGAATTTTACTTTTTACGAACTGGGATTTTTGGAATATTTACTTGATGTAAAATATAAACTGCCATATTCAAATGAGAAATGGATACATTCAATTGTTTTGACATGGAATCATATGCCGAACAAAAGATTAGAAAATCTGGTAAGCGACTATGGTTGGGCATCTCCATTTCAAGAGACTAGTACAAAAAAATATTATCGGTCTTGGAATACACATCTACAATATCACCTAGGTTATAGAATAAATGATATTATAACATTATCGATTAACATAGGAGTGCAATATTGGTCATTGGTCGACACCAGTATTAAACGAAAAACACGAAACAGTGGATTTGCCCCTGCTTTTAGTTTTCCAGCAGTACATATTAATTTTAATAATAGAGCATCTATGAGCTTAAGCTACGGTGATGGTGATTCAGGAGATGTCGGATTGATTGGTTTCGGGTATACTTGGAACTAGTTTTCAATAATACCATTCTTTCTATCGAAAAATTCTTTTGCACCCTGTATTTTTCATCAACATATGAATACCCATTTACCGTATGCTTTTTATTAACATTATCCAGGTAATCGAGGATTTCCTTTCCCCGTATATCTCTAATTGACATACATGAAGGACAGCACGGAACGGATTTAACCGCCGCCATCCGTAGCTGGCAAAGAGTTGACCATCCGATTATTCATTATTAATTGACTTATGTCTTTACCCGATCAAATTCAGGCGCTGTGGTAAGAAACTTAACTGAAAACCAAAAACTACGATGAGTAAAACCGAAGCACAAACACGACGAGAAATTATCGATAAGCAACTTTTAGAGGCTGGTTGGGATGTTAATAATCTCACCCGGGTTTCTCAAGAGTTTGATATTGAAGTTGATTTACATGATAGAGTCAAAGAACTTGCCGAGCTGTTACATACCGAACACCCTCATATCAGAGAAGAGTTGCTTAAAAATGTCTATACGCCAGCTTGATTTTTTAAATCTATTAAAAGATGTGCTTTTACAAAAAGAGGTCGTTACCAAAAGTGATTTGATCGAATCGCCCTTTAAATTATTGCACCCCGATGGCATACGGGGATTGTTTACTGCGCGCGAAATCAATGAAATTGTGGAAATTACCGAGAGGTTGGCCAGTTAAAATGACATTATTTAAAAACAAATATCGCATAGAATCAGCCAGATTAAAAGGCTGGGATCATTCATTGCCGGTTTCAAATCATCGGCAACGAAACAAATTAATATTTTACGGAACACCCCCGGCCAACCTGTATGGCAGTCACGATTTCATGACCGGGTCATTCGTGATGATGACGAATTAAATTGAATTCGAAAATATATTATCAACAATCCCCTAAATTGGGACAGTGATGAAAACAATGCCGCATAGAGGTTTCGTGGAGACGCACGGCCGTCTCCACTGCGGACAAAAAGGACAAACACAATAGATGTTACAAAGTAATTCTGCCTTAAAAAATAAAATCAATCAGCTTTGGAATAAATTCTGGAGCGGTGGAATATCCAACCCCCTGACGGCGATTGAACAGATCACGTATCTACTTTTTATGAAGCGTCTGGATGATCTGGATCTAAAGAATAAGGGCGACGCTAAACTTGCAGAAAAATCATACAGCTCTAAATTTGAGGGGTATTGGACGCCACCAGAGCATGTTTTCAAGTTAGATGAAAAGAAAGCTAAAAGTGTGGCGCTAAAAGAAAAAGCAGCAAAAGAAAAACCTTATAGGATTAAAAGGGAAACCCTACGCTGGAGCATATTCAAAGACATGCCGCCAGAAGAGATGCTCTCTCATGTGCAAATCAAAGTTTTTCCATTTTTAAAAGACCTAAACGGGGATGAATCACCCTTTACCCAGCACATGAAAAATGCTGTTTTTATAATACACAAACCTGCCCTGCTAGTGGATGCTATTCAAATCATCCAAGAGATAATTGCGGAAATAGAAAAAGAT
>JBEQLE010000024.1:20811-48021 GCA_040326155.1 Leptospirales bacterium | reverse complement strand
GGTACTCCCCCGATAGATCAACTTTCTTTCGTTCGGCAACGCTCTTTTTTAATGAGATCTGTTTTAAATAATTTCGTGTCGCCACAACATTAGAAAGGTCGAATCGGTCCATGGCCATATTTTTGGCTTCTTTTTTTAAATTCGAAATACGTACGACGTCTGCATTTTGAATTTCAAAATTTGTTTCATTATATTTTAATAGTATTTTTGAAAATTCCATATATTTTTGCTTTTCTTCAAAACGCCGAATTTTCAGAAGCGGTTCAAGTTTAAATTTAAATTTTTTCATTTATCGTTAACCGGCTTTTTTCAGGTCTGCTTCTGTTGCAATCATTTTATATAGGGCTTTCATTTGTTCCATAGTAGTCTCATAATTCTGATAGTCATTGACTTTCTGTTTCATGAAATTTCGTAACGGATTCAATATTTTTATTGCATTATCTAAAATAGGATTCGCGCCTCTTACATAAGCGCCCAGGTTAATAATTTCTTCATTCTCAGCATATTCTGCCATCATTTGTCGCAGTGTTGCAGACATGGTTTGTTGCGCAGAATCGGTAACATTTACCATACTTCTACTGATAGAAGCCGGTACATCAATCGCCGGATAAATCGATTTCATAGCAAGGTTACGAGACAATACAATATGCCCGTCGAGAACCCCGCGAGCTGCGTCCACAATAGGATCGTTCATATCGTCCGCCTCTGCTAGAACGGTATAGACACCGGTAATGGTGCCGACTTTTGCCGTACCCGCCCGCTCTAAAAGCTCAGGTAAAAGCGCAAATGCTGATGGTGGATAACCCTTTGTCGCTGCCGGTTCACCTGCTGATAAACCAATTTCACGCTGCGCCATGGCCAGACGAGTCAAAGAGTCCATTAACAATAAAACATCTTTACCTTTATCGCGAAAATATTCGGCAATTGTAGTTGCCATAAAAGCGGCTCGAACTCTGTGCATAGGACTTTCATTCGAGGAAGCCACCACAAGAACCGATTTTTTTAGACCAATTTCACCAAGATCATTTTTTATAAATTCAGCTACTTCTCTACCACGCTCACCAATCATGGCAATTACGTTTACATCGGCCTGAGCATACCGTGCAACCATACCAAGCAGCGTACTTTTACCAACTCCGGAACCGGCAAATATTCCAATTCTCTGCCCTTTACCGATGGTTAAAAAAGAGTCAATCGTTTTTATACCAAACTCAAGTCTATCTTGAATAAGTGGTCGTTCCAGAGGATTCGGTGGTCTGTTTTCCAGAGGACGAACTTCCTCGCTGACCAGCTTTCCCGCTGAATCCAGTGAATTACCCAAACCGTCGATAATTCGACCTAATATAGACTCACCCAGTGAAATTTGTAACGGCGCTCCTGTCGAATAGACACGACTTCCCGGATAGATTCCGGTAATAGTATCTAACGGACTTAAAATTATGGTTTCGTTTTTAAAACCAATTACCTCTGCCTGAATATACTTTTCATCTTCAACTTTCTCGATATGGCAAAGCTCGCCTAAACGAACGTCAGGGCCTGTCGAATAAATAGTGTTACCAATAATTTCTTTTACCGAACCTAAAGAACGAACCGGCTCCGTTTTATCTAAAATAGTTCGATACTTGTCGAGTAAATGAACCGGCTGTATTATTTTCTTGTTAATCATATTGCTTAACCTTATTCTGTTTTATACCGGCTTGGCGTCGCGTATAGCTTCTTCAATCTCTTTCAGCTGGGTAGAAATTCGAGCGTCAATTGCGCCTACATCTGTTTCGATAATAACTCCACCGCGGTCGACTCGTGAATCTTCGTAAATATTTACTTTTCGCAGAGACTCCATCATTTTCACAACTTCATCTTTGTGAGCTGTGGTTAACTCAAGGTCAGCAAAATTCACACGAATGTCAATACGGTCTCTCTCTTTAATTCGAGATAACGCTTCGCGAATATTATTCAGTACAACTTCTTTTCTTTCGACAATCTCATCTTTTATAACTTTTCTGGCAATAATTAAGATCATTTCGACCATCTGTTTTTCAGACTCTTTAATTACCTGTTCACGAACATCAATGGCGTGACCTAAAATCGTTCCGAGACGATCGATTAAACGGCGAACCTCACCCTGCCCTTCTCTGTAGCCAATTTCACGGCCAGCGTTATAGCCTTTCTGGTAAGCTTCATGTTCGATTTCAGAGGCGCGAAGCTCCGCCTCTTTCACCATTTTTTCTACTTCAAGTTTGGCTCTTTCTATAATTTGATCAGCTTCAAACTTAATACTCTCTTGTTCCCTTTTTACCTTTTCTTTTGAATCTTGTATATAACGAAATGCTTCTGCCTTGCCCTCATCGATAATAGTTGCTTTTTTCGTATCGGCTTCTCGAAGTTTTTCCTGAATTTCTCTCTCAGTCTCTTCCCGATAGCGTTCAAGCTCCCGTTCAATTTCTTCGATGGTGGGTCCGGTGTATTGCTCTACAATATTACCGGCCGAATCGAGTTCGAATTCAGCCAATTCATCTAATTGTTGATATTTTTTATACCTGTCCGGTAATTCAAGCATTACCGGCTCATTGGTTTTCTTTACTTCCTGCGAGCGAAATATTATTCTCGACATTGGTTGCCTTCCTTACTTTTAATCTTCGGCTAACCAGGTTCGTAGAAGCTGAGCAACTTCTTCAGGTCGGTCTTTTGCCAGGTTAATTGCATTTTCGATCATCTCTTTACGAGCTTTTTCTTCCAGAGAAAGTTCAACTTCCACGCCTTCATCTTCAATGGCGCGTAAGGCCGCTTCACGCATCATTTGCTGTTGTGCGGCAAGCTCTTCTTCTTTCATTCTCCGTCGTTTTTCAATTTCCCGACGAACAACCTGATATACAATAACTATAATTACGAGACCCAAAAGAGAAAACAGTGTCGCCATCAGCATTTTCCGAAAAGCCTGTTTCTTACGAAGCTCTTCATCTTCATCGTAATGTTCGGCGGTACGATCTTTCTTAATATGCTTAACAGAAACCTGATCGCCTCTGGCTATGGAATAGCCGACAGCATTCTTCAAAAGAGTAGTTACATTTGCAATCTCTTCGTCACTGATCTCGGTATATTCGCGAATATAGGCGTCACCTTCTTCGTTAATACCTTTTCTTTTCCAGTGACCGTCTAAAATTACGGCAAGGTTTACACTCTCTCTTTCCCAGAGTTGTTTATCAATTTTACGTATTGTTTTATTAACTACATTATTATGAATTGTCTCTGTTTTGATATAATTTGATTTCTGGTAATCTACATCTTTATAACCCGGTGGAATATTGGCTTCGGTTCCTGCGGGGCCTTCGGGGGTAAACCCTTTTCCCTGGAACTCTTCTTTAGTATCTTTCGAAGAAATCTGTATATTGTCCTGGGTTTCAAGCTCAGAATAAGGAGTCTCCGGATTATCCGGTCTTTTTACAATCGGCGTATACTCTTCGGCGTCAATAACTTCCTTGTCCCAATTTAAACGAACATCCAAACGGACGATGTCAGCACGATCGGCGCCATAGGCATAATCCAGTGACTTGCGAATATCGTTTAGAAGCTTTATTCGTTGCTTCTCTTCAATTTTCATTTTCCGGGTTACAGACTCAAGTTCCCATTTCTCCATTTCGACGATGTCGTCAAAGTTATTCAACTCTTCGCCATTGGGCCCTATAATACTAATGTTTTCTTTCTTTAAACCGGTAACTGCCCGGCTAATCAGAGTAACAATACCTTCGACTTCTTTTTTTGAAAGCTTGTCTACTCCGGGAATATAATGAACAACAACACCCGCAGTTACCGGGTCCATTGTATCGGTAAAAATATCGGCTTTTGGAAAGGCTATCGATACATCTGCTTTTTCAACAGGTTTTAATTTAGCCAGTGTTCGAGATATGGCGCCGCTTAAAGCACGCGTTTTCTTAATCTCTTTTTCGTACTGAGTTTCGGACCATTTTTCTTCATCAAAAAGCTCCCAGGCAGGCACACCCGCCGGAATCATGTCTTCTTGTGACAAAGCAACAATAATCTCCTGGAATTTATTCGGATCGACAAAAATAGTATCCGTTCCCGAAGAAGAGAAATGATAATTCATCTCTCCGAGTTTTTGGCTGATTTTTGCAAATTCAGAAACTTCCAGGTTTTTAAATAAAACCGTTCGAGAGTCTGAACCAGAAATAGAACCGATCAGAGCAAGCGATATAATGACGGTTAATGCTACCGCTCCAAGAACTATCCTCTTCGTAGTGTCTAGCTTCTTTACAGCCGCAACAAGGTTATCAAAAATCTTTTTAAAATCGGGCATGGTCATTTCCTTTGGCAAGAGTAGATCTTGCTTCAATACTATATACTAGTTCCAGGTTCCCTTTAGACCATTTCGATTATCTTAAATTAACTAAATCTCTATATGTTTTTACTGCAAGGTCAGTTACTGTTTTGGTAAAAGTAAGAGCCATTCTCGCTTTTTCTGCCGCGATAGTAACCGTATGCATTTGGACGGATGTCGGGTCGCTAATCATCTGTTGTTGCAGTTTTTCTGCCGTTACAGATTGATCATTCACTTTTTGTAAAGCGCGATTCATTAATTCAGCAAAATTCAGCGCTGTTGAATCTGGAGTTTTTTGTATTGGCAGGTCATTTGTATGACGCTCATCCATAACCCTCATTTGGATTATGTCTCCTTTCCCTATGTTCTGTAGAACGTTTAATCCAACTTTGTCGTTAATCATCAGTTACCTCCTAGCAACATGTATATAATGTGTCAACTTAATATTCATTTTATTAGTTATATAGCCAAAAAACATGAATTTTACCTAATCAATTGCATCGCCTGATTAAACATTCCTTTGTAACCGTTAATAACTTGCACATTTGCTTCATAAGAACGGCTCGCTGCAATCATATCTACCATCTCCGTCACAGGGTTTACATTAGGATATTCCACATATCCTTTCTTGCGCCCTATTTTAATAGCATCTGGATGACCAGGATCAAAGACCAGACGCATTTCGGTCTTTTCATCTCGTTCAATTTTCACAACACGAACACCCTTGCCCTCTCCGGTACGTAGACCATGAGGATACACAGGCGAACGCCAATTTGTACGAAGATTCACAGGTTGTAAAACTACCCTTCGCCTTCGATAAGCGCCACCTTCGGTTGTACGTGTGGTCGATGCATTTGCAATATTATTAGAAATAACATCCATTTTAAGCCGCTGGGCTGTTAACCCGGTAGTAGCTGTATTTATTACTTCAAACATATAAAGTTCATTCCTTATCTGTGTTTATTACGCCGGTCTCATTACCGTATGTAATACCCGGTTGTTGTGGTTTAACATTCCGGTTAAAGCCTGGTAACGCAGTTGGTTTTTCAACATGTCCTGAATCTCTTTTTCAGGATCAATGTTATTGCCATCATTACGCATGGTGGTTAAATAATCCAAATGTTTTTTAGGACTAACCGATTTATAATTCATAGATTTAAAAAATGGAATATGCTTTCCGTGGCTCATTCGTGTGGGGACCGTATTTTCTTTTACAATCCTTTCAGAATCAAGGGCCCTTCTGAGCTCGGCTTCGAAGGTAACCTCTGAGCGCTTAAAGTGCGGAACATCTGCATTTGCAATGTTGTTTGCAATTACTTTACGGCGGACCATTTCTGTGTCCATCGACCTTTCTAAGAGGTATTGTGTTTTACCCCAGCTTCCATTTCCAAAAATCATACTAATCTATCATCGACTAAACTACAGATTCCTTAAGTGTTTTTTATGGACGCTAGATTCAAAAATAATTTTTTTTTGATTACGTTAATAGTTATTTATAACTGATAACTGCACATAAAAATATTAATCTACTTAGGTCGCGCTCGTCTACCAGACCGAGTCGCCCCCTTCGTGGCTAATTTCCTTCCTTATAATTAACTCTTCATTCTCCTCTCCAATACACGCATTTTAGCGGAACGCGATCTCGGGTTTTCTTCTTTCTCAGCTTCGGTAGGTTCTATTGGCTTTTTTGTGATGATCTTGAAATCACCATCCTGGTAGTAGCTTTTTGCGGTGGGTGAGAGGTCACGAACCCTGGTTCTTTCAATAAACGAGTGTTTTACAAGGCGATCTTCCAAAGAGTGAAAGGTAATTATAAACAACCGACCGCCGGGGGCCAGAAGCTCGGGTATAAAAGCAAGCGCTTTTTCGAGATTATCGAGTTCATTATTGATATAAATACGAAATGCCTGAAAAGTTTTTACAGCCGGGTTCCGTTTCGAATGAGAATCGCCGCGTAATTTCCACGCTGCCGGGTAGGTATCTTCACAAATTTTACGCAACTGGGCATTTGTTACTATATCTTCTTTTTCTCGGGTATCTATAATGCCTTTGGCTATGCGCGCTGCGAGTTTTTCTTCACCGTAATTACTGAGAATGCGAAGCAAATCTTCAAACCTGGCCGTTTTTAAATACTCCGAAAGCGGTTCTCCACTTGTCGGGTCCAGACGCATGTCGAGCGGTTGTTCATCACGAAAACTAATTCCCCTTTGAAACTCATCTAGGTGTAGTGACGAAATACCGAGATCGAGAAATATTAGATCAAAAGGGGCGTTATGAGAAAAAGGATTCTGCGAATACTCCCCCTTCGCCAATTCGAATCGCCCTTCTACACTTTTATCATTGATAAGCCGGGGAGAAAACATAGCCAACATCTGGGGGTCCGTATCTGAACCATATCCAAAACCATCTGGATGTTGTTGCAACCAATGTCTGAAATGGCCTGCTGCGCCGAGCGTGCCGTCCCAGAGCGAAGAGTTTTTATAACCAGAGCTAAGCTCCAGAAATTCATGTAAAAGAACTGATTTATGCTTATCCAAATCAGGTAGACGCCAGCTCAGGTCGATCTTTCGCGACTGTCTCTTCTTTAGAAGGCGGTGCATCTTCTTGTTCGTCGTCCCAATAGCTTTCGATACTCTCTTCGGCTGACAAATACTCTTCTTTTAATTTTTCAAGTTTTTTATCGTCAATTTTAACCGCACGAAATTTAAGTTCTTTTTTGTCTTTATCGGTAGTAACGTTAAACTGAAACGCCCCGGTTGTTTTTTTCTTTAACACAAGGTCGGCCAGTACATCTTCAATTTCTTTTCTGAGCAGTCTACGAAGCGGACGAGCTCCATTCGATTCACTGAAACCTTTGTCTGCCAGGTATTCACGCGCTTCTTTATTTAGCTTAAGAAACATCTCCTGGTGAATAATATTCATATTAATATCATCGATCATTAAATCGACAATTTTCAGTATATCTTCCCTGGTAAGGGAGTTAAAAACAATAACGTCGTCCACCCGATTTAAGAATTCAGGGGAGAAATGGCGTTTTAACTCTTCGAGCACCTGCTCTTTTTTAGAGTCAATGCGGGTTTTTTCTTCATCAAAACCAACGCGGCCCCCTTTCATCAGGTTTCTGGCCCCCAGATTCGAAGTTAAAATAATAACAGTTTCTCGAAAATCGACTTCATTTCCCATTGTATCGGTTAAAGTGCCTTCATCGAGCAATTGCAATAGAATATTTTGAATCTCCGAGTGGGCTTTTTCAATTTCATCAAAAAGAAGTACCGAATAAGGGTGTCGGCGAACCGCTTCTGTCAACTGCCCCCCTTCTTCGTAACCAACATAGCCCGGAGGCGAGCCAATAAATTTCGACACAGAATGCATTTCCATGTACTCGCTCATATCGTAACGAAGTAGAGCTTCTTCATCGCCAAACATAAATTCTGCCAACGATTTAGCGAGTTCCGTTTTACCTACGCCTGTTGGACCAAGAAAAATAAACGAACCAATGGGCGATTTCGGATCTTTCATCCCTGTTCTGGCTCTTTTTACAGCGCGTGAAATCTTTTCTACAGCCTCGGTTTGTCCGATTACAGACTGGTTAATCTCATCTTCCATGTTGATCAGGCGTTCCGCTTCTGATGTATGCAGCTGTTGCGCCGGAAGTCCGGTCCATTCGGCAAGTACCTGTAATATATGCTCTTCTTCTATTATAATAGGCTTCTCTTTACGATCTCGTCTCCATTGCGTCATCCGCTCTGAGAGCACTTTTTCTTTAGAAACAATTTTGTCTCGAAGTTTTGCAGCGCTTTCATATTCTTGCAATTTGACCATTTCGTTTTTATTCTTGATCATTTGGGCAACATCGGTTTCAATTTCTTTAATATCCTTTGGAATAAGGGCGCTTTTCAGGCGTACCGAAGCTCCTGCTTCATCGATAATATCAATCGCTTTATCGGGAAGATAACGATCATTAATAAAACGATCAGCCAGACGGACCGCGCTCTTAATGCTTTCTTTCGAATAGATAACTCCATGATGCTTTTCATAACTTTTGCGAAGACCGGTTAAAATACGAATTGTATCTTCCACCGAAGGTTCTTCTACAATAACAGATTGAAATCGTCTTTCCAGGGCCGAGTCGCGTTCAATGTATTTTTTATACTCTTTTAGAGTGGTAGCCCCAATGCACTGTATTTCGCCTCTGGCCAGAGCCGGCTTCAGTATATTGGCAGCGTCAACAGCGCCTTCAGCAGCTCCTGCGCCTATAATAGTATGAACTTCGTCTATAAATAATATAATATTTTTATTGGCTTGTACTTCTTTCATAACCTTTTTAATACGATCTTCAAATTCACCTCGGTATTTGGTACCGGCAATCAAGGCTGCAACATCAAGTGAATAAACCTGCTTATCAAAAAGAGACTCAGGAACTTTACGGCTCAAAATGCGCTGCGCCAAACCTTCGACCACGGCAGTTTTACCAACTCCAGCTTCGCCAATTAAAATAGGATTATTTTTAGTTTTTCGCGAAAGAATCTGTATAACTCGATCTGTCTCCTGCTCACGTCCAATTACAGGATCCATCTTTTTTTCCGCCGCAAGTTTTGTCAGACTTCTTGCATATTCATCCAGAATCGGTGTTTTAACGCTCTCTTTTTTCGTACCACCTTGTGCGCGAAATCCACCCGGAGTTTGCGGAAGCCCGAGAGTCTGGTTTAACTCACTACGAATAACCTGGTAGGTAATTGAAAAAGAACCAAGCGAGGAGGATGCTATAGAAGTTGTATCTCGCAGTAACGCGAGCAAAATATGCTCTGAACCAATATAACTATGTCGAAGTTTTCGCGCTTCTTCACGTGAAAATTCCAGAATTTTTTGCACTTTGTCTTTATTGCCAGGGTCGACCAGAAGTGTCATTCCATCATGTTCGCACCTTTTCTCCAGCTCTTTACGCAACTCCTGCAAATCAATGTTTAAATTTTGCATAATTTTTATCGCGACCGAGTCCTGGGTTTTTAATAACCCAAGCAAAATATGCTCCGGTCCAAGATATTCGTGCCCGAGTCTTTTCGCTTCTTTCGGAGCGTATTCGTTTATAATTTTCTTAACTCTGTTCGTAAAATCAAACATAAATTTACCTTTAATTAGTTCCCGTTTAGTAGAGATTTCCTCTTTATTACCTATGACGTAATTACCCTTACATAAAAACAATATAAGTAAAAAACAATATAACGTATGCAATTTTATATTATTACTATTATTGTCAACCGAAAAAAGACCAAAACCTTACAAAACATGAAAAACAGACAAAAGGAAAAAAGACTCGACAATATTTTTTTTTATTCAAACCTGACATATGAACAACTTTTGTAAACGGCTAATGAAAATCGTTACTTTGCTACTCTTATTGTCTTTTTTCTATAATTGTAATTCAACCGGTTCCTTCCGAAAAACTTCAGACTTTGATTATTCCGACATATTAAAGAAAAAATTCAAAAAAGGCATGGGAGAATCGATCTTTTTAACCGTTGAAAATGGAGAAACCTACAGCGGTTCTATTACGCCAGATCAAAAATATCTGTTTTATTCGAACAATAAAAACGGAAACTTCGATATCTACATGCGCTATTTAAAAGATGTGACCGTAATACCGCTACTAAAAACCGCAACAAACCAGACCAGCCCCGCAATCAGCCCAAATGGTAAACTTTTGCTCTATATTGATGATGAAAAAGACACTGACGGAGATGTCGTTCTGCTTGAAATCGCCCCTGAAGATGCTCTTGATCTTTACCTTAAAGAAGGATATGGCGCTCTCGAAGTTAAAATGAGAAAACACCGTAAATTTTTGACCAGCGTGGACCAAACCAAAATTTACAGGTCTACTGAAAATAACCCCGTTTGGGCATCAAATAATAAAACGATTGCTTACGATTCAAACCGGCCTTCCATAATACCTGGTTCACAACCAGACCCGAAAAAAATGCAAAATATCTGGTTGCTTAATACTAAAAATCCAAAACATCCGATTCAATTGACCGATCACGGTGGTATTATGCCCTCTTTTTCGCCCGATGGTAAAAAACTCGCTTACATCAGTTATGAAGATGAAAATTCGAACGGTGATATTTACGAAATAGACCTGTCAAATTTAGATTGGAAAAACTTTGACAGAGAGGCCCTGCAAAGAACTCGTATTACTTCAGGCTCTGCCTTTGATCTAAGCCCGAATTATACTGCCGATGGCAAATATATTATTTGTACCCGAATTGCAAACGACTCGAATAAAGATGGTGCTATAACAAGACTTGACCACGGAAAAATAATACGAGTAGTCGCAGGCGTAGAAAGTAACGGCGAGAACCCTATTATAGAGTTGAAACCGGACGATGAAAATGTATTCGATACAAGGGTGAGCACTTTTCTAGGCGGAAGTATCTTATATGCCATTGCCGAAAAAGACAACATCAACATAGCTTTTATTCCCATATCAGGAATTATTCCAAAACAAAATTCCCCAAGAACTCAATTTGAGTTTGCTGAAAAATATGGAGTTAAAAATGCCCGCTATCGCCTGGCAATGGAAAAAACAGAAATTCTTCATACGGAAGATCCTTACAGTGATATCTTTTCAGCACAAAAAGATATTAAACTTTATAATTTAAATATCGGTAAACCCGACGCAATAATAAAAAACAGGGAAGCCAAAATAAAAGAAGGGAGAATTGTTTATAAAGTTCTCTGGGACCTGAATTATCTCGAGACAAAAAAAGGCAACAGCAAGCTGCTTGTTCAGGCTGAAACTAAAAAAGAGTACCTGCGCCAGCTTCTCGAAAAACCAGATATATTGGAAAATTACTATTTGTCGCTCAAGCCCGAAACGGGTGAAATTTCGGAGGGTGTAGAAAATGAAACAGAGGATAATTCTGACAAACTAACACCAGAAGGTTCTCAAGAAAAATATTTTGCAGAGCATGATGTCGCAATGAAACTAGTGACTATTGTTTTATACGAACAGACAGCGGACCTGGGAGCCACCAGATTTTATTATAAACTATTTTTACTGGAGCCAGGATATTACAATAATATTTTATTTGTAAAAAAAATTGGTGACCATAACCTTAAATCCATTGGGACAATTTCACAAGAGTATTTGTTTATTCTTGATCCTGAAAACAACAAAATTGATTTTGTAAAAGCGTTACAAAATGAAGATATTGAAACCATAGAAAATGAACAGATTCCAGAAACGGCAAATGAACGAATTGCAAAGCAAATTACCTTAAGTGATCGTCAGGCAGTTGAAAATAAAATTTTCGATTTCTTTTCAGAGAAATATATAAACGGCCAGGAAAATATTGTTGCAAGCTCTTTAGAACCCTACCCCGAAAAAGAATATCCTTTATTACATTTATTGTCCTTCATCGCGATGCAACAAAGTGAAATTAAAACAAAACATTATGGGAAAGCAAGGTTACTGAACGATAAAATTCATCCCGAAAAAGGGTCTCAATGGGAAATGCAATTGGCTATTCACCAAGCCCTGCTTTACGAAGAAGCCGGAGACAAAGAACAGGCTTTTGCATCTTACGCCAACGCGCTCTACTTATATCGTTCTGAATACAGATTTACGAATCGCCTCAAAATAACCCATAGAACACTTGGATATTATAAAGATAAAGTTGAAAATCAAAAATCTAATAAGCAATATGAACAAGCCTGGGAAAACTATAAAAAGCTCATCAGCCTCACTCTTCATATGCACGTAAACGACACCATAGATTCATCCATAAAGCAAGAAACTCTAAATATCTTTGTTGGTCTTGATGAGATGGCTCTGGAAATTGACAGAAAATCAATTCAAACGAATCTCAACCAGGAAAATTATAAAAAGCTTTTAGAAGAAATAAATGAATTCTATGACGCGAATGTTGCTACGGCGCGAAAAAACCTGATTAACCCGTTCATTTTTGGCAGAGCCTATTTACACGCCATGCTGGGCATTCAAAAGCATATTCGCTATGAAAAAACTTACCAACTCAATAAAAAGACAAAAAAAGAAATTTTAATTGATTTTAAACATGCTGAAATTGATTTCAATTGGTCTTTTTTTGCCGAGCCCGGTTTTAGCGACTCTTATATAATGCTTGGCTGGGTATATCAGTTTATTGATGAAAAACGAAATACAACCTACACCCGTCTCGATAATACAAAAGTTCTCGACAAAGCTCGCTTTCATTCCGTGTATGGAAATCTTTTTCCTGAACAACTGTTCGAAAAGAACATTCACTTATACAAAAAGAGTCTTGCCTTTTTACCAGACCAAACTTCCAGCTCTAAAAAAGAGAGTTTCTATTTAAATATTGCCAACAACTATTTTTTGCTGCGGAATTATACAAAAGCAATTGAATATTATAGCAAAATTACTCTTACCGGAAAAGATCGATTTCATTTTGACACCCCCTTGCAAAAAACCCAGTTTCATTTTCACCTTGGTAAATCTTATTTTTTTGACAGTCAATATTCGAATGCCTCTAAGCATTTGAAAAATACATTGGCGTATTATAAAACCAGAAGTAAAAAGAAAAATATTACCAGAGAAAATAAGGATAAATTACAAAAAAAAATACATACTATACTAAAATACTTAGGTCTTAATAGTTCAGAGGCAGGAAACTATAACCATGCCATACGATATTATCTTGAAATTTTAAACG
The DNA here is from genome assembly GCA_040326155.1 of Leptospirales bacterium. Lineage (GTDB taxonomy): Bacteria > Spirochaetota > Leptospiria > Turneriellales > JAOUFE01 > JBEQLE01. Next base: position 34,980 of record JBEQLE010000024.1, on the reverse strand, counting down.
ACCGCCGACAATTAATTTCTCAGGAAAATGACATATCAACGGTGTACCTTGAAGCGTCGCGAATGTACCTGGAACTGGCAAAACAAATGCATGACCTCAGTTATGTAAAACGTTCCCTTGCTCTGTTAGGAAAAGTCGAGGTTCTTCTACATCACCAGGTATTAACCAAAGAGATTAAAGCGCCACAATATAAAATTCAAGCGACCATCGCTTTTATTCCAATACCCTTCGCCTGGAATACGGACTATTCTTATATTATGGGAGACAATCACCTGGCTTATCTGTTGCCGACCATAAACCGGTGGCAATATTATTACTCTTTAAAAGCTCACGCATATGAGATGATCGGTAAATATGGAGAATCACAAGAGGCTGTTGAGTTACTGATTAAAAAAGCCAAAGAAGATAAATCGTATCATGGCGAAGAGACTTTACTTTCCGCACAAATGCGGCTTGCCCATACTTTTTATATTCAAGGTGAATTCGATAAAGCTATTGATCAATATGAAACGGCGAAAGCGCTTGCCTATGAACAAAAACAAGTCGTTACATTGCAAAAAGCTCAGAAAAATATTTTATTGATTGTATGCGAGAAAGTAACTCAAGAAAAATCTACTTACGATGAAAAAATTATAATTATAACGAAGGCGCAAAAAGAGTTAGATAAATTTATAAAAAAATATATTAAAAACAAAATAAAGGTACAACAAGAAGAATACGAAGACAAGGATATTGAACTATCTACGGCTGAAAAAATTCTAGTAAGAAAAGAGGCATATCAAGAAATATCTAAAATATGGCTTTATAAAGGCATCTTCCAGACGTTGATTGCAATTTACAGCGAACATCAAAATGTAAGCGATCAAAAGTTATATTCGTTTGAAGACTATATAGAAAATAAGCAAAAACAATATAACAAATACGCGCGCGCCGAAGACCAATTAAACGGAATTCTTGACTTAAACGATGAACAAATTGCTTTGCTTGAAGAGTCTGATGAGAGACGGCTGGCGATAGTACTGACAATTAATCGCGCGAAATTATTTGAAAGCATGAATTTACATGAAAAAGCGGCGGCGGCGTACGAAGATGTTTATTACAAGGCTGTCGAATTTCAAAGTTATGAATTAATTATTTTGTCTGCAAAAGGGTATTATGAAAACATTGGAAAATTCGATAGTTCTGCAGAAAGAAAAAAAGATGCAGGTGAAGCCCTGCGAAATGCAACCTCTATTTTCAGGCAATACCCCTATTTAATTCAACAGTACCCGGAACTTTACGCATCGGTTTCCAAAAGTATGATTATTTCGGCCATTGCCAAAAAAGATTACAATGAGGCAATATACATTGAAAATTTTTCTCGGCAATACAGGGTTTTACAAAACTGGAAGTATCAACTGTTACAGTCTAATCCCGAACTTGCAAATTTAATTATTGAGATACAAGACATTGAAGATCTGGAAAAAAGATTGCACCGGGATATTGAATCTTTTAAACTTAGAAGAATGGACGCTGAATCGGAGGACACCGAAAAAATATTGCAGCAAGTCTTGAAAAAAAAGAGACAGCTTCAACAACTTCTTTTCTCGAACCCCAGAACAAGAAATTTTGCAATTGCAATACTTCCGAAATTGACTACGGTAAAAGATATTCGAAATTTCAGTCGAGATTTTATTTATATATTTCAAAACAAAAATAAAACTCATGTATTTTTACGCCGCAAAACAAAAACATATTATGCTTCGTACACGATTGAGTCGCGAGAAATTTTCCAGTATTCGCAAAATCCCGACCTGCATAAATCTTCGCCGGAATTAACCAGGCTTTTAAACTGGGTCTCAAAACAAAAATTTGATATCATCTTTGTAGACCGATTTTTCTGGCGTTTCCCTTTTCAGAAAAAAACAGAGAAGTTAATTGCGCGAAATTACCTTTTTCAAACTGCGATACTGAACGAGCAAAATCGGTTTTATTCAAATAATAACTGGCTGAATATACAGACGAGCGATAATCCTTTTGATGACGCTGCCAAAGAGTCTCGCCTATCGAAACAAAAAGTTTCGGAAATTAAAAAATTCTCAGATCTTAAAAAACATAAAGGGTTGGTAAACGGAATCGGCATTGAAATTAAAGTAAACGATATTTCTAATACGCTGCAACATTCACCTTTTTTTGGAACTTTATTGCTCAATGATAAAAAACCAAATGTTGTTGTATTATCCTATGAAGACGATATCCGTTATAATCAAAGTCTGTTAAAATTTCAGTCGGGTGTAAATTTGTTTATGGCAGCCCATGGCGTTTCTACCGTGTATCATACCATGGTGTCGCAATCAGATTCAAGAGAAAAAATTTCAAAATTTTTAACAGGACAACTTACACCGGGTGATACTGAATTTATTTTTTCAGCCTCTTCTGAAATTTCCAATATTTTAAATACCCCGGATGAAAAATCTTTAGACATTGCCATTCATAAAAACCTGCATAAAGAATATATGGAATTCATAGGTATGGCAAAAACAGAACTCGCCGCTGGTAATATTTCGAAAGCAGTGGAACATATTAAAAGGGCTGACAATATTTATAAGTACCGAAGCGCTCTTACCTTGTCTGCTGAAAATCGTGCGAGCGATCTAGTTAACCGAAGCGCATTTATATTATTGAAAATGAAAATATGGGTGCTTTCAGATATACCCGAAAAAGCGACACCAATTTTTGAAGAATACTTAAGCCATGCAATATTAGAAGAAAATTCTAATTATAATGAAATCTACAACTTTTTTATGAACGGACTCTCTTCTTTATTCTCCGGAGGATATTCGGAGCTTGGCTTCTCTCTTATAAATAAAACGAGCGAACGTTATCAAATAAAAACGAACGACTGGTTACATTTAATGAACCTTTACTATCTGAACAAAGCAAACAGGGGAGAGTCTGACCCGTTTCATGAACCCTGGGATGCCCGATTTATGGAAAGAATTCATGCGGACGAGGCTGGGTTAGAAAACCCGGTGCCAGTCGATGTTGACATTTATGAAAAACTAACTTACTTAATTGAAAATTATCCACGCAAACTAGAATGGGTAAAAGCGCTTAACAATATGAGCGAATACGCTATGGCGAACTCCATTGTTCAACGTTATAACCTGCCTTATTCAAAGTACCTGTGGCCCAGCCTGCGCAATCAACTGTCTTTAGGCTCGAAATCGGTTCGCGCATTAAACTTGTCTCAAAGTGAACGTAAATTATTCGCATTAGCCTGGAGCAAGAAAACAAATGATCTCTCCGACATGGCGCAAGATAATGATCGTAATTTTATGGCTGTAAATATTATACAATTATTAGATTCGGGGCAATACGAAGACGCATTGTCTGCTACTCAGATTTATTTTCAAGATTTAAGTAACGTGCAGCCTGACTATGACCGGTTTGTTTCCATTTACACTGCCTGGTTTACCCACCTCAGTCAAAACAAGATGAATTCTCAACTTATAGACGAGGCGTTGCAATTACTCTCGGGTACGGCGCAAGATGTCATTAAAACGAAATTGTTTCTTACAATCTCAAAAGCGCAATCTGAAACACTAAAAATTTATTCCAAAGCCAATGCTTTTGTTCATAATGCCAAAACAATATCTGATCTGGGTTTAGATACGACGAGAATGTCGTCATGGCATAAATATATTGTACACCAACTGGTTTATATAGGGCTTTCTAAAACTCCGGAGAAGGTTTTGACTTTCGAAGCGCTTAAAACTCCATACAGATACTTATATGAAAATAACATTCTTTCTAGCATTCAAACTTTTCAAACGTATATGACAGGTCTAAATTCTGGAGAGATTTCGCTGCCCGGTAATACACAGGGTGATATACAAACACTTCGTTATGCGTTGAAATATTACCTGCGCCAGAAAATGTATAAAGAATTTTTAAACTTATACGCTCTGTATGATCGAAGCGAAAAGCCCGGTGAAGATTTCGAATTTCCACTTGCAGTCAACGGCTTTATTGAACTATTTCCCGGAGAGCATTACCAGTGGTCCTGGAAAAAAGATGACATTAAAGTGGAAAATGTGGAACTTAGTCAGCGCACTACATTTCTGGAACAACCCAGAGATGTATTTATTTACATTGCGCAAAAGAAAACGTTTGGTACCATAAACATACAAGAGACTGCGGGAGTCTATTTTACGGCTACGTTTAAATCAAATTTGTTACAGGTATTATCCGGTAATACAACCTGGATGTCTTCGAAAAGATTATCCAATCATCCGCAATACTCTCTTTTTCAAATTGTTCTCGGTGAGCCTGCCGCAAGAGGAATTGAGGTTGAAAATGTAGATCTTCATTTGGTTTTATCAGAATATCCTGAATTAATGGACGCAATTCAATTCTATACGACCGAAAACATAACTTCTTTAATTTCAGATATCACTTCTCTGGAAGCAAAAGGGAGTTACCATGTGTTCATGAAGTCGGAAAATTCATTGCATATTTATTTAAACTTTATTCGCACATTTTTGCAACTTTCTTCCGGGTTAAACGAATTTGAAAGTACCTTTTTTGAGCTTTACCGTAAATCATCAAAACAGCTAATGACAAAATACCCTGACATAAAAGATAAACAATCGATAGTTATTTTAATCAGGTGAAGTGACAAAATAAAAAGTACAAAAACTCAATAATATTAAGGAGTACAAACATGAAAATAAAAAACCTTTCTCGAAGAAGAGGAATCACATTAATTGAAATGATGGTTGTGATCGCTATAATCAGCGTGCTAATGACAATTATATATGTCAATGTCGGCACTGTAGGTGACGATGCTACCACTGAACTTCACAAAAAAGCCAGCAAAATAAAAATAGAAGGCGCTCTTTTTCGATACCAAAGCGAATACCGAACTTACCCGACAACGCATGAAGGGTTTGAAGTCCTTCTAAATCCACCCGCCCTGGAAGACGGTAGAGTACCGCGTTCCTATCTTCAAGAAAGTGAAATTTCAGACCCCTGGAATAACCCCTATGTTTATGAAAACATGGATGGAAGTTACAAAGTATATAGCCTCGGAGCTGATAATCAGCCAGGAGGAGAAGGCAAAAATGCAGATTTTAACCTGACTAATCAAAATTGATAAAAAGGATTAAAAATAGACGCGGCCTTACACTTATTGAGCTCTTAATGGTAATCGTCATTATTGCCTCAGGTATGACGATTGTAGGTAACCTTCTGAATTCCATCTGGACTGAGGAATTTCAGAGCATCAACCAATTGGAGCTGGCGCAAATTGTTAAAATTGCTCGCGAAAAAGCTTTAAATGATGGTGTTACTTACACCATGGAGTTCAATTTCGATAAAAGAAGAGTGGGGGTAAAGCCAATTGACCCGGCAAAAGAGGGGGGAGATTCGCTGGAGCTTCCCTACTACGCCTCTGTCAAAGAAGATGAACTGGAAACAGACGAGAGCGAAGATTCAGAGTGGATAATTAAACCCACCGCCATCCCTGCTCGCCTGAAAGCCGTACTTTCTACCGCCGGAATTCCCTTGCAAGGACCAATTGTGTATATCCACTTTTACCCCGATGGCACTTCTGACCCCGTTATATTAGAATTTGAAGGGGATAAAAAGCCCTACTTTTTTATACCCAGACATGCCTCCAGAGGAATATTACTTGAATCCATTGATATGGAGGATGAAATTGTACCATGAAGTTAAGAGATAAAATATTTTTTGGATTCAGCCTCATTGAAGTAATTGTAACAATAGGTTTTGTCTCTATTTTCTTAACGGCAATCGGTAGTTTTCTTGCTGATGCCAGCTTCAATCGCAAAGAGGCGGCAGATTTAAATCGAGCGATGTTTTTAGCCTCGCAAAAAATGGATGAAATTAAAAACCTGAAAGAGGATGCCAGCGACGCAGGAGATTTTGAACAGTTTCCCGGGATGCGATATGAATACGAGGTAATAAATAAAAAAGAAGATCTTGTGAGCTTTTTTTCGGAAGATCGTGAGGAAAATGAAGGTAGTGAAAAATCTGACCAAATTTCAGAATTTTTGGAAGAACAAGGACGCGACAGAGAACTTTCGACCGGTCTTGAATTTGCAATGCGTTATTTTGTCGTTATCATCTACTATGGTCACGAAAAAAAATACCGTTTAGATTATTTTCGGGGTGAAAATGTTAGTACCCGCTAAACGTTACGGTTTTACTTTAATAGAAGTTATAATCTCCCTTGCCATAGCCGGGACTATGCTGGTCGCTCTTTTTGGAATATTCTTCCAGGTGCGGTCGACAATGCAAGACCAGGCTCTCTATTCTAACGATGGTGAGGACGGAGCCATTTTATTGCAAACCCTTTCCCGAGATATTTCGAGTGCGCTTTATGAGAAATGGAACCATAATAAATTTTTTTTCTCAGTAAGAAAAAATATTCTGCAGGGGAAAAGAGCCGATTCTTTAAATTTCACAACTGGTTCTTTTTACTACCATATATCGGTGCAACACGCCCGTTGCTACAATGTTACCTATTTTGGAAAACCTGACCCGGAAAATGACAGTGTGACTTTGTACCGCAAGGAAGATGTATTTGCCGATTATGAGAATACAACCAGAGGTGTATCAATACCTGTGTTGCATAATGTTGAAGTTTTTCAAATAGAGCTTTCTGACGATGCAAAAACATGGCAGGAAGCCTGGGACAATAAACGCTTGCCCCGCTATGTTCGAATTACGTTAATATGGATTGAAGGAAACAAGGACGCCGAATTTACGAAAGAAAGAAAATTTGTAATGCAAGTTAGTCCTGGAATATATTTTAGATAAAACAGACAAAAACAAATAAATTTTTGACATACCATCCACATTCATACATATTGACTTGATCGGAATTTCCAAAAAATGAAAATAAAAATAATCCAGGTCTTTTTAGCGATCTCTTTCTTGTTTCCTCTTTCTTTGTGGCCGGTGTCGCTACCCGAAGGGATACGTGGAGTAACGCAAACATATGGGCCCTGGCTTGAAAACCTGCTAGAGAACAGCCCGCTTAAGAAACTTTTTCCGGATGACAATAATCGAGACTATCGTGAATACCAGCGGTTGTTATTCATTGCTGAAAGACAAATAGAAGATTATAAACCGAAAGAAGCTCTTTCCAGCATAAAAAAAGCCCGGTTTTTATTAGATGATATTGTTCGAGAAGTACAATTAAAATATGAGTGGAATTCAGTTGAAGAAAAAATAGAAACCATATCAGAACTTCCCAAAGAAGAGAGTATTGCACTCGCAACTTTTCTTTCTCAAAAAACTTATTTATTACTGCAATATGAATATTACCATTATAATTATGGCACCGACTTTACCAAAAGTAAAAAATATTTTAACAAAGCCATGAATTTACTCAAACAAATTCCGGAAGATAGTTACGTACACCAGCAACTTAAAAAAACAGACCTTTTTAGTTATCTTAAGCTGCTTGAAAAAATATATAACATTAAATATAAAACTGTTGAAATTTATATTCAAAAACTAGCGTCGGTTTTGAAAAAGAAGACCAGAAAAGAGAAAAACCTGAAAGATTCCTGGAATCAACGAATATATAAAAGATCCATTCTTTTTTACTCTTCAACGGGGTATTTTAACGAAGCCTCTTTGCTGCTGAAGATTATAGACAAATTCGATCCAGAAATTATTCCCGAATCCATTCGAATCAGTATATTAATAAATAGAGGAGAACTGTCTTCTGTTTTACAAACATTGGATAATCGATTAAAAGAAATAGATTTAAAGGAGCAAAGCCAATGGGGTTTATATATTGTTACGGCAAACCGTTACTGGAATACGCTCTTCATTCAAAATGATTTCAACCAGTTACTCGCTTTTACAAAAGAGTATAGTAAGCAAATATCCCACATTCTGGACACCTATTATCTGAAAACTGATATTTTTGACTTTCTTGAAAATGAAAAACTCAAATTTAACCTGAGAATTGCCTTCTTAAATAACCGCTTCACTGAAAATAGTACAATGGAACAGGCAAAAGATCTATACAAAGATCTTTATGGCAATATTCAAACACCCGAAAAAATATCGCCTGAATCCAGGTACAATTTATCCGTTCTTAAATCTATTTCAGAAGGTGTCGCTGTCGATCAAAACAGCAAACCAGCGATTATCTATTTCCACTTTCGTAAAGCCATAGTGGAAAAAAACTGGAAAAGCGCAACCCATCTGAAAAGTCTTTTACAAAAATCAACAGCTGCTTCCTCGTTTAAAACAAGTTCGAAACTGGCGTTCGCGGTGAGAAACCCTGCATATAAAACAACAGAGGAAAACTGGTTTGCAATCTGGAGTGCTGCCATCCAAGACGCTTCGTTTGCGCCGCCTAAATCATTTTTATACACGGAAATAATTACGCCGAAGGTGGATTATAATTCACTGTTTAGTGAGTTTATATCGACAAAAGGAAAGAGTTTTTCCGTAGATTTTAAACTTCGCTTGTTGCGACTTATCGATTTTTATAAAAACTGGGAAAATCGAATTAAATATCCGCCGATTTATTTTAACGCAAAAGACAATCGTGTTCGCTACGATTACCTGGCTAACTTTGAGTTTGCCCTTCCCCAAAATAAATTATTGAATTTAGTTCAACCGAAATTAAAACACCTGGAGGACGTATGCCCGGAACAAACCATTTGCTGGGCGGTTCTACCGGTAAAAAATGAATTTTATTCTCTGGTTTGGATGAATTCTAAAAAACCTGTAACAATGTATGAAGGCTTTACAACCGAAAAAAAAGATGTAGTGAACATGCTCGATACTTTTTACAAAAAGCTGGAAACAGATTCCGAACCTGAAAATGCTACATCCGAGCTGCATAAAATCTCCTCGGTATTTGAAAAACCGCTTACTGTTGTCGCTAACAGAGCGCAAAAAAACAGCTTACCGATTAAACTATATCTTTTTCAAAATGCCCATATCGTGCCATTTGAAACACTGATTTTAAAAGACGGAGCATATCTTTCGCAGCGCTTTCGTGTGACGAGAAAAATGCCAACGGACCTGTTAACATATTTTAATCATTGTATGGATGAGTGTGTAGACCATGATGAAGTTGAATCTAAAAATCATTTTCTAATTGGAGTGGGTACTCGTAAAGGACGCTTTATTTTCGGGACATCGGAAAAGGGCGATGAGGTTCTGGAAGTTGAAAACCTGTTTGCTGAAAAAGCGTTAATTTATGATGGCTCAAATTTGGCAAAAGAGATTATCGCTGCGCTAAAAATGTCAAAAAACCGAATTCTTCACATGGCGGGGGAATGGAACGCCGAACCTAATAACCCTTCTCTACTTATTCGTGGTAAAAAAGAAGATTTTCGACTGGGCCAAATTCGAGCGAAAAACAAATTGCCATATGTTATTGTCAGTATGCAGCGTGTTAACACCTTTAATATGACCAATTATATCTGGTTAACCGACATTCTCGAAACATTCCGGTATCATGATACCAATATTCTCATTATTTCACTGGCACCGACACCGAAAATATTTCGACAGGCTTTCTTTTATAATATGTATTACCGGTTGGAGCAAAAAGGTGAAAACTGGTATACCGCATTTCGTTCTTCTCTTATTCGTACTCAAAAAGGATTTACGCATCATGTTTGGCCATTTTTAATGGTACTCTATGAAAAATAAGATCATTATACTGCTTCTTCCCTTGGCGCTTTTTATGTGTACTGTTCCACCGGCAGACTTGAATAGTACGGAAGCCGAAGAGAAAATTGAAACAATTCTGGAACAATTCACTGTAAAACGGCTTCAACAGAACCTTTCCAGTAAAGAACAACCGGAAAATAACCAAGACATCTTAATTCAAGTCGCGGTCGAAAATAACCTGAATCCGAACCAGGTTTTTGCCGCATTAAAAAAAGTTCATCCTGAAATTTACAAACGGCTATTTGGCGAGTAGAAATTCCTTGACAACCTGAAAAAACCTAAAACCTGAGTTTATGGCAGTAATAAAAATACCAAGTCAATTAAGAACTCAGACTGAAGGGTCTGATAATGTGAATATCGACGGAGCCACAGTAGGCGAAGTCATAAAAAACCTGGTTGAGAAGTATCCAGCAATCGGGGACCGAATTTATGATGAAAACGGGAAAGTACGGAGATATGTAAATATCTATCTGGGAGATGAAGATATCCGATTTATGGATAATCTCGATACCGCTGTGGAGAGTAATGCCGAAATATCGTTGGTCCCTGCCATTGCGGGAGGATAATTAAAACGACGTGGTCAAAAAGCTTATTTTAAAGATTCCCAGTTCATTAGTTAATGAGCCCATCCTTTACAAGATGGTTACGCTTTATGAGATTATGCCTACAATCTTAGAGGCAAAACTTGATGCTCATTCTATGGGCTTAATCACTCTTGAATTGAAGGGTACCCCGGTTAACATTGAAATGGGAATACTTTACCTGAAAGAACTCAGCATTGAAATAACCGAGCTCTAATGTTCGACTCCATTCACCTGTTCGCGGGTGTGGCAGGTCTAACCTCTTGGTTTGATGTTCTGTTTTTGTTTTTTTCCGGAATTATTGCCGGTGTTTTGTCTGCAATTTTCGGAGTTGGCGGGGGGTTTTTATTTACCCCTTTATTTCATACCTGGTTTCATTTTTCTGCGGTGAACTCTGTGGCTACTTCCATGGCCCAGATACCGTTTACGACACTGTCGGGCTTGATTAAATACCTTCGTAAAATAAACATTCAATACAAAGAGGGTTTCACAATGCTTGCAGGCGCTTTACCGGCCTCCCAGGCGGCTGTATTCACCTACAAGTGGACTTCAAGACACCTCAGCGATACAATCGTATATGGTACATCGACGTTTTTAGACCTTTTTTTAGCAATCGCCTTTACGTTTCTACTGTTTTCCATGGGAGTTTATACAATTATAAACAACCGTCGGGAAAAACCTGAAACTGAACCTGGAAATAAAAAAACATCGACGCTGCGAACACTTATCTGGGGTATCGCCGTAGGACTCGTTTCCGGTTTTTTTGGGGTTGGTGGAGGGTTTCTTGCCGTACCCTATTTTATATATGTCTGCGGTTATACTCCTGCGCAATCTTCAGCGACCTCCCTGTTTATTATCTTTCCCGTGGCGTTTTTAAGCACACTGCACTTCTGGAGTCTGGACCAGGTCATTGTCGCTCCGGCACTTGTTGCCGCAATCGGTGGTATTATGGGAGCGCAACTCGGCGCGCAAATTTCCTTAAAAACGAAAGAAAAACGCTTGAAGGTAGCTCTTGGTTTTTTTCAATTGGGTCTCGGTGGAGTCTATTTATTCACCAAAATTCTGATGGTAAACTAATGAAAGATCTATTAACAACAATCAGCGGCTTATATGAGGACAACTCAACAGCGTTAAAACGCCTCAATCGGGTAAATTACTCGTACAAAAAAGTACTCGGAGCTGTGTATCTACCCATATTGCTTTTTATGATTATAATGCAATCGGGTTATTATGCAACGCGCTCCCTTGACCTTTCTTATTTATGGAGAAATGGAATATTATCTCCGTCTATCTTTATTGTATATTTTTTGGTTTTTATTTTTATAATTATTCTTTCTGCGCAAAGTGCCGCGAACAAGACCTTAGTCTCTTTCTCACACGGAAATATTAATAAAAGAATTATGTTTTGCGCCATTCCAGCTCTATTTTCAAAAGCGTTTTATCCTGTTCCCATTGCTGGCGGTCTTATTTTTATCGTTGGAATTATATATTCTGTTTATCTTTTGTATAATGGTTTTTATGTAGACGAAACTGTACCTAAAGAAAAACTTTCTCGCTTTTTCAATGTCTTTATTTTAAATACTTTATTTTTAACGATTATTGCTTTTATTTTAAAGACGGTAACCGGAAAATTTTATAATTTAATAATACTTCTATTAGGTTAAAACATAAGATTATGCACAAATTTGAACTACCCATTGCCTCGGTCGGAAGTGTAAAAATCATGCCGAGAATGATTTACTGGTTTCAGATGCCTGAAAACTTTAAAGACAAAGACAAAATTGAACTCTTGCAAAAAGACATCTGGATTCTTCCCTCCACGATCGATGAAATGAGTCCCATTCAAAAAGAGAAGGATTCTATTTTTTTACTGAACCTGGACAATGTACACCGCCATGCAAAACGAGATGAATCCGATCTGTACAAAATGAGCCAGGAGTATATTGAAAAATTGCAACAAAAAGAGCCAATAAAAATAGTAACCCATACAACCCATCTTGACAATCGATTGAAAACGATATTTAAAGATAAAGGAATTGTATATCTTGAAAAAAATCTTTACAACCAAAAACTTGCCATTCAATCTATCGCTACGATCGTAAATCTGTTATATGAAAACACAGGACGGGCAAATAGAGCCTATCTGAGAATGGAACTTGCATCGGACTCCGGTGTCCAGGTCGAAATTACCGCAAAACAAGATTTTTTACCGGTTGTTCTGGTGGCAGAAGTTCGTGATATCAGTATGAACGGTATGTTGTTATCTTTTTCTGATGAAAATGATATTGATAAACTTGCCGTAAAAGGTTTTATTAGTATTCAGCTACAAATTGGAAAAGAGCTGGTTAAATTTAAATCAGCCTTGATTGTTCGCTTAGATAAAGAAAAAAAAGAGGCGGGTATTTTCTTCGACCTGACCAACGCAAAAATGGTGACAGAAGAACAGGCCTCTCACTACTCTACTTTATTGTATCACTGGATTTCAGAGATAATGAACTCCGAGTTACAAGAATAAGTTTCATCGACTTTCTCACATAATAAAACACTCGGTAGCTAGCCGTTTTGGACCGATATTCAAGAAGTGGAAATACTTTTATTTATCATCTTTCTTGGTCTAACACAGGGCTTTACTGAGTTTTTACCGATCTCTTCGAGTGGCCACCTGGCTTTGTTTGAAAATCTTCCCATTTTTCAAAACATGAAAACGATATTAGAACAGCAGTATTCCCTACTTGCCTTTAACGTAATTTTACACCTGGGAACTATTATGGCGGTAATTTTTTACTGGAGAAAAGATCTCATTCAAATAATTCGTGACTTTTTCGGCGATCTGTTTCATAAGAGATATGGAAAAGGTATGTCGATTACAATGAAAATTGGACTGACTACCATTCCGGTTCTTTGTGTTCCTTTTTTTAAACACTTTATAGATGAAACCATTCATTCGTTAAGCTGGATTTCACTATTTTTTATATTAAACGGATTCTTGCTTTTTGCAGGCCACTTGATACGGAAAAAAAACAAAAATAAACCAACAAAAGATATGAATGAAATAACCTACTGGAATGCTTTGGTAATTGGTATTTTTCAGGTGCTTGCCGTATTTCCCGGTATATCCCGTTCGGGAAGTACAATTACAGCAGCAATGTTTCAAAATGTGAATGGTGAAAGCAGTGTAAAATACAGTTTTCTGATCTCCATTCCCGTATTAATGGGAGCAGCCCTGTTTGAAATAAATAATATAGGGTTTAGCGCCGTATTTTCCCCGGACGCTCGACTAGACTGGATTTTAATCGGCCTCTTTTTTTCTTTTGTGGCTGGCTTAATCTCTTTAAAAATTCTGGTCTGGCTCGGTCGAAAAGTATTATTTTATCCTTTTGGAATTTATACAATATTTTTAGGCATTACAGTTTATGCATTATTAGGTTGATAATATGGAGTGGATTAAGAAAAAAATAGTAAAAGACCATGAAGAACTGCCCTGGCTGGAAGTTCTAGGCTCTTCGGGTAAACCAAAACTCTCCTGGAATCTGGCGCCTCAACTACGCAAATTAAAACCGACTCAGTTGCAAAAACTAATGCGTATTCATTTCAATGAAGAGTCTGAAGACATTGAAAATACTGAAGAGGAAACTACCAATCCAGCACACGAACCCGCTCTTACACAATATTTACATCTGAAAATTTATCCAGAACACCCCCAGACTGTGCCAGAACCTGCTGGTGAAACTGCAAAACCTGCTATGGAGCCAATTGCAGAACCTGTTATAGAACCGCATCTACCTGAAAAAAGTGAAAACATAGAAATTACAAAACAAATAGAAACTGAAAATCTGAATTATATTGTTACACCAGGTTTGGAAAATTCGCA
>JBEQLE010000024.1:4859-20801 GCA_040326155.1 Leptospirales bacterium | reverse complement strand
AGACTCGCTGGAGTACCGATTAAATAATTCCACTCTCGGTCATCACCAAACAAGTGAGCCGGTTAAGGCTTCCGTCTGGGAAGAATCTGAAATTGCCAACGAAATAGATGAAATATTTTCTGACGAAGATCAACCCGAAAAATACGAAATAGAAATTCCTGAAGAAGAGTCGAAGCTGCTTGAACCGATTGTGTCGCAACCGGACAGTGAAGTTAGTCCCGAAAAATCGGTTTTTACACAAAAGAATGATACACACGATTTAGTACATCACCGTTCTTCCGTAACGCCAAAGGTTAATATCCATCGCCAAATTCAGATTCCCTATCGCATGCTGGAAACCAGTGCGAAGTCAGAACTCTTTGAAGATCCGGAACAAGACGCAAAAATTATCGATCTGTTAGAATCCACTCTGGAAGAATTTGGTATTGAAGCGCGTGTAATTGGAATTCAAAGAGGACCGATTATTACTCGTTACGAGCTGAAAATTCCCGGTGGAATTAAAGTAAACCGCATTTTGAATTTAAGCGATGAACTTGCCATGGCATTGGAAGCCATTCGGGTTCGCATTGAAGCTCCCATACCTGGGCGATCCACTATAGGTATAGAAATACCCAACAAAAAACGACAGACCGTTTTACTTGGAGATATCCTTAATACCGATGAGTATAAAAATTTTACAGGCAGCCTGCCCCTGCCCTTAGGTAAAGACATTGCCGGTAAACTTATTATAGAAGATCTATGTAAAATGCCTCACCTGCTAATTGCAGGAGCTACGGGCTCTGGAAAATCAGTTTGTGTAAATTCATTTATTACCAGCTTGATTATCAATAAAACACCGGAAGAAGTTCGACTATTGCTCGTCGATCCGAAACTGGTTGAACTTTCGCATTATAATGACATACCCCACCTGCTTCACCCGGTCATTGTCG
Organism: Leptospirales bacterium; assembly: GCA_040326155.1. Taxonomy (GTDB): domain Bacteria; phylum Spirochaetota; class Leptospiria; order Turneriellales; family JAOUFE01; genus JBEQLE01. Next base: position 19,872 of record JBEQLE010000024.1, on the reverse strand, counting down.
ATTCACAAAAAGCGGTCGCGGCTTTAAACTGGGCCGTAGAAGAGATGGAAAGACGATATGAAGATATGGCCGAACTACGCGCCCGTGACATTAGCTCTTTTAACGAGAAAGCCAAAGAATTTAACTCTAAACGAAAAAAAGCAGAGATGCAAATTACACCGATGCCCTATATTGTAATTTTAATTGATGAGCTGGGCGATTTAATGATGGTTGCCGGAAAAGATGTGGAACACTCGATCATACGTCTCTCCCAAAAAGCCCGTGCTGTAGGAATCCATCTTATTTTAGCCACCCAGCGTCCTTCTGTAGATGTCATTACAGCTTTAATTAAGGCAAACTGCCCCGCCCGAATTGCATTGCAGGTGGCGCAAAAAACAGACTCACGCACCATTTTAGATGGAAATGGTGGAGAGCAGTTATTAGGGCAAGGCGACATGTTGTTTAAACATCCTTCGAAAGGTCAGCTTATTCGAGCCCAGGCCCCTCTTGTGAAAGACCATGAAGTCGAAGAGGTTGTAGAGTTGACAAAAAAAAGCGGAAAACCTTCTTATATTACCCTTGAAGACCCAAGGTCAAACCTGGGTGAGCTGGAAATGGAAGATGAGCAGCTTTTTGAAGATGCCTGGAACATAATTATAGAAAGCAACAAAGCTTCTGCCAGCTACCTGCAAAGACGCCTGAGAATCGGTTATAATCGCGCAGCGAGGCTGATTGAGGCGTTTGAAGCGCGAGGGTATATTGGTCCCCAGATTGGTTCAAAACCACGCGAAATATTTGGCAACGATCAATCTTCAAGGTAAACAGGGGTATAAATTCCAGAGCCGCTCGGCCGACTGTTTTTACCTTCAGGACCAAACTCTTCGGCTTGTTTTTTCCATTTTTTCATTTCAGTCGCATTCTTTTTTTTATCACTCTTACCCGGTTTTTCCATATATATAGATTGAGACGGATATGCAAAATCAACACCGACCTCTTTGGCCAGTCTCAGAATCTCTAAGAATATATTTTGCCTCTCGATTAATTCTGCGGACCAGTCTGGCACTTTTAAAAAAAAGTACAACAAGATATCGAGGCTGGACGGACCAAAGTCATTAAACACCACATGAAAACCGTCTTTTTTAGACGTCGGGTTGGCCTGGATAATTTTCTTTAGCCCTTCCAGGAATATTTCAATTTTTTCAGGTGAAGAGTCGTAAGTTATACCCAGATAAACTTTAACCCTTCGGTATTCGCGAAGCCCCATATTATCAATTTTTTCATACGCCATAACCGAATTTGGAACCGAAATAATTGAGTTGTAAAATGTCCGAATTTTCGTGGAACGAATACCTATATCTTCCACATCTCCTTCTGCGCCGGGCAACGCGACCCAGTCACCGACTTTAAAAGGACGGTCCATCATAATCATAAGCGAACCAAAGAAATTCGCTGCGGTATCTTTTGCCGCCAAAGCCAGAGCAAGACCTCCCAGACCAAGACCAGCCATTAGAGAAACAACATTAATACCTGCATTATGTATAGCCACCAGTATTCCAATTACAACTACAAATGCTTTGCTTATTTTCACCAGCATTCGAAACATATGCGGGTCTAAATCCGTGTTCTTTCCTAAATGATTGTCTGCAAAATATTTTACGAAACCTGACAACCGAAAAGCAAACCAGACAATAAGACCACTAAAAAACAGTTGCAAAATAAATCCAAACAGCTTTAACGTACCGCCCTCCAATCGTAAAACATAGAGGCTTATATAATAAATGCCAACTAGAGCCATATTCGTCAACGGAGCGCCAAGCCCTGTTTTTTCTTTTATTTCTTCTTTTACAATTAAACGATAAATGCGACCTTCAATAGAAAGAATTATTTTGCGCAAAATCGGTTTTGTCATATAACCGACAACTAAAATTAAAAGTAAAATAATCCACTGCCAACTGAGAATTCCAAACACACTTACTTTGGCCCATCCTGAAATATATTTATGATATGCAGGCTCAACGTAACCGGTACCTGCAAAATCAGTAAGATACGGCTGGTCTTTCACCAGGGTGTAATAACTGTGAATATTTAAAAGAGCATCCGTCGATATTAAAAACTGCTTTTTGCGTTCCCCTTCTTGTATAAGGACCATATCGATTTTTGTATTTGGTATATACCATTGAGTCAAATTTGTCAGTTCCAAAAGCTCTTGTCGGCCCGGAATTTTTTTCCAATCCAGAACCCACGAACGATGCATAGTCTCTAATATTAAATAAGCGGACTCTTTTCCGGCTTTAGACCGCCAGAAAAAAGGAAAAGCCTCCAGATCGAAGCAGGTCATCGCTTTTTGAAGCGCTTTTTCTGATTCCTCCACTTTCTTAGCTTTCACCAATTGCAAGTGTAAATTCATATTTACAATTAAAGTCCGCATAGAGTCTCGCGGCGACTCACAAGAATCAGCCCAGGCCCGATTCGATGTCATGGCAAATGCCACTATGGTAATTATTAATAAATATGTATTTCGTCTCATTGAAACTCCTGATAATTCAAACGATATAAGTAAAAGTGTAAATTCTTGATATGTGTACTATTTTCTTTATTGACACAGTGGGTAACCAAGGGTAACCGTCAACAAAATGACTGATAATAACAATTCTTTACCAAATGATGAACAAAAACCATGGTTCTCCATTTACGGAAAGATCACCTCAAAAAAGCATAATTATTTTGGACTGTTTACATTGTTAGTAGACAAAAATAAAAATTTTGTTGAAAACTCTAGCATTGCTTTCTCTATATATTCGGATATTCACCAGATTACCATGCAGGATGCCTGGTATGAATTCGAACATAAAATTGAAGATTATAAATATGGCGGCAACTACGCTGAAACGATTTCAATGGATATGCAAAGCGCCATTCGATTTGAAACCCGTAAGGAAGAATTTGTTGGTGACTTCGTAGAAGACCTTGTAAAAAATAAAACGGAACAAGTGGAGAACACTTTGACCGAACTTTTTCGAAAGTCACTTCTCGACGAACTGGCCGAAACGGAAATGAAGATTGTGAATATTGATGCGCAAGAAATTGAATCTGGTAGAGCTCGGGAAACAGAAACAGAAACAGAAACAGAGGATAAACCCGCAGAAGAAAAAAAAGAGATGCAGGTTGTTGCTGTTAAACTTGTGTTAGCTCCCGTTGGTGGTAAATTGGTTACCGAACTTTCCAAAGGCGATAAAATATTAGTTACAATACCTGCTCGCGGATCTCGTGAAAATTATTACATTGACGCATGGAAACTGAAAAAACCCGAAGGTGGTTATAAATCTGTGGTTGCTACCATTGTAAGTAAAAAAGATAAAGACAATGGTATCCAGGTAACCGTCCATTTTAAAGATGATATATATGGCCAGGTTCTCGAAGAAGAAAAAGTCCTGGTACGACTCTACAACCCAAATAAAGATATGGGTAAACTGCTCGAAAAGCCGACAAAAACCGCCGAAGCTTCGTCAAAATCCGGGTTCAACGAAGATTTGGGCAAAATGCCTCTTTCATCGTCATCTAAGAAAAAAGCAAAAAAAGAAAAAAAATCTGACGGAATGAGCATGCAGCTGATTGGCTCTTTAGGTATCGCTTTAGTACTCGGCTTGTTCCTCGCTTATTTCTACTTTATGCAATGAACCGAACCAGTAAAATACGTTTCCTGTTACAAATTACACTTTACCTGATTGTTGCAAGTTTTCTAATCGGTAATCTTGTTCTTTTACCAGTCTTGTTGTATTACGAATCGATTATCATGCCAGCTGGCTGGTTAATACTACTTACATTTATTTTTTTAATATTTTACGGAGCTTTTCGAAAGAACCGTTTGATTTATTTATTCGAAATAAAAAACAACAACAAAGGTAGCCGTGCCAAAAGTTTTGTAATTTTTTACTTATTACGTATGGGTCGCACTCTTTTTCGCTGGGCGATCTATTCTCTGCTTGCCTTTGTGTTTATCGTAGTATTGTATTTTCTACTTCAACAAAATGTAAATTTAACGCTGGGAGCCTAAAACGGGCGCTCCACCAGGAGTATTGGCGCGAGGGTTGCCTTGGTTTTCCATAACGGCAGCTTTTTCAATGTTAACAATGGGGTTGTTCATATTGCCTGTAATTTTTATATGGATGGTTCCATCGGGTTGCAAAGCCTTCATGAATTCTAATGATTCTTTCGTAAGCATCTCACTTTTGGTATAAAAATTTTCATTGGGAGTTACAATCAGTTTTAAATTCAGAGCTTGTTGCCCCGAAAATCCAACTGTGCCTTGAATGAGTATGGTACCTGATCTCGTTTCCACTTTGCCCTGTGTTAGATGAAAAGTACCCAACTTTAACTCACCGGCAATTTCTCCGTTATTGATTGAAAAACTGAAATTTGTTCCAATGGCATGAACCATTAAACCGGTATTCTTTATTTGAAGTGAGATATTCCCAACTCTTTCACTAAGCGGTTTATTTATATTATTTAGATCAATAGAACCCGAGTACTGCCCGCCACCCAAAGAACCTTTTTTACCAAAATCAACTCTCACACCAATGGCTGAAAATGTAGCTACAATTTTTTCCGAAAAGATATAATCGCTTAACGATATATTTCCTTCAATCTGAGTAATGGATAAGTCTTCGAGACGAGTGGACCGACTTGCCAGGTATTGAAGTTTATCAACTTGAAAATCACCTAGAATGGAAAAAGTGGCCTGCTCGGTATTAACATTAATGCCGGAATCTCGCAGCAGATAAAATAGATAAGCGGGTATTTTTTTTGTCGGGAAAAAAAGGACTGCGCCTATTATTAAAGAAATCAGTCCGACGCTAAAAAACGCCAGGTATTTTCGAACCCGATCAAAAATCGATACGGTTAATTCTGCGTCAACGGTAAACCCGTCATCTTCATTGTTTAATAGTTCTTCTTCGTGTTCCACAATTTAGCTCTTTGATTCATCTTGAAACGATGAAATAGTCATATTCACTCGGTACATTCCCACTTTTTTCAATATAGGACTCATTGAAAAATTGTCAATTACCATAGGTATTTCTCTAAAATTTTCAATATCATTTATAAAACTTAATATCTCTATTGCATTTGTTTCAGGAATTTGAATACGCATAGTACGTTTTTTGTATCTTTGTTCTATCCTGTTGTCTGTCGGGTTCGTCTTTGCACTTTCAGCAAAGCCATGTTGTTTAAGCAGAGTTTCAATAATTACGTTCATGCGGTCGAGATCGATCTTATTACCCGCCTTTAAACCTTTCAAATGTTGATACTCTATTCCGAGTTTTTCGATTTCATGTTCCTGATTTTTCAATTGATTCTTCTCAATTGTATTCTCAGATATGGCATTAAATACGTATCTGCCGCCAAACCACAGGCCTGTTACTACAAAAAACAGCGCCCCACCAATTAAAACTTTTACTTCTCTACCAGTTAAATTCAAAACCAATTTCCTTAATTTATTTTTTGGACCGGCTTCATAACAAGAATAAAACGAACCCTTGTACTTGTTCCGTCTTTGCCCGGCACAGCATACTCTTTTTGACGTTCAACCTTTGAAAATACAGGATTCTTTTGAACCATAGCCTGTATCTGGCTTAATTGCTCATATGAGTCTGTTTCTGCGTGTAATTTCAACTCTTCTTTTGCATAAATAATTTTACGAATTTCAATATCATTAATTGTCTCGATAGATTCTTGCAGACCTTGTATTAAAACCAGAAGTTTTGCTTTACTTAAAAACTTTCTATATATTTCAGATTTTGATTGTTCTTTCGTAAGTTTATCTGTTGCCTGGGAAATATAAGACGTGTCTTCTGTTGGTTCTGCTCCAAAATATTGTTGAAACACCTGCTTTTGTCTGAGTTTTAAAGCATCCGCCGCTTTTTTTTGTACAAAAAAGTCAATTGCAAAAGAAGCTATAAAAAAAACAAGTCCAACGGCTAACGTAACTACGGGAGCTATGGGCATATTCGATTTTCCCGTAGATACGCTTTTTCGTAAATCTTTGGTATACAAATTCATCGCATTTGACGAACTTATGGCCACTCCAGAAGCAGCGGCTAAAAAATACTCTCTGCCGGCAACATGTACCGGAGTTCTATCATATGGAAATGTATACACGGGAGAGCCAAGTTTATGAGATAAAAGATTTTCCAGGAATATTTGATTTCCCATATCCGTCGCTAAATAGATAATGAGATCTTCTTTCTCGCTATCCTCAGATTGAAACGAGTCTACCGTTCTATGAATTTCACGTACCAATTCTGCGCCATATTGTTGTATAGTCTCGGCAACATTCGTTACCTGAGCTTTCGAAAGCCGAAAGTTTTTACGAATATATTCAGAATTTTCTTCGACGCCGCCTTCTCCAGGAATTGTCAATAAAAGATTTTTACTCTCTTCTTCGGAGCGCTTCCAACTAGAAGCAAGTCTTCGCACAAGTACATCATACCCCAGAGGGAAAACTCGAGACGTTTGCCATTTACCATCTTGAATTACCAGTATACGCGAAGCCCTGGGCGACACCATAAGATAAATTGCATTTGGTTCTTCAATCATGCCCGTCAGGTGGTATAACCCCTCCATAGGCACATAAATACTTTTGATGGAAATATTTTGCTCAACCAAAGCTTGCGTATAACTCACAACAAAATCTTTTGGCGAGGCGACTGTAACTATTTTAGATATTCCAGTTTTGTAATCAGCGAAACTGCGGTACTCATACACCACTTCATCCATTTCATATGGAAGTAAAGATTCAATTTCATGCGGAACTAATTCTTTAATTTTTTTTCTATCGGTAAAAGGAACGTCGAACTCTCGAATCAATAATTTTTCGGGTGGTAAATTGATATGAACTTCAGCATCTTCAAATCGATGATGAATATAATCACACATTTCAATAGTTTGCTCTTCGAAATTTTGCGAGGTGAACTGGTAATATACACCTTCCCCAAATGAAAAACTGGTTATTTTACGGTTACACGCAATAGCCCTTAATCCGTAATGACCCCTGTCGATGATAATCTGCTTTTTCATTCTACTCCAAATACAATATCAGTTTTTTAGCAACAACATCGTAAATCCCTAAAACATGAGCCCTCTGCGAACCCACTTGAGCTTCAACGACTATTTTATAAATTCGTTCCCGAATTACAATCTTTTCTTTAATTTCGGTAAAAAGTGTAACACCACCCCCGGTGTCTTCTTGTAACTCTTTTATGGTGGCTAATTCGTCCAATTTTGTAAAGTAACCGCCATTTTCCCAACGGGCCGCTAAGATCTTTCTGGCTGTTTTCGGCATCATAAATGCTGATAACGATAAAACAACATGATAGGGAGCCGAGTTAATGTTTATTTTCCAGATATCCCCAGGCGGGTTTTCTGGAACATAAACAGTAAGATTATTTGCTAAAATATAATCCACATCTTCATCAATGGCAAATTGTTCCGCATCGCTCAAAAAATCTTTCGAGTACATCTCTTTTTCTTCTTTTGTACGTCCGTCCTCAAATAAAATATAAGGGTTAAATTTCTCAATAAATAATAGCTCTTCCACCGAATGTAAACGAGAATTTTTTGCCCTTCGTGGAGGGGTCATCGCCGCATAGTCAACGCTTTCATCGCCACCTGGCATTCGAACACTATTATCATCTATCCAGTCGATTACAGCGTCCCAATAATCTACTGGAACACCAAAATTCTCACCAAGACGATCGAACATTTCCCGCGATGATAGATTTACATCATCGTTAAAAAAATTGACCAGAGCGTTCAAATTCAACTTGCCTGTTTCTTCGGTAATTGTAAACGTATATTGCACATCACCTTTAATTTTTGTAATAGGAACACCAAACAGATTAAAATTGTAAAGCTCTTTCCAGGAAACTCTACGCAAAAACAAAACTGCTAAAGCAAGCCCACTTTGCGCATAATACCTGGATTTTACTCGTTCCGAATTTTGTTTAACCCTGTTCACTTCTGAAAAAGCGCTATAATAAATACTAATAGTCATCGATAACGCCATGGTTACCAATGTTACGGAGATCATAAAAATAAAAAAGCCCCGGCGTTTTTTTATGTTTTTTCGGCGGTGTAAATTCACTTTATTTTTTTATTTTAGTAGTCCCATAAACCTTTTGAATAATATTTGTCACCAGAGTCAGGTAGCACAGTTACTATGACAGCTTCTTTTTGACCCGCCTCAATTAAACGCTGGGCCATTTCAATGGCTGCCCAGACAGCTCCGCCTGAAGATTGACCAGCAAATATACCGTCATCCATAGCCATTTTTCGAACTAAATCATAAGAAGGGTCAGTTGGTATCGAAATAATTCCATCCAGCCAGGATGGGTCATAGATACCGGGTACAAGCGAAGACTCCATGTGTTTTAACCCTTCTAAACCATGAAAAGCGTCGTCAGGTTCAGCGGCGTATACTTTTATTTGTGAATTTTCATTTTTTAAATACTTTCCCGTACCCATGAGAGTTCCAGAGGTACCGATCGTTGAAATAAAATGAGTTACTCTCCCTTCTGTTTGCTTCCAGATTTCGGGTCCGGTAGTTAAAAAATGAGCTTTGGGGTTGGATGGGTTCGCATATTGATCGGGTTTAAAATATTTATCCGGTTCATTTTCATACATTTCACGGGCTTTTACAATCGCCCCGTCGGAACCTTCCATCGGTGAAGTGTACACTGGTTCTGCTCCATAAGCAAGTATTTTTGCCTTTCGTTCAATCGAAACATTCTCCGGTAAACAAAGTGTCACAGGCATTTTTATTATACTGCCAATAAGCGCAAGGGCGATGCCTGTATTGCCTGATGTAGAATCGAGAATAATTTTGTCCAGAGTAAGCTCACCGTTTTCAAGACCGTCACTGACCATCTGGTAGGCCGGCCTGTCTTTCACCGAACCTCCGGGGTTTGCCCCTTCTATTTTCACCCATATTTCCATCGTAGAAGGTAAATTTGCTACAATATTTCGCAGGCGCACCAAGGGGGTATTCCCTATGGTTTCTAAAATAGTATTTTTTACAGCGAGTATTGGTTGGTTTTTTGTTTTCATCAGATGGAGTCCAAAGCCTGGCGTAAATCTTGTATTATATCTTCTTCATCTTCTACACCAATTGAAAAGCGAATTAAATTATCGAATATTCCAATCGCCTCACGCTCTGCAGAGGACAACTCATAGTAACTCATTAACGAGGGTTGTTCAATTAATGACTCTACGCCGCCTAACGAAGGAGCAATTAATGGTATTTTCATATTATCAATCATTTTACTCGCAACCTCAAGATCACCTTTGACCTGAAAAGACACGACTCCGCCAAAACCCGTCATCTGTTTTTTTGCGACTTCGTAATCAGGGTGAGATTCAATTCCAGGATACCATGTCTTTTCCACTTTCGGATGAGTTTCGAGGAACCGGGCAACGGCTAAAGCCGTTTTATTTTGCCGTTCTACTCTTAAAGAAAGCGTCTTTAAACCGCGAATAATCAAATAACTGGTATTCGGGTCAGTAATAGGTCCTAACATACCCTGTAAATCTTGTATGGCATTTATTAAAGACTCTTTACCCATTAATACACCGGCCAATAAGTCGTTGTGTCCGCCAAAGTATTTTGTTGCCGAATGGGTTACCAGGTCGACACCGTATTCAAGCGGACGAAGGTTAATAGGCGTAGCCAGCGTTGAATCAATTAAAGTTTTCACCTTATGCTTTTTAGCAACACTTACAAGGGCGGCAAGATCCAGAACACGTAAATACGGGTTTGTCGGAGCTTCCGAAATAATTAATTTAGTATTGTCTTTAACACTATTTTCGATGGTTGCAGCGTCGGGTTCCACGACCGAAAACTCAAGCCCAAACTTCGGCATAAACCCTAAAATAAATTGGCGAGTTCGCCGGTAACTGTCAGATGTTATAACAACATGATCTCCCTGTTTGCAAAGCGCTAAAATTGCAGTGGTTACGGCAGCCATACCACTCGAAAAGAGTAAAGCCGCTTCTGCATTTTCCAGAGACCGTAGCTTTTCTTCCGCAGCCATTTGAGTTGGATTTCCGTATCGGCCATATTCTGCAACTCGTGTTGTATCGCCTGCAAAAAAAGAATTTACCTCCGCCGTATTCTTAAACTTATAAGTTGAAGTCTGGAAAATCGGCGTTGTTAGTGAATGCGTATTTTCGTGGTCAAACTCGCCCGAATGAACGGCTCGAGTAGAAAAACCATGCTTTTCGTTATTATCTGCCATTGATTAATATCCTTTTTTCATTAAGTCATCGACTTTTTTATGTACAATTTTTTTTACTGCTTCCACATCCGCTTTTAATTCAATCGGAGGGTTTTGGTGTTTCACCGTCGCTTCACTCAGAGTCCCTTCATGATACTTCACTTTAAAATCGACAAATTTCAATCCGTTAGCAGTTGAAATTACAACAACAGTCTCTTCCCGATCGATTATTTTTTTCTTCTGTAGTTTTTGTAACGCGGCTAATGCTACACCAGTATGTGGGTCTGTCATTAATCCCGAGAAATCGGCCAAAGCTGCTGCGTTGGCAAGTTCGTCTTCACTCGCTTGTTCTACTACACCATTAAATTTTCTTAACGTTCGTATTGCTTTATTCACCGATACAGGATTTCCAATTTGAATAGCAGAAGCAAGAGTTTCCTGCGCTTTTACGGCTTCAAACTCTTCAAACTTTTTTTGAAAAGAGATATATAAAGGATTTGCTTTTTCCGCCTGAGCCAGAGCAATACGCGGAAGTTTTTGTATTAATCCAAGCTCATGAAGCATGGTCAAACCGTTACCCAAAGCGGTGACATTTCCAAGATTTCCACCAGGAATAATAAACCAGTCCGGTACGCGCCAGTCCAACTGTTGCACAACTTCAATACCCACAGTTTTTTGCCCTTCAATGCGAAGACTATTCATAGAGTTCGCCAGATAAATTTCTTTATCATGAGTTAACTCTTGAACAATTTTCATACAACCATCAAAATCTGTATCTAAGGCAAGCACGGTCGCCCCATTGGAAACAGGCTGAATCAACTGAGCTAAAGAAACTTTATCTTTTGGTAATAAAATAACGGCCGGTATTTCTGCATTCGCGGCGTACGCGGCAAGCGCAGCAGAGGTATCCCCCGTAGAGGCGCATGCGACTGCTTTAATTGGTTTTCCTGCTGCTATCATCGATTTTACCTGACTAACAAGTACGGTCATACCTAAATCTTTAAATGAACCAGTGTGACTATTTCCACAGAGTTTAACCCACAACTCTTTTTGACCAAACAGTTTTCCAAGACGTTCTCCACGAAACAGGTTGGTCGAACCTTCGTACATAGAAACAATATGCTGGTCTTCAATTTGTGGTAATACCCACTCTTTTTTTCCCCAGACTCCGGAGCCAAAAGGAAACTGAGATGTTCCATATCTTTCACGAAAAAGTTGAATCCAACTTTCTGCTGAACGGTCTTTTAAAGCGTCGACATCATGAACGACCTCAAGAAGATTACCACAGTTCGGACAACGATAGACAACATCGTTTAAGCTGTGACGATCTTCACAGCCACCGATACATTGAAAATGTGCATTATATCTCATACAACGACATCCTCAAGAAAGGAAACATGGCTTCAATTAATTTAATATTGAAGGTAAACAATTACCGGTCAAACCTCCAAGAAAAATGGTTGTATGTGGTGAATACAAAGGAAATGTAAACGATATGAATAAATCCTGGATACCAAACTCCCTTTCTCTTGGCAATTTAGCTTTAGGCGTTATATCTATACTTTGGGCGATGAACGCTGTATACGGTCAGGATTACGATAACTCACGCCTGTTTTTTATCTCCGGGCTACTCATCCTGGTTGCCGCTATATTTGACGGATTTGACGGAACCGTTGCAAGATGGTTGAATGTAGAAACCCAGATGGGCGAACAACTTGACTCGCTTGCTGATTTAGTAACTTTTGGCCTTGCCCCTGCTATTTTAATTTATGCCATGTTTTTAAACAGTATAAAATTTGACATTGGATCGTTTTCTTTGCCTCTCGGGGCCATTATAACTGTAATTTATCCGTTAAGTGCTGCCTTTCGACTTGCCAGGTTTAATGTTGAACACGATGGCGACTCCTTTTTAGGTCTACCTTCACCGATTGCAGGTACTTTTATAGCCATAATGGCGGTAATCAACCGCATCTACATGGTAAACGCAACTGTAGCCATAGCTATTTTTCTCGGTCTGGCTTTTTTAATGTCCAGCAACATCAAATATTCAAAACCGCATATCAGTTTACGAAAATATTTCAATAAATACCGGTTTGTAGCTCTGGTGCTGCTTCTGACTTTTTCGGCCTTCTGGTTTAAGTGGTACTGGACAACCCTGGCAGTTCTGGCTTTCTACATATTTTCAGGGTTCATAGCGCTGGGGCTTCACTTGTTGCAAAAAGTTAAACTGGTTTTTGGACGATTGAATGGACGAGAATAGAAAGAATATCACAAAAAAGTATTAATTTGCTTTTCAAATTCATTCTTTATATGAGAATAGACGCAATGTTAAAAAATAAAATAAAAACAAGACTCAAACAAATAATCGCACTGGCGTGCCTTCTTATTTTTCCAGTTTCGCAATTGAATTCCAGTCCACTCCCTTCAAATTCTTCCCTGATCGCTCAGTCAGATTCAAATGAAGATGATAACAGTTCAAATACTACTGATGAAGACAAGAAAAACACGAAAGATAAGAAAGACAAAACAGAAAAACGAAAAACTCCGCCTGTCTCAAAAAGTTCTGAAATGATCGAAAAGTTCACACATTCGATCACTAATTATAATGTGTTCGAACATATTATGATCAATATGACATATGGTATTATTACCGGTGGTTCCATCGGTGCTATGGGCGGTCTCGTTTTATACGATAGTACCGACACGGTTACGTCCAAATCAAATATACAAATGTTTGCGCTTGTTGGAATAGGCGTGGGTGGATTATCTGCGATAACCATAGGAATTATCGAAAGAATTAAAGGCAAACCTTTTTCCATTGGCCCAGGTTTTTTTAATTACGGTTGGTACGGAGCTTTGGGCGGTATCTTACTTGGCACTATATCCGGTTCTATGGTATATATTACATCAAACGATGTGAATGACATATGGCATGGGTTGGGTTATGGCGCAATGGGCGGTTTTGTTGCCGGAACAATTTTACGTATTATATTCCCGAAAAGCAACAAGTATCAAATTGATTTTCTGCCAGGTCCAAAAAAGACCCTGATTAGACTCCATATGAAATTTTAGTCGAGACTCAATCATTTAACATGGAAATTACATTAGAAGAGTTAAGCAAACTTTGTGAATGCGATTTTACAGGCGACCCAACATATAAAGTTTTATCCATCTGCGATACGAACCGTTTAGTACCTGGAGCAAAATTCAAAGAAAACTGTTTATATACAATTGAAAATGAAAAATTGGCAGAGACAGTTTCAAAACAGGTTATGGGTGTCGCTCTATGCCTTTCGCAATTCCAAGATAATTTTACAAATGCTCTTGTTGTTGCCAAAAATGCTGAAAAGAGCTTGCGTATCAGCTTTATAAAAGCTCTCGAATTTTTTGACCCGGATAATAAACCTGCGGATATGGAAGGTATTCATATACACCCTGATTCCGAAGTCGGTGCAAATACACGAATATACCCGGGCGCGGTAATTATGGAAGGCGCCAGAATCGGTGATAATTGTGTTGTTTATCCGGGCGCCGTCGTAGAAAACATGGCGCAAATTGGTAACGACACCGTTGTTCGAAGCGGGGCTGTGGTGGGCCGTCGTTGTATCGTCGGTAATGGTTGCACCTTGTTTGAAAACTCGGTTATTGGTTCGGACGGGTTTGGTTACCACGATGAAGCCGGGGTCCGCTATAAGATTCCTCAAATAGGAATTGTTCGCATACATGACCATGTAGATATCGGAGCCTGCACAACCATCGACCGCGCCACAATTGAAGACACCGTAATCGATGAACATACTAAAATTGATAACCAGGTTCAAGTCGCTCACAATTGCCTCATCGGAAAATACGTATACATCGCTGGTAAAGCCTCACTTTCAGGGAGCGTCATAGTCAAAGACGGCGCCATACTCGCCGGAGGTTGCGGCGTAGCAGATCATGTGACCATTGCCGAAAAGTGTATAATACTGGCCTTTACCGGAGTGCATGAAAACACGGAACCCAAAAAAACCTATTTTGGAATTCCAGCTCGACCAGTAATAAAAATGCACAGAATTAACAGCATCATCGATAAATTACCAGAATTGGCCAAACGAGTCAAAGCAATTGAAACCGAAGTTTATAAAGAAGATAAGGAATAATGGATAAAAAAACTTTTCATCCCTTCTTTATAAATGCTTTTATATTTTATTCATTATGGAAATAAAAAGGATTTTTTGTGAAACTAAGCCCTAGGCTTTTGGCAATTGATTTCGGGTTGCAGCGCGTCGGGTTTGCGGTTACAGATGAGATGCAAATTACAATTACGCCGTTACCTGTTTTGGAATTTCAGAAACCTGAGTTTTGGAATCGCTTTACTGCCTTGTTAAACGAGTATAAACCTCAAAAAATTATTCTTGGTTATCCACAGCACGACCTCGAAACTCTAAATCGTATTCAAAGACAAATTATTGAATTTAAAAACCGCATTGAAAAAAACTTTACTATTCCGGTTTTACTGCATGATGAATCGTATTCATCAGAACAAGCAAGTGATCATTTAAATGAATTAACTCCGAAAAGATCGAAAAAAAAAACCGTTCAAAAAAAAGGAAAACGAGATTCTGTTGCCGCCGGGTTTATATTACAATCGTTTTTAAAAAAGAATTCTACGGAAGATTAAGGAGTTTCGGGGGTTTCGGGGGTTTCAGGGGTTTCAGGGGTTTCAGGGGTTTCCAAACTTTTATAAATATTATCAGATTTGTTATCATTATCCAGCAATTTAT
>JBEQLE010000024.1:0-4849 GCA_040326155.1 Leptospirales bacterium | reverse complement strand
CAGCTTTCAACAAAGATTCATCTTCAACAAAGTGAATCTGGGGAATAACTTTAATGGCAAGAACTTTACCAAGTCTGTGACGAATAAAACCAGCCGCACGAATAAGAGCTTGCATGGTTTGCTTTCTTGCCTGTTCCTCTTCAAAAATAGAAACATATACCTTGGCATGAGCGCCATCGGTTGATAACTCACAACTGGTAAAAGTAACAAAGCCAATATTTGGATCTTTCAACCCTTTGATAGACAATTCAGCAATTAATCTTTGAATTCTTTTTTCAAGTCTTTTTCGTTTTGTTTCATTCATTCTGTCTTAGATTCTGCTTCTGATTTTTTATTCTTCTCATCGTCAGCTTTAACAATCGACTCAAGACTTCGCGCGGTCTCTTTTTTAATATAAGCTTCGACAATATCGTCAGCTTTCATGTCGTTATAACCTTCGATTAAAATACCACATTCAAAACCTTCTTTGACTTCAGCCGCATCATCTTTAAACCGTTTTAAACTTTTCAATTTACCGTCAAAGACTTTTGCTCCATTTCGAATTAAACGAATTTGAGCATTTTTAGTAATCTTACCCGAAGTAACCATACAACCAGCAACCAAACCAAGGTTTGATATTTTATAGACTTCTCGAATTGATACTTCACCTATAATTTCTTCGGTAATTTCTGGAGCCAACATACCGGTTAAGGCAATTTTAATATCGTCGATTACCTGATAAATAATGGTATATTGACGCACTTCAATGCCTTCTTTTTCGGCAACTTCTCTTACTCTTGCATTGGCTCGTGTATTGAACGTAATAATTAAGGCGTTTCCTGCTGAAGCCAACATAACATCCGTTTCAGTGACTTCACCGGTACCACTATAAATAACATGAACGCGTACTTCTGAAGTACTTAGTTTTTCAAGGGACTCTTGAATTGCTTCCACAGAGCCGTGTACATCGCCTTTGATAATAAGCTTAAATTCGCGTATATTACCCTCTTCTATAATTTCATTTAAATTCTCAAGCTTAACTTTCTTAATTTTCTGCGCTTGTTGCTGCCGGTTAAGCTCCTGGCGTTTCTCCATAATCTTTTTGGCGTCTTTTTCCGATTCCATTACATGAAAAGGATCGCCAGCTTTAGGAACTCCATTTAGACCAAGTATTTCAATCGGTGTCGCCGGGCCAGCTTCGGTAATTTTCTGCCCCCTGTCATTGAACATCGCTCGAATTTTTCCGCCTTCGAGACCTGCTACAAATGGACTGCCAGGGCCAATTTTTCCACCTGAAATAAGGATTGTAGCTACAGGTCCCCTACCCTGGTCAAGTTTGGCTTCAATGACCGTACCCAGAGCTTTTTTATCGGGGTTTGCCCGTAACTCAAGAACTTCGGCTGTGGTTAAAATAACCTCTTCTAGTTTATCCAGATTTGTTCTTTTTAACGCAGAAATCTGCACCACAGGGGTTGTCCCACCCCACTCCTCTGGAACGAGTTGATATTGCCCCAATTGTTGCAAAACCCTTTCCGGATTTGCATCTGGTACATCCATTTTATTTATAGCGACAATCATCGGTACTCCCGCATCCTGAGCATGGCTTATAGCCTCTACTGTTTGCGGCATAATACCATCATCAGCGGCAACCACAAGCACCACAATATCGGTAACCTGGGCTCCACGCGCTCTCATAGCTGTAAAAGCTTCGTGACCGGGAGTATCTAAAAATGTTATTTTACCTTTAGGCGTTTCAACCTGGTAAGCGCCGATGTGCTGGGTAATTCCACCTGCTTCCCGAGATACAATGTCTGTCTCTCTCAAGGCATCTAACAGCTTTGTTTTACCATGGTCAACGTGACCCATTATGGTGACGACGGGAGGTCGAAACACAAGGTCAGTTTCTTCATCTACTTCTTCTTCTATGACGGTCTCTTCATATAGAGAAATTACTGTAGCTTTACACCCATACTCCGCGCTTACCAGAGAAGCTGTCTCGGCATCTATAGACTGGGTAATCGTCGCCATCACGCCCATTTGCATAAGCTTGGCAATAATATCAGATGTTTTTATATTGAGTTTTCGGGCAAGTTCCCCTACCTGAATATACTCGGTTATTTTAATAGCTTTGGGTATCGACGACGACAGGGAACCTGAATCCTGGCTGCCGGGCGACTGTCTTTTCATTTTCTGCTGTTTCAGAAAAAACTTTTTATGCTCTTCTTGCTTTAAAATATCTTCGCGAAGATGAGACTTCTGCTTTTTTGCTTTGTCTTTGGATGGTGTAGATGCCGAAGGTGCCTGTGTGACAGGCACCTTTTTATCCGGTATTATGGCAGCAGGGGCGGAAGGTTGTACAGAAGAAGGAGCCTTGGTAGCAGATTTTTGTTTTTGCTCTAACTCAAGGGCTTTTTCTTTTGCAATTCGTTCAATTTTTTCCCGTTCGAGTTTTTTAATTTCATCCGCTTTATCTTGTTGGTGTTTTTTGGCAATTTTTGCGGCAATAGACCCGCTTTTTTTACCTTTTTTTAGTACCAACTTTTTTTTCTTAATATTGTCCACAATGCTTTCTCCCGTAATCCTTCGCCCTTAAATAAAAACTAAGCCTCCGTTTCTACCGAATCTTTGTTTTCATCTTCATCTTCATCTTCATCACCGTCATCTTCAAACTCAACATTTTCAGTGATCATTTCCATAATTCTTTTTGCGGTCGTTTCCCCGATTCCTTCGATTTCAACAAGGTCAGTCTCTTCGAGACTTAACAGGTCTTCCAGGAAACGAATTCCCGACTCATAAAGCAGAGCTCGGACACGTTTTGTTAAACCCGGTAAATCTTCCAATGGGGTACCATCTTCTTCTTCCGCATCTTTTATAGTAAAAAGGTCGTCAAGACGCTCTCTCGCTTCGGGTGAGGCAAGTTCTGTAGAAAACTGGGCTTCACTTTTAACATCAATCTTAAAACCGGTAATTACAGAAGCCAACTTAACATTCGAGCCATCTTTTCCGATGGCAATCGAAAGATCTTTATCGGAAACCACCGCAAGAGCTTCTTTATTCATAGCATCAGCTTTTACCATCGTCGGAGTCGCCGGTGACAATGCATTTGTAATAAAGTCTTTTGTATTTTCGGTGAATTCAACAATGTCAATTCTTTCATTGCCCAATTCACGAACAATTGCTTGAATACGTACACCGCGAACCCCGACGCAAGCGCCAACCGGGTCCACATCCGAACGATTAGATGATACAACCACTTTTGTACGAACTCCAGCAATACGACCAATATTATTAATCGTGACTATGCCGTCATAAACTTCAGGAACTTCCATTTCAAAAAGTTTCGCCACAAATTTCTTATCAGCCCTGCTGACCAAAACACGCGGCGCGTTGGATCGGTGATCATCCTCAATAGAGTGAACAATAACTTTAATTTTATCTTCTACCCGGTATCTTTCTCCGGGTATCTGAAATTTTACAGGTAAAATAGCTTCGACTTTTCCAAGATCAACATAAACGGTATCACCCCTTTTTCGCAGGATATATCCATTTATAAGTTCACCTAATTTGTTCGTGTATTCTTCCCGAATACGAAGTTGTTCCATGTTACGCAATTTTTGGGCGACAACCTGCATTGCTGTTTGCACGGAAATTCTACCGAAATCATTTGGATCTTCAATAATGTCGATTTCATCGCCCAGTTCAACCTCAGGGTCCACTTTTTTAGCATCATCAATATGAATTTGCATTCCAGGCATAATTACGTTGTCTACAACACTACGTTTAGCAACAATTTTTATATCTTCATTATCACGATCGATATTAATAAGTACGTTTTCAGCCGATTTATATTTTCTTCTATAAGCAGCCAGCATGGCCGCTTCAATAATATCTATTACTTCGTCCCGATCGAAACCTTTATCAGCGACAATATTTTGTACAGCTTCAAATAAACTTTTTACTATTTCCGTACTACCACTTTTAACTTTGGCCATAATTTCCTCTTCACCTAACCGGTTGTATCACCCAGATATAGGTTCACACATTGAACGGAACCTTCTGGAATAATGATTAATAAATCTTCTTTTTTCATCTTTTTCTTGTACCGGCCCTGATTCACATTAAACTGTGCATTTTCTATTGTCCATTCTGATGAATTTTCCTTTTCTTGAGAAAATTTCATCACCAAAGACATGGATGTTCCTGCCGTATCTTTATATAACACTTTCATTGGAAGCTTCTGAAACCGCTTCCAATCTTGAACGGTTTTTAGCTCTCGTTCGGCGCCCGGAGAAGATACCTCTAAAGAGAAATCTTCCGGTATAAGACCTTTTTCAGCCATTTCGCTCAATCTTGTTCGCAAAACTTTTGCATATCGCACACAATCATCAATAGCAGGCGTTCCATAAGGGTTATCCAGTTTATCTAATAAAACCCTTACTTTGCATTCTTTATTACCTGAAACAACCTCTAAAAGATAAAGGCCAAAGCCAGGCTCAAGAAACTCTGTTACGACGTCTCGTATAGGATATGTACTGTCCATTCAAAATACAATTCTAGATTACTCAATACGTGTTGACCGTATTTGAAAAAAAAAAGCGGCTACACGCCACTTTCTAAAAAAAAATATTACTATTGATTGCAGGTTGTCAACCATTTTTAATTAGAAAATTCTAGTTGTAAACCCACCCTCAGCTACCAAAGGGGTAAGACTCATGGAAACAAAAGATATACGCAAATATGTACAAAATACACTTTATGTAGTCGCAACCGGCCCTTTTATGATCGGTTGGATATTCGGGGTGTTGCTTTACCCACCTGCAGATAAAAGGTTTTATCTCTCGATTCAAAACTCGGTCATTTTTTTCGCTAC
>JBEQLE010000023.1:0-48598 GCA_040326155.1 Leptospirales bacterium | reverse complement strand
CTTTGTGTTCCATCTGTAACTATATAATAAGTGTATTCTCGACTATCTTTATTCTTTGAAGTAGTTTGATTAAATTTAATTTTCTTTTGACTTATGTTACTAGCCTTTTTTAAGAATGTTTTTTTTATTTTATTAGTGCCTATCGTTTTTTTATCAGACATTAGAAACCTCGATATAAAAATTTTCTATATAATTCTTTGTAAGTTCAGAAAAATTACTCTGATAAAAAAACTCTTCTATCGAGTAGGTAAAAGAATAAGGAGTGCCGGGAGGCGGTACTACTTTTCCCAGTGTTGCTCCTAACACATGACTTTCTAAAATACCCTTGGGGTATTGCTGATCCGTAATTTTTTGCAAGGCATTCTCAAAGGACAAAAGCTTGTTTGTAGCTGTCGCATTGGGATCTTCATGAAAAGTTATAGCATTCGTTACTACGTCTGCCAGAGACTTCTCCCATACAGGTACTTCTCCTTTTTTTTGAGCCGATAAAGCTTCAAAGAAACGGCTCATTTGAATGGGTTCATTATTTGTTGCAATCATAAAATCATTTTTGTAGAGTTGTTTTTCTATGTCGGAAGTCAAAGAACTGAAATTTGATTTGTAAACGGTGTTTATTTTTGTCAAGGCTACATCACCGGTTAATCCGTCTTCAAGTTGTTGCAATAAAACTATATATTGAAACAATGAAAAATCCAATCTCAACACACCGCTGTCAGATGGAACTATCTTCAACAACACATAACTCCGCTCACCCATCAACCCCGTAATCTCAGCCTCCGTCAGTTCTTTCCCCGCAAAATACCCATAGTAAGTCGCGCCTTTCTTAAAAGCGTAGTTGCACTTTTTTTCGGTAACATCTTTATCCGAAATGATGTATTCGGCATGGTCATCTGCGGTCACAATCGGCTCAGCAGGAGGGGTGTTGCCGGGCATGCGAAAAAACTGGTCGTTCTTTTTATAAAACAGATAGAGCTTATAAGAATCCACCGGCTTGTAATCAAAAACTTGCGACGTCTTTCCATTAGCGTCTGTCTTCTCAGTTTGCTGATAACACTCAAACTGGCAGAAGACACGATCAAGCGGCAGCTTCACTTTCGTGACTGACGTGTTTGTAGTATCAGTTGATGTCGGCATGGTTACCTCTTTTTATGGTAGCGAAGTTTGATGGTCTCAATTTAATAGTTTTCATAATTTTTCCCCGCTCTCCTCTAAACCAGATTCCCCAGTAAATTGCTGCTTCCGACGGCGCCCTTGAAGATGGTTTCGCCCAGGAGTTTGACTTCCATTTCACCGCTGAGTTCAAAGCCCGATGTGCCGATGGTTATGGTGGTGTCGCCCTCCAGCGAAAAAGGCATTCCCGGCGGGGGTAATGTTTTGTTGGAATCGAACTCTAACTCTATGGTGACTTCAGTCCAGCCGAAGGTTACTTTGGGCGCATCGGGAAGTTGCAAGAAACCGCCCGCCGAGACGTTCACATCTACCGTGAGGGAGGAGCCGTCGCTGCTGCTAATGTCACACCCAATTTCAAAGAGGGAGGTTTTGATCAGGGTGAAGTTGGTCGGTGTGTTCTCCTGTAGTGAATTCTCGAAAGAGTATTTCACCGCTTTGATTAAATCTTGAGCCCACCAGATCGAGTCGGTGAAAAAACTGGCGAGGCTCAGAGAGCTCTTTGCAAATTCTATGATGACATCTTTCAGATCGTCTAAGGAGTTCATTTCACTCAGATCGATATCGAGGTTAGCGTCAATTGTAAAGTCGACGCCACAGAAAGTACAGGTGAGCGCTGCCCCCGCCGAATAGGAGGTATTGCTGAACTCTACCGCTACTCCGGCGCTTATAGAAATATCGAGCCCGAAGAGCTTTTCTAAATCGAGGTCATCGCCGCCAGGTAGCGGGTTGGGGATTTTCCAGGGGGCCGGAAACGGTATGGTGAACATCGCCGTCCCTTTGAGGTTGATATTTGTCCCATCAATTTCCGCATCTAACGTAAACTCAGACCCAAGCCACTCTGCCGTAATAGATAACGAATCTTCAGTCAGAGAGACCGAGGTGTTATCCCCTGTCAGGTCAAATCCCCCTATTGAGGAGGTGATCGTTCCCGTAACATCAAGATTAAAAGTAGAGTTGATCGTACCAGATATGTGGCACCCGATTTTCAAAAGGGGCGTATTGATGCCAAAATCACCGGCGATGCTGAGTTTGCTATCGCTCGTACCGATATCGGTACCCGTGATTTTCATCTGGTTCTCGCCTTCATCGGAAAAACCGATAAAGCCCTGCGGCCCCGAAATCAGCGCTTCGAAATCGAGGGAGGTATCGGTCAGCGTGGCGGTAAGTTTACTGCCGCCTAACTTGATAAAGGGCGTATCCAGAACGCTAAATTCAGCTTTGATTTTAATATTTTGAAAAGGAATCAAGCTCGGGGGCGTACTGACCGTAGCGGCAAGATCGGAATTTCCTTCGATGCTAATCTCGCTCATGGCAAAAATTCCACCGCCAGTTTCTACCGTTCCGGAGAGAGCAAGTTGCCCTTGACTACTCAGAGAAATGTCGATCGTTCCTTTCAAGCGCAAGAGCGCGATATCGATAATCGTAAAGTCCCCGGTCAACGTAGCGCCGCTGTTCGAAAGAGTCGCTGAAATATCTACCTCAGGCCCCCCGAGTGAGAGAAGTCCACCGGATGCGTCAATATTACCCGTAATCGAGAAAGCGCCGGTACTCTTAATCGTACCGGTGAGGGTTCCCTCGGCTTGGATAATCGGGTTGTTAAAGAGTTCTACGGTTCCTGCAAGTGAAAACTCCTCTTCGCTCAAGCCAACGGTAAGAGTGGCAACATCCGTGCCGAGCAGTTTCAGAGCTAAAAACGCATCGAGCGCAAAAGATTTACCCGGAATATCAAACATCATGCTTCCCGCAATGTCGAAACCGAGAAAATCATTGGCAATGCTTCCTCTAGCGGCGATACCGAGGGCCATCCCATCAAATCCACCCACCTGCATGGCAAACATAACATCGGAGCTGATGATATTTCCGATGCCCCAGTGGCCTTCAATGACGATTATGCTTTTTTCATCGTCCGTTGGTTGTGTTTCATCAGAGTCGCCGAAAAGAACGAGCAGACTCTCACTGGGCAGTGGACCACTATAGCCTGCTAAAAATTCCCCCGGATTACTAATGGCCCATGCGAAATTTGAAGCAATGGGACCAAACGAAATGTCGCCAGAGCCTGATCTTTTGCTGGATGGAATCACTTTCAAGAGATTTGCAGGCGTGGGCATTTTCGAAGCGTTTAACAGATTGAATACTTCGGTATTATGCAACTCAATTAACGGGTTATCGTCTGTATATTGATGACCCAGAACAACGCCGCCGAGATACTCCGGAGTTTTTAAGTACAAATCTTCAATTCTAAAATCAAGCTGCGCGTCGCCCAGGTCGGGGTACTCGGGATCGGTCGGGTCGGTTGGCAATAGATAAGTCGGGTTGAAAGCAAATTTGGCAAACTGCGGTAAAAGCGCGGCCACTTTAATGATCTCATTGATACCATGACCGGGCATCGGATTTTTCCAGACGGTTTTAAGCTCCAGCCCTTCGACCCCGAGATAGCTCACGCTCAACTCGTTAAAGAAAATCGGTATGGGCCACCCTGCGATGACTCCAAACACTTTGTCAGCAATGAAAGTTAAATGTACATCTTTAAAATCTGGCAGCAACGGTATGCTCAAGTTCGGCATATTTTGCATCGCCAAAATAAGCGGCGCAAAAAAGATGTCAACTCGTGCGTCAAAATCGAAAGTCATGACCCCGCCTGTTTCACCGATGGCAATTCTGGAGACCTGCACGCCTAGCATAATGGTGACGCCGAGTGGGTCTTTTAAGAGTACTTTCATCGGCTCTCTGACGCCGTTTTCATCTGCGGTCGTGGCAAAGTCGAATCTCACAGAACCGCCCGAAACGGTCTCAATATAAAAGTCAAAAGCCCGAGGGTTTGTGATCTCTTTGTAACTATCGAAGGCAGTTGGCAATCCGGTTGTGCTGCCGGTAAGGCCGGGGAGAACCGTTGCCAAGTCCGGATCAAGCGGAATCGAATCGGGCAGCATATCTCCGATAAACGACAATCCTGATTGCGCAAGAAACTTTTTAATAAATCCTAAGGGAATACCAAGCGCTTTTGCGATGTAGGTCTCTTCGACAGGCGCTGCGTCGCCCACCGGATCTTTTAAAGTGATGATACTGTCGCCGTCTTCCGGGAATTTCACCTGGCCATTAGCTTTAAAACTCGTGCCATTATGGCTGAACGTTGGCAGATTCAGTGTAACCGCCCCGGCATCTCCAAAGTCGAAAAGTATCCAACCTTCTCTTTTGAGTTTTTTGACTGTCGGCAACTTGAAGGGCCATTCGGTAAGGGCAATTTTAGCTTTGTCTACCTGATTGATACTCAGGCGAAAATGTACTTCATCGTTGAGCAGGTCGACCGGCATCATCTCATTGAGCTGATGTGTGCCCTCGTGTACCAGAAAGAAGGTCACATCGGTAGAGATTTCGGGTCCGCCTACGGCATAGGTAAATTTAATTCCTTTAAACTCTCCTTTAATGTTCACCCGTTGGTTGGCAAATTTGATTTGGGGCAGTGTAAAAGATTGTGTGTTGTTTACGGTGACGCTGGCTTCGGTCTTTGACGCCGTTACTATCGCATCTACATCGGTTGGAAGAGCGTTTTGTAAAATAGTCGGCAGACCGGTTACAGCTAACGTGACATTGGATGTCAAAATAATATCCAGATTCTCGGCCTGGGAAAGTTTTAGATCGTTCACCGTCGCCGAAGCCGTCAGACTCTTCTGGTCTTCCTCGTCGGAGACTTCGAGCATCGGCAGGGTGACTTTGATCTGCCCTTTATCGAGCGTGCCAGTCAAAAGCATGCCGAGAATATTAAAATCGAAGTCGAGGGTAACCGACAGACTTTCGAGGTGGATATCCCCAAGCGCAACTTCCATCGGCATCATCTGGGTGGTCAGGGTCGCGATATTAAAAATATGGCTTAACGGACCGAGTGCGCTGATCACAATATTTTGTTCAGGAACCAGAGTGAGATTCCATTTTTCGTTGAGCGTATCGATGGCAACGATCACCCCGAAAGTCTGAGAATCTGCCAGGATATTACAATGCATCGCCGCCACAATTTTGCGCTTGGTTGCGTTCAACGGAAACTCCATATCGAGCGTAAAGCGTTTGATCGTTAAACCGAAGGTATCGGTGAGCATCCAGGTTTTGTTGAGAGAAACATCACAGGAGAAACTTTTCCATATTCTCATATTCGATGAAAAGATAATCTCCAGTGCGGAAATTCCTACATCGCCGATGGTAAGAACCGTCGGAAGAGCAATCAGGTTTTGACCAAACCACTCTTCGAGTTGACTAAACGGCAAAGCTACACTTTCTATATCAGAACCGGGGGCAAGATTTAACGAAAAGATCCACTCGGTGGTCGTTTTGACGATCTTGATCGGTACACGAATTTCCCCCAGAATAATGACCCCGGTTACTTCCAGGGTTAAAACCGGTTCAGCCGGGGTGGCGTCGATTTGAACGTAAAAGTCAAGTTCATCGATTTTAAAACTGGTGAGCGAGGCTACTGGCGTCCAACTAGAATCGAGACTTCCCCTGCATTCAAAATTTTTCCAATTTGCCATGTCACCCGAAAAAGTAAACATCAGTTCTCGCAGGGCAATGTTGGCCCCTGAAATGGGGGAAGGCAGTGATGGCAGCAGCGTGCCCAACCAACCGGTCATTTTTGTAAAGGGGATAAAAAACTCGGTTTCGAATTCCGGGTTTAAGCCGAACTTCCATTGGCTCGGATCTCGGGAAATCAGAAGCGGTATCTTTACCGCCCCTACGCCGATAACGCTCGTCACTTGAAATGTGACTTCCGCTGGTGTTTGGGTGAAATCAATTTCAGTATAAAGATTCAGATCGCCAAGCGTCAGGTTCGGTACAATCTGCCAGGTGTCGGGCATATTGGCTCCGACAAATACGGTCGAGATTTTCTGTTCTGAAGGATGAGGAAACTGCATCGCCAATTCGGTCAGGTTAAACGCACTGATCGACAAGCCCGGCGGCATAAAGGTATCTAAGTTTAAACCAACTAAGGCCGAAAGGTCAGTAACACCGGCAAACGAGACCGAGTCGTCTGGTGTTGGCAGATCCAAAGCCAGACTCCAGTCGCCCGTTTTCGGGATCGTCAGTAAGATGGGGAATTTCTCAACACTATCTAAATGCAAATCGAAATCGGCTGCTACAAAACCTTCAAAAGCGTATGGTGATGGAAAGCCAATGGTGAGATCAACGCTGAGGTTGGTGATGCTGAGACGATTGGCGATCAGATCCCAAGAACCCTCTGAATGAACTTGAAAGTAGAGTTGTTTCAAACTCATCGCATTGTCGAACTCTAGCCGAAATCGGGTGAGAGCCAGAACCAATGTATCTAAACCGGGCAGCATCGTCGTGAGGTTAAAACCCATCAGCGATAGATCGGCTCCGCCAATTTTGTAACTCCAAGTGTCACTTTGATCTAGAGCACCGAGTTCAAAGATCAGTCCTGAAAAACTGCCATCTTCGATCGAGAAAGAGGCCGTCATCGGGAATTCATCGGATGAGCCCAGCCCGACTATACCGGCCAATTTGAAGTGGGGTTCGGGAAAGGTAAAATCGAATTCGAGTTGCTTTAATATTACAGTGTTGGGAACCAGTGGAAAGAGATCCCATGCGCTATCGCTTTGGGTTCCATCAGGGTTTGTTGCGGGTGGCAATACCAAACGAAAGGCCATGTAGTGTAGACCGCTGAATTCTGGGTCAAAATGTACTAAAAATCGTGTTAATAAAAGAGAGCTGATGGCGGGGAACTGTGAGGGTAAAACCGTCGAAAGATCAAAGCCTCCGAGCAAGGGTTTCATTTGTGTGAGGCTCGGTATAGGGTATTCCCCTTCGACCATTTCGAGGGCAAGTCCTGAATCCTGGTAGGGTAGGGTACCGCGTAGTGTCGGCAGCAACAAAGTACCGACTTTTGTCTGCCCCTGGAAAGTTCCCCAGAGTGTTTCCAGGGAGAGCGGCATCGGGATGTTCATGTCGACTTCAAACTTCACAAGCGACAATTGCAGGGTAGGCAGAACTTCCCAGGCGGTGACATTTCCTTTAAAGGAGGCAAAGTCGAGTCGATCAAACGTTACGGGAAACCTCAACTCTAACCTTTCGACTTCGACGTCTGTCAAAATCAGGTCTTCGCGTAAAACGTCGCTGATAGGAGCGTTATCAAGCAACAAAGGAAGTTTAGAAAAAGGAAGGATAACCGTGTCGCCGGGCATCAAGTCAAATTCGACGGTCCACTCGGTGAGAGATTTAGTGATCAACAGCGGAATTTCGAGATCGCCCGTTTCTGGACCAAGAGCCAGGGTGACGACTCCGTTCAGTTGGAGCGTCGCCTGCATATCTGCGAGTGTTGGCCCGATGGTAAAATCGGCGTCAAAGTGAAACTTGAGTTTCGACACACTTAAAGAAGGAATGATCGTCATTCTCGCAGGCATCTCCAGAGTAAAAAACAGATGGTTGATCTTTTGATTTACCGGATGAGGAAAGCGCAATTCGAAATCGGAAAGTTCGATTCCTTCGAAGTTGAAATTCGATGGAAGACTGTCGAAGTAGGTAGAGTCGCCAATTAAAGATGCAAGCGAGGTAATACTCGGCAGGGCTACATTTTCACCAGTGTCATCGTTATTGAGTGAGAGTACCCACTCGTCGGTGTCGTCAAAGCTCAGCTCGATCGGTATGTAGGTCGCCTGGTCAGCTCCGATCGTTAGGTCGGCTTTTAAAATGCCGTTGTATTTTATGGGGGCGCTAAAGTGAACTTCAACTTCGATGTCGGGGTTCACGATCGAAAATTTATTCGCGATGAGATCGAGGCTTCCGGGGTATGAGATCGAAAGCATCGTGCGAACAAGATTCATGTTGGCGTCAAACTCAAGTAGAAAATGATCGACGAGAAATTCACTTTGGTCGATGCCCGGAATCATGGAATTGATGTCAAAGCCCAGGGCTGATATATGAGCAGAGCTTACGGAATAATTCAGGTCGTGGGTGCCTTCAAGGGAGCCGAGTTCAACGGTCAATTTCTCAAATTGATTTGATTCGGTAAATTCAACATCGGCGACCATGGGTAGTGTGACAAACTCTGCGGCGAGATCTCCGAAACCCATGGCAACGCCTAAGCGAAGGCGCGGTGCCGGAAAATCGAAGTTGAGTTTAAAATCGGACAGCTGCAGTTTGCCTGCGATCAACACCCAGGCATAACCCTGCGGGAAACCAAGGGTGAAGTCCATAAAGTTCAAACCGGTGTAATCTCGATCGAGGTTAAAAGTAAATTCAGATAGTTGCAACGAAGGAATTGCAGGAAGTTGCGGGGGAATATAAAGACTTAAATCGGTTCCACCAAGAAGCGGGCTGAGGTTTTGCAACGTGGGGATGTCATAAAACTCGTTTACCATCTCCATCAATAGCCCTTCGTCTGTGATGGGCAAATAGGCTCGAAAAGTTGGCAGCTCAAGCTCGGTGACGCCGTTGTTGATGATAGCCGCCCCCGCTTCGATTGCCCCTGAAAAACTGGTCAGTTCTAAAGGGCTTTGCGGCGCCAACGGATCGGCTAGCGCGTCTACAACTTTCTGAAAACTCAGGTCAAAGTCGAGTCGAATGTTGGTTAAAAATAGATTGATCGCTTCGACGATTTTCCAGTCTTGCAGCCCCGCCACGATTTCGACATGGTTTAGTTCGGTCATCGGCAACGGAAAAATCGAATCGGGATTAAACTCCAGCGTTAGTTCTGAAACGTCGATGGTATCAAAGCCTGATGTTGCGGGAAAATTTCCCAGCAGCTCTGCGCCGCCAAATATTTCTTTGAGATCCGCCGTGTTGAAAGGAAGTGTTATGCCTTGTGCGATTGTTAATTGAAATTGCCAGATGGTTTTATCGTAGGTAAGAGTGAATGGGCAGATGTTTCCAAAGAGGTCGATGTCACCGGAGAGGGTAAGAAGCGATTGTCCGTCGGGGGTTTGAGAAATCGCGATGTTGAGCGCAACTACTTCGGGAAAACCCATCAGGACGGTGATGGGTTGTTGGAGTTGAGCGGTGAGGTTGTTTGTGGTTAATGTTTTCATGATTTTTATTTTGCCTGTTATTAATTATATTGGATTAAACAATTGGCCCGACCTGTGATTTGGATTTCATAAGATTTGTAGTTGGAATAAGAAATGTATCGCCGAGGCTATCGAATAGCTCGTTTTGCCGGGTGTTGACGACTTTTACTTGTAAATAAACATCTTCATCGTCTTTCTCCGGGTACATCATACTAATGTATGTCCCTGTCGGTTGTACCAATATGTTATCTTCTATGGTAAATTTCTGATGGATAATTCGAAAATACTTGAAAGTAGTATAGTCTACATTTCCAACTATATTTTGGAGCGGCATTTTCTTTGCTGATACCGATGGTTGTTCGGTTTCTTCGCTTAATACACTGCGAACGCCGTCTTCAATGGCTTGCCCTGCCAGAAGTTCATAAACCATATAGGCGCCATAACCAATTGCCATACCTGCTATAGTCCCAATACCGGGAAAAATTAAGGTGCCGACCGCGCCGGCGCCGGCTGCAAAAATTCCTCCAACGGCCGCTCTGGTACCTTTTGCGGAGTAATCCGTATAACTATAATCTTTCGTATTTAAATAATGATCTTCGAACAACATAGTTCCGACTTCCACAATAGGCGCTGCTAAACCACTTGTGAAAGATTTTCCGACGGTTCGTCCAAACGTCTTTATAATCCCGGTTCCTTGAACAAGCCCGCGCGAAAGAACTCCTGTTTCGCCTGCCGATGATACGGCGTCGCCAACGATGCCAAGCGCAATGTCAGAACCAAATTTTAAATAATCGTCTCCGGTGTTTTCTCCATCTTTAGTCAATAGTTTATGACCACTCAATATGGTAGTAAAAATGGATCCGTAGGCTGCGTTTCTTCCTGCAGATTTTAAAGAAGCTTTGATAGTCGATGCCTGGCTTTTTACATAAATATACTCGGATGTCACGTAGTTGTATTGGTATGGTTGTAAACGTCCTAATCTCCCCGTACCAATTCTCGCATGAATACTGTTACGAACTTCGGCGTTTGTTCTGCCATTGCTGATGATTCGTTTCGCTAAAATCGTTTTTAATTTTTCGGTAACGGAATTGATGTTCGTACCTGAAGGTTGTGCGAATAAAGCCTCTAGAGTTGGGATACGAACGCCATTCAATTTAATATTTTCTTTTTCGAGAATAATATTGAAAAATTCGTACATGAGCTTGTGTTTTACCGCCCTATTACCCAGGTCGTTTACCCCGGATATCTGTCTGTTAAAGATATTTGCGTCTGCGGAATTCTTAAGGTTTTCTCGAAAGGAAGCTACATCATCACTGTTAATCGCTAAATAAGATCTATAAATTGCATCTGCTCTGTTCGTATTAAGATTGTCTGGCTGTATTGCGACATTATTGAAATTTCTATAATTTTTATGCCTGGGATTACTGTGTCCCCCAAAAGTCTTTTTAAAACCTGTTTCCCAATACCTCCTTCTCACATCCCTCTGCTTGTTCTGGTTGTCGCTCGCCCCGCCACCAGAGGCTTTTATTGAAATCAGTTTGTTGCTGACAAATTTACCAAGCGCATCGTAGACTGGGAAATTATTTTGATTACCGGAACCTTGCCAAGTTCCTGCTCGATTTCTCCATTCCCGATTATTTAAATCTTCATAAAAACTATTAATAGTATTTTTTGTAAAAAATCCCGTTTCCCCCTGGTTGCCGACCCAGTCTGTCGCGCTTTGAAGATCGGGCGCAACGTATTGCCCGGTAGACGATTGAAATCTCTCAAACTTTGGAATGGCCAGGTTTGCGCCTGTCAGGCGCATATGTTTGAAAGCGTCCATTGTTAACATCGGAAAATTTTCAGTTTCCAGTTTTGCCCGGAGTTTTTCCCATGCCGATATCGGGACTATGGTTGAATCTTGCCGTTTTCTGCCCGTTTCATTTTTTAAAAAATTGTAGGTTACTAGATTTTGATCAAAGGGAATGAGTTCGATAAATTTTACAGTATCGTCAACTTGCGTTTGGGCAGTGAATTCCGATGCTGAAATAGATTCCTCTTTTTGTTTTGGAATTGAAAATTCATTTTTTTCAAAAATATGCTGGTTTGTATATCCGTCTAGAAAAAGAATTGAATTTTTAAGAGTAGTATTCTCAGTAGTATGCTCAATGATCGATTTAATATTCAATACAGAGCTTGCGCTAATGAGTTCATAAGCGCCAGTCTCTGATTTTTCGGTTTCCGAATAGCTTATTTTGACATTGTAAGGGGATATATTGAATTTGCGATTTGCTGTTTTTTCATGATGCAGTGTGGCTTGCTCAAAACATTCAAGAGCGTCTCGAAACAACGATATAAAAAAGTTGCTATAAGAATTTAAATCAATACCGAATTCAAATAGTATTTTCCTCTTGGCATTATCAAAACTGTCCCAGTCATATTGAAAACTGTTTGTTTCGGCTACGCTATCAACGTAAGAAAAAATATTTCTTTCAAGCGGTTTAAGATCCAAAGAGTCGGATTGCGCATCATTTGTTCCATATTGTTGTATAGCGCTTTTTGTCAGAGTGTTGAGTATATTTACATTGCCGTAACCAATAGAAGAATTATTTTCGTCTTTATAAAAGAGATTTGTAAGATCGTTGGATATGTTGTTGTCACTGAAACTTTTAAGTAAATCGCCTGTTACTGTATTTTTATCGGACAACGTCGGGGCAATCAAATGAGCCCGTAGGTTACTCGTTAATATGTGATGCGAAAAACCTTCTCTAATCGCGCCCGACCATTTTTGATCTTTAGAACAGGCTTTTCTAGTGGGGGCAATCTCGATTGTTTTATAACAGGCCATTGTTTCATTTAAAGAGGAATCAAAGATTGCCTGTATTGTTTGCGATGGGTTGGATAATTTATTTTTTATCGTTGTTAGAGCGCTTTTGATATCTAAACACTGATTGTTCGGCAGGGTGCACCATTGGTTGTCAATAATCCATTTTTCATCTTCATTCACGTCAGTTTTCTTTTCCAGAGTTTCAAGAAGGAGGTTTATATTTTCATGGCTGGTTTTTGTATCCGATTCTAACTCAGCCGCTTTCATCAGCCAATAAAAAAAAGAATGATCAATTTTGTACGTTGATCCCGTTGGGTAAATATGAATCAACCTTTCTGGCGAAGTCATTGCGATTGTTTTCAGCGCGTTGACGTCTAACTCTTTCCCGCTAAAGCAGCCGTAATAAGTCTCTTTCCTTACAAACGGATAGTCGCAAAGTTCACTATTGGCTACGTCGGGTTTGGCTACAACCGGAATATGTTTTCCCGCAACTTTTAATTTTTTGTTTTTATCATCGGTTTGTAAAAAAAGTTTGTATTCATCATCTTGTTTCCAAAACAGATACAAAAAATAGGAGTGAATAGGAACATGCTTTTCATTTAACAACCCTTGGTTGTATTCGGCCGTCTTTACCAGAAATTTTACCTTCACCATATTATTCTTCTCAGCCATAACCCTACCTCAATCCTCTAGTGATTTCCATCACGCATCCACCACGCTGACATCCAACGCTTGCAACTCTACACCCCCGCTAAAACTCAGCAAACCCTCCGGCAAAAGCGACGCAGTCTCGACATCAAACAGCCCCGACACATCCTGCAACGAAGCGACCGTAGTCGGCTGCTCCAGATTCCAGCTGATGTCCCCCGTCTCAGCGGGCACCGTATCGCCAGCTAATGGAACACTCAAAGGAACCTCGACATCGCCTGCAAGGTGGACTGTTTTCATCTCGGCGGTAATCGTCTCGTCCGGCGTACCCGGATTTTGAATTGTATAGTAAAACGTAACATCGTCCAAGATCGGCGTTGGGTTCGTTGCCTCGCCCAAAGTCAGTTCCCAGGGCGTCGGACCTTGCAAAGCAAACGTCACGTTTGAAAAACTCGAAGTTGCGGCGTCCCAGGTCGTTTCGATATCGGCGAGCGTAAAATCGGTGAGTTCGGTAAAACCTGAGGGCAGCGACGCTATCCACGTATCGGTTTTGATGAGAGCGGCCAGGTCGCCCGGAGAGTTGAGCGGAATTTTCGCAAAACTGTAAAGGATGTTATGAAAATCAACAGCCCCCAGTTTGCTTACTTTCTGGAGCTCTTCAAATACCGTAAATTGCTTACCGGTAAGTTTATTGCGTTCCGTTAAAATGTTTTTTGCAAGTTCTGCTTTGATTGCGGTGGTTGCGGGAGCCGCGTCTACGGTTTTACCCGTGGTAGAGTCTGTGGTTTTAAAGAAATAATCCAGGTAGAGGCGGCGATGGCCTTCCTCTTTAACGTTAGCGGACTTTGGATCGAGCCAGATGCGAGTGACTATTTCGTTCGTGTCATTGACTGCATTTAAAAAACCGAGTATTTCGGCTTCAAGAGAATTCTCAAGTTCAAGCTCACGAAAGGCGGTAAATATCAGATACAACTGATCGGGGCCGATATTTTTTATATCGCCGAGTTGACTCGCCGCAGTAAAAACTTGATCGGGCAAGGAGTTGCGGTACTCAAGAATTGACGCGCCATCTTCCGGGCTAAGTTCTATTATTTTGTTAGGGCCGCCGGTAACGGTTCCGAGGCGCTCAACAATTTTCTCGCCAGAATTTACAGTGTTGAAAAAAACTACTACTCTACTGCCTATATAGGGATCCCATATCGGTTCGTGTCGCCAATCCATACAACCTCCTCAGACTCAAATAAATTCAGTGCGCATGAATGTATTTCGTAGCGCATAACCCTGTTTGATCTTGCGTTATAGGAATACGATTGTATTTATTTATTTTATACGCGCTTATCTATGTTTTTTAACCGAAGAAACGATCCTTCAGTGTGGGGACAATAACAGAACCAAAGTTGTATGTAAAGTATTTATATATAAAATACAAAAAAAATAATAAAAAAATATAAAAAATATTAAATTGCGCGCGGCTTAAAGATGTGATGGTTACACAATATTAAATATTTCATTTTTGAGTAGCCTCCGTCGCAGACTTTTTACAGTCTCCCCTTCCGCTACGGCTGCCCTGCGGGCGAGCCTACGCTTAACCCCACGATATTATGGGGGTCTGGTATTTGCCGATCTGAAGAGAGTAGGGCAGGGCCGGGTTGGTTTTTTCCCCACCATAAAGTGGTGGATTTCCCCAACGCGGTCCGCCTGCATACCTCAATCTCGCCCAGGGCGAAGGAGCGGTTAGAAATTCGTGTTGCACTTTGAGCAACTCAGAATCGCCGAGGCCGACCGGAGGGAGGACAACTGTTTGCCGAGTGGCGCTCAGACTTTAAAATAGAATCGCCGACGGCGGGGTTTGTAAGATGGCGTTTTCTTGCGGGTGAAGTTTTTTTAAGGAAAGCTACACCGCAACCGGGCCGGAGCCCTCCGCCTTCAGCGGAATTTATTCAAGTACACCGATTTTTTTCATTATAAAGGCGCCGCCTTTTAAGACGTAGAAAACCCCAACGATGATAATAGCAATCGAGAATATTATTTTTAAAGCTTTTTCGGGCAGATATTTTGCAACGACAGGGCCAATTTGCCCTCCGATAATGACACCGGTTCCAGTATAGAGCAGAATCTTCCAGTCGATTAAACCGGCTTGCAGATTTAAAATTGTAATAATCCAGTCACCCATGGCTTCTACCCAGATTGCGGTAGCGTTGGCCCGGCGGGTTTTTACTTTTAAGCCGCGCTCCAGAAGCGGTTGTGAGGTTTCGCAGATACCCGTTCCTGTGGTTGCCGAAAAGAAACCACCTAGAATGGGAAGCCACATGTAAGGGTAGACATCCTCGACGGGCAGGTCTTCTCGATTACCGAATTTACCCTGCGTAGCTGTTAAAAATTGCATTACCGCGATGGTGATAATCACCAACCCCAGAAAAAAACGAAGTATGTTCGCGTCGACCACCAGCAAAATATGCGTCCCCAGGACCACCCCCGGAATCGTCAGCATTACCAGAACCAGACCGACCTCTTTTTCAACTTTCTTTTGCCAGAAATACTGGGCTGCTCCGGAACTCATACCGACTGTCTCGGTGGCTATTCCGGTAGCAACGGAAGTTTGAATCTGAATACTCAAAAACAGGTTAATAATGGGCTGAAAAAGCACACCGCCCGAAAATCCCGAAGAGTTCGCTAGAATTGCTATTACCAGAGCAATGGGAAACATGAACCAATATGTAAACCAATCGGCTTCCACTTAGACCTCCTGATCCTGGTTGGTTGTCGTTACTTGATACACTTTGTACATATCGATGAGCATAGTTAAAGCTGCCAGGTCCTCTTTCAATTCATTCAGATTTTTATCTACCTCTTTGGCGACGTTCTGGACCTTTTTTATTTTTGATATTTTAATTGTACGATTCTTCACAGCTTCGGACACAAGGTCAACTTCAAAGGTAGGGGCCAGCTGGGTTCGCAGTTCGTCAACAATACCCACCATCCTTTTCATCTCAAAGCGAATTTCAACCACAAGCTCTTGCAGGTTCGCATTCATGTCATTAATCAGTCTGGCGAGTTGCCCAATTTCGTCATCGCTTAAAACTGGAATGGTATATGTCAGGTCTCCGTCAGCGACTTTTTTCGCTCCCTCCACCAGTTCATCAATGGGTGTTGCAATATCTTTTGAAAATAGCGAAAAAGCAGTAATAATGGTTCCTATAATAACAAGAAACAGTAAAATCATCCGTATTCGAAGGTATTCAAGCGGTTCGAAGGCTTTATCCATATTTATTGGAATCTCGTTCAGGATTTGACCGTCAGGAAGGTGAGTTTGCACCTCTGATAGAATAGATTTTGCCAATTTTTCACGAAACGGGGTTTCGCTTACTTCCAGAATTACCTCAAGTGAAATTGAAATGGACACAGTAGAAATTAAGATAAAGTAAAGTATCAACTTCTTTTTAATTCGTGATTCATCGACCCCGAGAATACTTTTCGTTTTTTTAACGAATTTACGTAAGATTTCCATGCTAATTCCTTAGCTATTTTTGATTTGTTTGTAGTCACTGCAAGTGGTTTTTACAAAATACTAAGATGTTTGTTGGCCACAAAGCAGAAAGAGCCTTACCGTTCATTCCAACGATCCAGATTTGAACTGATATACTCAATTACCTGCTCGTGTTCTTTTGTGCCTTTCCGGTTAACCTCGATCGGCTTGCCAAAAGAAAAATGAATGTCTCTCTCTTTTCGTATTTTACCGAACTCTCTCAATATGCGTCCAGTACTCCAAAAGTCAGTTTTAATTGCTACCGGCAAAACTCTGACACCCGCTTTTCGTGCAATTCTTATACCAACCGAACTGAACCTTTTCGGGTTAAAGTTTGCCTGGCGAGACCCTTCGGGAAAAATCATCACAGATTTACCCTGTTCCAGTTTCTCGCAACTTTCCTTAATAATTCTACTTAAATTAGATACGGAACTGTTCGGTAAAACGCGGATGGGGTCCGTCGCACTCATAATCGGGCCAAACAGATAACTCTTTAAAAGGGCTTCTTTTACAATAAATGTCAGCTTCTTATGCGTTCCAATGATTGCTGGAAAAACCAAAGATTCGAGTGTACTCATATGGTTACTGATAATCACCATGGGTTCATCGGAAAATTTTCGTATATTATCCAGCCCATTGAGGCGAAAACAACCACCAAACATTTCTATCATTTCAAACATTTCATGAGAGCTTTTTACCCACAGGTCAAAGTCGTACTGGTTTCGCAGGGCCGCTTTTCTATATTTGAAAAGATGTCTTATAGAAGAAGAATAAAACATGAAACTATTTTTTAAAAAAAGCCGATCCATAAATAAGGGCGGGCCAGAATTCGGTGTGTTATACTCATTTGATGAATCGATATTTTTCATATTGTGTTTTTACTTCTCTTATATTCTAATTATATTAAAATAACTTATTATCTACTTTCTTGCAATCATATAGTCAGACAAGTAAAAAACATTCGGATAAAACGGTAATAGTATAATAAATTTCGAAAACTTGTCTCTTACTTCACCGTTTTTTCAATAAGACTTTAAATGTAAGGAGGGGGAAAAGTGTATCTACCTCCTCAGGCAAATAGCTGCTCCCCCTGGCTCCATAAGTTTCTATTTTTAGGAAAAATAAAAACGTTATTTCGCCACCCCTTTAGTGCACAAAAAAATCCTGCGGTTTTTTTGTGTCGAGCAGTTCGATTTTCGTTTGAAGTTATTTGTTGCCAAAAAGCGTGGTTTTTGGCAACCGGCTTCGTGGAATTTAGTTCCAAAAAAATCCTTCGGTTTTTCTATGTAGCTTCGTTCGATTATAGTTTAAAGTAATTTACGGAAAAAAAGCGTGGTTTTGGCCACTTGTTTCGTGGTAGATCTCGGTTACCACTTTGCGGCAAATAGCCATTCGAAGGCGTGCCAAGAAGTGCGTAGCCCTATTAGGTCGTGACTGAGTAGATAAAATTTGTTGAGGCTGTTGCGGTTTTTGAAATAAGGGAATAGTTAATCTTGTGAAATAATCACATCAAGATCGGATATGTCTTAGGTTTAATAAAAATATTCTTGACCGCATGGGTTGTCGCGTGATAATCTCACGTCATGCTAATAAGGTTTACAGTCAATAATATTTTATCCTTTGGGAAAGAAGTTGAATTTAATATGATACCGAGTCCGAGGTATACTAGATTAAGTGATCATAAATATGTGAAAAAAGGGTTTGAAGTATTGAAATTAGCTTCGATTTATGGGGCCAACGGTGCTGGAAAATCCAATTTGATTAATGCTATGCTCATGTTAAAGGATATAGTTACCCGTGAACAACTACCTAAAAATATTGATAAACAAAAATTTAAGTTTGCAAATGCTGACAATAATACTATTATTTTAGGAGTAGAATTTTTCCAACAAGAGCAAGCTTACTATTATGCCATAGAAATTGGCGATAAACAAGTCGTAGTTAATGAAGAATTATATATTTCTAAGTTGGGTAAAGGTAAAGATAAACTTTTGTTTGAAAGAAAAATTTTAAAGAGTGGGAAAAGTCAGATTAAATTTTCTGATAAATTTGAGAGTGATAAAGAGAACTTAGTCTTAAAAAGTGTGATAGAGAAAAATTTAAGTAAACACAACAAGCCAATTATTAAACTGTTAACCACATTGGATAATCCAGATCTTAAGGAAGTTAATCATGCGCTAGATTGGTTCGCAAATACTTTACAAATCATGAAACCTGATGACCGACCGGCAGCAATAGCCCATGAAATAGATATAAATCAAGAGTTTCGTGAATACGCTCAAGATATTATGTGTACTTTTAATCTGGGTATTAGTAATATAAAGTCCGAGAGACGTGAAATTAAAGAGTTCTTTGGAGACGAAGGTTCTGAGAAATTAAATAATCTAATTGAAGAATTAGAAAAAGACAAAGATAGAATGGCCGTTTTACGTAGTGATGCAGGAGACGAAGTAGTCCTTGTCCGGGAAAATGAAGAAATATTCATAAAGCAACTTCAATTAGAGCATACTGGAGGCGAAGATCTCAAAGCCTATTTTAATCTCGGCGAAGAATCGGATGGGACTATTCGTTTGCTAGACTTTATTCCAGCTTTTAAAAATGTTGTTAGTGGTAATAAAGTCTTCATAATAGATGAAATAGAAAGAAGCATTCACCCCTTATTAATTAAAGAATTAGTTAATAAATTCTCGAAGGATAACAATACTAATGGGCAATTGATTTTTAGTACCCATGAATCAAATTTATTGGATCAGGATTTATTTAGGCAAGATGAAATCTGGTTTGTTGAGAAAGATAATAAAGGAAGGACCGATTTGTATTCATTATCTGACTACAAAGAGCATTCCACGATAGATATAAGAAGAGGTTATTTAGCTGGGCGATACGGGTCAATCCCGTTTTTGGCAAACTTAGAGGATTTAAATTGGCATAAATATGATAATTAAGAATAGACAATTTCAACGGAGGGAGCCAAGTCTAACTGCAAAGCTTATTATTATTTACTGTGAGGGAGGTAGAAGGGAGCCAGCTTATTTTAAATATTTTAGAGGGATTAGTCATAAAATAAAACTTGAAGTAGTTGCTGCTGGTCAGCATAGTAATAATTCACCATCAGGATTATTTGATCAGGCTAAAAATGATATATTCGGAAGTGAGACAGAAACACCAATTTATAAGCCAACCACGGAAGATGATGTTTGGTTCGTTATTGATACTGACACCTGGGGAGAAAAGGTAGAGGAATTAAGAGAAAATTGTGCAACGCATCAGAATTGGAAAATTGCTCAAAGTAATCCGTGTTTTGAAGTATGGTTATACTATCATAAAAAAGATGAAATACCAATATTTGATAAAGTACATATTTCAAAGCCCTGGAAAGAATATGTTAATACTGTAGTATTTAAGGATGAAGGCGGATTTGATAGTAGAAAACACCCGAGTTTAATCAAAAATGCAATCATTAATGCAGAAAATAATTTTTCTATGATAAACGGTGAACCAAAAATCGGAACCACCGAAGTGTATAATCTTGCCAAAGATATATTTAAGCTAACGCAATTTGCATTCGAGGAAGTTACAAAAAATCAGGTGAACAACAATACTGAGGATAAACAAAAAAAGTAATCCAAACCGCTATTGCGCAACTAATATTAGGCGAATTATGAGATAAATTAATAAATACTATATTTAGTGTCATGGAAAGATATAAGGTCCCGGAGTCTGCTATTGTGGAACCATTTTGAATTCATTCGTTTCATATTATTAAACTGAAATGTGTACATTGCGATTATTTTTTAGAATCTTGACAATGCCTTTTACGATCGAACTATGCTCGATTCTATGAGCAATACGAAAACCGACAATTTTTCATCCATAGCCTCTTTCATCTGCTCCGTGGTATTTTACTCACAAAAAAATCCTGCGGTTTTTCTATGTAGTTTCATTCGATTGGGGGTGAAGAGATAGAATTCGTTATTATTAATTCGTAATTATCCCCCGTTGTCGAAAGCAGGTTGACCCGTTGATTTTATACGAAATAAATGACCATGCCTTTGCCCGATCAAATACAACAACTTATTAGTAAATTTTCAGAGCACGCCGACGCCTATAAGTCGGGAAAATACAACGAGACCCAGTTACGGCGTGAATTTCTCGACCCCTTTTTCGAGGCCCTTGGTTGGGATGTGTTTAACAAAAGTGGAAAGTCAGAAACCTATAAAGATGTAATTCATGAAGACTCCATAAAAGTAAAAAACAAAAGCGGGGTATCGACCAGGGCTCCGGACTATTCGTTTCGCATTGGCGGAAACCGCAAATTTTTTGTGGAGGCTAAAAAACCTTCGATTGTAATAAAAGATAATATCGACCCTGCTTACCAACTGCGCCGTTATGGATGGTCGGCAAATCTCCCTTTGTCTGTTTTAACCGATTTTGAAGAGTTCGCTATTTATGATACTACGGTCAAACCAAAACCCACCGACGCTGCCTCGGTAGCGCGTGTCTTTTATTGTACCTACACAGAGTATGAAAAACATTGGGAGTGGATACAATCGATATTTTCCCCCGACGGTATTCAAAAAGATTACTTTGAAAAATTTGCCGGTGGTAAGAAAGGCAAAAAAGGGACAACAACCGTTGACCGGGAATTTTTAAAAGAGATTGAAAACTGGCGACTCGATTTAGCAAAAAATATAGCCCTTAGAAACGAAATCGATACACGTTCGTTAAATTATTCCGTTGGCGTAACCATTGACCGAATTTTGTTTTTACGTATATGTGAAGACAGGGGCATAGAACCATATGAACAACTTAGTCATATTGCCGATAAAAAAGATATTTATGGCGAGCTAAAACAACTTTACCATAAGGCCGACCAAAAGTATAACTCGGGTCTGTTTCACTTTGAAAAAGAGAAGGGTAGAAGCACCCACCCGGATGAGCTTACCCCGAATTTGAGTATTGACGACAAAATTCTGAAAGGAATTTTAAAGAAACTCTACTACCCTGACAGTCCATATGAATTTTCTGTTATTGGGGCAGATATTTTAGGCAATGTCTATGAGCAGTTTTTAGGCAAGGTAATTCGGTTGGCCGGTAAATCGGCAAAGGTCGAAGAAAAACCAGAAGTCAAAAAGGCAGGAGGTGTCTATTACACACCGCGTTATATAGTCGAATACATCGTTGAAAATACATTAGGCGAAAAACTAAAAAAGATGAGCACTAAAGATGTGGCCGGAGAGAGCGCGAAATATGCAACTCCACTAAGGGTGCTAGACCCGGCTTGTGGTTCCGGTTCGTTTCTAATTTTTGCCTATCAATATCTGCTCGACTGGCACCGAGACTGGTATAGCGCGAATAATCCTGCCAAATATAAAAAAGCCGTTTTCAAAAGTGGCTCATCGAACTCAGCTGATGGAGTAGAAATTATAGAGTGGCAACTGACAACGTCCGAAAAAAAGAAGATACTTTTAAATAATATTTTTGGGGTCGACATTGACAACCAGGCTGTGGAAGTCACAAAGTTGAATCTGCTTCTGAAGGTACTCGAAAACGAATCTGCCGAAACGTTGGAATCACAGCTGTCGATGTTTCACGAGCGCGCTCTGCCCGACTTAGAGAATAATATTAAATGCGGTAACTCGCTAATTGGGCCCGACTTTTACTCTGTGAATTCCGCAGGCAAGGGCGAGCAGCAAGACCTTTTTACCAGTATGAGTGAAGATGAAAAAGAGAAGGTCAATGTGTTTGACTGGGAAAGTGAGTGGTCGGGTATAATGACCGGAGACGATGTCGGGTTTGATGTGGTGATTGGGAATCCGCCGTATGTTCGCCAGGAAGTTCTTGGACCGGATTTCAAAACCTACGCCCAGAATATATTCGAAACCTACGCCGGAACCGCCGATTTGTATGTATACTTTATCGAAAAAAGTCTTTCGTTATTAAAAGCTAAAGGGGTGTATTCCATTATTGTAGCCAACAAATGGCTGCGGGCAAACTACGGCGACGCCCTGCGAAAGTTTTTAAAGAAAAAACGGATACTGGAACTCATCGACTTCGGCGAGTTGCCAGTATTTGAAGGTGCTAAAACCGATACATGTATATTAAAAATTGCAAATGATCAACCCAAAGACTTTTACGTGGTTAAACAAAATAAACTTCTGCTTGGGAAAGAAGGCAATCCACCCCTGGATAAAGTGGTTAAAAAATTAAAATACCATGTTGGGATAAATACGCTTGAAGATGAAGGTTGGTCTTTAAGCAATGAAAGCGAAGCAAAATTACTGAGCAAACTCAAACAGATCGGCGAACCATTGGGTAAATTTGGAGCAGGAAAAATACATTATGGAATTAAAACAGCTCTCGATGAATGTTTTGTAATTAATAATTCCATTAAAGAACAATTAATTCGAAATGATAAAAATAGTGCTGAGTTAATAAAACCATTTGTATTCGGTAGAGATATAGATAGGTACAAACAACCAACAGTGGATAAATGGTTAATATTATTGCCAGCCGGATTTACTGATGTCAAGCGTGGTAAAGTGAAACCTGAAATATGGTTACAAGCCAAGTATCCTGAAATTTACAATTGGTTGAAGCAATATGAAGAAAAATGTAAAAAAAGATGGGATAAAGGAGATTACTGGTGGGAGCTAAGGTCATGCGCTTATTATGGTGAATTCGAAAACAATAAGCTTGTCTGGCCTGAGATTGCAATGAATCCACGAGCTACCTTCGATTCAGGTAGGCTTTATTATCCAACAACTGTGTATATTTTTTCAATTCCTGATAAATATCTATTATGTATTTTAAATTCAAAAGTTGCTTGGTTTTGCCTAAAAAATATTTGTGCAGTTCTTGGGGATTCTGATTCTGGAGGGCGTTTACGCCTAAAGAAACAATATATGGAACAACTCCCCATCCGCACCATCGATTTCGATAATTCCGACGACAAAGCTAAACACGATCAAATGATCACTTTGGTTGATCGCATGCTCGATCTGAACAAGCGGTTGCCCGAGGCAAATACCCCGCATGATAAAACACAGTTGGAACGACAAATTGCCGCGACCGATCAAGAGATCGATTTGCTGGTATATAAGCTCTACGATTTAACGGACGAAGAGATTAAGATTGTGGAGGGTGACAATCTATAATGATACGCAAAGAAGATTTAATACGAAAAATCCAAAATATCGAGGGAGACATCAATCGTGATGAGTTTAAAACTGAGCTTAAGAATATATTTGAAGGCATGGGCGATGTCGCCCGTGGTTTTTTAAAGATAGCCCATAGCGCCAATCTATTTGTACGTCCGTATTGAAGAAACATTAAAAAATTATCCTGTTTTGTTCAGCGATGAATATGTTACCTTATTGGGCTCAGCAAAAATGGATAAAATTATAAGCGGTATTTACAAAATAGAAGTAAGCAATTTGCCACCGGGCAAACAAAAAAAATTAATAGCTCATATAATGAGTTGCGTTGATCATACATTATCAGTAGGTGAGAGTGAAGACATTATCACAAAAGAGACAAAGGTGTTAAAGTAATTTTGTAACATCGATGTTACAAAATGGGGGAAGATATGGCTGGAGCTAAACAAAATCGACGGTAAAAAAAGAAGAAGATATTACCGCATTAATAAAAGCCGACCCCGATATAGCTAAAGTCTTTACAGGGAAATCGGTCAAAGTAGAATTAGACGCGAGTGCTATAAAAACCTTTCTCGTATTACAGCCGGAAAATAATGTTTAAAATAGCGCTGAGCAATTGGCCCAATTGTGTATATTTAGGTTGCCGCCAACATGGCGAGTATATTTCAAATTATATTCTGGAATATTCCAAGAATGCGGATAGCCTTGAAGACGATATTACTTTTAGTCTAATTTCAATTGACTGACACGATCGAATAAACAATATCTGAGTCATTCATTTCTATGTTTTTAATGGTATGGCGACCCTCTTGTATGGAATCTAACAGATAATGAAAGCCTGGTTTTTTTATCCGGATATCAAAATAATAGATATTATTGGTTTGTTGCGTATAGGCCCCCTTAATAATGGCAGGCTTATCAAAATAGGTAAGGATAATATTTTTGTTGTTGCCGGCAAGAAGCGTGGACTTTACTCCCTTGTCCGACTTATCATACTTAAATTTGTTGCAAGAAGGAATCAGTCTTGCAAATTTTACGTTCCTGGGTTTAATAATTAATTTTGATTTTTTATCAAAGAAGTTTTCCGTATCTGGTAAAGAAGAATCCGATTTTATAATACTATCTATTTTGGGCGCATCCAAATAAAATGTAATCGTCTTCCTGTCTTTTGAAAACGCGCCATAAACAGGATATAATGATTTTTTTTCAATTTGTAATGCCAGATTCCCCGGCATTATCGATAAGGAACATTCACGAAGTTTTTTATAACGATTTTTCTTTTGTAAATACTCTAGCGATGAATACATTAAAATTTTGCTATATCGTGAATAACGATGTTCTGGAAATTCTTTACTTTCAATTTGTTTTAAAATATCTATCCAGCCAAGTTTTCCAGCTACGGTCCTCATCGAATTATTATACCAATCTGTTTCA
This sequence comes from Leptospirales bacterium, assembly GCA_040326155.1. Lineage (GTDB taxonomy): Bacteria > Spirochaetota > Leptospiria > Turneriellales > JAOUFE01 > JBEQLE01. Next base: position 23,845 of record JBEQLE010000023.1, on the reverse strand, counting down.
TTCACGTCATTGCAATACGGGAGCAAGGCTGTAACAATATCTTTATGCTTTTTTTTAGCTGCAATTAACAAAGGCGTAATATAATATTGCCCGGTTTTTTTGCAAGTCGCGCCATTTTTTAATAAAACTTTTACCACATTTAACCTGCCATAAAGTGCGGCTAAGCCTAACATATTATCTGTACTTTTTCGTGTTACACCGGTATATTTATTTTTCAATATATGAAATGCGCTTACATTAGCATCACCCTTGAACACATGATACGTTTGTTTGCCATCTTTGTCCGTTTTTATATAAATAAAATAATCTCTTTGGTGTTCAAAATTCAATCCCCGGTCGATTAAATATTGAACCACTTTTTCATGGCCCTTCCATACAGCAAAAACCATACAAGCCGGGGTATCTCCCAACATGGCAAACAAATTGTTTGCCATGTTATAAAATTTGGCTCCATTTTTTACTAAAAGTTTTAAAAAATCGACATGTCCGTTGTTACACGCTGCAAGAACGGGCGTATTCATACTTGATTTACTATTGGATATTTTCGCGCCATAGCGAATGAGCAATTCGCCTATTTCAAGCCTCCCCCATTGCGCAGCTTTTGTTAAGGGAGTTATCCATGACTTTCCGAGTGTTGAATTCGGATCGAGTCCATTGTTTAATAACCTTTCTACCTCTTTCACATTGTTTAATGCAATGTGGTAAATTATATTTTCCGTATGGGGCTTCGCTCCATGTTTAAGCAGTAATTTTATAATTTCGGATTTTCCAGCATATGCCGCTTTCTAACGATTTATCTGCGTCTAATTTTCTAGAAAGTTCTTCAGAAAATTCTTCGGCAGATATGACCGGTATACCTTTGTCTGCTGCATACACACTTAAAATACCGAACAAGCCAAAAATCCCATTCAAACATAAAAATATAATTAGATAGCGAAACATACCCTTAACCGGATAAATATACGCGTTTCGAAAACATGTCAATGACAAAACCGGCATTCACTTTGTATCTGAAAAACTTATTAATAGCGATTGTTTTTATTCAGATTGCACTAATTTAAGGAATGATATTTCACTCTTACGATGTTTTCTGTTTTTTTCGGAATTATCTATTGACGCACAAAATTCAAGTGATATATGTGGTTATGGCAACAACAACATGCGGTAAATGCGAAAACACAACCTTTGAAATGAAAGAAATCGAACCGAAAGACTCTAGTTATAAATTCGGTGTTATACAATGTGCATCATGCGGCACACCGGTGAGTACTCTGGCACTTGCGTATATTAGTGAAAGAATAGAAGAAATAGAAAAAAAAATTGATTCAATGGGCGAGCGACTAGCAAATTCGTGACATAAAAAGAACGGCACTTTTTTTATTTTCAATATTCACGGTATTAAACCACCGGCTATAAAGCCCATTCAGTTGGCCGAATTTGACGATTTAAAAAAATGGTGGAAAAAACGCAAAGCCAATGATTAGGCCTGGAAGGTGGATATCAAAACCATCATCTACACAAGTACAGGAACTTCCGCAAGAGGTCACGGGTGTTTTTAAAGACAGCTATGTCTTCGAATTTCTAGACCTCCCCACACCGCACTATGAAAAAGATTTACCCCCCGGTGTGTAATTAACCATCAAACGAAAAACTTCAAATAACCAACCAAGTAAAAAATAAAACGTATGGGGTAGCGGCGGCTCTTTCAGTTGAAAAGCCAGAGCGAGGGGCAGACTTGGCCCCTTTAGTGCACAAAAAAATCCTGCGGTTTTTGGCTTGAGTCCCGATAGCGGAAGCGGAAGGGACGATGGTCTGTCGAGTTTTTCGCACGAGAACTCGACGAAGTCGCTTCGTTCGATTATAGTTTGAAGTAATTTGTTTTTAAAAAGCGTGGTTTTTAAAAACCCGCTTCGTGGTATTTTACTCACAAAAAATCCTACGGTTTTTCTGATGATTTTACGCAAATCTTTAATTGACATGATGCGCTAAAGAATGCATCTTGAATATATGATAAAATACTCTTTATTCATATGTTTTATCTTATCTTGGCCATTATCGAACATTTATGCCGAAACCCCGGAGGATGCGCAAAAGCTTTTTGACAAAGGTGGCGTCCAGTATCAAGTGGAATCTTTCCAGGCAGCTTATGAAAGTTTCACTGGGGCCATTCGAATATATCAACAAAATGGCAAACAATATGAGGACAAAGTTATGCAGGCCGAACTTTGGGCAGGGGCCGCTGCTTTTCATTTAGGGCGACTTGATGATTCCGAGTCGCACTATCTAAAATCCCTCCATTTGGCCGAAAAGCTTACATCCGTTGAATACAGGATTAATGTTCACACCGCTTTGGCCAATTTATACGCAGCCCGGCAGCGATATAATGACGCTGCTATTCACTATTTAAAATCCGGTGCCATCTATGCTGAGGCAGGCAAAACAAAAGAAGCCTCTCAAAGTACGGAGTATGGGGGGTATATGAAGTTTATGGCCGGCCAATATCGGGACTCTTACGATATATTCCATACGGCCATCATAAACCATGAATCTGAGCGCCCTGAAAATGAACTGGCATGGCTCTATTCCATGCGGGCCATATCTAGTTATTATTTAAATGATCTTGAGAGTGCTCTTACCGATTTTAACATAGCCATAGAAACCCTTTCTAAGTCAGGAGCGGGGCCTTCTCCAGATCTGACTCGGTATCATGGTTGGGCCGGGAAAATATATTTTGAAACCGGTGACCATGAACAAGCGATGGTTCATTTTGAGAAATCATTAGAAATGGCAAAGAAGATCGGTAGCAAACCGGATGAATCTCTTGCTTACGCCTCGATGGGGTTTTACTACGCAACTGCCAAAGATTTTGAAAAAGGCGCCATGTATTATGAGATGTCACTGAAAATTAATCAAGACCTGAATCTGGAATCTTATATCATCGCAAACTTCGATAGCCTTTCCTGGATATATCGTGAAGCCGGCCTGCATCAAAAAAGCCTCGAAGCCTATGAGGAACTATTATACTATTATGATGATAAGTCATTGAAATCAGCTGAAATATTAAACCAAATCGGACTGCGTCACTATTATTTAAAAAATTACGAAGAAGCCATCGAAGCTTTTGAGGAATCTTTGTTTTTATATCGAAATCCATACCCGGATAAGAACCAAAATTATTTTGAAGAGATCGCTGTCGTTCTGCTGAACTCCGGTGTTGCTTATGAGGCAGCAGGTAAAACAAAACAAGCAACATTGGCCATAGAAGAGAGTCTGAAAATGAGTATTGAAAAAGGAAATTTATCCAACGCGGAAGACTCCTTTTCGTTTTTAACGGATATTTTCCAAAATGAATTTAATACTGAAAAACTCATCTCTCTTATGGAAAAAATGATTCCATTATATTCTAAACCTGATAAACAAAAGGAACTTTCTAATTTATATAACAACATCGGCATCAAACAATACTCTTTAGAGCGATATGAGCAAGCGATTGAATATTATGAAAAAGCGTTTTTAATTTCTAAAAAAGAAAATTTAACGGAAAACCAGGCCATACAACTTCATAATATGGCTCAAGCTAATGCCAGACTCTCGCGTTTTGATACGGCTCTGGATATTTATTTACGTGCTAAATATATTGCTCAAAAAAATAACCATGCACTGGTCGAGGGTAATATCTTAAATAGTATGGGTGAAGTTTACCGGGCCTGGGGATGGTATGCAAAATCTCTCGAATATTATAATCTGGCTGAAAAGATTTTTCAAAAACATAATTACCGGGACAGTCTGGTCTCGGTTTATAACAACATGGGCCAGGCAATCCGTCAAACCGGAAAGCCGGAAGACTCCATTGTCTATTATACAAAGGCACTGGAGCTTTTGGATATCATTGCAAAAAATAAAGATTCCGATCCAGGTTCCGAAGACATCAAAACCAGGGCTTTGCTTTTAAGCAATCTGGGTGAAGCCAATCGGGAATCCGGTCAACTTCAAGAGGCTTTGGAGCTATACATTGCAGCTCTCAAACTCGATACAAAAATTCATAACTTGCGCGGTATTACAATACGTCGAAACAACATTGCTTTAATACATCAGACTCAAGGGAACCACAAGAAAGCCCTGACATATTTCAAGGACGGATTGCAATACTGGAAATCGCTGGGGGATAAACAAGGGCAGGCGATTGCTTTATCGAATTTGGGGCATTCAAGTTATTTTTTAAAAAACTATGATAAGGCAATTCAATATTTTACACAGGCAGTTGAAATTCATGAAGAGTTACGACTAACGGCAAAGGGCACCGTTAGAAGAGAATACCTCGCAAACCAGATAAGTGTTTATCGTGACCTGGCGCTTAGTTATTTCGAAAAAGGGCAGCTATGGAAAAGCCTTTATGCACTCGAACTTTCCAGGGCGAAATACTTATTGGAACAAATGGGAGATACTAATGTTGTGCCCGATGCGAATACTTTTCGCAGGTTTCAAAAGACACTTAAAAAATCCGATCGTTTGCTCTCTGTCGTGACTTTGGGTCCGGGAGTCTTTCACTTGATTCTTATAGACCGGAAAACAATTCGCAGTACGGTTAGTTATACGGATAAGGATTTTCTCAATGAATTTCATGAGAAATACGCACGTCAGATTAAACGCCGCTTAAAGACCGTGCAAGCTGACCCTTTTGAAACCATGATTTATTATTACCGTTATTTATTGTCTACGCCGGTTCGTTCTCGATCTGATCGTCAGGCATTTGATGAAATATCATCTTATTTATATAGTCTATGGATTGAGCCATTCGGGGGCGCTCTTGAAAATGTTCAGTCCATTCGTATTATACCGGATGGAATTTTAGGGACGATTCCCTTTGAAACACTGCGTGATAAGGAGGGAAAATATCTGGTAGAGAAATATGACATTAATTATGCACAATCCATAACCGTGATGCAACAAATTCAGCAACGACAATATGATGCTGAAAATGGAGTAAAAAGAAAAACCTTGATCGCTTTCGGAGCGCCGGTTTATCAAACAGAACCGGTCGAAGAAAATGAACAAACGAAGATCGATAACACCGGAAATATGGACGGTATCCGTCAGATGGCTGAACATTTGACAAATACTGGAGGTAATACGCGTGCCCTCTATTCTTATTTGGGCTATGATATTTGGAGTGATTTACCCGGTACGTTAGCGGAGCTTCGGCAAATTTCTAAAATTATACCCGACACAAGGATCATTACCGGAGAGGATGCTTCTGAAACCAATGTGAAAAAATTATCAGATGACGGTCAGCTGGCTCAATATAAAGTTATACATTTTGCTACCCATGGTATTGTAATTCCGGAAGTTCCTGAATTGTCGGCCATTGTTCTTTCATTGAACCAACAATCCAAAAAAAATAATGACGGTTATCTTACCATGAAAGAAGTGTCTAAATTGAAGATCAAAGCGGATTTTGTGAACCTCTCTGCCTGTAATACGGGCCTCGGAAAAGTATATGAAGGCGAGGGTGTGGTCGGACTCACCCAGGCTTTTCTGATCGCCGGAGCAAACTCTCTCTCGGTATCACTCTGGCAAGTGTCCGATAATTCGACCATGAAATTTATGTCGGGTTTGTATAATCTGGTTTGGAATGAGAATTTAAGTTATTCTCAAGCCATCTCTAAAATGAAACGAAAATTTATTAAAGATGAAGCCCTTAACCACCCTTTTTACTGGGCGCCCTTTGTTTTTTACGGAGGACAAATTGAAAGATAAGCAGAAAAATAAATATAATAATAAATTAAATAGTAAAAGAAAAGCATGGCTAAAGGCATCGGGGGTAATCGCGGTGTCAGTTTTTATCATTACCATGGTTTTCCCTTTTTCTAATATTCTGGAATTGAAGACACAAGATCTCAGAGCTTCATTGTCAAGTGGGTCAGACGCAGTGAAGGCGGAGGCTCCGATTTTAATCGCCGCTATTGATGACCCATCTTTTGAAGCTATCAATATTCGCTGGCCCTGGCCGAGACAAATATTTGCCGAAGCAATTCATAATCTAAATGCGGCGGGGGCAAAAGTCATTGCGCTTGATATCATGTTGGGCGATGCGGGATATAATAAAAGAGAAGACATTGCGTTAAGAGATGCTTTTTTAGGTTTAAGAAATTCAGGAAAATCCGCAAGCATCGTGCTGCCATCAAAAATTGAAGTTCGCGAAACTGAAGAATATACTATGGACTATATCGACATGCCGCTTGATATGTTTCGCAGACATGCGGATTCCACAGGGTATGTCAACCTGCCCATTGACCAGGATGGTTATGTGCGCAGGGTATACCCCTTTAATTTTTCTTTGAATACCGGGTCGGGTAGACCTGAACAAGCATTTAGTGTCGCTGTTTTGTCAGCGTATTCACAGAGTGATTTTGTAAAATCTTCATCAGGTTTTGAAAACAGTTCTTTCAAAATTCCACTAACGCGTTCTAAGCCAATGGCGATTCAATATGCCCCACCGGGATCTTTTGAAACAGTTTCTTTTTATCGTTTGCTTGAAAAACCTCTTGATCCGGCGATTTATAAAGACAGGATTATTCTTATTGGGGCTTTTTTTAAAGAGTCTCATGATCAATTATTAACGCCTCTTGAAAATTCTTACGGCCTGTATGGTATTGAAGTTCATGCTAATATAATCAACACCATTTATACGCAGAATTTCTTAACCTCAAGTCCCTCATGGTTCAACTTCGTCCTGCTGATATTCATCATCATAACTGCATCCTTTGCCTTAAGCCATTTAAGGCCGACTGCCGGAATCATCACGATGCTGACCGGCGTATTCGGTTATAACTTGATCGTGATCTTGTTGTATCTCAAGTGGAATTTTATTTTAGCTATGGTCGATCCGTCTTTGGCGATTATGTTCAGCTGGGTAGGGGCCATGGTTTTTAACTTCGGTGTGGTGGACAAAGAAAAGCGTCAGATGCGCTCTATGTTCTCGCGTTATGTGGCTCCGGAAGTGGTCGATAAAATATTGAAAAGTGGCTCGGACCTCAGCCTTGGCGGTCAAACCCGGGAAGTCGTGATTTTCTTTTCCGATATCTGTGGTTTTACGGCATTGTCAGAAAAGCTTCAACCAGCCGAGGTTGTTGAAATGCTAAATGTATACTTTACGGAAATGACGGATGTAATTTTTAAATACCATGGTACCTTTAATAAGTATATTGGAGACGCGATCATGGCTTTTTATGGGGCACCTGTCGAAATGGAAGATTGTTCCGAAAAAGCCGTTCGGGCATGTCTGGAAATGCGAAAAAAACTTCAAGAGCTCAATGAAAAAAGAGCGTCCGAAAATTTGCCTGCCATTAAAATTGGTATGGGGCTGCATAAAGGCGAGGCTCTTGTGGGCAATATTGGATCCGTTAAGCAAATGGAATATACGATTATCGGGGACGCCGTCAATGTTAGTTCGAGAATCGAAGGACTCACGCGTGATTTGAAAACGGATTTTTTAATCAGCGAAGAAATATATCGAGACACCAAAGATTTGATCGATGTAAAAACCCATGAACCCGTATTTGTAAAAGGAAAGACGAACAAGATTACCGTCCATTCCGTTATTGGGTACAAGGATGAATCTAAAGAAGAAAGTAAAGGAGAGTCATTATGAAAACATTTTGTTTTGTTAAATTAAATAAACCGGATAATATTTCATATGTTCTGTTCGCTTTTATTTTCATTTTTAATTTCGGGGGGGCATCTGCGTTGTTTGCCGCAAAAAAAGCAGATAACACAAACAAGGAAGCCGTGATCATCGAGCATCGGGGAGACGTAACAATTAAATCAGCAAAATCATCCAGAGAAGTGCCCGTAAAAACAGGCCAGTCAGTTTATCCTGGGGACACTATCAAAACGGGCTCAAACGGCAGAGTAGTGATTTTATTATCCAATGGTAATCGACTCGATATATTTTCAAACAGCCAGGTCCGTATTAAAGATAAAAATGAAAATTCGAAAGAAAGCCTGGTGGGTAAATACTGGAGAAAGCTTAAAAGCAAGTTTGATGATGCGGAATATACAAGTAACACTACAGGACGCGTCGGAGCTTTACGGGGCAAACCGGGCGCTAAGCAACCTCCGCCTTCCGACGAAGAGCTTGCAGATTCGGATAAAAAGGCGCTGCAAATATCAACGAAGGAAATAGAGTCCGAAGAGTTATCACCAAAAACCAGCCGATTGATGAAAGCCGTATTGTTCGAAGAGTACGGACAATATAAATCAGCTGAGGTTATTTATATTGAATTGATTAAAGAATTTCCAGAAGATAAGGTGATCTATGACATGTTAATTGATCTATACATAAACATCGACCTTGCTGATCGTGCAAACGATATTTTGGAAAAGAAAAATAACCTAAAATAACCTCTGGTCGTTCATTTCATATATCTGCCTAACACTTAACTTTAAAGCGGATATGGTATATTAAAAGTAATCCACCTCGTCGCTTTCTTTCCTTTTTAGTTCATCCACTGTAAAGATTTCTACCCGTTCCTTTTTTCCACGAATAGATTTAACGCGTACTTGACGCGCCTTCACTAAATTGCCCAGTCTTTTTTTCGTTTCGCCGTCAATTAATATATCGACACCGACTTTTTTGGTTAGGTTTTGCAGGCGACTGGCTATATTTACAATGTCACCGATAACAGTATATTCAAGGCGACGAAAAGAGCCTATGTTGCCGGCAAAAACTTCCCCGGTAGTTATACCTATACCGATTTTTATTTCGTGTTCGCCAAGGTAATCTGGTTTTACTTTGGTGAACATTTCAACCCATCGAATAATTTCCATGGCGGTTTTAACTGCGTTATATGTGTCGTCGGGTGATCCCAGGGGGAGCCCAAAAGTGGCCACCATCGCATCGCCAATTAGTTTATTTATGGAACCTCCGTGGCTTAAAATTAGTTCCATAAAATCGGGATATATTTTATTTAATAAATCTGCGACCATATCTGGTTTGAGCGATTCGCTAATAGAGGTAAACCCCCGGATATCGAGAAATAAAATTGTGGCCACTTCATTGCCACCGATCATTTTCTCATGGAAATCTTCCGTTAATATTTTATTTACTATATCATTCGAAAAATATCTCGAGAGGGATTCTACTTCCATTTGAAATTGTTTTTTTTCAAGAATATGTTTGTTGACTCTTTCAATCTCATCCAGCGCTTTTATAACTGTAATTTTAAGATCTTGCAAGTCGATTGGTTTTGTTAAAAAATCAAAAGCACGTGCATTCATGGCCGCTCGAATATTTGCCATATCGTCGTAAGCTGAAAAGATGATGACTTTTCGAATGCCTTGGTCTCTTATATCGTCGTTCAAGTTATTTATTTTTCTCAGTAACGTTATACCGTCCATACCTGGCATGTTAATGTCGGTTAAAACAAGACAAATATCGGAATTTTCTTCGAGAATTTCCAATGCTTTAATACCATTTGAAGCAAAAATAAATTCGTATTTATTTTCTTTGAGTTCTGTACGAAAGGTTTGCAAAAATAACGGTTCAATATTGGGTTCATCGTCAACAACTAATATGCATAATGTCATAAACACTCTTTAATATAAAATTTTTACTCTAATTTCTTTCGTTCAACCATTATCTTTTATATAATCAGAAAATAATCGATCTATTTAGGTTCTATAAATACCAACTAAATTGTATACACAATTACTCTTGATGCGGTCAAGGATTTATTAGTCTTTAATATAAACAAATATGAAGAAATTTATTACAAAAGTGTCACTTTTTGATGCTATTTTGTCCATAAATTGTTACATTTTAGAAAACAAAAGGGGTTGTATTATTTTATTCTAACTGCACTCGGGGTTTTCTGTAGCGCTCTAAAAAGCGACAATGGTAGACTGGTATGGATAAAGATTTACTATATAAAAAATGTTTGACTTAAAAATTCTTATTGTAGAGGATGAAAAAACAATTCGAGACCAATTCAAAATAATTTTGAATCGAATGTTTAAAACCGTATATGAGGCAGAAAACGGTAAAATGGGTATAGAAATATATCTAGCATGGAAACCGGATATTGTCATAACTGATATTAGAATGCCCGTAATGGACGGCCTCGAAATGATATCGGAGATTAAAAATATAAATCCTTCGGTACCCATCGTTGTAGTAACCGCCTATTCAGATCAGGAATATCTGATGAAGGCCATAAATTTAAATGTTGAAAAGTTTATCACAAAACCTATTGATGTATCCATTTTAAAAGAATCCCTAAAACCGATTGCCACCGCTATATTGGTCTATCGTACAAATAAGATTCTTGAAAATCAAATGACCATGCTTATGCAGGCTATTATGCAAAGTAATGATAGCATTATCATTGTTAATTTGGACAATATAATTACATTTATCAACCAGAGCTTTTGCAAAATGTTTGAATATGATGGTGCAAAAATTATTGGAACTGCCTTTCACGAAATATTTTCGCACAATCCTGTTTTAATCGATAAAATACAAAACCTTAAAGACGATGGCTGGGTTGGCGAAATTAAACTGCAAACGCCCAATCAAATGACATTTCATATATCTATTTCATTTGTATACAATGTGAATAGTTCACCCGGTGGTTATCTATTAATATTTCGAGATATTAGTGATCATATTAAACTGGAAGCTGAATTGATAAAAAGCAAAGATATATCTGAAAAAAATAATCGGCTAAAGAGTGAATTTCTAGCAACAATGAGTCATGATATTCGCACACCTATGAGTTCTATTCTTGGTCTGACAAACCTCCTGCTCGAAGAACCCTCTGCGAAGGGGATAAATCGGGAACATCTTCATCTTATAAAGCAGTCCAGTAAAGATTTGATGTTTCATATCAACGATATTCTGGATGTTACCCAAATTGAAACGGGAAATTTGATACTTGAAAAAGCAAACTTTAACCTCAGGCAAATTTGCACTTTTTTAGAAGATATTCATGAAAAACGCGCCAGGGAAAACCATATTTTTTATAAAATTGAAATTGGTAAAGATATTCAAGATTGTTTTACTGGCGATCCTTATCGGCTTCAGCAGATTTTGGTTAATCTTATCGGCAACGCTTTCAAATTTACTGAAAAAGGACATATTATTGTCATTGTCCAGAAAGTTCCAGATTCCGATTCTATTCGAAACTTGATAAAATTCAATATTATTGATTCGGGCAGAGGAATTGAGACGGCTAAACAAAAATTGATTTTTAAAAATAACACTATGGAAAACTCTTCCGCTAGCCGGGAATATGATGAAATTGGATTGGGAACGTCCATTGCTAAAAGTCTTGTCACTCTAATGAACGGTGAGATTGGTTTTTTTAGTCCCGCTCAAACTTTGACCCATCCTGATGGCGGACCGGGCTCAGAGTTTTGGTTTACCGTATATCTGGATAATCCGGTAGACGAAAAAGTAAGGCAGCATAAAAGTGATACAATAACAATTGTTGCTCCAAGTGATATTGAATCCTTTCAGAATATTGGAATAAAAGTATTAATTGTGGAAGACGATGCAATGAGCAGAGTTGTCTGTGAAAAAATATTGGAGAGCCTGAAAATTCCATTTGAATCCGTTGAAAATGGTAAAGAAGCTATAAAAGCGTTAAACCAGAATAAATATACCGCTGTTTTTATGGGTATCGAAATGCCAGAGATGAGTGGTATGGAAACCACTCTGAAAATACGGGAAAGTGGAAACAGGGTACCCATTGTTGCCATTACAACCCAGGGGTTTTATGAAGAAATTCAAAAATTTATGGAAAGCGGAGTAAATAGATATATCATTAAACCGGTAAGTAAAAAAAATATAGTTGAAACTCTCCTTGAGTTAATCAAGCAGAAGTAGTCGGGAGTACGATCGTAATAACTGCCCCATCTTCTTCATTGAAAGCAAATATTAAACCTTTCATTCGTTGTTCAATAATATTTTTTGACATATACAGTCCAATACCGGTTCCTTTCTCCATCGTTTTAGTGGTAAAATATGGGTGAAATATTTTATCTATAATTTTATCCGGAATTCCTCCCCCGTTATCTTTTATTTTAATAACAGCATTGTTGCTCGAAATCAATGTAATTTTTATTATCCCTTGTAAAAGGGGATTCTGCAAACGCCTCTCTTCAATAGAATCTTTGGAATTCATAATCAAATTGAGAATTACCTGCTTAAACTCGTTTAAATATCCTGAAATAATCATATTCTCAGGCTTGTCAACCTGGTCAATTTTTTGCAGACTAATTTTAATTAGATTTGAGCGAACCATAGACAAGCTGATTTTAATGGTTTCTTCCAGGGCGTCAAAGAGGTTAAATTTTATTTCATCATTGGAAGGTTTTAAAAAATTTCGGAAATCGTCGATGGTACTCGACATCTGTTTCACCAATATCATTGTCTTCTTTACACTATCATTTAGATATTGTTCGTCAAACTCATTACCATCATAGGCTTCTGTTAGATCTTGAATAATCAAAGAAATCGAGGTTAGAGGCTGCCGCCATTGATGAGCAATAGCACCGACCATTTCTCCCATGGCTGCCATTTTAGACTGTTGTGTAAGATAAGTTTCATTTTGTCGTAACTTCTCCATTCTATCTTTTATTTCAGTTTGCAGGTTTTTATTCAGTGCGTCTAATTCTTTATTTGCATTGTTTAGAACTTTTTCAATGGACTTGCGAAGCTTTATCTCTTTGTACAGGATTTTGTTTATTTTTTTTTGCTCACCCCATGCGTAATTGCGGGAAAGATTAAATAGCCAGGCAATAAGAACTACGGCGCTGGTGAGTAATGCCGTCATTAATACAGCCATGAGGTTCGCAGCTTCATTCGATAAATAATGAGGAAAAGAGTAACCCCTTTGTTCCAGGAAAGCAAAAGTGATCAGATAGGAGAGGTTTAACACGCTCATCGTTATCCCTAAACGGGGTCCGCCTAAAAACGTCCCTTGAAGCGCTATAAAAAGAATCCATGGAATTCCTTCCACCATTAATCCACCGTTAAAATACATTACTGTAGCATTCATTAATGTATAGGAAATTAATATCATCCAGTTGGAAAAATTAACGGCGATATTTTTTCGAATAAAATAAAGGGTTAACGCATTGTACGGTATAAATAGCAAGAATAGGGTAAGTACACCAATTTCTGGATGTATAATGAATAGACTTGCTGTAACTAAAGAGATGAATATAATTAATAGAGTGGACGCTACTGCAATGCGTAGGCGCAGAACCTTGTCATAATTTTTAACTCTCAAGTATTGTTCAGGAACAAAGTAATCGAGAAATTTTATTACGAATCCAGTTTTTTTAAGTGGTAATTTCATATGCTTGAATATTCCTGGTACTGGGTTATTCGAATGGATCTGTTCATTTAATTTTATAGCAACACTCATCACTCGTCAATGCGTCTACAATAATAAAAAAAAATTGAGGCAGGATAATGGCTTTTAATAGACTCAGGATATTTTAAATAATCCAAGATGTATGTATTGCCAGGGAGATTGTTAATCATCCAGCGGTAACAAGAGACAAATTCCAGTACCGGTATTTTCGCTACTTTCGAGTAATATGTGTCCTCTATGCGCATGCAGAATGCCCCGCACTGCGGTAAGTCCAAGTCCGGGTGTTTGTATGACCGAATCTGCACCTTCTTTATTGCTAAAAAATGGATCGAACACACGATCCATAATCGACGGATCAATACCACAACCATTGTCTTGCACAAAAATCTCGAAGTATTTTCCATTGACAGGAGTTCCGCAGGTAACGCAGGTTTTGTTTACATGAGTCGATATAAATACGAAAATATTGACTTCACCTTTATTTTCGATTGCTTCTTCGGAGTTTTTTATGAGCGCTCGCAAGGCATAACCTATGAGGTTACCTTTAATTTTGACATTTGGTAGGTCTTCTTCCATTTGCAAATTAACCGTTATTTTTGTTGGTAGATCCTTTTTTATAATATTCACAATCTCAACAATCAGTGTCTGTGCTGATACTTTTGGCAAGTTTACCAGTTGTTGATGTCCAGAGTAAAATATTTTTTCAACCAGATCTTCGGCCTTCTGAGCGATATTAAAAATAGTTTGCAAGTACCTCATTGACTTTTCGTGAGAGCTGCCGTTTATATCTTTCATGGCGAGGTTTACATAATTAATTATAACATTCAAGATATTATTAAAGTGATGTGATATCGCGCTCGACATAAGTGTTGTATTTTCCAACTCGCGTTCTTTATTTTTATGAGTCTCTGATATATCCGACCCGATGGAAACATAATATTCAATGTTTCCATCGGCATCTTTTAACGAAGTAATCATTTTTGTTTCATGGTAAATGGTGCCGTCTTTTTTTCGGTTAATCACCACGGCATGGTAATCTTTACCGGCCTGAATTGTCTCAAATAATTGACTGTAAAATTCTTTCGGATGCATTCCCGATTTGATCAGACGAGGCGTCTGTCCAATGGCTTCATTGATGGTATAGCCGGTATGACGTTCAAACGCTTTGTTGGCAAAAATAATTTTTGAATCTGGTTCTGTTACGTAAATCAATTCGTCGCTCTGTTCAATAATTTTTGCAAAAGTTTCATTTCTTTTTTTATCCATAATCCCTTGAGAATTTCTTTTGCCCCAAATAACACTCACAGGGAGTAGCCCGAACATACTGACCAATAACCCGAGCAGTAAGAATTTCAATCTGCTTAATGGCTCTGCAAGAAGAGTTCTTGGGTCGATGAACACAACAATTTCCCAGGGTTTTTCTTCAAGAAAAATATCAACGAACCCATGGGACGAGTATTTTTCTTGCCATATTCGGTAGTCTCCCGTTTGTACATCCGCCCTGGTGAAAGTGAATAAACCATTTTTACTGGTAATTTGACCTTCCGATTTTTGGATGATTTCTTCCCATTCATCCTGATAATCTTCGATAATATTCCGTTTCCAGGGTAATTGAAACCCCCCATTGTCAGCTTCATTGTCAGAATATAACCAATACCCTTCTTGATTAAGCAACATTAACCTGGCTTTACTCTCTTGATTCATTAAAGCCAATCTTTTCAATAAATGTTCACCCATATAGTTGATTACCAGTATACCCTTTTTTTCCCCCGTTTTATTAAATACCGGTATGGTTAAACGTATAATCGGAAGCATCGGTTTTTCAATTTCACCTTTTTCTAAATTTAAATGAAACCTGGAAATATAAACCTCCCCTTTATTAAGACTTATCGCTTTTTTAAAATAATCCCGTTTAGATACATTTTGAAGTTTAGAAAATGGAACAGTTACAGCGTTCTGCCCGTTATAATTCACGCGGACAATTTCCTTTCCTTTTAAATCTATAAATCGTATTTGATGATAATTTTTTTGTATAAGTGCATATTGCTTAAATCGTTCAGACAACTCTCGCTTTGCCACAGGGTTATCCCTAAACAAGAGGGTTTTTTGGGACAATCCAAAAAGGTCCCCGATTATTTCGAAAAAATAAGCGGAAATTTCAATCGATACCGTATGCGCCGTCTTGAGGTTGGACTTTTGATATCGTAACCGTTCCGCTCTGCGATCTAAAATGTGGATAAATAAAATAAATATTATGAATGTAATGACAGCAGTAGCATAAAACCGGATTGTCGATTTCATTGCCTGCTTGTTGTATTGAAATTCTGACGTGAATGTAAAATTTTTCATGTCTTATTTGTAATATCGGTCTAATCTAATTATTGTTCAATAAAATATTTGTCATTTTCATTAATTTTGTATATTCATTTTAAACTGTCAATATGGCAAATAATGACTATAAAATTGTTTACATAGTATACAAACCTGTTATCATGACAATTGTGTGTAAAAAAATTCTTGTGGTTGATGATGATGAAATCAATCTTAAATTAATAAAAGCTATGGTTGAGAAGCTGGGTAACATTGTTGATGACGTTAATTCTGGGTACGAAGCTATTGAAAAAATTAAAAGTCAAGAATACATTCTTATTATACTAGATCTTAATATGCCCGGAATTGACGGCTATGAGACTTCCGTAACTATACGAAATATGGACGGAGATTATTACAAAACGTTACGAATTGTAGCATGTACGGCAGATGAAAAAAAACTGGTGGAACAAAAGGCTCTCGACGCCGGAATGAATGAAGTGATCAATAAGCCTGTGAATATTTTGCTGTTACAATCGGTAATTGAAAAATTTTAAAGGCTTTTTTGAATTTAGATTTCGGTGAAATTTTCATTTAGAAAAAAAAGTTGCCTTATGGAGCCGACAATAAATAAAGACATATCTATTTTATAGGTAAGTTGTGTAGAAAATGTTGATAAAAGAGAATATACCCAATAAAATTCTATTTGTAGATGATGAAAAAGATTTTGAGTTTTTAATTCACCAGAGACTTAAAAAAGCCGAACGAGAAGGAGTAGTGCAACTTTTTTTTGCTTACGACGGGCAGCATGGTCTCGACATTCTATTAAAAAATCCCGATATTTATCTTATCTTTAGCGATATTAACATGCCCAAAATGGACGGAATTACCTTATTGCAAAAAATCAAAGAGATGAAAGATTTTAAACAGACCGTCATGATTTCAGCCTTTGGCGATATGAATAATTTACGAGCCTGTATGAACCAGGGAGCTTTTGATTTTATTACAAAACCTATAGATTTCGAAGATTTAATTGCAACTATTGAAAAAGTCAGCACTTATATTAAAAAACGAATTCAAGAACAAGAAGAAAAAGAAGCCCTGCAAAAAGAGTTGGATATTTCTCAACGTGAGGTAATATATAAATTATCCGAAATTGTTGAAGCCCGTTCCAAAGAAACCGGGAACCACATTCGAAGAGTTGCTGAAATTTCAAAACTTTTGGCGCTTGAGTTCGGACTTCCAATAGAAGATGCCGAAGCGTTAAAAATGGCTTCTCCCATGCACGATATTGGGAAAATTGCCATTCCCGATTCAATTTTAAAAAAACCGGGAAAATTAACCCCGGATGAATTTGAAATTATGAAAACACACACCACGGAAGGATATAAACTTTTACAAAGTTCGAACCATAAATTGTTTTTGGATTCTGCCATTGTTGCTTATGAACATCACGAGAAATACAATGGAACGGGTTACCCACGAGGGCTAAAAGGTGAAGAAATTCATATTTTCGCTCGTATAACGGCTTTTGCGGACGTTTATGACGCCCTCGGTAGCGACAGATATTATAAAAAAGCCTGGCCGGAAGAAAAAACTCTGGAATTTATTGATAAAGAAAAAGGAGAACATTTTGACCCTGGAATTGTTGAGGCTTTTTATAGTGGTTATGATTCAATACAAATCGTTAAAAAAAAATACACCGATAAATATAAACAGTGATTCTAAAAACGGTTCTTGTGATTGCAATGGTAGAAAGAGGCTAATTTTTGTAACAAATTATTTTTCAAATAATGGGAATAATAGACGAAACGTAGTCCCAACACCTTTTTTGCTTTCGATTTCCATTTTTCCATTTTCCATACGGATCAATAACGAAGCAATCGTCAAGCCAAACCCCATGCCCTGTTGCGCATATTTTTGACGCTGAAATTGCATAAAACCTCCAAGCGAACTAATTTGTTCGGAATCTAAACCAACTCCATAATCGGATATTTCTAACCGGTTTTCATTTTTTGTTTTTTTTAGTTTTACTTTCACAAGAGTTTCGGGTTTGGAAAAGAAAAAAGCGTTCGTGAGTAACTCTATTAATATTTTCTCAAGATTGTCGCTTGATATGATCACTTCAATGTCTTCTAAATCCAATTGCAGGTCTTCCGTTCTATTCGCAATATAAGCTTGACGTTTTGCTACAGCTTCGACGATTTCCATTATATATAATGGTGTTTTTTTCATTTCCCGAATTTTACCATTTGCGGCCGTATAGTTAATTAATTTTAAGTCAGCATAGATAAGGGAATTTTCGACAAGCCTGTACAATCTTTTTCCACTTGCATTAATTGCTTTTGCATATTCCGTAATTTCGGAGAGAGTAGGGAGTTCGGTTAAACCCGCAAGCAGCTCTGAAAATCCAAGAATTCCATTCAAGGGAGTCCGCAATTCGTGCGGCAACGAAAGGCTAAGATTCAACCTTAAGTCTTCGATCATTTTTCGTTCCCGTTCTAGAGCATTTTTAAGTTCTGCGTTTTTAGTTTTAAGATTTTGTTTTAATCTCTGTAGAATCAAATGGTTCTTGACTCGGACAATAACCTCTTCATCGTTAAAAGGCTTTGTAATGTAATCAACTCCTCCTACATCAAAACCTGTTTTAATATCAGATATATCGTCTGCGGCGCTGATAAAAATTACAGGAATATCTTTTGTAATTTCATTACTTTTTAAGGTTTTACACACATCATATCCACTTAGACCAGGCATTCTTATATCGAGTAAAATTAAATCGGGCGGATCTGAAGTTGCATACTTGATGGCAAATTCACCATCGGACGCGGGACGTATCGTATAGTTATGATCTCCAAGTATATCGATCAATAGTTGTAAATTTTCAGCAATATCATCGACAACTAGAATAGTACTGCTTTTCGTATCGACCGTTTCCATTCTTAATTCCAACTTGATTAAATCAATTCATTTTTCCTTAAAGCATTTTGAACTAATGTCCATATTTGATTGTACTTAAATTCTTTGGCCAAAGAGCGCAGAGCAAAAGCAATATCTTGATGATTGGTTTCAATTACTTTTATTACATTCTGTGTTTTTGTCACATCGAGATTTTCCGTAGCATATACCAGGCGGTTCAAATGGTCCAATGGTATTTCTTCTAGATTTTCCGGTGATAATAGATCTGTATGCGTTGCGGTTACTTTTTTCTTTTCTTTTTTCACGGATGTATGTTTTTGATAGGATACTCCGAGATGTTTTGCTATCAGATCGAACAGTACTTTATCGTGAAATGGTTTGCGGATGAATTCATCACAACCTGCTTCCAAAATTTCTTTTTGGTCCGTGTCAAAAGCATTTGCGGTTAAAGAAAGAATTGGCGTGTGTTCAGATTCTGACTCCATTTTTCTTATTTTTTTAGTAGCCATATAACCATCCATAACAGGCATACGCATATCCATTACAATCAGATGCGGATTCCACTCTTTGTATCGCTTAATTCCTTCTTCACCATTGACAGCTTCTTCCATTATAAATCCGGCATCTCCCAGTAATCTGACAAGTAGTCTGCGGTTGTAATTGTTGTTTTCAACAACTAGAATTTTATAGGATGGTTGACCGGGAGAAAGTATGACAAAGTTATCCGTGGTAGATTCTGCAAATTCTCCTTTTTTGTCTGACACCTCAACGTTAATTTTGAAATGAAAAATTGCGCCTTTATCTGCTTTCGCTTTCAACTGTAAATTGCCACCCATCAATTGAACATACTGCTTACTAATTGCCAGACCCAAACCAGTACCTTCATCTGATGTTTTTTTATTGGATGCATGGTGAAACGGATTGAATATGGAAACTTTGTCAGATTCTGGAATTCCTTTTCCCGTATCTTCGATCTCAAATTCAATGGTGCAGGTTTTGTTTGAATAAAATAGTTTATGGTCGGTTGTTTCATCCACTTTTTTCACACGAAGATGTACGTATCCCTTGTTGGTAAATTTTTCCGAGTTGTTCAAGAGGTTCAATAATACTTGATGTAATTTCTGTTTATCACCTTTTATCATTTGCGGGAGATATTTATCACAGGTGGTAATGAATTTTACTCCTTTTTGTTCAACTCGATATCTTACCAATTCTTCTATTTCGTGTAACATAATTCTAAAATTAAAATCTTGTAAATGGATAATTGCTCGCCCGGCTTCAATCTGAGACATGCTTAATACATCATTTATCAAATTCAATAAATGTACTCCACTACGATTGATAATTTCAATATCATTTTTCTGTTTTGAAGATAAATTTTCTCCCCTGCTGAGAAATCTGGAGTAACCTAGAATCGCATTCATGGGAGTTCTTAATTCATGGCTCATGTTAGCTAAGAAAGTTGATTTTAAACGATCGGCTCCCTCTGCTTTTTGTTTAGCTATCAACAGCTCGTTTTGCGCTATTTTAATCTCGTTTATATCCACGGTTACGCCTGAGAGTTTCCAGGGTTTCTTATTCTCATCTCTTCTGGTAACCGCCGCTATTGCCAATAACCATTTTCCATCTCTGGTACGGTACTCTACTTTATAATCATCCTTTTTTCCTCGGTAGATATCTAACAATGAAGTATTTATTTTTGATATATCTTTAGAATGTACATGGGTTATATATTTGCTGAACGAGAGAACTTTGCCCTTACTTTTAATACCATGCTGGATGCATTTCATTTCATCAAAAGAGACAATTCGTTCGTTGAGATCTGCTTCCCATGATCCAAGCCTGGCTCCCTCCAGAACTATTTTTAATCTTCTTTCACTTGCACTCAGCGCCTTCCAAAGAGCCTTGTACTCCATTAACTCAGCCTGTGTTGTTTTAATTTCAGTAATATCCTGAATTGTACCCACCAGATGTAGTGCATTTTCCGCTTTGTCATTCACTATAGCCGCTTCTTGATGAATAATACGTTCAATCCCTTGTTTATCAATAAATCTGTGATTTATATTATATACTTTAAACTTATCTTTGGCCTTACGAATGGCATCTTCTACAAAGTTTCTATCTTCAGGATGAATAAATTTGAATAAATATGTAAAGTCTGATTTTATTATTTCCTTTTCCGTATCTGTCATTTGAAAAATATTGAAAACCTGGTCTGACAATGTGAATTTTTGATTTCCAATATCATAGGACCAGCTTCCAATTTGAGCTATTTTTTGAGCCTGATCAAGTAGCTCTTTATATTCTTTTAATGTGTTCTCCGAATCCAGCCGTTCTGAACTGTCGCGAAAGGCCATTGTCCTTATGTTTTGATCTTCTGTTAAGAAGTTTCTATTTAACACATCGACTGTAAGAAACGAACCGTCTTTTTGGATGACAGTAGTTTCAAAATAATTATCAGACAAAGATGAAACTTTTTTAAGAAACTTGTCAGCTTCCCTGGCGATGACGAAATCGATAGGCATTTTTCCGATTAACTCAGAACGTTGTATACCAAGCATTCGCAACAGGTTTTCGTTTGCATCGGTGATAACATCATTGGTTATTATGGCAATGCCCTCAAACGAAGCTTCGGAAAGTATGCGTGTCCTTTTTTCGCTATCTATTAATTTTGCTTCTATCATTTTTCTTTTAGATATTTCCTGTAATTGACTTATTAAGTATAGTGGCTTACCTTTGGGATCGCGGCTTAAAGAGCTGCTATTTTGAGTAAATATAATTTGTCCATTCTTATGCAAATATCTATTTTCAATGGAGTATGATGGAATTTTACCATCAACTAATTTCTTTACGCTTTCTGCTGATTTTTTTATGTCATCTGGATGTGTTATGGACTTAAAACTACTGTGTGTTACCTCATTTCGTGAATAACCCAACATTTTGCAAAAAGCCGGGTTCACTTTAACCATATTGCCCTCTGGACTTACCATGATCATACCTATACTCGCGTGTTCAAAAGATTTTCGAAATCTCCCTGCGCTTTCGCGTAATCTCTTTTCAGAGTGAACCTGTTGGGTTATATCTCTGGAATTAACCACAATTCCTGAAATTTCATCCTTAGTAAAAATCGGTGCTGCATTACTTTCGTAATGAATTACTGCTTCTTCGGGGGGGTGATATACTGTCTTGTATCTGACAGGGATCCCGGTTTCTAGTATTGATTTTAATTTGCATTTTATTTCAATTTGTTTATTCTTTTTAGACAGTGTGTATAAAGGTTTGCCGATTGACTCCTGAACTGTTAATCCGTGGGATGGACGATTCAGGAATGTAATTCTCAAATCGGAGTCGAGTTTTATTATTTGGTCGGGAGAGTGTTTCAGGAGAGTTCGTAATTCTTTCTCTGATGCGGTAAGAGAATGAATTTCTACGTCTCGGTCTGTAAAGTTAGTCAGAGTCATGGAACGCCATTCTGCCGATTCAATTGATTTTGCGTATGTCATATACGGGTCACCAGATTTGGTAACAATTTCAGATACTCGTTTCTTTTTTTCATTCGAATAAATGTCAAAAGAGTTTCTACCGGGGTAAAAGTCGCGTGTTTTATTCTGTAATCTGGTAAAAGCTTTATTCATTAAAGAAAGTAGAGAGAGATTATTTGCAAATACATTATTCAGCAACGAAGCTTTTATTAGCTTATGGCTGAAGTGTTTTTTTTCAGCTTGTGCTATAGTTTTCTTTTTCTCTGTTTTATGCTCGTTAAAAGTCTTGTCAATTATATTTAGAAGTTCATCTGGTTCAATCGGCTCTACTATATATCTCTTAACTCCCATATTATTCAAAAGTACATTTTGCTCTGGTTCTACATTTTTTTTTGTGAGTATAATAATAGGAATTTGTTTTAATTTACTTTCTTTTTTCAACTCTTTTATTAGCATAAAAGCATTTACTTTTGGCTCAAATAAGTCAGTAATGATTATGTCTGGTGGATTATCGCGTGTATACCGTAGCGCCTTCATTGCTTGTGTATAGGATACTATTTTGTAGCTGTTACTTTCGAGAATGTACTTCGTCGTAATGTACTGTTCCACTTGGTTTTGTATGAATAATATTTTTCTCATTTTCGCTCCCTCTGTTACCGTTTCTGTTGACCTGACTAGTTACGCTGATGATATTATTTATTTGTTTTCATCTATTTTTTTTGTTAGTAGGAATTTACAAAGAAAAACAGTAAAGGGCAAATTATTTAAAAAAATTCAGGAAAAGTCAATTAATTCGAAAAAATCTCATAATAGTCAATTAAAATATAAATCCTTTAAGACTTACGGTGGTATTTGGCGGTTCATGCCAGTTAAAAGATTCTAATTAATAAATTCATTCTAACTTGCTTTAATTTTCCCTTGAAAGTACAATTCAAGAGATTAAAGTGGATAGACTTTTAGGAAGTACACCCGATGTTATTGTCGTAACGGATGAACTCTTGTAAGAATGATTTAACGATTAAACAATTAGAGAGCCGCAGCCAAACTGGTTAAAGAGAATATTATAGAATATGTTGGCCCTAAAAAAGGCGGTCGCTGGGTTGTAAAAACCATGAATGAAATTATTGATGAGTTGAATGAAGCGTTGGTGGCTTAGGTTTTAAATAAAAGGAGTTTTAACATGACGGATAATAATGCAGGTAAAGATTGGACAGAAAATGACATTGCTGAATTAAAAAAGTTAGCGAAACAAAAGACAGACACTGATACCATCGCCAAAAAACTTGGTCGTTCAAAAAGTGCCGTCTATACAAAAGCATCTGATCATAATATCACTTTGATGCCCAAAGATAAATGAGTAAACTAATTGCTATAGAGACTGTTCGAAAAGAACCTGGAAGGCAGGGTTAGAAAGTTTCAGGGAAATTGCGGGGGTGCTGAATGGGAATTGAGCAGAACCGATCACTGATCACTAATTGTTGATAACTGATATGACCCCATTTTTCTGGACACCTCTGCGTAAAAATAAAGAGGTGATAAAATGGCAAAATACGATGAAGAGTTTCAAAGAAACGCAGTGGACCACCTGATCAAAACAGGTAAATCAATAAGGCAGGTTGCTAAAGACCTGGGCGTGTCCGATGGGGCATTAAAACTTTGGCGTGAGAAATTTCTATCTGAACCAGGCAGTCCTCAACAAGAAAACCTTAACGAAGAGGTGCAGAGGTTGAGACAAGAAAATGCGGAACTCAG
>JBEQLE010000022.1:0-52569 GCA_040326155.1 Leptospirales bacterium | reverse complement strand
TTAAAAGGCTGAGCACTACGCCAATTCTGCCTCATTCCATGCAGTTTCAACAACTTTTCTATCTTTTTTGCAATAGGGGGGGTAAGTTTTCCCACCTCATGTAGATATCTGACCCCCCTCGTTCCAAATTTTTTGTAGGTCTGTTTATTCAAACAGACTTACAAAAAGATTTTTCACTACCCCCCGATTTCATATGGCAACGTGACAAATTTCTTCCCGGCTTACGTAACGATATTATCAGAAGAAGCCTTTTCTTTTCGGGCAAGCAGAGTAAAAGGCAGGGCAAACAGCTGCACTGCACCGGAAATCAAGTAGGCCGTGGAGTAACTATAAACATCGGCTGCTTTTCCCAATGCGGGTTGGGTAAACACCGCGCCGGAAGAGCCCACAAGGGAATCAAACGATAAAACCGTTGCTCGTTGTTCAGAGGGAATCAATTCATTCAAGTATGCTTGTCGAACGGGCATGACTAAAGAGTAAACCATACCCCAGACGATTAACAGAGCGATGGCAATGTAAAAATGATCGGTGTGTCCAATTAAGATCAATACAACAGCGTTAATTACAATACTTATTGCTAAAATTGTGGTGCGCAAGCGAAACAGTTTTCGGACATAAGGAACAATTATTCCACCAACCATTTGAGCCCCGGCAACAATAGCCGCCGTAAGACCGGCAATAGAATAAGCTTTGGCGTCTCCATAAAGTTCTAACAAATAAGGTTGCATGGCATAAAAAGCGAAGATACCAATGCCAAAAGTAAAAGGAGCCGCCTGAATAAGCCAGCGAACAGGGCGATTTTTCCATCCATGTTCAATAGAAGCTTTGAATATTTTTGACATCTCTTTATAAGGTTGTGAAACTTTTTTTGGCGTAAATCCCCAGTCTTCCATAAAAATAAAGGCAACCAGAAAGGTCAAAACGAGCATTATCATTCGCAAAATAAATGGGACGCCAAGGTTGGTATATTGCGCCATAACTCCGCCTGCAACAGAACCGATCAGCATGGCCAACCCGCTGGCAATTTGCCCTTTGGCAAAAACAGATTCTAGAGAACCCTTAAAACCTTTGTTATGTAATGCATCAACGATCCAGGCTTCAACAGCACCGGAAAAGAAAGTAAAACCCAACCCTATGATCATAGAAGAGATCGCCCACAAGTAAAAAGCCCCCTGAATATACCATAAATACAAATAAAAAAGAGTACTAAAGAGCAAAGTAATTGTACCAATTAAAAAGCTCATACGCCTACCCCAGGTATCTGCGACCACTCCCGTAGGAACTTCAAATAAAACCATACCCGCAGTAAAAAAAGCATTCGCCGTAAATGCTTCCGTATTGCTAAGACCTGCATCCAGTAAAAATAGTGTATTTACACCCCATATAAATGACGCCGATAAAGTTGTCAGCAAAGTTAAAACAACATAAATCGTGGTTACATTTTTTGCGGTACGATGTTTCTTGCTTTTCATTTTATACTTTTGAAGGTATATTTCAACACAGAAATTATCTTTTTTTCTTTTCGTAAATTGTAAATCCGAAAGTCACTATTTCAATGGCAGCGGGCAAAGCAAAGATTAAATATAGTTAAAAAATTTCTTTTGTTATGCCACTTATGGCACTTGTCTTTTTGAGTGTGATATTGCATTTATGAAATCTTGATTTCCAGGGTCTAGTTCAAGCGCTTTATTAAAATCTTCAATGGCTTTCTTATGATCACCTTTGAGTTCATGCGCATAGCCTCGATTATAATACGCATCGGTGTATATAAGATCGAGTTCAATTGCCCTGCTGAACGATTCAATTGCTTTATATAACTGCTTCTCTTTTCCATACAAAACTCCAAGGTTCACGTATATAAATTTACTATCTAACTCTTGTGTATTTTCAGGGTCGGATTTTATTGCCGATTTGTAATCATTTATCGCTTTTTTATTCGACCGAATTCCCGTATACGTTAATGCTCTATTGTAAAAAGCCTCTTTGTATAGCGGATCTAACTCAATTGCTCTGGTATAGCTGGCAATGCTTTCCTCATAACGATTCATTAAATCAAGGCAATCCGCTTTGCGCAAATGTGCCTCGGCAATTGTGTCATCCATTTCTAGAATCGCCTCAAATTTTAATAAGGCAGCTTGAACATCACCATTATTAAAAAGCTCCATGCCTTCTTGGCCAATCTGGTCGACATCGTTTCTTTCTACGCACGAAGAAGCAAAAAGCGCAACCAAAATAATAACGGACAATTTTAAATTCACATATTCCCCCGTAGTCATAACATATCCATATACAATTTTCCGGACATTATGGAATCACTGATGGTCTATGGAAATTCCATATAAACCAGTACCTATGTCAATAATATTTATTCTTGACAAAGTATAAGATAAAGTATATACTATGTTTATACATCGGAGGATTGTAATATGGATGCAATAATTCAAAAATGGGGCAATAGTCTTGGTATAAGAATACCTAATTCAATAGTCAAAGACCTAAACCTGGAAAGTGGATCGCATGTAGAAATATTAGATGAGGATGGAAAAATATTAATTTTCCCGCATGAAAAAAAAAGCCTAAAAGATAAATTGGCGAAAATAACGTCTGAAAATATACATAAGGAAATACCAAATGGGTCCCCCGTTGGTAACGAAGAATGGTAGCCATAAAAAATTATATCCCGCAACGAGGGGATATCGTATGGTTAGATTTTGACCCACAAACCGGTCATGAACAAAAAGGAAAAAGGC
Organism: Leptospirales bacterium; assembly: GCA_040326155.1. GTDB lineage: Bacteria > Spirochaetota > Leptospiria > Turneriellales > JAOUFE01 > JBEQLE01. The sequence continues at coordinate 49,819 of JBEQLE010000022.1, read as the reverse complement.
CTGCCATTGTTTTATCCCCCAAAGAATATAATGAAAAAACAGGACTTGCTCTTTTCTGTCCAATCACCAGTAAAATTAAAAACTACCCATTTGAAGTTAAAATAGATGGTGAAATTGAAGGCGTAATTCTATCAGATCAAATCAAGAGTTTGGATTGGCGTAAACGAAAAGCCAATTATATTACCAGAGTTAGCAAGAAGATAATTACAGAAGTTCAAGAAAATAACCATATGTTACTGTTTTAATGGATACTTCATTCAGCACACAATTATTGCGTCCAGTTCTCTAATCTCATTAAAGTAAATAAATTAGTGTAAAATTTACCATACGCTGGGAAGACCGCATCCTCTGAATGTTCAAACTGAACACCTTCTTTTCATCTCTGAAAACATTAATGTGGCGCTTTTTGATAAAATCTTAAAAGGGTAATAACTTTTATGAAATCTTTTATCATATCCCATTTGTCACCTCGTTTTAGGTGACAACTTTCCTGACAATAGGGGGTGTATCTACGTCACTTGTGTCATATTTTATTAATGAAAAATGACAAAAAAGAATATCTAAAGTTTCGATTCGAAATTGCAAATAACTTCAAAATACTATCCGAACCTGGAATTTCGGTCGAATATCGCACAACGTACCCCGGAATACAATACCTTTACGTTTCAAGAATACACCAGACTTCGTCGGCCTGATTAAAAAAAAGGAAAAACTTAAGGGAGAAATTCATAACCGGAATATATTTGTATTGCAATTGTACATAAAAATTAAACAACGGATAATAATGAACATTATGTCTATCATATTCTTTGTTTCTATAATCGCAGTCATTTATTTTTTATTTTATTACTATTTTTACCGACGCTACATAAAGAAGTTGGACGTGAGTTTAAAGGCTCGGCGACTGTTGAGTGTCTCCCTGTTTTGCTTTATTTACTTACCGATTTTACCTTTCTTTTTTATGACGCACAGCGGACCGCTGCTCGACACTTTTGTCTGGGTCGCTTATACAGCTTTAGGTTTTGTTATTATTTTATTCCCTGTATCTGTGGCGCGTGACGCCGCGATCGGAATTTATTCACTCATAAAGAAATTAAACCGCAGGTTTTCAAACAATACGATGGAAGACAAACCAGATGTCGTAAGTGAGGATGCAATTTCACGTCGACAGTTTTTGGTAAAAAGTAATTATGTTCTAATGGGGGTCATGGCGCTATCTGAAGTTTATGGAAATACCCAGGTGAATAAACCGCCAACTCTATTTTCTCACATTGTTCCCATACCACATTTACCTACAGAATTTGATGGATTCAAAATCGCGCAAATTTCAGATATTCATATTGGACCAACTATAAAAAGAGATTACCTGGCTCAAGTGGTCGCGCAGGTAAATGAACTGAAACCCGACATGGTGGCCATAACCGGCGATCTGGTCGACGGCACGGTTGCAAATTTGAAATCCGATATTGCACCGCTTCAGGAATTACAATCTACTTATGGTACATACTTTATTACCGGCAACCATGAATATTATTCTGGAGTTTCAGAGTGGATTGAAGAGTTAAGTCGCCTCGGAGTGAAGACATTAATGAACAGCCATGATGTTATACGACGACCAGCAATAACAATAAAAAAACAAGGTAGAAAGAAGTGGGCGAATCTGGTTATTGCCGGCGTACCGGATATAGGGGAAGGACCGCGCTCAGGCAAGCATCCATACGAACCCGAAACAGCCATAGAGGGAGTTCCCGAAAATGACGTTAAAATTTTACTCGCTCACCAGCCCCGTGATCTTGAGCGTACGTGGAAGGCTGGTTATGATTTACAATTGTCGGGCCATACCCATGGGGGACAATTCTTCCCATGGAATTTCGCTGTTAAACTGATTTATACATATTCAAAAGGATTTCACCTGTACCAAAATAAAATGTGGGTTAACGTAAACCGGGGAACAGGCTACTGGGGACCGCCGATGCGTCTCGGGGTTCCGTCTGAGGTTACACTATTGACTTTAACACGGGGGCCACGTGTTACGGGTCAGGTGAATCGGAAAGGGTAATCAGGGTAATTCCTTCGGGAGATATTTTAATTTTCTTTTGCTTCCAGAGCATACCAATAGCCTTTTTAAAATCACCCTTACTCATTTTAAGAAGTTGTTTTATTTCTTCAGGAGAACTTTTGTCATTCAGCGACAAAGCGCCATTGTGATCCTTCAAGTAATTTAAAATTATTTCCTGTATGTCGCTCAACCGATCAAATCCAATCGGTTCCAGAGACAAGTCGACTTTACCGCTTTCTCGAATTTGTTTAATATAACCGGTCACACGCTCGCCAACATGAATTTTCTGTTTCAGTTCATTTTCATAAAGAAGTCCCATGTTTTTCTGGTTGATAACGGCCTTATACCCCATGTCAGTTTTTTGGTAGATATACAAATCTACTTTATCTTTTTCGTGCAACTCGTGAAGATGAATCATGTGTAGTTTAGACAAATGTTTTTCAATACGGGTCGTCGCGACCAACCGCATAGAGACCTTGTCAAGATACATATACACCATGTATTTTTGCCCTTCTTTTAATTCCGTTACCTGCTCTCGGTACGGAACAAGAAGTTGATTTTCTATACCCCAGTCCAGAAAAGCTCCGTACTTATTCACATCCATTACTTCGAGAAAACCACATTCATTCACTTTAATTTTAGGAGTATCCGTAGTGGCAATTTCCCTACCTTCGGAATCGTTGTAAACAAAGACCGTTAGCACTTCCCCGATGGAAGTATTTTCAGGTATTTTTCTTTTTGGTAATAAAATATCGAAATCGCCGGCATGCAAATAGGCGCCAAAATCAACAAATCGGAGCACCTCCAGATCGTTGTAATCTCCAATTTTTAAATCATCCTTGTTATCTTCTGCGTCCATTTTTGTTTTAGAATCCTTTGTTTAATATTAATATAACGTTATTTTTCAGACAACTCTTTTTTAAATGTAAGGCATAGGTCAATAAACTCTTTCCCGAATCGGTCATACTTTTTTTCACCAACGCCGCCAATCTCTAGCATTTCAGTGCGAGTAACGGGTAGCGCCGAAGACATTTCAATGAGCGTCTTATCGTTGAAAACTATATAAGCGGGAACTTTCTCACTCGTGGCAATATTACTGCGCAGGCTGCGAAGTCTTTCAAAAAAAGATTGTTCTTCTTCAGTTATAGCGGGGGACCCATCGGTATTTGCATTTTTTGTTTTTACTTTTGAAAACAGCAAACGCTCTTTTTTAATGGAAACTTCCGCCTGCTTTTTCAGTATTTCAACGCCTTTGGGTTTAATAATTAATTCTTGAAACTCGCCCCGAGTTACTACTTCCAGTTCTTGCAACCTTTGAGAGATCGTTATCCATTCGGGTTTTGTACGTTCCATTCCAATTCCATAGACGGAAAGATTCTCGTGAGCATTATCCAGTATTTTTTTATTTTTGGAGCCTCTTAGAAGGTCAATAATATAGCCCGATCCAAAACGCTGTTCGCTTCGAATAATAGCCGATAAAAACATCTGGGCTTCGCGGGTAATATCTACTCTCTCTTTTTGCGCGCTGTCATCCGGAGAATTTTGCTCCATACAATTATCGCAGTTGGTCTCGCACCCTGACACAAGATTATCGCCCAACTGCTCGAAATACGCAGTGAGCATGCCGTGCCGACACTTTTCAGCCACGGAAAATTTTGCCATCTCTTCGAGTTGATCATAAGCATGATCTTTATAAGGCGATTCGTCAAGCTGGTCAATTAAACCTTTTCGCTGCATTTTATCAGAAATTGAATGAAGCAGATAAACGCGGGAGGGCAGTCCGTCGCGCCCCGCTCTTCCAATTTCCTGGTAGTAATTCTCAATAGTTTTCGGCAGTGACATATGCACGACAAACCGAATGTTACTTTTATCGATTCCCATTCCAAAAGCGATTGTCGCAACAACCACTTGAATTTTGTCATGGACAAATTCTCGATATGCCTTTTGTCTTTCGTGTACGGGCAACCCGGCGTGATAACAGCGGGCTTTAATGCCTTTTTTCTGTAAAAATGCGGCAATACTTTCGGTCGAATTTCGAGTAAAAGAATACACAATACCAACCTCGCCAGGGTGACTTCGAATAATATTCAAAAGCTGGTCGCGTCCATCCTTGGCCCGATACGCGGCATTAATTTCCAGATTCTCACGAAAAACCGGACCTCTGTAAAGATGGGGGTCAACCAGTTTAAGGTTAGCTGCAATATCTTTTTGAACTTTTGGTGTAGCCGTAGCAGTAAATGCCGCAATGGGTACTTTCGGAAAATTCTTACGCAATAAATTGAGCTTACGATAATCCTCTCGAAATTCATGCCCCCATTCACTCACACAGTGAGCCTCATCAACGACAAAGAAATTTATTTCCGTTATAGAAAGTATATTCATGAACCGACTGCTTTTAAACCTTTCGGGAGCCACATAAAGCAGCTTCAGATCGCCGGCCCTTAAACGGTCAAAAACCAACTCAAGCTCTTCGAGATCCTGCATCGACGAAATCATATCGGCGGAAATATCGAGCGCATGAAGCGCCATCACCTGGTCTTGCATCAGCGCCAGCAAAGGAGAAACCACAATCGTAACCCCCGGCATCAGAAGCGAAGGAAGCTGGTAACAAAGAGACTTTCCGCCACCGGTCGGCAAAATCATCAATAGATCTTTCTTCGCAAGAATCGTGTCTATTGCATCCTCTTGCAGGGGACGAAAAGAGTCATGCCCGAAAACCGTTTTCAGCTTAAAGTGTTTATCGCTCATCAAGTTTACTCTTCGCTTGATTCGAGACGGCTTGAAAAGGAAAAAAATCAGGCAGACTATTCGTGGTGTTTGTTCAAAAAGTAAAGGCAGGGACGGGATAAATTACGCCCACACACAGAATTTGAATCCATACTCTGGCGCCGTGGCTTGCGGCAACGGCCTCTGCCGGATTTAATAAACCCGAGTGAAAAGATATTTCGAAAGGTCGCCTTTCGCCACACCGGTTGCTAGAGAGAGGCGAATGCTATCTTTCATGTTTTTTTTTCTGTTTTTTTCTGTTTTTCTTATTTTTGTGTTCTCGTACATGGGAAATACCGTCAATGGCAATTTTTAAGATAATCAGTATAAGGAGCATGGGAATTTGAGCAGACTCATCTTTATTATCGATAACGAAAAATGCGCTGGCAAGTATAGCCATGTGCATTATAATCATTCGAGGGTAGGGGTGACCCAGAAAATCCTCAGCTGTTTTATTTCGATACTCTTTTTTCTTTAAAAAGTTATAATAAAAGGAGTATCCATGACTGGCAAAAAGGGCGAGCAGGGCCGCCATGCCGGTCTGAAAAAAGATGGCTTCAATGTTACCCGATTTAAAAATATCGAAAACAGTATCCGTATCAACTTTTAAAAGCACTATAAGAAATACCAGGTGTCCGCCCATAAACATAGAGTAATGAACTACAAAAAACAGGCTCATAAATATAGCTCCTGTAATTTTCAACACCGCAGATTCGTGTTTTTTGAAAGTAAACCCCGCCCTTAACATTTTCGCAATATTATAAATACCGATAATTGCATTCTCGGCCCAATATATCAACAAAATTGTTGCCGCGCTCCAGCCCAACCATGCGACTCCCGCGAGTGGAACCATGTTGGAGATCAATAATATTGCCAATGACTTCGATAATTTCATAGGAGAATGCGTTGGTCGCTATAGACCGGTCAGCATTGAAAACAAACCGCATAAACGACTAAGTTATGCCAAACTCGTGAAGAGAACACGGTTGAATACTAAAATAATACAATTTTCCATAAGCATTTGAGATGTTATATGCCGGGGCGAGAAGATTAAATTGATTGTCAATAAGTTGAAAATTGATCTATTGACCATTTTAAACTATATTTGAAAATTATTTGTTGAAGGAAGTATGTAATGAAACAATTTTTAATTAAACCTATCGGTAAAACCGCATTGTTGCTGGTTTTGTTTTCGCTGGTAACATTCGTCGCCGCCCCTGTATACGCTGTGGGAGGAATCTCTGCTGCGAAACTGGTCGTGCCAACTGTAGATACCGTACCAGCAGGAGCAATTGAATTTGAGCCAACTGCGGAAGTGGATTATGGCCTCGAAACAGAGAGTATTTTATTCACCAATAGCTTCGGAAACCGGATAACATGGGGTGTGTCTGACACATTTGAAATGGGCATCAATGCGGCTATTACAACGACAGATATTGCATTTGATTATGGTTTCAAATGGAATTTTCTTCAATTCGGAGAAAGCTTTGGGCTCGGCTTTATGGGTGGAGTTGGCTGGGGTTCCGGTACAGGCACCAACGCTTATGGAGCAGGACTTATTTTTTCCGCTCCATTGGGTAAAACACTACATGTGGATTTTAGCGCTGAAGCAGGTTATACCCGTAATAGTCTGTCAGCAGGCTTAAATCTGGGTATTGGGTGGTACTTTGTAGATAATGTACAGTTTTGTATTGAAGCTAGCTATGCACGTGTGATACGTTATGGAGAAGAGGAAACGTATGGATATACCGGTATTACCTGGGATGTAAATGAGTCCGTAATTCTAGTTTTAGGTCAATGGTTTGGTCGAAACAACCCGCAAAGAACCTTTACTACAGGAACTTTTTTTGCTGCAACAATTTTAATCGATTAAAGTTTATTCACGTTCCTATCAAGCAACTATTTGCCTCTGTATTTCCGTCGCCTTTTCCGGTCCGAATAACTTCTCGACCAGAGTCAGGCCAAATTCAACGGATGTGCCGGGGCCTCTGCTTGTAATTAAATGGCCGTCCGTGACCACACGTTCGTCGCTGTAGTTTGTAATCGCCGTCAGTTCGCTTTTTGTAGAGGGGTAACTTGTTATCGACTGCCAGTTCAGAACTCCGGCCTCTTTCAGAACCAGGGGCCCTGCACAAATCGCCCCGACCCATTTCTTCTGAGCAAAATATTCTCTTATCAAATCAAGAGCAAAGGAGTTTTTTGACAGGGCATCGACTCCGCCATTCCCACCAGGGATAACCACCATATCGAATTCACCGGGGTCCACCGTTTCATATGCAGCGTCGCAAAGAACTGTAATTTCGTTTCTGCCTGTAACCTGGCAGTTTGAAACACTGGTCGCTAAAACGACTTCGGCTCCCGCCCTTCTAAGCAGGTCAACTGGAGTCAACGCCTCCACCTCTTCAAAACCGGTTTCTATTAATATCAATACTTTTTTCACAGGTAACTCCTTTGAGACCGGCCAGCCTGTTGACCGTTTTGCCTGCCGCATAACAGATAAATACACTTATAATACCAGTGTACAAAAAGCATGTTCTTATACAAGATAAAAAGAGCTTCAACGCCCATCTCAAATGTATTTTATTTAGTTAAGGCATAATAGACAAAATGCCTGTTTCTAAAAAAAGGCTTGAAGATCGACTTTGACTAAAAGAATAAAACCTTTATTCGATTTTAACCAGTTCTACTAAAATTTGTCCGATCACTGGAAGGTCAGACTCGGCTTTAAGCAGATATCTGTTTTTGTCATCTGATACATACAACATTGTTTTTCCTTTTGATGTAAACGCCCCGTTTTTCTTATATTTCGGTTTCAGGACCAAGGCCGCAAAAATACCAGCTTCAATTTCTACTTTCTTTTTTTCTACAACGGTAAGTTTTAAACTATTTTTTTTACCATCGTCAAATAAAGGAATAACGATGGAACTTCCTATGGAGGTAGAAACTGCGTTATGGCGTAGATAAAAAATAGAGCTGCATACACTTTGGGTATACGGTTTTAGTTTTGAAATAGTCCCTTTTTTTTCTTTCCACTTGGCATTTTTATTAACTACCCCCTTTACATCAGTATTACCATTAAACTCTTTTTGGCTAAATGTTGCAGTTCTGGCATGATTATGAAACAAAGCTTCGTATTCGCGAAAATAATTTCCTTCCCGTAAACTTTTTCTATCCCATAAAGGAACTCTGTTTTTCCAATCATAAGCGCAAGATATGGAGTCCCGAACTTTAAAGAAGAGGTCCACCAATTTATTGGAAACTGCACTCCCGGAAATATGCAAAACCTTGCTATTGTTCTCATCGCTTTCTTTGACAATTGTAAGCCTGGCCCGCACTCCCGGAATATAAATATATCCGACCTTATAATAAACGGTGTAATGCAAAACTTCGCCAACTTTCCAGGGCTTTTGAACTTCGCCTTTTTTCTCTTTGGCGTATATCCCCGAAAGTGGATAGAAGTGAAAGACAGCCAAGGCTATGGCTGTGATTGACGAGAAAACAAAGATTCTGAAACGCGCTTTGACCATACTTGGGTTCTATTATTCCTATTCGGGTACGTTATTGAAAGGATTATTTTCTAAGCTACCGGTAAATATTCTCGGTTGTGTGGGTCCAAAAAGAACAGTAAGTCAAATGAAATTCAATAGAAAATAAATACTAGAAAAATATATCATGTGGGTAGATGACTTGGCGGAAGCTTGCTTCGTGGCATGTTTTGAACATCAGAAAATCAGGCCGCCCGCCTCTTTTGTCTTTTCGAGGGTAAAGGTATGAAGCAATCATGTACGTTTTTGCGGTATTCGACCGAAGTCGAGAGGTGTTTTGTTTTTTAAAGTTGGTTGTCGTTAAATATCAGCCGGGATGGAATGAGAATCTTTTATGTAAAACAGTATTGACACCAGATCAAAGAGACATTTTCTTTGTTTGTGTCGTATTATAAAATATATAAATTCGAAAACCTATGTCACCTGAATATACGAAAAATAAAACCCTGACCCGCGTTGGAATAGACCAAAAACTTGTGCAAGCGGGAGAAACTAAAAAATCGATGCTGGCTCCTGCGTTTAGTGGGAGGTTGGAGTGAGTGGATTTTTTGATTGATGTCTAATGGAAAAACATAGCGAAACAAACGATCAATTAGCAAAAATAACCGATGCCGGTTTGTTCGAACGGTTAGCTACCGCAATACTTCGTAAAGCAAAACCTGGCTTATACGAAAGCTTGACTCACCCTGGAATGAATACGGAGGGTAAAACTAAAACATCACCTGTTGACAATTTCTCAATCATAGACCATCGAGATACTAAAATGATTATTGTGATACATCATGCTAGTGGTAAAGCAGAAGATTTAAGAAAAAAATGGTTGTTAAACCCAACCAAAGTAAAGCAAAGAAAAGGCTCAAAAACAAAACCAATTCCAGGTGATGTTATTAAATCAATAGAAGTTATAAAAAATATTAGAAAGGATAATCCGAAATATTATGCAACCCTTGTTTTAACCACAAATAAAGAACCGACTCATGAACTCTTAGTAGAAGTAAATCAAATTCTTAAAGATAATTCGATCTTTAACGATATTTGGTCGTGCTCTCGCCTAGCAGATAGATTAGATAATTCACCTGATGGTCAATGGCTAAGATCTAAATACTTAGGTATAAATCAGCAAAGATTAAATCATGATCTTTTACAAGAGATATCTAGAGAAAGTATTAATAATTTTAATACAATACCTATAGACACCCTTATAAGCAGGGGTATAGATAAGGCTTTAACTAATAATATTGTTAGGCCCATTACTTTTATTTTAGGTGAATCGGGGGTTGGAAAAACTGAGGCGGCAAAGAAATATTTATTTGATTATATTTCAAACGATGGTTTTGGATTAGTGTTGTATACGGACTACTTCGAATCCGGCATAACATTTGAGCAAGCGATAGACATTGAATTGCATAAACTAAAACCTGAACTAGAAATACATGCAGGCAAAACAGCTTTAAATTTATCTTCACCAGATAAGCCACTTGTCTGTATTATTGAAGATATAAATAGATCGACCCAAGGTAACAGGATTCTTGATCGGTTAATATCATGGTTACCATTCAAAGAAGGTCGTAATGATAAAATAGAGCCATTAAATTGGCAGCTCATTTGTCCAATTTGGCCAACGAATATTGATTTATTATCCGAAAATAGAAGAAAACAGATAAAATCATTCATTTTACCATTAACAATCTTTAACATAAAAGAAGCAAGAGCTGCAATAGTAAAAAAATATAAATTAATTAATAAAAAAATCTCCATACTGGATGCAGATAAACTAGCTAATTCACTGGGGAATGACCCTTTGCTAATCGGATTGTGGGAACCGGACAAAAACAAAATAGAAAATATTATTAAAGATTATTTGGATAGCAGTATAGGAAAAACAACTATTTCAGGTTCTTTTACTTATGATGAATACAAGACAACATTGATTTTATTGTGTTATAAAATGCTTTTAAATCATAATCTATCACCAAAGTTTTTAGATTTAAAAAATTGGTTCCCTGGCCCTTCCGAAGAAGTCACAATTATACGTGAATTAGCAAAGGCTAAAGATCTCATAAGTTTACGTAAAGAAAGTGAATCGGAAATATTAGTATTTCGACATGATAGAATTAGAAATAATTTACTTGCTGAAACTATTTATAGTTCATTGATAACTGATTCAATAGATGAAGATATTTTAAAAGAACCATACTATGCAGAACCAATAGGCATAGCTATAACAAGAGATAACATTTCAGATAATATTGTAAGCGAAGTTCGATCGAAAAACCAACTTGCTTTATTTTATGCTCTCAAATATATGAGCTCGAATGAAGAGCTTAACAAGATAATTATTCGGTATATTAAAGATTTTCTAAAAGAAGAAAAAACACACTCTGATAATTTTATGAATTTACGGTGGTCTGCATTACGCATTCTATCTGAGATTGAAAAAGATGAGATAGCGGCAATAACTTTACTTTTCAAAGATTTTGGCAATTATAATTTATTTGCTCTATTTCGAAATGGTCGTTTAGATGCCGGTGTTCGGCTATGTCGACGGATTGAACCCGGATCAATTGCACCATGGAGAGACAGACAAATTGAACATGCAAAAATTCGTTTTGGAGATCAACTCACTATAGCTTTATCTGATTACTTAAGTAAAGCTGATATAACCGATGATGCACGAATTGGTTCACTAAGATTAGCAGGTTTTATTGCTGACGAACGACTTTCTGCTAGTATATATGATTGTTGGCAAAATGATGTAAATAGAACTCAACACCTGGCAGATTATCTTTGGGCGGTAGGTAGATGCTATCTTCAAGATAGTAAACAAATTCTTGATGAAATTTGTAGTGAATGGGAACAATTACCAGATAAATCAGATCAACAAACACAATCAGTAAGAGCAGCAGTAGGTGAATATAATATATCATGGGCATTTGGTAGATATGTACCAAGTGACCATTTTATAAAATATTTTATAAATAAAGCGCAGGAAAGTGAATTACATTGGCCAATAACTTTGATGCTAAGAAATACTGATCACCCCTTGACATTCGAATACCTGGTGAATGTATTTGCAGACGCCGATAGAAAACCCGGCAGTTTTTGGTCGTTTAAAAGTTCAATTCTAGATCATTGGCGTAGAAAATATGAGAAAGGTATTGGTTATTCGAAAGTAAGTAGAGATAAATTGTTAAGTTTATGGTATGATGATAAACAAGAAGATTTTATAAGAAAAAATTCTTTCTATCTTTGGGCGATAAAAACAGATATGAATGATATCGATGTCCTAATAGAGAAATCGAAAGATACGGTATTAACCGATTCGATTTTGGCTGAGAGATTAAAGTTAAACGATCAACTTGCTGAACCTCAATTAATAGAAAAATTACTAACGGGAAAAGTTGAATTTTGGTTGCGCTATTGCAAATATATATGGTCAGATAAAATCGCGGAGACATTAACCAATTACATAACAGATAAACAAACGATTATTCAATTACAAAAAAATCCTTCATCGAATTTAAATTATGCAGTGTCAGATTTGTTGATGCGCCTAGATATTGAATATGTAGAACAATTATTAATTGCAAACTGGCAAAACCTTAAGCAAAATCATTTATTTATACAATGTGCACTTTATATGAGTACAACAAAATTAAAAGAACTCGTTGATATTGAAATTAAGAAACACAAAAACCCAAAGGTTTTTTTTAAATACATTGGGATGCATTGGGGTATTGACATGTCAGGAATGCCCGGTATTCAAAATCAATCGCAACTAGAATCATTGATACCTTATCTTGACTATATTGATCCCTCAGATATTCACAGTATATGGAATTGCTGTAATAAGAATAAATGGTATGAATTCAGAAATAAAATATTTGATAATAGAATAGATAATGACTGGCGAAAGCAGGCAATTTTAAATGAAGATGATTTTTTCTATGGCTTGGATGACAATTTGAGGTATCATCATACTGCATTTATTGATCATAAGATTGAAAAGTTATTAGAACAAGGTATAAGCATCAAACAAATCATACAGTATACAAGCAATTGGCTAAAGAGTAGGAAAACTATTGAAGCATTAAGATTGGTATCTGCAATTGTAGAAGAAATAGGTACCAGGCAAGATTTTAAAATACTAAATATTGAAGGCATCGAGCCAGCGGAAGAAGCTATTCAGATTCGAGAAAATACAAAATTTGCATTATATAGAAACTCTTTAATATGATTGATGAGTTTAATTTATAACCAAAGTATAATAACGAACAAACAATAAACAACAAAACACCCCGGGAAATACACACTGCCCGGACCGGCGATTCAACGGTAGCCCAACAACACAACAAAAAACACTTTACCAAACAGGTAAAGAGTATTATAGTTTGCCGTGCGTATCTTTTTTATATCAGCAAAAACCAGAAAGAAGACATCGCTTATCCGGGAAAAGAAAAAATGAGTTTGCCATTGACTTGGTGCAACCATACAGGCTGATATTTGAAGCGAGCGATGAACTGACCTATCTTGAAAATGGCGAAATAAATTTAACAATAATTACCGGGATAATAATTCTTGGTGTGGAGGATTACCATGGCGAATAATAATACAATGTATGCATATAAACCCGATTACTCTGTGCACCCCGGGGAATACCTCGAAGAAGTGCTGGAAAGTCGGGGGATAAAAAAAACCGAGCTGGCTGAGCGACTCAACGTATCAGAAAAACATATCAGCCAGATTGTCAACGCCCATGTTGGTTTAACTTCCGAGCTATCGTTACAACTTGAAAAAGCATTGGGTATTTCTGCAAATATCTGGAATAATATGAACGCCGATTATGAACTTTATGCTGCCCGAAAAAAATAAAAAGAGACGTTGAAAAATAATTTCGAGTGGCTTAAAAAGTTTCCCATAAAAAACCTCCAGGAAATGGGCTATTTGCCGCCGGGTAAAGATCGATTGGAACTCTTGGAAGGTCTTCTTCATTTTTTTCGCGTGCCTGGTGTAGATCAATGGGCCAGTTATTATTCAAAGACAGCGACCAGCTTTCGTAAGTCACCGTCTTTTACGGATGATCTTCCCCATATTGCCACATGGCTTCGTGTTGGTGAAAAAATCGCAGAACAAGTTGAAACGCATCCTTATAATAAAGAAAAGTTTTCGGCTAATTTGAAAAAGATACGAGACCTTACCAATAAATCACCAAAAGAGTTTGAACCTGAAATGAAAAAGCTTTGTGCTGAGGCGGGCGTTGCCCTTGTCTTTGTCCCGGAGTTTCAAAAAACACATGTGTCCGGTGCCACACGATGGTTAAGTTCTGATAAGGCAATGATTGTGATGAGTTTGCGACACAAGACCAATGATCATTTCTGGTTTACCTTTTTTCATGAAGCGGCTCATATTTTAAAGCATGGTAGAAAAGAAATATTTATCGATTCAAAAGAATTAGACAAATCGGACAAAGAAGAGGAAGCCAATCGTTTTTCACGAAATATGTTAATCCCCGAAAAAGAATATAACAGGTTTGTTAAAGCCGCTCATTTCTATGAAAAGGATATTCTTGAGTTTGCTAAAAAGAATACAATTCATCCTGCTATAGTTGTCGGTAGATTGCAACGAGAAGATCATATTGACCATGGCTGGCATAATGGTTTTAAAGAAAAGTTTGAACTAAAAGGAATATAATGTCCACATCAGAAATTATCGACAAAGTCTGTAATTACGCCCATGTATTATGCGACGACGGCGTTGGTTATGTAGATTACGTCGAACAAATCACGTATCTCATCTTTTTAAATGGCCGACGAACGCGATGGTTCATCCGGTGATTCATCCAGCCCTAAAGCAACGGATCTCGATGCCGGTCGCATTCCGCAGTGCGAACTTGTGGTGAAATTTACTTTTACTCTACGAAAATACACGGGACTTCGTCGGCCTGAAATTTGTTGCAAAGATGTCTAACGAATGAGAACCGTGTAGTATGAGTTTACAATCAGAGCAGATACAAACCCTGAATCAAATTATGGGGACGATTGACCAGAAAGCGGCTCAATTTAAAGAAGAAAGATTTAATATGAGAGAGGTTCAATCGGAGGCCCAGAAAAAGTTGTTGCTGGAGTTAATACAAAGCGCGCTGGAGTTGGCCGGTAACATAAACCCAAACCCTGCAGAAGTTATAGACGATCTTACTCGTTTGGCTAAACAAATTTCACAGATGCGTTAAAAAAACTTGACGCTGCCGAAGCAAAGTACTATACTGTATAGCAGTGGAGTCGCCGGTGAAAACGAACAAAACTATGTCGACGATAGATCTGATCGTGTTGGGCATTTTACAGAAAAAACAGATGAATGCCTACGAGATAACGCATTTTATCGACGAAATGAATATTAATCGGTTAATAAAGATTAGCTCCCCGGCTGTTTATAAGGTATGCAAACGACTCTATAAATCTGAGTTTTTAAACGGCAAAACTATTCGCGATGGCGAGAACCCGGAAAAAATTGTCTATTCAGTAAATGCCAAAGGAAAAACACATTTTTACAATTTGATGCATCATTTTTCGAGTCAGATTCAGCCCTTCTTTTTTGATTTTAACACCTTCCTCTGGAATATTGACCAGTTGGAACCGCAAAAATCCAGCGAGATGCTGGGTAATTTACAAGTTCAATTGAGACAGTTGAGAGATTGGGTAGTCTCGCATGAAAAAGAGGTATCTCGGGCTCCGTTTGCTATTCGAATGATTGTAAAACAATATCGTATGACATTAAATACATTGGTAAAATGGATAACAGAGGTTGTGCAGGATTTCGAAAAAGAAAATAAAAAGAAGTGAGTTTTTTTGGTCGAGTGCTATACAGTATAGTATTATAGTTGATAGTAGTGTTGGGTTTCCCTGCATTGGGATAGGAGAATAAAGGAACTAAAATGAAAGAGAATATAAACTACATCCAGTTTCACGGTGTTTCGAAATGGTTTGATACGCCGGCGGGGCGCTTTAATGCTTTATGTAATATTGATTTAACCATTGAGCAAGGCAGGCAGTTGGCAATTGTCGGTAAATCGGGAAGTGGGAAATCCACTTTGCTGAATATGCTGACCGGTATAGACCATCCAAGCGAAGGCACGGTGACGATCGATGGCAACCAGGTACATACCTTGAACGAGAGTCGCTTGGCTAACTGGCGAGGAAAAACTGTGGGTATTGTGTTTCAGTTTTTTCAGCTAATTCCCACACTGAGTATTCTGGAAAACTTGATGCTGGCTATGGATTTTGTAAATGTATTTCCCCGGAAAGAGCGCCGGGAACGGGCTGAGAACTTACTTGCCAGGGTGGGAATTTTAGACCATGCGGCGAAAAAACCATCGGGACTTTCGGGAGGAGAACAACAACGCGCAGCCATTGCACGGGCGCTTGCCAACGACCCCCCGATTTTGGTCGCAGATGAACCTACTGGAAATTTGGACAGTAAAACCGCTGCGTCCATTCAAAATTTATTTTCACAACTTTCGGACGATGGTAAAACAGTCATTGTTGTGACTCATGAAAATGTAAAACCGTCTCAATATAATCGAGTTGTTACGATTCATGATGGTAGTATTGTCGATGACAAAAGGAACTGATATGAACGCAAAGTATAAAAAAGCATTTGCAGATTTATTGACTAACCCCGGTCGGTCTGCTCTGGTAATTTTTTCTTTGGTAATTGGTCTGTGGGGAGTGGGGACTATTCTGGTCTCCTATACTATCCTTAAGAATGACCTTAGTGAAAATTTCATCAGGTCAAGACCGGCTCATGCAATACTTACGTCTGATGATTTTTATAAAATTGACCTGGAAAATTTTAAACAAGACGAGCGAATCGAGAGCGCAGAATTTCGAGAGTTTTTATTGCAAAGAATTGAAGTTTACCCGGACCAGTGGCTTCCATTGTGGTTGTATGGTGTAGAAGATTTTAATTCCTTTCATCTGGCTGAAATTTTTCAGCAAGAAGGAGACACGGTCCCGGAAAACGGAACAATGTTAATCGAGAGAAACGGGCAATTGGTTTCTAATTTGAAACTCGGGTCTAAGGCCAGGGTCAGGGTTGACGGTAAAACAATTCAATTGTCAATTAGTGGAATTACTTTTGACCCGGCGCAAGCCCCCGCCACGCAGGATGCCTTTATCTATGCTTATGTAAACCGGGAAACTTTTACACAAATTACCGGTGAGAAATTGAATACTCGTTTAATTCTACGATTACGTGATGTCTCTTCCCGAGAAGAGGTAATTTCTCTTGTAGAGCGTTTAGTAAATAAGCTTGAAACAAACGGGGTACATTTGAAATCTCTGGAGATTCCGAATTTTCAAGAACACCCTCACCAGTGGCAATTGAACACGATACTTTCTCTTGAAGGAATTATTGGTTTTTTAGCTTTTGTTATGGGCATGGTTTTAGTTTCACAATTAATGGGTTCTATATTAGCACAACAAATTCGCCAGGTCGGTATTATGAAGGCGATTGGGGCCGCCCCCCTGAGTGTGTTTAAAATTTATTTGTCGATGATATTGATACTCGCAATGATAGCCGGTATAATAGCTATTCCGCTTGCCGTTGCATCCGGGTATGGTTTTGCCAACTTTGTTGCTGATATATTAAATTTTGATGTATTAACCACATCTCTTCCGATGGATTTGTATATAAATTTTGTTGTATTGGCGTTGTTTTTACCTGTTTTATTTTCTTTACCGGCTTTGTTAAAAGGAATAAAAGTTACAACTCTAGTGGCCTTGAGTGATTACGGTACGGGAAGTGAAAACAAAGTTTCGAAAAGTGAGTATAGAAGCAGTGCCGGCGATCAGTCCCGGGAAAAGTTTTTTTCTTATAGTACGCAACTTGCATTTAGAAACCTCCTGCGTAGAAAGAAGAGATTACTGGTAACCGTAGCGATGATGTCGCTCGGTGTTGCTATTTTCAGTACAGGATTTAATGTAAGGGCATCGTTAGCCAACTTTTTATTCGACTCAAAAGATTCTATGAAATATGATGTTAAGGTTGTTTTTAAAAAGCAGGTATCTTATGCGGATGCTATTTTACCTTTTGAAAATCTGGATAATATTAAAAGTGTTGAGTCCTGGAATGGTGGAACCGGGCGCCTTCAATCGAAAGTTCTTTCTGCGAAAAGTGGCATTGGTATTGTTGCTCTTCCCCATAATACTCAACTTGTAAAATTCGATGTCATCAGGGGGCGTTGGCTTGGGGGTTCGGACAGTCCGGAGTTTGTGTTGAATCAAAAAGCTGCCGGGGTTTTCGGGCAACCGGTTATTGGGAATACATACGATATAGAATTGAAAGAAAAACCGATTCGCGCAAAACTGGTTGGTGTTATTAAAGAGTTTGACGCGCCAAAAATTTATATGGATAAAAAAATCTATGACCGGTTTGCAAACCCTGATCATTTAGTGAATAGCTTGCTTTTTTCAGCAGAAAATAGAGATTATGAAAAAGTGATTCTTCTGAAAAGAGAAATTGAAAAAAGAGCAGGGGCTTCCGGTTTATCTGTTTTGTATGTAATGTCACAGGCGGAGCGGGGGCTTATTATATTTAACCATTTGAATATTATTCTTTCTGTGTTAATATTTTTATCGTTGCTTGTTTTAATCGTCAGCGCGCTTGGTATGGCCTCGGCCACCGGTATTAATATAATGGAAAGAACAAGAGAGATAGGCGTACTTAGAGCTATAGGCGCCACACCACAAAAAATATATAATTTGTTTGTCACCGAAGGTTTAGTAATCAGTTTAACAGGAATTTCTTTGGGTTTACTGTTCAGCTTGCCTTTGAGTTACTTTGCTTCGATATTTTTCGGTGAGTTAATTTTAGGGGATGAAACCCGGCTTGACTTTACTTTTAGTTTTATGGGTTTCGTTATTACTTTTTTTGTAACTTTTATATTTGGCTGGTTAGCCAGCAGAATACCCGCCCGAAAAGCGATTAAGGTGTCGACCCGAGAGGCATTAGCTTATGAATAGAATTAAGATTTCGAAAGGTTTTGATTTAAGGAGAACGAAATGAAATTGGTGTCTGGTAATATAGAAAAAATTTATGAAAGTAAAGTCGCTGATAAATACGATTTTTCAATTCCCCCATTTTTTACCAGGTGGAAAAAGAAAGCTTTTTACGATTCATCTTTAAAAAAAGGAGATACTGTTTTGGTTTTTTGCTGCGGTACCGGTCTGGATTTTCCGCATATATTAAAGAAGATTGGCAAAGAAGGAAAAATAGTAGGTGTCGATTTTTCTTCTGAAATGTTAAGTCAGGCGAAGGAAAAAATCAGGAAAAACCGCTGGGAAAATATTGAACTGATTGAAGCGGACATAACAAAATTTACAAAAGTGAAAAGTAAAATAGACTCCTATTTTGATGTCGGTGTTTGCACTTTGGGGATGTCCATCATTCCGGGTTATAAGCAAGCTTATAGCAACCTGGTTTCTTTTGTTAAAAAACAAGGGGAGATTATTATTGGTGATATGCAATTGGCATCAGGTTGGTTTGGAGTTTTGGACCCGGTTACAATTTTTTTATCCAAAAAATTTGGGGGAACCCGGGAAGGTCACCAAAACAGTAAAGAGTTATATGCCATAATGCAAAAAGATTTAAGCGCGGTTGTAAAAAAAGAGTTCTTTTTTAAGGCATATTATTACTGCATTGGAAAGAAACAATAATTTTACCCGCCTGGAGTTTATACAATAATCAATGTAATTAACCCTGCGAGTGTCATCAAGTTTACGACCATATGAATAGCGAATGCCGGCCAGATGCTTTTACTTTTATAGACTACATACGCCATAAAAAGACTGATCGGTAAAAGCTGCGGGAAAAGCCAAAATTGGAATGTGTGGTAACATGCAAAAAGTGAGCCATTGATGACCCAGGATGCTTTCCCCAATTTACTCATTTTTGGCAGAAGCCATGCTCGAAAGTAAAGTTCTTCGGTTAGAATATTTAGAAACAGGGTAAGAAAGAGCAGAGGAAATAACCAATATTCTCCTTTTAAAATAAAGTCAGGAGACAGTATGGAAGGATCTGTCTTCATTGGGTCAATTGCTGGATTCAGAAAAAACGGAAAATAGTCCGGAACGGAAAGTCCGGGTATTTCAGTCATGTAGATACTGAGATTGCTCATACCCATGGTGATCGCTAAACCCAGGGCCAGTACACCGAGATAAATACCCCACTGGCTGGCTGTAAGTTTTTTAAGGCATATTCTTTCTTTAAAAGAGATATTTAACTCTTTTGCTTCTCGTCGAAGAAGTATTATGGCAACAATTAAAACCAAAAGTAACATTCCTGACGCGATGGCAGGCCAGGCAATAATTGCAGGAATCCCTTGCTCATAAATAATGGGTAGAATAATTCTGAACCCTGTAAAAGCAACAGCGCTGGGAATAGCAAAAGCCAAAATAACTTTTATAACCGAAAGCTGTTTCGAATTTTCCCAATTAAAATTGTTATCTGACATCGTTGGACTCCTTGTTCATAATATTACTATCGGTTATTTTTCGCTGAGCATGTAAAGCAAATTAGAAAACGTTAACAGAATACTATGATGGCACATTACTTTTTTTATTGCGTTATGATAAGAAATTTATAATAAGGTAATAAGATGAAAATAAGCAAAAATACTTTTCAGTTCCTGGAAAACTTGAAAGCCAATAACGATCGAGAATGGTTTCATGACCATAAAGACGAATATAAAAATTGTCTTGAAGAATTTGAAGCGTTTACAGAAGTTTTAATATCTAAAATTATTAACTTTGATGCTCGTATAGAGAATGTTAGAGCCAAGGATTGTATATTTAGAATATATAAAGACACCCGGTTTTCAAAAGATAAAACTCCTTATAAAACCCATTTTGGCGCATTCATTACACCCGGTGGTCGTAAGTCTTCGAGAGCGGGTTATTATATACATATAGAGCCAGGCTCTAAAACCGTTTTTGCAGGTGGTTTATATGGGGCAGAACCCGCAAAGTTGGCTTTGGTGCGCAATAAAATTGCCAGTGAGTTTACTGAACTGGAACAGATTCTGAAAAATGCACAGTTTAAAAAACTTTATACCGAGCTAATGGATGATAAACTAAAAACAGTACCAAGGGGTTTTAAGAAAGATAATCCGGCGGCACACTTGCTACGATATAAAAATTACATTGTTTCACATACGGTAAGTGATGATGAAGTACTTACCGAAAGATTTTTACCCGCTGTGTTAAAAGGGTTTAAAGCGATTTTTCCTTTGAACGACTTTTTAAATACTGCAATGGATTAAACCGATGCAAGAATTTTGACTAGTGCTGTGACTGGATAGATGTTACATTAGCTTATCGCTTAGTCATTTCACTGTTTTTCAACTGCTCTTCAAGTAAGGCTTCGGTAATCATCATTGTTGCATGAAATTCATTTTCGATTTTTTTTAATCCCCGTGTAGGTTTTTTGGTAGGTTTCAAAATATCAAACTTTCCGGGAATTTTAAAATCCCAGTTGAAATACTTTCTTCCTTTCCCTCTTAACCTGACCGCGCCTTCGCTTGAGTAGATCTGGCTCATATAAATGGAACGATGCCCACCACTCCGTGCAAATAGATCAAATCCTAGAGACTGGTAGGTGACATTAGACAGGGTCAAATTGTATAGAGTTGGAATTATATCAATATGGCTTCCAAAAGTATCAGAAGCATAATATTTTGGCACTATATGCTCAGGTGTATATATATACAAGGGAACCATAAATTTTTGAAAACTTTGATCTGTTTCAAAGTTTACTGCCCGAAATCCATGGTCACCGGTTATAGCGATCACTGTTTTATTTTTTAAAGAAGAGTTTTTTATTTTAGTAAGGAATTTGCCGACCTGGTGGTTTGAATATTGAAAAGCCATAAACCTTTGATCCAATAGTTTTTTATTGCCAATAAGATTTTCTTTAAGTGTAGGTGGTATTTTAAGCGACAAAGGCTGATAGGTGTCAGGCAAATCGTAAGGTGGATGGTTCGTAGTGGTCAGGATTACTATAAACTGGGGACTTTTTGCCTCTGATAATTCTTTGAATAGATATTCGAATAAGTATTCATCGTATAGCTTCACACTCCACTCATTTCCGACTTGAGTACCTGCGGGTTTGTTGAGTTTTCCCCGAATGGTATTTTCTGATTCAATCGAGTCAAACCCCTGACGAACATAATAATCGTTCATATTTCTCCAACCAGCGGAGCCTGAATATAGAAAACGTGTTGTATAACCGGCTTTCTTGAAGGGGAGTGCTGCTGCAAAACTCAAAGACAGTTTAGAATATTTTCCTTCCGATAAAAAATAGACTCCTGGAACCCCTGGGGAATTCGTTATCAGGGCAGTTGTACTGCCTATCGTATTTCCCGTAGCTGATGTAAAATTTGGAAAGTAGTAATCTGAATTCAAATGTTCTGCTAATTCTCCCATTATGTTAAAATCGGAACTGTTGTATTGTAACCAGTAACTACCAAAACTTTCCATAATTACCAGAACAACATGAGGCTTTCCTGTGTTCTGGCGTGGGGTTCGCCGCGTAATCTTGTCGAGTAAGGTTTTTCCTTCCGGCGCCTTTTTGGTGCCCCCCCAAATTTTTAAAGCTTCATCAATATTTTTTTTAAACCCATAACGTTCCGAATAACTTTTTCGAGAAGCATATTTTTTCTGTCCGCTGTATTCCATATAAGCACGATGAAATGCCAGTACTCCATTGACTGCAATTTTATTCACAAATTGATTTGTAGAAATACTCGCTTTGGTGATGGTAAGCGGAAAAAGGGAAAAAGTTCCTCTTGCCAGTAAAAAAATAATCAAAATGGGAACCAGTGACCAGACGATACGTGAAGAAACCCTGGCAACAATTTTAGATGCCAGTTTCTCTATCCATAATTGTTTCAGAATAAATACGGTTGCCTTGTATACAAGAAATGTAATGAGAATAAATGCCAGAGTAATTTGTATCAAGGGATAATTTTTCCAAAATATAATTACCAGCTCCATCGTGTCGTCATCAAAAAGCCCAAAAAACATAAAGTCGATGTGGTCTTGAAAATAGGCGTAGTAATAATAGTCGACCAATGAAATAAAAGTCAACAAAATGGTCGATACAGTATAGTAAATAGAAAAGAATCTGCGTGGTCTTTGGTCTGCAATAGCTTCTGTCTGCTTACCTGAATATTTTTTCAAAAACAAAAATAATATTATATAAACCATTACAGGAATAATCAGCAAGTAAGATACTATTTGCAGGTCAAAACGAAAGCCCAGGAAAAAGGCACTTAATACATCTGAGAAATAATTGTCATTAAGGCCTTCGGGTGCGTAGCCAATATAAAAAACCGCGCGAAATATACCTAAAACCAAAAGATAAATAATAGAAAAGGAAATTGACGCCAGGAGAAATTTCAAGTAATTTTTTGTTCGGTTGTTTTTATTTAGCATACTGTATGGCACCAATTTCCTTTAAATCACGTTTTTCTTTACGTTCACTATCTCTGAGTCTTCAAAAAAAGATAACAATATTAAGTATATAATTTAGACTCCTTAAGCCGTGTAAAGTAGTAAAAGTACAGGCGAAAAGAAATTATAAGACTTGTTGGATGCTTCCGTTGTCCGTTTCACCAGAGCTATGTTTATGACCTTAATCTCATACGAATCTTGAAAAATTCGGTTAAGATCTTCGAAAGGCGAAGCAAGCTGTTCTCACCATACATGTTGTTGTTTTTTTCTTCATCTTATACTATCTTCCGGTCGTCGATATAGCAAGTAACGGTTGTTATTGCTAATGAAAGTATAAGTATGAAAAATAGATTCTCAGTCGGCATTATTTTGTGGCATATTTTCATCCAGCATTTTTTCCGCTTCTTCGACAGAAAATGCCAGACCGGCATGATACCCTGCCTCTACCCCGCCGGAAACAAAAGGGATGGCTCCATCCATTTTGTCACGCACAACGCGAATGGCTTTGCGCAGTCCATATTCAGCAAGATAAAGTTGCGCACGTTTGATATCGCTTAAATCCGTATCGGCTCCCGGAGAAAATTCGCTTATGTCATTGATCGCATCTACAGGCGCTTTAAGATTTTGAACTTCTTGAATAAACAAGTCGGCGGCCTTTTTCAATTCTTCGTTGGTAAGCGCCCCTTTCAGAATTATATAAATTCTATTTTTACTTACATCCGCTTTGATTTTGTACATATGGTAACATCAATACAATCATCCGTTTGTCAATGAAATACGGTTTTCTTGGTCGAGCTATTTGTGGGAAAAATTATTTCTTAGGCAGGCTTATAATAAATTCGGTATATTCTCCTTCTTTCGATTCAACCGAAATTTTCCCTTTATGCTCCTGCACGATAATATCATGCGTAATAGAAAGGCCCAATCCCGTACCAACTCCCGCTGGTTTGGTTGTATAGAAAGGCGTGAATAATTTATCCCGGCTGCTGTCAGGAATACCGCCGCCATTGTCTTTTATTTTAATTTCTACGGTTTTAGTTAAAGTCTTTGTGGATACCAAAACCTCGGGTACATAATCAACGATTTCTGCATGCTGTTTTTGTTGAACGCTATAAAATGCATTATTAATGATGTTCAAGATAGCCCGGCTTATACCTTGCGAATCAATGTTTATTTTCCCCGTGGCCTTTAATTTCTGTCGAATTTTTACGATAAATTTTGAATCTTTTGCTCTTATTCCATGGTAGGCAAGTTCCAGGTATTCTTCTATAATTTTATTAATATCCGTTAAATGGTATTCTCCGGCCTTACCGCGTGAATGTCGCAGCATGTTGTTTACAATGTCGTTGGCAATTTGTCCATGCTTATTGATTTTGGTCGTAAAAGTTGCCAGATTTTTAATATTCTCGTTAATTTCAAGAAGGACATTTTTATCAATTTTGCCTTTCTCAATTTCTATGCATTTTTTTAAATCTGTTATTAATTCTCCGGATATGTCGGCAAAGTTATTAATGAAGTTCAACGGGTTTTTTATTTCATGCGCGACACCCGCCGTTAAAGCGCCAAGAGAAGCCAATTTTTCCTGCGTAATAATTTGTTTTTGCATCTCTTTCAAATCTTTATTTACCGCTTCAATTCGAGTCTTCTCACGAAGAGCATTTCGCGTTGCCTTGAATGCTTTAAAAAATAATTTATCACGAACATTTGCTAAAAAAAGAGCCGCCAACATCATAAGTATTGGATTGGATAAATAAACTACATTTTGAGGTAAGTTGTTAAAATAAAGAATAATATATATAAACAAAGCGGCAACGGATGGGCCAAAAATAAAACTTAAATATTTATACCCTTCTGTTGAACATGCAAAGACGCCAAAAACTGTAAACATCAATCCAATTAAAAAAATGGAATGTAAATTAGTGTGCAAAGCGTAAGCTGTACCCATACTCATTATAGCAGATAAAAATAAAAAATATACTGTCCTGATTATCCGAATATTTCGTCGAAACCTGGACAAGGTAAGAAAAATAAATATAATTGCAAGGCTGATCGTCAGGCCCCGCCAAAACAGTGAAAATTCTACGGGGATATGCGTTTGAAAGATGTCTTCGTATATGTAATAAGGGAGAACAAACAATACCAGTCCGCCTGCGATGCGCCCTAGTCGCATAGTTCTTACCCTGACTTCGTCAAGATATATCGCATGCCATAGATCTTCTTTTTTTGTTTTATTTTTCATTTAACTGACCAATAATAACAATGTATTCATAGACTGTCGTACCAACCAAAATCAGATTCGTTTTATGAAGGGTTATTGATTGTATTTTAGCATCACAAATTTCGGGTGGCTTGAGTGCCATATAGAATTTCCAGTATAAGCGATGGTGGATTTATTTCTAAAAGAAGAAACTGTACATTATAAAATTGAGCTGAAGCAGGAGTGACGGTACTTCATGACTAAAACATCAGCGCGGTATCCGAATAACAAACTCAGCATACTCTCCTTCTTTAGATTTAACCGAAATTTCCCCTTTATGTGCCTGTACGATGATATCATGGGTGATAGAAAGACCCAATCCAGTACCAACTCCCGCTGGTTTCGTTGTATAAAAAGGCGTGAATAATTTATCCCGGGTGCTTTCCGGAATACCAGCGCCATTGTCTTTTATTCTAATTTCTACGGTTTTAGTTAAAGTCTTTGTGGATATGAAAAATTGCGGTACGTAACCCTCGATTTTTTCATGTTGCTTTTGTTGTACGCTGTAAAACGCATTGTTGATGATGTTTAAGATTGCCCGGCTTATACTTTGCGAATCGATATTTATTTTCCCTCTGGCTTTTAGATTCTTTCGAATTTCCACTACAAAATTTGAATCTTTCGCTTTTATTCCATGGTAGGCAAGTTCCAGGTATTCTTCTATGATTTGATTAATATCGGTTAACTGATATTCTCCTGTTTTACTGCGAGAATGTCGCAGCATGTTGTTTACAATGTCGTTTGCAATTTGCCCATGCTTATGGATTTTAGCTGTAAAATTTTCCAGATTTTTAACGCTATCCTTCATTTCAAGAAGAATATTTTTTTCAATTTTTCCTTTTTCAATTTCAATACATTTTTTTAAATCCGTTATTAGCTCTCCGGAAAGGTCAGCAAAGTTATTAATGAAATTCAACGGGTTTTTTATTTCATGCGCAACGCCTGCGGTTAATGCGCCAAGCGAAGCCAGTTTTTCTTGTGTAATAATCTGTTTTTGCATTTTTTTTAAATTAATGTTCACTGTCTGAATTTTGGATTTTTCATGCAAAGCCGCGTTGGTCGCTATAAATGCCTTGTATGTCAATTTTTCCCGCACCCTGGCTAAGAACAGAGCAACAATCATCATAAAAATCGGGTTGGATAAATAAACAATATTGGCGGGCAAATTTCCGATATTTATAACTATATAACCTATATATGATATTAAAGATATTGAAAATATTGGTATTAAATAAATAAACCCTTCCGTTGAAGCGGCAAACAATGCAAATACACTAAAAGTTAACCCGAGAATAAAAATATAGTGAAAATCCGTTTTAATAGCAAATGCCGTGGTCATATTCATCATGGATAGTAGCAGAAAAAAATAAATAATTCGTATTATGAGCTGTTTCTTCCTTAACATTGTAAATGTAATCGTTAAAAAAATAAAAGCCAGAGCAATGGGCATTCCGCGCCAGACCAAAGAAAAAGCCATTGATAACTGAGTATGGTAAATATCCTCATATATATAATAAGACAACATTAATATAACCAGAGTTGCTGTGATACGTCCCAGCTTGATCGTTCTTATACGGATTTCATCCAGATATAAAAAATGCAATTTCTTGGTTGAATCAGGTTTCATCATTTCGATATTTATAACATATTTGCTGTCTTGCGCTATTTTGGCAAGCGGATAACAAACTCAGCATACTCTCCTTCTTTAGACTTAACTGAAATTTCCCCTTTATGTTCCTGTACGATTATTTCATGTGTAATAGATAAACCAAGTCCGGTGCCGACGCCGGCCGGTTTGGTGGTAAAGAATGGGGTGAAAATTTTATCAAGAATTGACTTTGGAATACCGTTTCCGTTATCTTTGACTCGAATTTCAATTGTTTTTTGCAACTCTTTTGTAGAAATATGCACTTCAGGAATATAATTGCTGAGATTTTCTTTCTGTTTTGATTGCACGGCATAAAATGCATTGTTGAACAAATTGATAAATACACGACTCATGTTTTGAGGGTCAATTTTAACCTTTTTTAACTTGCCTGAATCTTTATGAATGGTTACCATAAATGTTGAATCTGCAGCACGCATTCCATGGTATGAAAGTTGAAGGTATTCCTCCAGTAATTTATTGATGTCGATGGATTGAAACTCTACGGTTTTACTGCGGGAATGTTGCAGCATGTTATTTACGATATTATTTGCTCTTTGCCCATGTTCATTTGTTTTTTTAGAAAACTGTTCGAGGTTTTTTAAGGTTTCCAGAATTTCTTTTCGCGCATTCACATCGATATTATTTTTTTGAGATTCAATGTCTATTTTCAAGTCTCTCACCATGTCTGCTGATAGTTGTGCAAAATTATTTATGAAGTTTAATGGATTCTTAATTTCATGGGCCACACCGGCCGTCAAAGTTCCCAATGACGCCAGTTTTTCCTGTGTAATAATTTGCTTTTGCATCGTTTTTACCTGCCGCAAAGTATCGGCTAATTTTCGGTTTTTCGAATCCAGTTGCTTTGTACGGTCTTTTACTTTTTTTTCAAGGTTTTGACTGTAATCTTCCAGTTTGTTTTTCGACTCTATAAATTGCCGTTTTAAGATCCAACCTAAAGAGAGTATAAAAATAAAAACCCCCCAATGTAACATTAATACAAAATATGTAAGATAACCCAGTCCAATGAATGCATCATGAATACCGGCCAGTATAAAAATGATTATACCATAAACATAAATTTTTGCATCCGTATCGCCTTTGGTACTTCGATGTGTAACAAAAACAAATTGAATAATAAACCCGGTAATCAGCATTATAAAAAATACGGGTGAAATATATGTCGTCCATAAATTGAAATTAAATCCTGTAAATAGTAATAGAACGATGAACACCAGAGTGAAAATCAGGTGAGTTTGCCAGATACGGCGTATAATAGATTTATAGCCCGCCCCAAAAATATTTTCAATAAAACGGGCACCACCTATGGGTACTAAAGATAAAGCTATTCCCTGTGCAATATATAGTGGTTTTGAAAATTTTGAGAATATCATCACCGCAAAATTATCAATGAGCAAATATGTTCCGGCTGAAATAGCAAAAATGATAAAAGAGATAATTGCGTTTTTATTCGAAATTCCTCTCATTAAAACCAATAGAAAAAGGCCGATCAAAATGGCAAAAATGCCAATTGCAATTCGTATCAGATCACCCTCAATCAACTTCATATAAAGGTCGGCATGATTGCCAATATATATGGGGCGAGCGGTGAAATAGTCTATCTGGTTGAATTTTATAACGATCCATTCGGCATCGTCGCTTGTCGGCAGCCGAACAAAGGGGCGGGGCATGTAATCTGTAAAGTCCTTTCCGGCCATTAATTGC
Source organism: Leptospirales bacterium (assembly GCA_040326155.1). Classification (GTDB taxonomy): domain Bacteria; phylum Spirochaetota; class Leptospiria; order Turneriellales; family JAOUFE01; genus JBEQLE01. The sequence continues at coordinate 21,315 of JBEQLE010000022.1, read as the reverse complement.
GGTACAAAGTTTCCTATTTTTTGAATGCGGGTCTGGCCAAAATAAATTTCAAAATCGGGAATTAAGTTATAATTCAGCATATACCTTTCGGTTAAATCGCCGGCGGGAACTTTGGCGCGTATCCAGACCGCAGATCGATCTTTCGGTTTTTCTATGGAACCGGCGCCTTGAAAGCTCTGCCAATTTTCCGATGTTTCCTCATCGGTGAGCCATGTTGGTAATCCATTTTCATTCTCGGGTGATTCCCCAATGCGATATTGCCAGTTTTCGAGTTGAACTATCGTATTGTTGGATTGCGCGAAAAGCGCTTGATTGTAACCTACACAGAACAGTAAAGTAAGTGAAAGTAAAATTCTACGTTGAATACGATCATAGTGAAGTAGCATAGTATAAATTTCAAAAGTTTTGATTTACAAACCCAATTGAACCTCTTGTATCGAAGCTTTAAAGAAACCTATGTTGTCGTCAATGGTTTATTTAGTTTGTTTTTTCTTCGAAACTTTTTTCATAGAGTCTTCCAGGGTTGTTGTAAATTCCGGAATATTAAACGGTTTTGTCATATAGGTGAAAAAAAGTTTTAAATCGGCTTTAGATGTTTTGCTTTGTCCGGGGGCATCGGCGGATAAAGCGATAATGGGCAGATTATGTTTTATTTTCTTTATTTTCTTTGCCAGCTCAATTCCATTCATGTCCGGCAGGTTTATATCTGTTATTAGTACATCGGGATTTTCCGATGTCACAAGGTCAAAGGCAAATTCGCCCAGGTGAGTTGTTATTAAACTGAACCCCGGCAGGCGGGAAATTATTTTTTCCATTAAAATGATATTTACAGGGTCATCCTCCACATAAAGTATTTTACGTTTGATGGTTTGTTTTTTTCCGGATTCCTTTTTGGCGATTATTGGTTTTTCTTTTTTATGCTCTTCTGCATGGTCTTTTTTGGAGGCGATGGGAATTTCAACTATGAAAGTCGTTCCTTCGTTTTCAACGGATTTGAAACTGATTTTCCCCTGCATTGATTCGATAATATTTTTAGTAATTGTTAAACCAATTCCAGTACCTTCCACTCCCGTATTTTGCGCGCCCAATCTGTTAAATGGCTCAAAGACATGTTTAATTTTATTTTTTGGAATTCCATGGCCGGTATCTTGTACCGATACGAAGACACTATGTTTTTTAACATTGCAATTAAAAGTGACCTTTCCGCCGACTTTATTATATTTAATGGCATTCGAGGCCAGGTTAATTAAAACTTGTTTAATTCTAGTGTAATCAGCCAATACAAAAATTGGCTTTTCCGGTAAGATCAAATTTTCTATGATTAAAGCGTCAGCGCCGGGTATGGATTTTACCATACTTAAAACATCTTTTATTACATCGCATAAATTAACGTTTTGTATATTCAGGTTCAGACGTCCGGCTTCAATCGAAGAGAGATCAAGTACATCATTTATAAGGTCGAGAAGATGTTTTCCGCTACTTTGTATATATTGAAGGTTTTGTATCTGCGCAGCATTGACGATGTTCTTTTTATCTAATAACATGAGTTGTGAAAAACCGAGAATTGAATTCAGCGGTGTGCGCAGTTCATGGCTGACATTCGACAGGAATTCTGACTTTATACGATTTGCTTTTTCAGCTTTTTCTTTTGATTTTTTAAGTTCTTTATTTAAATTGATCTGTTTTGTAATATCATCCTGGATGGATACGAATCCTGAGAGTTTTTTGTCTTCGGTGTAAACAGGAGAAATGGATGCGGAAGACCAGTATAAAGATCCATCCTTTTTTTTGTTATGAAAAGTTCCTTCCCAGATATTTCCGGATGAAATTGTATTCCACAACTCTTTGTATTCTTCATCCGTTTTTCCTTGTCCTTTTAAAATTCTGATATTTTCTCCGATTACATCTTCAATTTTATGCCCGGTTATTCGTGCAAATTGGGGATTTACGAAAATAATATTCCCTTCAGAATCTGTATTAATCACCATACTGGAGCCAGCTTCTATTGCTTTTGAAAGATTCAAAAGATCGAGACGCGTTTGAATTTTATCCATTCTGTATTTTGTGAGGGCAAAGGAGAGGAAACCAAAAACAATCGCCAGTATAGATAAGTAGATATATTTTTGCCAGGTGATATTGGCAAAAAAGGAATCGTCGGTTTGTAAAACAATTAACTTGTATTGTCCCTGATCTATACTATCTTTATCATTTATACCTGGTGAAGTACCACCATTAAAGCGAGAAGGTGAAAAAGAAATAGTTTGATAGTGAATATGACCGGCGTCTATTTTTACTTTGCCTTTTTGTTCATTTTGAATAAGCTGCCATATTTCAGGGTAATCTTTGTGAAATCCGGCTTCTTTTTCATTGTACATGAAACTCCACTCATTTGCGGTGTTCGGTCCAATGATGTAGTACCCATCCTGGTTGATTAAGTATAAATGGTCATGTATATTTACAAAGGCTTGCTTTATATTATCCAGTAAAATTTCCCCGTGATAATTTAAAACAAGCATTGCTTTTTGATTTCCCGATTCGTCATAGAGCAGCGTAGAAAGTCGAATTAAAGGCTTAACTGGTTGTTCAATAACTCCGTTTTCCATGCCCAACTCAAAACGAGATATGAACAGTTTATTTTTTTTTAATTTCAAGGTATTCAAAAAATAACTGCGTGTTGCTTTGTTTTGTAATTTATCTGGTCCGACTAACTCGGGTCCGTTGGGTGAATTGTTCAATCTTATCTCTTCGTCGCCTTTCATGTTGATCAATTTGATCTGGTCGAACGCTGGCTTTTGAAGCAAGAACGCGGCAAACTCTTTTTCCAGAGCTCTCTTTTGTTTCGGCGCTCGTTTGTTCAGATATAGGGCAAGTTCATTGTGCTTGGTGAGTACGAATAGATCATTGGCTCCGTGCTCAATTGTATCTTCGATTATTTTTTTTTCGTAGTCCAGGGTATTTTTTATATGGGTATCGATGACAACACTCTTTTCTTTAAATTCAGTAAACTGAAAAAATAAAATAAGAGCCAAAACGGACCCGTATATTAGAGTAAAAAACAGTAAAAACTTTTTTATAAAATTCAATTTTGGGCTATTCCCGGAACGATTTTTTATTGGCATTTAATCTTCTTTATATTGTTTTTTAATACTTATAACTTCCAGAAGTTTTTCCAGAAACACATTGACTAATTCCGGATCAAAATGTTTTCCAGATTCACTTCGGATATAATCGACTGATTTTTCAACCGGCCATGCTTCTTTGTACGGCCTTTTAGAAGTCAAAGCATCAAACACATCGGCAATGGCAACTATGCGACCTTCGATGGGAATCTGCGGTTGGCGTGTCATCGACAATTAAAATAGCGCAATCTTTTAATTTCATAATGGAACCCCCCGCACAAATATTATAGGGGTATAAATAATATAACAAAGATAGCTAGTCTAATATAAAACTTTCGTAATATTCACTTTATTTTTTGTGTATTGCCAAATCTTGTGCGTAGTTATAATTCTTAAACGCCGAAATGAGTTCGGGTGGCACTTCTTTAAGTAGGGTTCGCCCTTTTAGCAGCCACTGCCGGGCCGAATCCAATGTGTTTTTTTTCGATGTTATTTCAGTATAGATATGAGATAAAAAGGAAGCTGTGTATATAGCACATAAAGGCTCGGGGCGCTTGTTTATTGCCCAGCAAATTGCATCGTAATTGTTCTCTTTTGTATTTCGATTTTCAGTATACAGTTCCATTAAAACACTCAGAGGGGCAGTTAGCATTGAAAAATAATCTACAGCTAAAACCAGCAGATCTTTTTCAGGATGTTTTTCATGTGCGCTGAGAATACCTTTTAAAGGACCGCCGATTTTAATATTATCCGAATCAGTAATAAATGTAATCCTGGGGATTTTCGCATCAACTGTTGCGGCGCATACGGCATCATGTAATGCATTTTTGTACGAAGATATTTGTTCCGAACGAACGGAGACAGCCACTTCAGGTACAACTTTTGAGGGTACGCTTGAAAATACGCCTGATAAGATTCTGGCGGCGTTTAAAAACTGCGGTTCACCATTGAGGCTGAGCAAACCTTTGTCGCGGTTCATGCGAACGCTTTTGCCCCCGCATAAAACGAGAGCGAGCAGACTATTGGACTCTACAATGCTCAGTGCCCACCACCGTCTATCATTCTGCGGGCATGAAAAAGTTCGGGCAGTATCGCTTCCAGGCTTTCGCGGGCGCCCGCTGAACTTCCGGGTAAACATAACACAACAGATTTTTGAATAGTACAGGCAAAAGAACGAGAGAGCATTGCTTTTAAAGTTCGCTCTTGACCATAATTTCGCATGGCTTCACCGATACCTTCGACTCTTCGCTCGGCAATTTCTTCAATCGCTGCGACGGTAACATCGCGTGGTCCCAGCCCGGTACCGCCGGTTGTAAATATAAATGGAATATCTTTATTGATCCAAACTAATATTTGCTTTTGTATTTGGTCAATTTCATCGGGTACAATTTGATAGTCCTCAATACTTAAATTATATTGCTCTACCATCTCTTTTATAATTTGCCCTGACTTGTCTTTTCGTTCGCCGGCGGCTGTTGAATCGGAAACCACAAGTACGGCAGCTTTCAAGTCTGAATACTTCTCGGGATCTTTTGTTTTTCGCCCGCCTTTTTTGTCGAGCAGTCGAATTCCGGTTATTTCCATTTGTTTATCGACGGGTTTTAATAGATCGTACATTGTTAAAAGGGCGGTCGATACCGCAGAAAGAACTTCCATTTCTATTCCCGTGCGCGAAATGGCAGCTCCCGAAGCTATGACTTTTATCGCTCCAGCTTTTTCATCAATTTCAAAATTGACTTCCAGAAAATCAATGAGAACAGGGTGGCAATGTGGAATTAACATCGGTGTCTGTTTTGCCCCCAGGAGCCCTGCAGCCCGGGCGACATCGAACAGGTTGCCTTTGGGCAGGGAGTCGGTTTTCACTTTCTCAATAGTCTCTTTTTGTAGTTTTATGAAACCCTCGGCGCTTGCCTTGCGAAGGGTTTTGGGTTTATGCGTTACGTCGATCATGATTATTCCAAATGTAATTATTTACCGAAAAAGTTTCCAGCTTGTTAAAAACGAAGGACAACTCTGTATTGTCAATTTAAATATTGAAAAACATGGCAGGCGAAGTTCTAAGGTTTTTCGAGGTGTAAAAGGTGGCGGTCCGCCACATACGAGCTGGGTCCGTACTGCGGAATGCTACCGAAATATTTCTATGGATGCATTGTGTGAAGTTTAACGTTGTAAATAACAGAATCTGTACCTGAAATTGTATAAAAGGGGAAGCGTAGAACCGCCGCGATTGTATTTCGTAGGTGATGGGTTCCATCCAACTGTGGATAGTTGCGACACGTATGTTACTTTTTTTCGGCAATTTTCTCATGTTACCCCCTCTCATGATATTCGATAATGAACAAAGTATCGCTCAACGGGTGTTTTAAGATTACGGATGGGAAATCCACATCGTGAGCCACTTCGAACGCAATTAAATTCATGCTTTTTATTTCATTCGAAGTTTGAAGTAAAAATCGAAATATAAATAGCATTGGTTGTAAGAGAACTTTCAATAGAAATAATATCTTTTTTTATCAGTCGAATTTCCGCATCTACGTATCGCATTTTAATGGCAAAACTTATTTTTTGGGGTATTAGTTTATACTTTGCTTTAAAATATTTGATACTTTGATTTATATCTTTATCAATATGGAATGTTTTATTTTCATTGGATAACAAATGATTTGTCAGGCCAGTTAATAAACTATTCAATTTTATTTGGTGTTTTTCTACTTCAATCGGATCAATTCTTAGAAAATGTTCGGGCATATAATCTTCAACTTTTACTTCATAAATTGACCCTAATACCGGTTTTTTATCTAATTGTTCAATTATTAAAGTACTCACATGAGATTTTTTTAATGCCTCTGACAAATTATCTTCTTCTCTTATTTTTACAGTGATTCCGATATATCTACACTTTTTCTGATCGCATTTCGGAATGGAGTTACCAATATTCCAATTGGTAGTTTTACACCAAATAGATTTTTTATTGGACTTACAATTGAGTGTTGTACTTAGCTTATCTAATATATTTTGAGTTAGGGATTGATTGCTATTGTCATGTTTGATTAATTTTTCGTGTACAATATTGTTAACTTTATAGTTTATAATAATTACTGTATTATCTATCAAATAAACGTTTTCGAACTCTTCTTTCTTAGGCACCTCATAAACAGAATATTCATCAAAAAGATTTAAATCTAAGGATAATGTAGACTTCATCAGTCTTTTAAAAATTCTTGCAACTTTGTTTTCTGAAAAACTGTATTGATAAATATTTACAATTTCATTTCTGGAGCACTTTAGAGCAAAGACTTGCATATTACTAATAATTTCGGGATAAAACTCTAATATTCGAGGGGAACGAATCTTAATCATCTGAATATGACGCTCTTTTTCACCTCTAAATTTTTCTTTTTTACAATTTCTAATCGAATCTAATATTGGAATTAATGAAACATTATCAGTTGGCCTGCTTTCTACTACACCTGTATTATTTATAGAAAAAAGAAAATAAGTAATTAGTAATAAAAATTTTTTTTTCATAATTTACCTACAAAGTCTAATGACTGAAAGGAGTGAATAAGTCAACCACTGTTAGACGATAGAATCTAACTATGATTTATTTAAAGTATCTTTTCACTCCGCATCTAAACTGTGATTTCCAAAAAATAAATCCGCGCATCTTGCAATACACTTTGTTATACTTTTTTGGTTTTTTCTAATAACCTGAATTCATTAGTGGAATCTTGGTTTCCCATTCACCCAAGAAAGCCGACCCGCGTCCAATTGCGACAACACAGCATAATGGGAATTCGATGGCAGGGCAATGACTTGATCTACTAGTGATATTTGTTTTACGAGCCCAGCCTTGTCTTTTTTGACCATGATCTGTTTAAGAGGTGCGAACAGGAGTTTATCCGCTGCCCTCGCGCAGCGATAGCTATTCTCGAACAGTTTGTCCTCGTCCTTATCTTTGGACGGTGAGTCTTTCGCAATGTTCGAGTGACTTCTTTTGTCAGCCAACGTCTTTGCACCCGCTGCGGCGACCGTCAGAACCATCGCAACTTTATTCAACTTTTTGAGGCTCTGTTCCTTCACGTGGTCGAGTGATGGCGGGAGCTTCGCACTATTGATCTCCTCGGTCAGCGCCTCTACCTTATCAGAGATTGCATGGATCTTGTCGAAGATCCCAAAGGTACCAGTGAAAAGGTTCATCTTTCCATACTGCTTTACCTTATCGCTCATTTGGTAGTCGTCATCTGAGGGGAAGTACTTCGGTGCTGGCCAAGTAGTTCGCTCGTTGTACGCCTTGACTTGGGCGCGGCGTTGCTGGTAAATAGCCATCTCGACCCAGTTGCTATGGGCATAGAAGTCCTCAGTGGCGTGTGTACCTCGTCCCAGGAATCCCCCGACCACGTTCCACTTTTTATCTTCGGAGGTGTTCATTGGTTTGGACTTCGATGTCCCCTTATAATATTTATCGACTAGACCCACCGTTTCGTTCTCGATCACATTTCTGCTTCTGACATCACTCACATCCTCATCGGCTTTTTTGCCCCCAACAAACGCTGAGAAGGCCTCCAGCATCTGGGTCTTGATGTACTCACGGCTCCGGTGAATGTTCGCGGGTAGCCCAGACACCGACTCTGCCTTCTCCTCGCCGCCGGGGTTGTCGACATGCTCTACTTCTTTGCTACCACCGAATGGGGACTTAAACATAGCCATTGTCGCGTCTAGCTTCTCCTTCGTCGACATGGAATTAAAAACCTTTGCGAGCGTGGTGAGATATTTTTCTACATGGCTCATCGGAAACCCCGCCTGAGCCCATTCTTTCCAGACCAGCACGAGTTCAACCAGCACCGATGGGATCTGCGCGAAGTCGCGCTCAAAGTTTCCCTTGTAGATCTTCCCGGTCTCCTCTTTCGTAAAGCTGCCCGTGAGAGCGTCGATTGTGGTTCCTCGATGGCTAACGGGCGAGAAGCGTTGCACGGCCAGCCTACGGCTAGAGTGACGTCCAACGGTGACACCCTGCTGCACCGTATGTGTCAACTCATGCGCCATCAATCTCTTACCCTGCACAGTATTCGGAGAGTATTCACCCGCACCAAAAAATACTTCACGCCCCACAGTAAACGCTCGTGCATTCACCGAGCGAGAAAGCTGCGCAGCCTTCGAGTCGGTGTGAATTTTCACCCCGGCAAAGCTGGTTCCAAAGCGAGGTTCGTAATAAGAGCGTTCTCCTTGTGAAAGCGACCTTCCACCGCCACGAGCAGCATTGATTGAAGATTCAATATTTGATGATGCCGGTGTAGATCCGGTTGTCTTTTTTTGAATATGATAATTTGTCGGTGGAGTGAGTTGCCGGTTCATCGGATTCACCCGAACAGGTAAACATTTCCGTTGCATCATCTGCAAAAGCGAATTGCTCCGACATTTCGGACAGAGACTAGCTGGATTTACCAAACGCCGTTGAATTTTTGCCTGCGCCTCTTCTTTTTCGCAGGTGGCACATTTTCGTTGTAAAAACTTACCTTGGGCTTCCTCTTCTTCAGGAGCGGCTTCACGCTGTAATGGCGTTATGGAATCTACCAGCGGTGTTCGCGAAATTCGTTGAGTCTCTCCAGGTGGGGAATTGCCGACCACACCAGAACCGACTTGTGGTTCGTTCATGGAGACGACTTTATCGGCGACGGCGTCGGCTTCTAACTCGTATTTGTCGTTGGCCGGGCCAATGTTGAGTTTGCGTTGCAAAGCGCCGGATCGCCACAATCGACCTACGGCTTGGTTGCCGATGGTTCGTTGCAAATGCATTATATAATCACGGGCATTATTATGGATGCCTTGCGGATACTGAGGTCGAGAAGACGAAAATGTGGTCGATGTCTTAGATGATGAGCTTTTCTTCTCGGCACTTGAACCCGTTTTGTGGGTGTGCTGAAAATTTGACATAATCAATCATTTTACCACAGTGCATGATTATGACAAGTCATTTTTATAAAATGTGATACTTTTTATAAAAATAAAGAAAAATAAATCAAGAGCATTCTACAATGCAATTCGAGCTTTTGAAAGGAAAGGACTATTTTACTTTTTATGCCATTTTGGTCTTTTTTCTTTTAGGAATGGCGGAGCAGAGATGTTAGATGTGCCATTCCTAAAAGAAAAAAGAGGCACAAGCCAAATGTCCTGGGTAATGGTTGCAGTGCTTACAATAGTAGGGGTCTTTGTTGTAGGTTTAATAATCAAATCGTTAGTTATAAATATATTTGCCTTGGATGAACCAACAGCTTTTACAATAAGCCTGTTTCTAACATTTCTTGAAATGGCCGTATCGATTGGTGTACTTATATATTATTATGATCAATTGAAAAAAAATATCCGTTAGATAACAACGAAAACTTGACAGAGAGTAAACAATAGACGTTTGTAAAAATCCTGTTTTCTAATAGATCCCCTCACAATAATATAAAAGGGGAAGCGTAGAACCGGTACGGGTCGAAGCGGGGGGAAAAACGAAAATGCAAACGGAGAAATTACCCTTTTTCCCCGCATAATCTATCTTCTATTTATTAACGGGAAGTCCCAATAAGTAAAGTTTTTTGGATTTTCCTTTGATGGTCCCTTTCTCCCATGTGTAATCATCTGAGTGAAGACCTTCGAGCAGTTCATCCATGTCAGAAAGAGTGTAGGTGCGAGCATTTGAAACGGCTCCGTCCCAGGCAAATGCAAGGGGAATAATTGGAATAATGTATGTAAAAACGATTTGCTGCCAGGTCATGGGTCGCACCGCCAATGTAACAAACAGTGATGTGATGGTGTTGATTGGTATGGCAATCCACCAGAGCCAGGCGGGAAAACTATTGTCGCTGATTTCAAATATACAGATTGGCTGACGGCTCTCTTTAGCATCTTTCAGTATATTGTGTGCGATATCTGGTTTCATATGGTGCAGGCTTCCGACCATCGTTCGGACCCCTTTTTGTTTGGCGCCAATTTTTGCAGCGTCCAGCGGGGTTGTTAAATACGTTATGTTTTTATTGTTGCCGCCGTTAACCGTTTCGGCCATTTTTGTATCGGGGTATAAATCGCTGAGAGTTAGTTTTATGTTTTTTACATTGTATTTATTTTGCAATATTTCAATGACTTCCGGCATTGGTCCACCGCTGCCAGAGCAAAGATCAATAATTTCAGGTTTTTTGGAATACAAAAGAGCTTTGCTCACCAGTTTGGCGACCTGTTCAGGCGAACCCAGAATACGGTGCATTACCACGATTAGAAGAGTCATACAACGTCTTAACCAGTTGGGAACCCAGTTAAAATCTTCAACTTCAAACAAGTGAATTCGTTTCATAAATACCCCTTTTGTAAATTTAGACCGGGACGCCGATTTTTTTTGCAGCTTGCATTAATCCTTTGTCAAGAGTTTTCAGCTCAGCTTTTTTTCGCATGGCCAGTTCAAGGTAAACTGCGTCGTAAGACGAAATGCCGTAGAGCTGTGTCAGGTCAAATAATTCTTTTGTAAAGTGTACGCCGAAGTAGATGTCGGTTGTAAAACCAATTTCTTTGAAAAGTTCACCAACAGAGAATGCATCGGAGTGGGTCAGCCGGTTTCTTTTTACGGATATGTTCAATACATTTGCCGTTTCATAGTACCATAACACCGGAGTATAAACGTTATCTTTTTTATTCAGTTTTAAGAAGAAGTTCTTTATACTTTCCGAGTTTTCATCGGGTAAAAAAAGAGCCGAAGAAAAAGAGCAGTCGACTACGTAGGAGTTCAATATTTGCGTCCTTCTTCAATAAACTTTTTTATGTCTACTTTGCCTTTTACGGATTTTCGTATAGAATCGAATTGTTTCATAATTTCTTCGGTTTCCATATTTTCTTCATTTACATAAGGGGTAATTTTTGCAACAGGTTTGCCCCGGTTTGTAATTGTGTATTCGGTCCCCATCTGTACGTCGTGCAAAAGGCTGGATAAATTTGTTTTGGCGTAAAAGGAACCTATTTTCTTTTCTTTTGACATAGTAAACTAGTTTAAACAACTAGTTTACTATGTCAAATCTTTTTTTGTATAATGAATAATTTGTTGGGCGAAACGGCGTCGGCCTGGAAACAAATAAATCGTTGCTTTCAGGTTGCCTTTATAGTATTATACAAACAATGATTATTGAGACACCGATTACCCGTTTGCTTAATATTGATCTACCCATGATCGGAGCTCCCATGTTTTTAATATCCAATGTTGATTTAACGGTTGCTGTTTCAGAGGCCGGCGGGATGGGAACTTTTCCCGCGCAAAACTATAGGTCTTTATCTGAATTAAAAGAAGCGATTTCTGAAATTACAGAGCGGACAAGTAAACCTTACGGGGTTAATATTGTTATGCATAAGCAGTATAATCCTGATTGGCCGGCCCAGCTCGATACCGTACTTGCGCAAAAAGTTCCCGTAATTATTGCCAGTCTTGGCGTTCCCCGAACGGTGATTAAAGAGATTCAAAAGACCGGCACTAAAATATTATATGATGTAATCGGGTTGCGACAAGCCCGTCTTGCCGCTAAACTCGGTGTTGACGCTTTGGTTGCTGTTTGTCACGGAGCTGGTGGGCATGCAGGAAATTTGACTCCATTTGCGCTTATACCCACGTTAATAGACCATCTTAAAGAGCAGCAATTCGAAGTTCCTGTTATTGCCGCCGGAGCGATTACGGACGGACGTCAAATGGCCGCAGCATTTTCTCTTGGCGCTTCTGCTGTATATGTCGGAACTCGTTTCATCGCTTCTAAAGAGTCACCGGCGCCTGAAGAGTATAAAAAGATGATTTTAACTTCTAAATCTGAAGACATTGTTTACACCGATAAAATTAGTGGAATTTCTGCAAACTGGTTAAAGCCAAGCCTGGAAAGGGCCGGTATCGATCTTGCCACTGCGAATTTTGAAAAAGTGGCAGCAATGAACCAGGCAAAAAGATGGAAGGAAATATGGTCCGCCGGACAAGGCGTTGCACAAATTGATTCTATTTTACCTGTAAGTGAGATAGTTTCAGGGATGGTGAATCAGTATAAAGAAATTAAAAAGGCACTGCCATGAGTGAGAACTATAAATATATTAAAACAAAAGTTGAAGATTACCAAGGTGAAATTACCTTAAGTCGATTATCGGATAACTCTTTGACTATAGATATGATGCGAGAGCTAATCGGCATCCATAATCGGTGGGCAAACGACAGGTCGGTTCGTGGTGTAATTCTACTTTCGGATATACCCAACTATTTTTCAAATGGACTTGATATAGCCACACTATTAAAAGCAGATTTGAATGGAAAAAAAGAGATGTTTTTAACCCTGATCGATATGGTGACAGCCATATATGGGTTCTATAAACCTCATATCGCTCTGGTAACCGGTCATGCAATGGGTGGTGGAGCTGTGCTGGCTTCACTTTCAGATTATCGATACATGGCGGATGGTCCATATCGAATATCATTTTCAGAAATTAAAATCGGGCTGTCTGTGCCGTTGGAATTTATTAAAGTATTAGAGTCTATAACCGGCCCTCGCTCTATTCAAAGACTTATATTAATGGGTGAAGCGCTTAAGCCTGGCGCCGCTTTGGAGATAGGTTTAATTGATTCCGTAGTGAAACCAGCAGATCTGAAAAAAATGGCAAAAAAACAACTGCATAAAATCTCTGCACTCCCCCTGCAAAGTTATATAAAAACAAAAATGAATATACGAAAAGAAATTGTAGAGGGTCTCGAAACCGGCAAAGATAATATTATATCCTATATTTCAGGGTTTTTTGACGACACCTTTAATGAAGGTATCGCAGCAATTCAAGAAAAACGTCGGCCTCGTTTTAATTTAGATTGAGTCTGGCCTGCTCACAAAAGGAAATATTTTATATGAAGCCAGCAGAATATCATACGATTATTGAATTTAAAGTTCGAGATTATGAATGCGATCTACAGGGAGTTGTAAACAACGCTACGTATCAAAATTATATGGAGCACGCTCGCCATGAACTTTTACGGTTTCAAAATCTTGATTTTGCAAAACTTCACTCGGAAGGTATTGATCCGGTTTTAGTACACGTAGATATAGACTATTTGTCCGCGCTAAAAAGTAACGATACTTTTATTGTATGTACCAGAGTGGAACTCGAAAGCAGAGCCAGATGTATTTTTTTTCAGGACATATTTCGATTGCCCGATCATACGCCGACTGTGAATGCCAAAATGACAGCGATGGTTTTAAAAAACGGTAAACCGGTTCGCCTCCCCCCGGAATTTATTGCTTTAACGGAAAATCTTGCCCGACTAAAAGTATAGGGGAAGGGTTCTTATTCAATTGACGCTCTGTTTCAACCATGTAGACTCGTTTTATGTCGGGAATCAGCATGGTTAAGAAAAAAGGGACATGCCCGATTTGTAAAGGGGCCGAAATTATTTACCAACCTTCGGGTCGTTCCAAAAACATATCATATCTTGAAGTGTGCAAGTGCGTTGAAGAAAAATGTATTTGTGACAAGAAACCTCCTTACCTTTATAAACTCGTTGAGTCGAATACGTTACGGCAGTGTTCTTGTAAAAAATCTCGAACTAAAATAGAAAATATTCACCGCCTGTTTAAAATTTCAAATATTCCCAATAAGTATCTTTACCGAAGACTAACTGAATTTACAATTGAAAACCCTGAATCTGATACAGAATTATACATAGCTCTCGATTTTGCGATGGAGTTTGTAAATTTATTTAAAAAATCGCAACAACACCCGAATGGTCTCTATTTTTTTGGCACTACCGGAACAGGTAAAACCATGCTCTCTTGCTTAATTCTCAATGAAATTATATTTCGATACCAGGAACAGGTTAGATATATTAAAATTACGAGGGACTTTTTTAATAGAATCCGAGCCAGCTTTAATGTTGAATCGGCTACTTACGGACGTGGGGATGATATCTTTCATACCCTGGCCGAACAGGAAGTTCTGGTAATTGATGATCTTGGCGTTCAGGCCGACTCAGAATGGGAAAAAAGAACCCTGTATGACCTTATTGACGCCCGTTACGAAAGTCAAAAACCGACAATAATTACATCGAATGTACAACCTGATGATTGGTCAGGACTTTTTGACGGCAGAGTATTCTCCCGTTTAAAGGAAATGGTCCGGTTTTTACCCATGATTACCGATGACTATAGAAATCGGTATGTAAATAAAGCGTAATTCATGAATATGTTGACCACACGAGTTTATTTTGTTATCTTACCGGGATAGTATACTTTTACATATAAAATACAAGGAAACCATGTGATGACACCGATAGTGATCGAACAAACAAACCGAGGCGAACGCCAGTACGATATTTATTCCAGGTTATTAAAAGACAGAATTATTTTTCTTGGCTACCAGATTAATGACGCTTATGCCAATGTTGTAATTGCACAACTTTTATACCTTGAATCAGAAGACCCTGATAAAGATATCTATTTATATATTAATTCACCGGGAGGGTATGTCTCTTCTGGGTTAGCAATCTATGATACAATGCAATTTATTAAGCCTGATATTCGGACTGTCTGTATTGGTCAGGCTGCCAGCGTGGCCGCTCTTATTCTTTGCTCCGGCACAAAAGGAAAAAGATCTGCATTGCCAAATGCTCGAATATTGCTTCACCAGCCGATGGGTGGCGCATCTGGTCAGGCCGCTGATATTGAAATTCAGGCCAATGAAATAATTCGGGTAAAAGATACTTTAAACGGTCTTTATGTTCAACATACAAACCAGGACCTGGCAAAAGTAGAAAAAGAGACATCTCGTGATTTATATATGGACGCCGCAGAGGCTAAAACATATGGTCTTATAGATAGTGTTATAGAAAATAGAAATCTGGACGATAGTAAATAAATTATGGCAAAGAAAAGCGACGAAAAAGATGATTCATATTACTGCTCATTTTGCGGAAAAACGCAAGATGAAGTTACCCGTTTAATTGCGGGCCCGGGCGTGTTTATATGCGATGAATGCGTACAACTTTGCAATACTATATTAGCAGATGATGAAGAAACAAAAGAAGAACCGGGCAATTTAAGCAAGTTATTAAAACCTAAAGAAATTAAAGCTACGCTTGATGAATATGTAATTGATCAGGTTGATGCGAAAAAAGCTTTATCTGTGGCAGTTTATAATCACTATAAACGAATCAGGCATGATGCAAATGGAAAAAGCAAGAAGGTTGAAAAGTCCAAAGACCGCCATATTGAGTTGGATAAATCGAATATACTTTTAATCGGGTCCACCGGTTCAGGAAAAACTCTTTTAGCGCAGACTTTATCAAGAGTGCTCAACGTACCAATGGCAATTGTGGACGCCACCGCTTTAACGGAAGCCGGATATGTCGGTGAAGATGTTGAAAATATTTTACTGCGTTTGTACCAAAATGCCGACCAGGATATTGCAAAAACAGAAATTGGAATTATATATATCGATGAAATCGATAAGATTGCCAGAAAAGGCGACAACCCGTCGATTACACGCGATGTATCGGGCGAGGGAGTGCAACAAGCCTTATTGAAAATAATTGAAGGAACAACAGCAAGCGTTCCCCCTGTTGGCGGCCGTAAACATCCCCACCAGGATTTTTTAACAATCAATACAAAGAATATTCTTTTTATTTGCGGAGGAGCCTTTGAGGGGCTTGAAGATATTGTAAGCCAAAGGGTTGAAAAAACGACTCTTGGTTTTGACTCTTCGGCTAAAAGCACGAAAAAAGATGAACGCAAAAAATATTTAAAACAGATTATACCTGAAGATTTAATGAAGTACGGGTTAATTCCAGAGTTTGTCGGACGACTACCTGTTATTCGAACTCTGAATCCTTTAGATGAAGAAGCACTGGTCCGTATTTTAACGGAACCGAAAAATTCACTGATTAATCAATATGAAGCTGTTTTTGATATGGAAGGTGTAAAACTTCATTTTTCTGAAGATGCCATTCTAGCCATAGCTAAATTGGGCATAAAAAGAGAAACCGGTGCTCGCGGACTTCGCGCTATTATGGAAGAGGTTATGGGCGAACTAATGTACGAAATTCCATCGATGAAAGGTGTAGAAGAAGCAACCATTACAAAAGAGATGGTAGAAGGGGATGGAAAACCTATAATTCAATATTTTGGCGATAAAGGTAAAAACAAGTTAAAAAAAACATTTTCAGATGATTTAAAAAATGACGAAGATAGGTTAGAATCTCCAGCTTAAGAGACCAAAGTGAGTGAAAATTTAGACACTGATTATAAATACCCGTTACTTCCATTACGGGACATGGTTGTATTTCCAAAGAATGTTTCATCGTTACTGGTGGGACGTGAAAAATCGATGGAAGCGACGCGAAAAGCTATGGAAAACAATCGAATGATTGTTCTTGTAGCCCAGAAAAACACCGAAATTATTCATCCTGAACGCGAAGATTTATATGAAATTGGCGTTATCTGTGAAATACTTCAATTGTTAAAAATGCCTGACGGCACTTTTAAAATACTGGTAGAGGGTCTTGAACGTGTTCAAATTGAGACATATGAAGCGACCGAAGAACATATTGTAACAACCTTAAAACCTGTTGAAACCAAAATACCCGCAAAAGACGATCTTGAAAACCAGCTGCTCTCCCGGTTTGTAAACGAAATACTAACAAAATTTACAAAGTATGTTGAAAGCTCAGATACCTTATCTGAAAACCTTTCTCGCGAATTGACCGCAAAAAATGATTTCGAAACCATGCTCGATTCAATCGCGCATATTTTACAGGTTCCCTTTGAGCAAAAACAGAATATTCTCGAAACACTTCCACTGGTTGAAAGAGCTGAAAAAGTAAACATAGCAATTGATCAGCAAACGGAAATTACCGATCTTGAAGAGTCGATTCAACATAAAGTTCGTCGCCAGATGGACAAGATGCAGCGTCAATATTATCTGAATGAACAAATGAAGGTCATTCGTGAAGAGATGGGTGACGGTGAATATGACGAATTTGAACAATACAAAAAAGCTTTTGAGGAAGACGGACTGCCTGAAGAGGTAAAAACGAAAGCCCTGCAAGAGTTGAAAAAATTTGAAAAGATGCCGCCGATGTCTGCGGAATCTTCCATATTACGTAATTATCTCGATTGGATACGCGATCTTCCCTGGAACTCGACTACGCAAGACAATAAAGATATACTAGGGGCTCGTGAAATACTTGAAAAAAGTCATCATGGTCTCGAAGAAATTAAAGACAGAATTCTGGAATTTATAGCCGTACGTCAATTATCCCCGGAGTCATCCGGACCAATTTTATGCCTGGTCGGACCTCCAGGGGTGGGTAAAACCAGCCTCGCGCGTTCCATGGCAGAATGTCTCGGAAGAAAATTTGCCAGAATCTCTCTCGGGGGAGTTCGTGACGAAGCTGAAATCAGAGGGCACCGAAGAACCTATATTGGCGCTCTTCCTGGCCGCATTATTTCAACGTTAAAAAAACTGGATGTGAAAAACCCTGTTATTTTACTCGATGAAATTGATAAACTTTCGTCCGATTACCGGGGAAACCCCGCCGCAGCGTTGCTCGAAGTACTCGACCCCGAACAAAATAAAGAATTTACAGACCACTATTTAGAACTACCTTTCGACCTTTCACAGGTCTTGTTTATTACAACGGCAAATGTAACGCACTCCATTCCCGACGCCCTGGCCGATCGTCTCGAAGTAATTCGACTCTCGGGTTATACCGAAGAAGAGAAAATACATATTGTTCGAAAATATTTGTTTAAAAAACAGCTAAAGAATAATGGAATTGAAAAATTAAAGGTTCAGGTAACTCCTGAAAATATTGTTTATATCATTCGAAGATATACGAAAGAGGCCGGAGTGCGGCAAATTGATCGTGTGTTGGCAAAACTTTTTCGAAAGATGGCCAGAGAGTATCTTGCCTACCTTCAATCGAAAGAGGAATCTAAAGTTGAACCGTCATACGATGTTCAAAAAGAACTTATACATAAACTTCTTGGCCAACCTGAATTTAATTACGGCAAAAAAGAAAAAGAAGTTTCCGTCGGTCTTGTAACCGGTCTTGCCTGGACTTCTGCAGGCGGCGACACCCTGATTATTGAAGTCGCCCTGGCTCACGGAAAAGGCAAACTGAATTTAACCGGTAATCTTGGCGATGTAATGAAAGAGTCTGCAAGCGCCGCCGTCGGTTATGTTCGTTCGCAAGGTCACTTCATGGGACTTGCCGATGACTTTTTTGACAAAACCGATATCTATATTCACGTACCAGAAGGGGCCATACCGAAAGACGGACCCTCTGCCGGTATAACCATAGCAACATGTTTAATATCAGCCGTTACACAAA
Source organism: Leptospirales bacterium (assembly GCA_040326155.1). Classification (GTDB taxonomy): domain Bacteria; phylum Spirochaetota; class Leptospiria; order Turneriellales; family JAOUFE01; genus JBEQLE01. Next base: position 2,826 of record JBEQLE010000022.1, on the reverse strand, counting down.
ACCCGATAAAAAATACAATCTCGATGACAGGTGAAATGACCCTTCGCGGAAAAGTTTTACCGATCGGTGGTTTAAAAGAAAAATCTCTCGCCGCTTTTCGGGCGGGAATTACCGATATAATTTGCCCGAAAGAAAATCAAAAAGATATGGAAAAAATTCCAGAAAGTATTCAAAAGCGACTAAATTTTCATTTTGTTTCAGACATTAGACAGGTCATAAATTTGGCCCTGGTCGACCCCAGTGGAATTTTCAAAGAGAAACCGGGCCAATACCCTTTTTATGCCAGCCATTTACCGGGTTGGAAAGAGAACGGTATCTCGAAACCAACTGACGCTTAAAACGGATTTTCTTCTTTTATAAAATCCCACTCAAGATTAAATTTATTTTGTAAAAACTCAGCCAGTTTTTTAGGTCCAACTATTTCTGTGGTGTAATGCCCCATAGCTGCAAAAAACAGATTATTTTCGCGAGCCATGTTATAGACCCACTCTGAACCCTCCCCGGTTACAAAAGCCCCGTTATCAATCGAAACCGTCTTCGAAAGCCACGACTGGCCTCCGCCTGAAACCAGAGTAAGATGTTCTATAGCGTTCTCTTCGTTTGGCAAAACATAAGTTCCTTTGGCCCCATAATACTTTTCCAGCCTATCGATCAACTCAGCGCTGGAAACAGGCCTATTTAGTTTCCCCGTATATCCAATATTGTCAAACGGTTCCGGTTGTTCAACGCCTAAATCTTTTATCGCAGGATGATTATTCCCATACTCGGCTAAAAAATCGAGAGGAAGGTGATAGGCAAACAAGCTTATATCGTTTTTTAATAATAGAGCAATTTTTCGTTTTGCCGCCCCCGTAATAATTGGCGGAGTGTTTTTCCAGAAATGCCCATGGTGAACCAGAATTGCGTCCGCTTTCATTTCAACCGCTTCGTGAATAACCTGCTCCGAAATGGACACCGACACAGCCAGTTTTTGAATTTGCGGTTTACCCTCTACCTGAAGTCCGTTTGGAGCGTAATCATCAAAATCCTTAACATTCAAAAACCCATTTAAAAATTTTTCAAGCTCGTCGCGATCTACCATACCCTGATAAGAAATCGTTTTGCTTTATAGAGTCAATACCAAATTAAAAAAGAAAAGAGAGGCAAAGGGGTGCAAGTCTGCCCCCTAAGCCGAGCCACGGTCTCGGCTTACCCCCGACGTAATATACTGAACTTGTAAACTTCGTTTACGAATTTTCCATATACAATATTTATACTTTATGCCCGGCTGACCGCCGGGGAGGTGTCACTTTTCTTTTGCCGTCAAAAGAAAAGTAACCAAAAGAAAAGCGCCGAGCGAGCATCACCCCTCCCTGGGTGATGACGCTCGGCTAGCTCGCCCCTCGCACCAACCGCCTGCGGCGGTTTGCGCTACCCCCGCGTATTCTACTGAACTTGTAAACTTCGTTTTCGAATTTTCGTTATACAATATATATTATATGCCAGGCTGGCTCGTAAGATTCAGTGTGGGTTTTTTTGGGGCTTCGCGGTTTGCTGTGATGGTGGAGGATTCATCGTATAAGTGTAATTTATATATACGGAAGCCTGGTTACTTACGTCTAAAACAGTAATGCTGGATGTGACTATAGACATATCAAAGATATTATGGGTATCCATGAATAATGATATTGACAATAATAAAGTGAGAAAAAACCTGGATGTATTCACTAAATTAGAAAATAAATTCTTTGCCAATGTTAAAAAATAAATTTACCATTTATTGGGCTGAAACAGCGGAGAAAGATCTTGAAACTATTATTGAACACATTATCCTGGATAATGAAGATATAGCATATGATATTTTTAATCGCATTATAAAGAGATTTACAACTTATGTCTTGAAAACTGGAATTGCAGTTACTTTCTTTAAAGGAGTAAATATGAAAAAAATTATTGTAATATCAGTATTGCCGGTGTTGTTGCTGGCTTTTACGGCGTGCGGTGCGAAAAAAAGTTGCAACATGAGTCAAATGGAATTTTCTTTTGGTGCTAAAGTTCGAGTTATGCATTTCACATACGAATCAGGTAAACTGGCTTCATCCCATGCGGCGTTAAAAGATGGCAGCAAAGATTATGGAACATCTGAATATGCCTATGACGAAAAAGGGAAAGTTGTTTCGGTATCAGATACAGCATATGGAGACATGAAATTTTCTTACGATGCGAATGGTCAGGTTAGTAAAATTGTTGCTACGCATGTAACTGTTAAATTTGAACGCGACGACAAGGGTCAAATCGTAACTGAAAATTTAATCTCGGGCGGACGTTCTATGGGTAAAAAAACCTATGAATATAATGGCGAAGGTGTTCCGGTGAAATCACTGGTATATGATTACAAGGGCAAGTTGTACACTACGAACGAGTATTCTTACGACGATAAACCGAGTCCGTTTGTTGGCGTTTATTCAGGAAATTCATTTCAATTGTTGTTTGGTTTTCCCGTTGGTCATGCGAAACACAATTTAATAAAAGTGGTTGAAACGTATGCGCAAAATATCCCCTATAAAATAAATGGAGTAAAATGGAAAAAAGGACAACAAGACGTTCAGGAACTCTCTTTAACTTACAACGAAGAAGGGTATCCGACCGGTGAGGTTTTTCAAGATACTGATTCCATGGCTATAACCTATATATGTGGAGAAAGTAAATAAAGCAATCTTCCACCTGCACCGGCCCGTGGGTTTTCTCGCGAGCTGGTTTCTTTTCTAAATAATCTATACAATACAGGTCTGCTTCTATTTTTACCCTCATACATTTTAAGAGGGGCGTTATGGAATTTAAGTGGTG
>JBEQLE010000021.1:0-58092 GCA_040326155.1 Leptospirales bacterium | reverse complement strand
GCGGGAACTTCACCCGCAGGCTCTCACAGAACTGTACTTGAAACTCTCACTTCATACGGCTCTTATGACCCAGCCGCTGGGCTTGCAAACAAGCTCAAGCAACTTTGTTCTACTCACAAAAATCATCCCGGAATTTATCCGGTTGTTTTCGTAATCAAACAGAGCATACAACCCCTTTGCTTCATCACTACTACGGGTTGTTCCGCCCCTGTGCGCTACGTTAGTATCTCTACTTTACAAGTCCTTCTTAATATCAGAAAAAATCAACCAGTCCTGCAAAAAAACGTCTGGTTTGTTTTCAATAGTTATTATACTTTAAAGCTTTTAACTTCGGTATTTTACAATTAATTGGTTAATAATGCCATTTGTCAGTATATTATGGTCATATGGCACACAAAATAACGACTATGAATTATGCTTTTTTGCACTCAATGTATAAATTACCAGAAAAAGAAGTCAATAATATACATAATGATTCAGAACTCATAGATTTCATTAAAAATAAATTCAAAGGTACTTATGCAAAAAACTTTATTCAATATTCTGAGCTTTCATTAAATACGTGGTCATCCATTTTACCAGTTTCGAAAAGAACCTTACAAAGAGAACTGGATAAAAGCAAATATAATTTTAATGTCAATTTGGCAGAGCCATTGGTTGAAATTGGTGAAATTTATTCTATTGGTCTGCAGGCATTTGATGAAAGTAAACATAGATTAAATGATTGGTTACAAACACAGAATCCTTATTTTAATAATAAAAAACCAGTAGATATTATGGATACTCACAAGGGTAGAGATTTAGTAAAGTCTGAACTGCTACGAATTGAATACAGTGAGTTCAGTTAATCTTTAATCATGATTTTATACAGAATGTCAAAAGAAAGACATTCCAACGACCTCAGTGGCAAAGGAGCTGAACTTGCCGGTGGGCGTTGGAATGAAATTGGAATTCCAGCTCTTTACCTTGCGGAAAATATTTCTTTGTCAATACTTGAAACTATAGTGCACTGCCAGAGAGTGTCAGACTTGCATAATCGCTTAGTGTTGTCGATAAAATTCCCAGAAGAATCAATCGATGAAATCGAAATGGACCAATTACCCAATGACTGGAATAAAGCCCCATGGCATAACTATACAATTAACTATGGTTCTAATTGGTTATCATCTCATAATAATTTTGTATTAAAAATTCCGTCCGCAATAGTCCCGAATGAAAATATTTTCTTAGTTAATCCTCACCATAAAAACCATAGCCAAATTAAAGTTGTAAATAAAAACTTATTTCTTCCGGATAATAGATTAAAACTATCAAATTAACAAAAGCGTTTCTTCGCATAACAGACTCCATGTTTTAGTTGCAAATACTGGTCAGGGATTAGATCCTGGTTGCGACGGAGATCTGGAGCAAGTGGCTGTGAATGGACTCTAGCAAGAAATGCTATGGAAAATTAGCCATTTATAACAGTGGGGGGTACACCTTTGTATCCTACTATAAACTTATTGACACAGCACGATCTTCGTGCTATATTGTTAATATGAAGAATATTACTTTTAAAGCAGATGATACACTAATTGAAAAAGCCCGTATAAAAGCAAAACAAGAACATCGATCTTTAAATGACGTTTTTAACGAATGGTTAAAAGTATACATTTATCCCTTTGAGAATGGTAAAGATTATCAAACTGTTATGAAAAAATTATCCTATGCTAATTCTGGTCATTCTTTCACTAGAGATGATATGAATGAAAGATAATTTTTTTATTGATACCAACATTTTTATTTATTCTTTTAGTAGTAAGGACTTGCATAAAAAAAATAGATCCCAGGAAATAATTCAAAAAGCTCTCGAAACAAACCAAGGATATATTAGCACACAAGTAATTCAAGAGTTCATTAATGTGGCAACAAAGAAATTTGAAACACCAATTAAATACAAGGATTTAGAATTATATTTACATGACGTGTTATTTCCTTTGTGTACTATCAATACAAATTTCGATCTTATCGAAAAATCTTTGCAGATTCATCACAAGAATAAGTTATCATATTATGATAGTATGATAATCGCGGCGGCTCTATTTTCTGGAGCAAGTATTTTGATTACTGAAGATTTAAATGACAAACAAAAGATTGAAGGATTAACGATTCTCAACCCGTTTAAGCTTTAATGGCCATCGCCACCACACCTTCTTTCAGGACTATCGATTTTCAGTATAATCTCTGGATGAATTTCGGTAGCATACCGCACTGCGCACATGGCAAGTTAAATTGCTTAACCCCGCAAAAATACATTGGAATTCGCCTGCCTATTTCTAATTTTGATTCTAATTCTGGCGTTCACGAGGAGAAAGATAGCGACGAATGTAATCGCCCAGAAGGTTATACGAAACGACTATCAGGAATATTGCAAAACCAGGGAAGAAGATGAGCCACCATGCAAAATCCATGTAGGCTTTTGACATATCGAGAATTTGACCCCAGGACGACTCGGGAGGTTGTACGCCTATGCCGAGAAAGCTGAGCGAAGATTCTAGTAAGACGGTGCCGGCAATGCCAAATGAGATGAGCACAAGAACGGGGGCCATGCTGTTTGGCAATATATGAACCCAGATAATGCGCATATGACTTGCGCCTTGAACTCTGGCCGACTGAACATACTCGAGAGTTTTTCGTTTTAAAAATTCAGCGCGGACGATGCGAGCAATGCCAGTCCATCCCGTGACACCAATAACGATCATCACGTAAAACAAAGATGGTTTTAGAATGGTTAAGACAGCCATAATCAGTATTAAACGAGGAAAAGTTATAACAATTTCTATTAAGCGAGATAAGACCATATCGACCCACCCCCCGAAATAGCCCGCAACGGAACCGACAAGCAGTCCAATGACAACGGCTATACTCATGGCGACCAACCCCACCATCATGGAGTTGCGACTGCCATAAACCATGCGAGCGGCAATATCGCGACCGACGTCGTCGGTGCCCATGTAATGGCCAAAGCGATCCAGCGAAGGAGGAAACAAAATTTCATCGAGGTTTTTTTCATAGGGTGAATAAGGAACCAGTGTATACATTGCGCTAATTTGTTCTTCCTTACTAAATTTACGGAAATCGATCCTATCCATGCCACCGTCATTTTTATGAAAAACAGCGTAGAGCAGTGGACTCGTGGGAAGATCAAGACTGGTGTCATTTCGTGTAATGACTAAAGGATATGCTGAGGATACAAACGGAGCGACCACACCAACAAACAAAAACAGAATGATTACCGCCAGGGCTAATTTCATGACCAGACCCATTTTCATTTGGATTGATCCTCTTTTTCGAAACGAATTCGGGGGTCGATCAGGGTATACATGAAATCGGAAATTAAAATACCAAACAGGGTTAGAAACGCCGCTATCGAGGTAATGGCAATAATTACGGTATCGTCATTTATATAAATGCTGTCATATGCCAGTTTACCCATACCCGGAATTGAAAAAATCGATTCGATAATAACGCTTCCCCCAAATAATTCTGGCAGTAGCCCTGCCATTAAAGTCACCAGAGGTATTAACGAGTTTCTAAGTGCGTGGATGAAAATTACGCGACGCTTCGTTAACCCCTTGGCTCTTGCTGTGCGAATGAAATCGGATTTCCAGGTTTCAATAAAAGTGTTTTTTACAAAACGAGATAAAAACGCGAACGCCCCATAGACACTTACAAGGACCGGTAAAAACAGGTGCCAGGCATAATCCATCATCTGGTAATACCAGCCAAGTTGGTCGTGGTGGTCGCTGATTAAACCCCCGATGGGAAACAGGTCTAGATAGTCCCCCCCCGCAAGATATTTTAGCAACATTAAGGCTATCCAGAAGGATGGTAGAGAGTATAATATATATAACGAGAATGTGAGCACCCGATCTGTCATACTACTCTCGTTTAAGGCAGAATAGACCCCGAGTGGAACCGAGATTAGATATACAATAAATATAGTAATTACATTTAGAGCTAAAGTAATGGGTAAGGCTTCTTTTATTTTGTCGATAACCTCTCTTTCGTCCACCCTGCTTTTACCAAAATCGAAAGTTAGTATTAATTTCCATACTTTAAAATATTGAATATACAATGGCTGATCGTAACCCCACCTTTTCTTTTGTTCTTCAATAGCTTCTTGTGAAGCCGAGTGCGAAGCCAAACCGTCCTGGCTTAAAGATTGCGCTGTAATGGGATCGGGGCGTAATTTTGTGATAAAAAATGTAATGGTGATTATGCCCGCCATGGTAATTACCATGAAAAGCATTCTTTTCATAAAATAACGCATCTTAAGGATGAAGCTGATTTATTTTTTGTTCGGTCAAGCCAATTGCTTAAAGTCTGGCAAGCAAATGCTCTGTTTTCTTGTAAATTTCAGAGTCAACAAATACCTTTAACAGCCTCTCGTCTAACTTTTTCTTGCCCGCTTCATCCCATAGAATATCGAGAGCTTTATCGAATGGCACTGCTTTTTTATAGGGGCGATCCCAGGCGGTTAAAGCGTCGAAAATATCTGAAATGGTCATCATACGAGCCTGTAGTGGAATTTTTTCGGCTGGAATTCCGAGAGGGTAACCGGTTCCGTCTAATTTTTCGTGATGGGAGTGGGCGATATTGGGGATGCCTTCGAGATCTTTCGTCCATGGAATTTGTTTTAAAAATGCATAGGTATGGGTGACATGAGACTCAATTTCAGCGCGTTCGGTCTGGTCCAGAGTCCCTCTTTTGATGGAAAGACTTAAAAACTCTTCTTTGGATATCAATGGAACTTCTTCACCATCGTTTAGTTGAACTTTCTTTCTTGTAAGTTCTTCGAGAACTTGAAAATCACCGGACTCAAGCACGGTCGGTTCATTTGCGTGAACTATTGCCTTTTCCATTTTATGTAGAGCTGCAATTTCTTCTGCGAGTTTTTGGTCTAAAAGAACAAAGCGGTCTTCCTGTGAATTTCTGGCGGCTTCTAACTTTTGCTGAAGCACCTGGTTTTCAGCAGTTTTTCGCAGGCACTGAAAACGCCATTTGATAATCTCAAGCTCGTGAGTGTATAGTTTTTTACCTTTGACTAATACTTTTTCTCTGACTCCGACTTTTCCGAAATCATGTAATAAAGAAGCGTAGCGCAACTCTTGAATCTGGTCTTTAGAGAATTTTGTCTGCTCCAGTCCCGGCTCGTTAGCCACATCCACAGCTTTGGCAAGCGCTTCGGTGTATTCGGCGACGCGAAACGAATGCCCGGAGGTTGTGGGGTCTCGTTGCTCAATAGCTGTTACGGAGGCTTTTACAAACCCTTCGAAAAGTTGTTTAATCTCGTTCACCAGATTATAGTTTTCTATGGACATGGCTGCCTGGCCGGCCAGAGCCCCGGCAATTTCAAAACAGTTGTCGGTAAACGGAACGACCCCACTGCCCTTCATGTCTTCTAAGCTCAACCGGGTAACTCCCGGACTCTTTTTATTAATTAACTGGATGACCCCGATGACTTCGTCACGATGATTTTTCATGGGTATCAACATCATCGATTTAGTATAATAATTATGTAGTTTGTCGAACTCAGGATTAAAATTGAATTCTTCATTGCCGTCTAAATGATAGACATCTTCAATTAAAAGAGGTTCACCTTTTTGGGCCACATACCCTGCAATGGAATTTCTATCGATGTCGAGTAAAAATTCATCTGCGTCTAAATTCAAAGCAGATTTTTTAAAACGAAGTTTTATAGGCGGGTCCCCTTTTTTTTCGGGAGGTTCCACAACGTAAATAGAGCCCCCGTCGGCGCCGATCATTTTTCTCGTTTCGTTTAATATAAGACCGATTAGATCATCGAAATTCCGTTCTGTTAATAAAGCCTTGCCTACTTTCGTCAGACTTCTCATGTCACTGTAAAAGCCAGCCAGTTTATTTTCGAGCCGAACGCACTCTTGCCCTTGCTCTATTCCAAAAAGTACGTTTTCAGCCAGATAGGCCAGCAAATCGACACTTCCACTGGCGGGAAATACCCCGTGAAAATAATCTTTAAAACGATCAAATATAGCATTCGGTTGGTTATCTTTGTCTACAATAACAACCAGACGATTTCGGGATATGCCGAATCTTTCCATCCAGGTAAACAGACGGTCTTCAATTTCCATTAGATAGGATAATTCTATAACAACCAGCGCTCCATTATACTCGGGCTGTTCAGAAGCAGGCAGTTCCAATAGCGGTTCAATTTGAACGATGGGAATTTCTGAAAGATAAATAGATAACTTATTTTTCCATTGCCCATGGGTATAAACACTGTAATTAAACTCTTTTTTCAACATTTACCCCTGACTGTAAAAACATTACCAACACATCATAAGGTTTTTCCCGTATTAAGTTTGTAAAGCTTTTTTCAAACTCTTCGATAAATCCTGTCTTTTTGAAAATACAAAGCGTCTTCAAACTCTTTAGGATTGACAATCTGTCGTACCACTTACAAAAAGAAAAAAAGGAGTCCTTATGAAAAATCTTCAAAGTATTGGCGGCTTTATAGCCATCATGGGTGTCGCTTCTATTCTTTTATACCAATTCGGGTATGAACTCAAGTTGCTTTCCTGGATTGATAACTGGGGTATGAATGTCGGTTGGACTATACGCGGCGCTCTACTGGCGATTGGCGGTGGTTTATGGTTTGTTGGCTTTAAAAGTCAACAAAATCAACAAAGTTAATAGTAAGGGGGCATTGACTGTCCCCTTACTATATTCTTAAGTATATTATACATAAATTAAATATCAGTGTTTAACCGTTTTGACTATTTTGGTTTTCCGCTTTTTTATAATATTTTTTATAGACTTTTACACAGGCAACTAAATTCAACCATAATAAAACCGAGGATATTATAAAAAGAGAACCTGAAATTTTTAAAAACCAGGCTGGGTAAAATATGGACAATAGAAGAAAAACCAGGGCTGCGAAAAAAACCATAAACTGAATTTTGATTTTTTTATCAGGCAGCATCTCTTTCATATTTGGTGTGTCCATAGCTCCTTTACCTGCGGGGTGAAACCAGGAGAGAAAGGGAATTATTTTATACATCATTGCATTTACAAGAGAAACGGCAAAACCCACTAAAAACAGTATGCCCGATATAAGAAAAAATTTCTCACGTGCAATGAGAGGGTGTATGGTATCGATTATCCAAAAAAGAGAAACCAGGGCGAGCATTGTCATAGACAGTTTCCAGAACAGTAGTGTGTAATCGGGTAATTTTCGTTTTCTTTTTGATAGCCGAATAAGTGTAAAAGTACTAAAATAGAGGGCGACCACTGCCCAGACAACCCCAACCAGGGTTTTATACAAAGTAACGTAGGTTTCGGGTATGACCCATGAGAATGTAAATAAGATACCCGTTGTGAAAATCAAAGGTACGCTATACTTTTTCATGTATAAAGGATATTCAGGGGTCACATAAAACATGGGAACAATTTGAAACGAGACTACATTTATAAGTGAAAATACCCATCCCGCAAGAGCCCAGTAAAGATGAAGAGAGAGCATTCCGGGTTCAAACGCAAAAAAGTTTCCTGTAATTTTACCATAGACAAGTATAAGACCAACACTCGCTGCTGCGCCTAAAGACAACACGACAAGTTTTAAGTTGGTTAAAACAGGAGATTTTACTTTAAAACCCAATAGACGAGACAATATGGTTATTACATATAAACCAATTGAAAAAAACAACAATACAAAAGATGTTAATAACAACCAGAGCAGTTCAACACCATAGGCGTTGGTTATAAAACCAGCGACGAGTAGTAACAGTCCGATCGTAAAGGGGTAATAAACCAGGCTTGAAAAAAGTATGGGCCGCGGTATTATGGCCCCGACCATAACGGGCATCATCTGCATTAGAGCACCGAGCATTACCATGGTTAAAAAACCAAGGGTGACAAGGTGGACGAACCCGGCAAGTTGAGAACTAATATGGGTATCAAAAACTGAGTTGTTGCCAAAGGCCAGATAAATTCCAGCCGTGGCTATAAAAACAGGCGCTGTTAAAAAAAATCGATAAACGGCCCGAAAGGGAGGGGCCTGGTGCATTGATAAACCTGATAAATCCATTATTAAAGACTAATATAGACTATTTTATGCTACTTTTCAAGCGCTCTGCAATCTCAGGGCCATTTTCGCCGAGAACCTCGTCCGCCATCGGATAAAGCATATGCTCTTCTTTCATGTTGTGTTGTTGTAAAAGCATCATCAGCGTTTCAAGTATACCGGCAAGTTTATCATATGTTTTTTCAGCAAAAGCAGTTTGAATTTGTGTCATCAATTCTCGCATTTGCTCATGCTCCATTTTCATGACACTTGTGGGGCCATGTGAGCTACCGGTTTTCTTTTCAAACTCCGGAAATAAAATTTCTTCTTCACTTGCAAGGTGTGCAACCATTGAAGTCATGAACCGCTTGTATTTCGAAGAGCCCTCTTCCCAGTTTTTATCAACCACGTCCGATTCAACCTCTGTAAAAAGATCATCGCATCTTTTATGCTCTTCGCTCATTAATTGTGCAATATTTTCCATTGGTTACCTCTTTAAAATGAATATAGAATATCAACTATAATAATCCATATCGAAAAATATGGCAACAAATTGGTTAGTAAACACTAACTTTTTTTTTAGATGGCGAGAAAAGGTCAATTTGGTGAGGGGTTTGGTGGGTTAATATGGAACACCAGTGGAAAATCTACAATGAACGAATACTCCTTGACATCTTTCATCGATTATTTTTAAATATTATTGAATATTATACGCAAATATTGATATTTCACACTAATTGCTAACGATTTACACTCAAAAGCAAAAAAAACAGCTAGCATTGTAATAAATGGACATTAGCTGAAAATTACAATATTATAAATGAAAACTAATAAACGAGGGACCACATGTTTAAAAATTTAAAAATTAGAACTAAAATTGCTTTGTCTTTTGGCAGCTTAATTGGAATTCTCATACTTCTTGTGGTCATTACATTTGTACAAATCAATTCCTACGCTTTTTATACAAATCGAATTATCAACTTGCGACTACCTACAGTATTAAATACAAACCAGATGATTAACGGTGTAAATCACTCGTTGGCTGCTTTACGAGGTTGGATGCTTCTAGGTAAAGAAAAATTCAAAAAAGAAAGAGACGCCGCGTGGAATGACGAGATAGATATTACTTTAGCAGAAATGGAAAAGGTCTCTAAAAACTGGACAAACCCGAAAAATATACACCGATTCGATCAGGTAAAACTATTGTTTGAAGATTTCAGGAAGTATCAAACGCAAGTTATGAATATTTTAAAATCCGGGAATGATGTGGGCAATTTGCAAAAAATGAATCTTGCAAAAAAAATACTGGGTTCAAAAGCCGCTCCAACCGCTTTTGAAATTAAAGAAATTCTAAAAGCCATGGCAGATGACCAGAAAGGCCTTGCAAACAAAGACAGTGAAGCATCGCAAAAACAGCAAACGATTATGGAGACTCTATTATTAATAATAACTATAATTTCAATTATCTTAGCTGTCATTATTACAATAGTATTAGTTCGAGCGATTACAGGTCGCTTATCCACAGCAATAACTCTATTTGGTAAAATGGGAGAGGGTGATTTTTCTAGCGCGGTTGATATTTCCAGTAAAGATGAAGTAGGCCAACTTCTAATCTCTCTGGATGCCATGCAAAATAAATTATCGGAGACGATACATAGAGTATTGCTAAATACCGAAAATCTGACACAGGCTTCCAATCAGGTAAATGCTACGGCTCAAACACTGAGTCAAGGTTCCAGTGAGCAGGCCGCCAGTGTTGAAGAAACCAGCTCAGCGCTGGAACAAATACTGGCAACAATAACACAAAATACGGAAAATGCAAACAACACAGAAATTTTAGCGGAAGAAACCAATAAAGATGCAACAGAAGGCGGTGCTGCCGTTCTGAGGACAGTTAAGTCTATGAAGAATATCTCGGAAACGATTGCCGTTATTGGTGAAATCTCCTATCAAACGAATTTACTTGCCTTGAATGCGGCAATAGAAGCCGCCAGAGCAGGCGAAGCGGGTAAAGGTTTTGCCGTGGTTGCCAGTGAAGTACGAAAACTGGCGGAACGAAGTCAGACAGCCGCAGATGAAATTATTAAATTATCCGGTACAAGCGTTGAAGAAGCCGAAGCCACAGGAAAATTGATCGGTAATGTCATTCCCAAAATCAATAAAACGTCCAGTCTGGTGCAAGAGGTTTCTGCAGCATCCAAACAACAAGAGGCAGGTGTACTCCAAATTAACCAGACAATAGACCAGTTAAGTCAGGTGACACAAACCAACGCTTCCGCTTCAGAAGAACTAGCCGCAACATCAGAAGAGTTAAATGCCTCAGCCTTGGAATTAAAGAAAGAAATGGGTTTTTTCAAAGTGAAAGCAGTTACCGGAAAATAGATTCCTGGTTTTGAAAAAAACATTTGCAAAAAGAGGGGAATTGCGCGACTTGTCCAGTGAATGAGTGTAACCCCGCTATCTATTTTAACTGCTGACCAGTTCGATAAATCACAACTCGACGAGCTGATCGAAGATTCAACGCAAATTGCTGCAATAATGCAAAAGCAAAAAACGCTGCCGCTTTTAAACGATCGAATACTTGCCACACTTTTTTTCGAACCTTCGACCAGAACCCGACTCTCTTTTGAATCTGCGATGATACGGCTCGGCGGTCACGTCATAACCGCAGTTGGAATGCAGTTTTCGTCACTGGCCAAAGGGGAAACCCTTTACGACACCCTGAAAGTAATGGAATCTTACGCCGATGTGTGCGCCATTCGGCATCCCCAGGAAGGGGCCTCGGCAAAAGCCGCTGCCAGCATTTCGATACCGGTCATTAACGCCGGGGACGGCGCAGGCGAACACCCCACCCAGGGACTATTAGACCTTTTTACCATAGCCAGATATAAAAAACTTGGGGAAGAAAATGTCCGCGTTGCTTTTGTCGGGGACATTAAATATGGAAGGACCATACACTCTTTATTGCAACTTTTGTCTCACTACCCGGTTGAACTTGTTTTCATCTCTCCACCAGAGCTCGGGCTACCGCAAAAGTATGTTGAATTTTTAACTCGATCAAAAATCAGGTTCGAATCGACCTCTAAACTCGAGGCGATAGAAAATTGCGATGTCGGTTATATAACCAGAATTCAGGGGGAGCGGTTTGTCGACCATCAACAGTTTGAAAAACTGCGCGATTATTACGTTATAAATAAAGCCCTCGTGCAAAAATGTAAAAAAGATCTAATTATCATGCATCCCCTGCCCCGTTTAAGCGAAATTTCAACCGATCTAGACGACATGCCCCAGGCCATCTATTTTGAGCAAGCTAAAAACGGTTTATATCTGCGAATGGCCCTTCTATTAAAAGTCCTGAATGTAAAACTACCCTCTAAGTAAAATCATACCCATGCGATCCGAGTACCGCACCAAAAACAGCAATCAGACTAAGCGTTAATATTATCATGTGAAATCTATGAAGCCATAAAAATGTATTTTCACTATTTTTAGTGGCTTGCTTATGAAACCATTTATGAAGAATAAGGGGTTCCAGCACAAACAATACGACAGTAAAAATGAACCATACGAATGTCATCAGATGTAGCCACCAATATTGTATATCCTGATAACGTTCCCATGCATTCAAAGTATATAACATATAAAACCCGGACAGACCAGTAAGCAAAGTTATTATTTTGGCTTGAAAAGAAAATTTCCCCTCAAGTTGCTCAAATAAATCTAATCGACTCTTCGTATCACTTCTTTGCTTAATGGACGGAATAAGAACCGTCGTAACAAAAGCCACTCCACCTATCCAGATAACAACACCAACAACATGTATTGCACGAGCGATAATAAAATAATTAAAATCTTCCATATGTTTAGATACTCTTTATTGTTTGCCTGACATATTCATCTATTGTTTTTCTATAATATGTGGCCGTATCGTCAACAGTAAAATAGCCCTGATGAATAGGCACTGCTTACAGAAAAACTGGAGTCGATGATGTGCTGTTTTCTTTCGTATAAAATATGAACAAGATCTATAATAAATTTATTAGCGACTAGATGCCATAATGGTAAAACCAAGAATATATATACCAAAGCAAGTATAGCCAATTATTTGTATTAATTTATTTTCGTAATAATTTAGAAACAGAATAAGAAGAGGTGCGCTGTACAATATAAATGATATAAAAAAATAACCATAACCGGCCCCTTCCCCTCCTATAAATATCTCGAAAAATAAATAATAACCAATAACAATAGAAAAATAAACATAAAGAAAGATTTTTGGTTTTACTAATTTATAATTGTAATCTCTTGAAATAAAAAAAATTAACCCAGCTATGGCATGAATAATGCCAATAAAATTTGCAATTATATATGGGTCATCAGTTTTCAGAATGGGTCGATTATCTATAAATAGTCTATAACAAATGGCTACAATTAATGCGATGTAACCGAATAAAGCAATGATCTTCGGTAATGCTTTTAAAAAATATTTTAAAAAATTAATCAGCATAAATTATTCATACTATTATGAGAAATAGTGTCAATAACAAATATGGTACAGATTAGCAATGCTCACTCAAAAACCAGGAAAGCAAATTAAAAAGGTCGCAGACAAAGGGGCTTGTGGCTTGTAAGCACGCGATGAATCGCGTAATTACACCAGAAGGGGAAAAACCATCTCCCCTTTCCTGAATCGAAGAATTTTCTAACTAAACTGGACTATTTTTTTTGCTATCTGGTATAGTGATACGACTTCTAATACCGCTCCGCGTTTTATTGCTTCGGCGGGCATGCCAAATACGATGGAAGTGTCTTCATCCTGGGCGTAGGTTTTGGCTCCGGTGTTTTTCATTTCGAGAAGGCCGGCTGCGCCGTCATCTCCCATACCGGTCATTAATACACCCATTGCATTTTTTCCCGCTTCTTTTGCGGCTGATCTAAAGAGTACATCAACAGAGGGCCGGTGTCGACTGACGAGAGGGCCATCTAGAACCTGAAGTCGATATTGCGCGCCGCTTCTTTTTATAGCAAGGTGTTTATCGCCATGAGCCACAATTGCCCTTCCCCGGATTATTCGGTCGCCATCTTCAGCTTCTTTTACAGTGATTTTGCATACTTCGTTCAAACGTTGAGAAAAAGCCGCTGTAAAATTTTCGGGCATATGCTGAACAATAACAATCCCGTGACAATCAACTGGTAACGATCTTAGTACAATTTCAAGTGACTGGGTTCCACCGGTGGAAGCACCGATAGCGATAACTTTATCGGTAGTGCTACCTAAAGGACTGCCGCCATGAGAAGAAATTACTGCGTCAGCGCTCAACTTGGGTGCTACCTTAGCAAAAGGCCCCACTGGTGGTTTTTTTTTCAAGACAACCGTTTCTGGTTTTCTTTTTTGCATCCCCGCAATTTTACCGACTTTTGCCGCTGCTGCGCCTTTAACGGAGTGAATGAACCGGGCTGCCGATTCTTCGAGAAAACCTTTTAGACCCATTTCAGGTTTGGTAATAATTTCCACCGCTCCGGAAGAAATTGCTTCCATCGTGACCTGGGCTCCCTCTTTTGAAAGCGTCGAACAAATAACTACCGGTGTCGGGTGTTCGGCCATCAATTTTTTTAAAAAGGTAATGCCATCCATTCGGGGCATCTCAAGATCAAGTATAATTACATCTGGCCAATCTTTTTTAAGATACCGCTCTGCAAAAATCGGGTCTGCCGCAGAACCAATAAGTTCAATTTGCGGGTCTTTACTGAGTATCTCTTTTAATACCTGCCTTACAACTGCTGAGTCATCTACAATAAGTACTTTAATTTTAGCCATTTTGTTCCTACCCTGCATTTTCCTTTTTCGGTTTTTTCAGCCAGACATCGCCACTCCAAAGGTCAAACAAGATACTTCGATGTTCCGTACCGCCGGTGTGATTAGCCTGAAGTTGAAATCCATGCTCGGTCGTCAAACTTTCAGCGAGCGCAATATTTTTTTGCCCTACATTAATACTTCCACCTTCAATAATTTTGGAAAACATATTTGCTCCGCCAAAAATCTTTACGTGGTACTCTTGCGCTCGGGTATTCTTCTTTTTTATTTCGTCGAGTATAAGCTCCATAGCTTCGTCCCCATATCGCCCATCAGCCGGGTCAAGTTTATCACGCACTCTTCTTTTGGGCAATAAATAATGGCACATCCCGCCTATTTTTAGACGAGGATGCCAGACACATATTGCGACACAAGAACCCAGGATAGTCCTGATTCTTGTATCCGTGTCTCCCCAGTGAAACTCCCCTGGGCGTAAAAAAATCTCTAATATAAAATCGGGTTCTTTCATTTTCTTTTATACACAGTAGGCACAATCGTTTTCAGGTTATGATCTAAACTGTTTAAGCTCTCCGAGTGGCCTACGATTAAAAATCCATCAGGTTTCAAAACATTGATAATTCGATCTATCAATTTTTGTTTAGTTTCTACGTTAAAATATATCATTACATTTCGTAAAAAAATTACATCGAAAAAACCGATATCAGAAAAAGGCTCATTTAAGTTGAACTTTTCAAATCTTATATGTCTTTTTAATTCGTCAATAACAGTAAATTTACCTTCCTGAGATCGAACCCCTTTTAAACAGTATTTTTTTAAATATTGCTGCGGTATTTTTTGGGCCGCTTCAATAGGGTACAGTCCCTCTCTGGCTTTTTTCAAAACCGCTTCATTGATATCGGAACCGAATATTTCCCACGTGTTATTTTTTAAACTATCCGCTAATATCATCGAAATAGAGTATGCTTCCTGGCCGCTCGAAGCTGCGGCGCTCCAGACTCGAAAGGTTCCATATTTTGTATCAATATTGGGTATAATTATATCGTTTAAATATTCTAAATGGGCATCTTCTCTGAAAAAGTAAGTTTCATTTGTAGTAAGCAAATTAACCATTATTTGCTTTTCTTCCTGATATTGTGAGTCTAATACAATATCAATATATTCCTGGTAAGTTTCTAATTTATAAAATCGCAGCCTTTTTAATAATCTTCCAGCGATAAGCGAACTTTTAGCGTCACTCATATGAATTCCAGCCCATTCATAAACAAGCTGTTGAAACTTTTTTAATTCTCGTTCCGTTAAAACAATATTATTGATCGTGAATACAGGTGAGTTTCCTTCCATGAATACCTTCTATTTTACACGAAGATTAGTTTGAAACCAACATTTCGCTGCCTTCTTTTGCTGCCTGATGCAGGTAATCGATATCTTTGGTATGTAAAATTTTAGAGACGTTCAACATGATAATAAATTTTTCACCGATTTTACCCATTCCGCTTATAAAATCAGCTCGCACATCTTCGCCAAACTCAGGACGATCTTCAATATTTTCTTCTGAAAGACTAATGACCTCATTGACAGCATCAACCATTATTCCAAGTTCAGCTTTTTTATCACCTTTTTCGATCTCAATAATGATTATGCATGTCAATTTACTGATGGAAGTTCCCGTATTTCCAAATCTTAACGCTAAATCGATTACGGGTACAACATGACCCCGAAGATTAATTACTCCTTTTACATATTCAGGCAGCAATGGAATTTTCATTACATCAGTAAAGGCAATAATCTCTTTTACTTGTAATATATCGAGTGAAAATTGCTCAGACCCCATTAAGAAAGTGAGGTATTGCCGCTCACCGGTAGTTGTTGCTTGTGTTTCCATCTATTGCTCCTCAATTGCTACAGGCGCGACTTCATCCTCAGCGTTTGCGACTGCTGTTTCTATTTCATTTCTCGAGCCAATTTTGTGAGGTTCCGAAGTCGCATGCGCTTTGTCACCATTTGAACGCCCCGAAACTCTCTTAATATAATTCAAATGAAGTTGCTCCAGGTCCATATGAAATTCAGAAAGCTCACCTATATCCAAAACATTATCAATATGAAGCAATTTAATAAAACGGCTGCCTATTTTCCCAATACCCGCCACATAGTCCGCCCGGATATTTGCGCCAAAACTCGGCGCAGCTTCCATATTCTCTTCTGTTATATCAATTACATCTTCCACAGAATCGACTACAATGCCAATGTCGTGTTTACTTTCCGAATCGTCTATCTCAACGATAATAATACATGTTAAACCGGTAATTGGAGATTTCTTTTTTCCAAACCTCGGGCCAAGGTCAATGACAGGAACAACGTTTCCGCGAACATTTATAACCCCAAGTATGTACCCTGGTACCATAGGAACCCTCGTAATATTAATGAAGCTGATAATTTCCTTCACCGATAAAATACTTACCCCTAACTCTTCGGTTCCGAGCTGAAAAGTCAGGTACTGCTCTTCATCACCGGTCCTTATTTTTTCGTTTAAACTTTCAGTCGTTCCAATGTTATCCATGTTGCACTTCCTGATTAAAATTTCTCAAAATCTTTGCTAGCGATAATCGGTGTGGGTTTTCCCATCCCCGTTTTCTTCACCCCTGATTGTACTCCAGCATTTACTACCGGCGTCTGCGGTAATTCGGAGTTTTGTTGCTCTGCCGAATCTTTTGCAGGTGCCTCAGATATTCCCACAGGTTGTTGAACAGGAGCCGGTTTATGCTCTTTAACCGGTTCTTTCTGAACCACAGGTTGCGTTTGCTGAGTTTTCTGTTGAACCACTTCATTTACAACAGGCGCATTCGGGGTAATTATATTATCTGTTGTACTGTTACGTCTGTCAGAATCATCAAGTTGAAAAAAGGCCATTACTTCTTTTAATGCACCCGCCTGACCATTCACCTCTTCGGCTGTCGCGGCAAGTTCTTCTGCTCCCGATGCATTTTGAGCTGTTACTTTATCTAACTGCCCCATCGACATATTAATTTGAGCGACTCCGGTACTTTGTTGATCGGACGCGGCTGAAATTTCCTCAACCAGATCAGCTGTCTTTTTAATACTTGGTACAATTTCATCTAAAAGAGTACCTGCTTTTTGAGCAACGTTAACACTGTCCTGGGCAACCTTACTAATTTCCTGTGCGGCCACCTGGCTTCGTTCTGCCAGTTTTCTTACTTCAGAAGCAACAACGGCAAACCCTTTTCCGTGTTCGCCAGCGCGCGCCGCCTCAATGGCAGCATTTAAAGCAAGCAAGTTAGTATTGTACGCAATATCTTCAATCATACTGATTTTTTCGGAAATTTGTTTCATTGCAACAAGAGTTTCACCAACAGCTTTACCGCCCTCTTCTGTTTCATCAGCGGTTTTTGTAGCAATACCATTTGTAACCTTTGCATTTTCTGCATTCTGATTAATGCTGGCCGACATTTCTTCTAAAGATGCGCTGGTCTCTTCCACACTGGCGGCCTGTTCGTTGGCCCCCTGGCTCATAGTTTGAGCAGTGCTGGATAGTTGGTCTGCGGCAGATGCCATATTCTCTGCATTGTTTAAGACGTCCGAGATTATGCTGGAAAGTTTATCCTGCATCTCTTTTAAAGCCTGCATTACATCACCGGTTTCATCTTTGCTGGTTACATGAATTTCATTTTTCAAATTACCATTTGCAATCTCATTAAAATAACTTAAAATAAGACTCAATGGGTTTGTTATAGAACGAATAATAAACAGACTTAAAAGTATGGCAAGCAGCATAGCCCCAATACCCGATCCATACATATAATATTGCCTTTGCTGGACAATATCTTCCGTCAATTTGGTTATCTGTTCAGCTTCATAAAGACTTTTTGTAATCAGCTCCCCTACTTTATCAGATATAGGGTCAATAATCGGGTAGAGTTCCTTTTCGAGTATATTAACTAATTCAACTCTATTGTTTTTTTCAATCGCCATTTCTAAACGATGTGTCAACTGATCACCGCTGGTAAACAGGCCATTGATTTCATCGATAATTTTTTCTTCTGCTTGAGTTAATACACCGTCTTTTTTGGCTTTTTCCATATCTTCGCTATATTCTTGCCATAACTCTTTTATCGTATTTTCAGACTCTTGTATATTAGCAATCGCCTTCTTAGCAGTAATTGACCCGGCGCGAAATTTGTGACCGGTATCCACAACATTCACAGCGTAAGCATCGCCAATGCGTTTTAAATCTTCAACCGGTTCGACCCTGTAATTATACACATCTTCTAAACCTTTCTCAGCAGCGTTCATAGCATTGATGCCTAAAAAACCTACCAATACAATAACGGCAAGTAACAGTCCCGTAAGTAAAAACAACCGCGCTCCTACGCGCATATTTTTTATTGCCTGTAACATATATATCTCCTTTTAGTTACTTAACCATTAAACATTCGAACCATTCACAATATGACTCGACTCAAGTTCCTGTGCAAACCGAATCAACCTCGGAATATCAAGAATCATTGCTACAGATCCATCTCCTAAAATTGTCGCTCCACTTATGCCTTGTACATGGTTAAACATTCTACCCAATGGTTTAATAACTGTTTGAAATTCACCCAGTAGTTTATCTACTACGAGTCCGGCCTTTTGTTGGCCATATTTAACTACAATAATATTTTGCTGGCTTTCGTCCCGATCGGCTTCTTGAAAAAACTCTTTCATACGCAGATAGGGTAAAACTTCACCTCGCAGGTTCACAAAGTGACCTCCTTCTGCTTCGAGTTCATCTTCATCACTCATTGTAATACATTCTAGAACCATATCAAGCGGTATTACAAACGAAGATTTTCCAATTTCAACCAGAAAACCATCGATAATTGCCAGAGTTAGCGGTAAGTGAATTTGAATTGTAGTTCCTTTACCTGTTACGCTCTCTACTTCGACAACTCCCCTCAGGGATTCAATATTCTTTTTAACCACGTCCATTCCGACGCCACGTCCGGATACATCTGTAACCGCCGCTGCCGTTGAAAGACCCGGTTCAAAAATAAGCTGGTTAATTTCATGATCAGACAATTCAGTGCCGGCAGGAACCACACCTTTTTCAATAGCTTTATTTAATATTGCGGTTCGGTCTAACCCTTCGCCATCATCAATTATTTCAATAACAATATTGCCGGTATCATGAAAAGCATTCACTTGAAGTTGCCCAATCGGGCTTTTCCCGGCTGCTTTTCTTTTTTCAGGCGTTGAAATACCATGATCAACAGCATTTCGTACCAGGTGCATTAAAGGGTCGGTAATTTTTTCAACAACGGTTTTATCCAATTCGGTATCCCCACCGGAGACTTTGAAATTCACCTCTTTTCCCATTTTTTTACTTAGATCACGTACAACTCGTTCAAATCGTCGGAAAGTATCTCCAATTTGCACCATCCGTATATTCATAGCTGAATCGCGCACCTCTTCTACCAGACGCCCCATCGTTAAAGAAGCTTCGACCATGGCTTTATTGGATGTATCTTCTGAAAGCTGGCGAATATTGGCTACATTTATAACCAACTCACCGACCAGATTAATTAAGTCGTCAAGTTTTCCGGCTTCAATTCGAATAAACTTTGCCGTAGTTTCGCTAACCGTGTTACTTGTCGTCTCTGGAACTTTATCCGGTTTACCGGGTATCACATCCACTGCGGGTTCTGTAATCGTATCTACTGGCGCAATTTCTTCCATTATTTCGGCATCCTTTTGCTCTTCGACTGGTTCTATAACGTTCATAGTATCACCTGTACTTTCTATAGCTTGTTTGTCTTTGTTATCTTCAACCTCTTCCGTTGTCAATACACCCATTTCGACTAAAATTTCACTCATTCGTTCAACGCCTTCCGGTACTTTAGACATTAAATCATGATAACTGGCTATGTCCGCCTCTGGTTCCAAAATTTCGATTTTGGCGTCTTCATTTAAAAATTCAAATACACTTTCAATTTCTTCACGAGAACTGTCCGATTTCAGCGATATCTCAAAGCCAAGATAACATGCTTCGGGGTCGACATTATCAGAATCAGGTACCTGATCAGTTACAGTATAAACATTTTCAAGCACACCCAGGCTGGTTAAATAATTTATAAATGAAATGGGGTCGAGTCCGTGTCGTAAAATTTCTTGTATAAACCTTAATGAGATATGCCAGTTCGGATTTTTTACATGAATGCCAGAGAGGTTTACTTCTTCTACAGTCTCTACTGTTGGTTCCATTTCTCCTCCCGAAGATTGTTCTTCTGATGGAGCTTGCGCCGTTAAACGAGATAATAAATTTTCTCCAATATCAATGACTTCTTTTGTAAGCTCCGGTTTTTCACTATCTATATACAAATTTATTAAATATTTTATGTGATCGCCACTAGAAAGTAAAATTGCAATCATTTCCGAATTGACAGAAAACTTTTCCTGGCGCAATTCTTCAAGAAAACTTTCGAGAACATGGGTAAATTCAACGACTCTCGTATATCCAAACATTCCAGAAGAGCCTTTAATCGTGTGCGCTGCTCTAAATACGGCATTTACGGCGTCACTGTTTTCCGGTTCTTTTTCCAATTGAAGTAATGCCGACTCCATGTCGTCTAATAGTTCGGTACTTTCAATTACGAAAGTTTGCTTTACGGAATCAAGATTCATTTTACCCCCACCTTGTTCATTCGACTCTAACCACTGAAGTTGAAATTCTGTTTTTTAACTCCATAATGAAATGCATAATTATCCCGGTTTTCTGCCGGAATTTTTATTTTATCACCGAAAAGTCCGACAAGACCCAACAGATCTATGAGACGTACGATTATTTCGCTATGGTTTACATATTTTATGGTTTTCTTTCTTCGAAAGGCTTCTCGTTTTATTACGATTAAAGCTTGAATACCCGATGTATCCGCCTCAATAATACCCGAAAGGTCTACGGCAATTTTATCCGTTTTATTCAGCAGATCGTATATAGCATCAAGAACCTGAGAGGCAAAATATATTGTCAGTTCCCCTTCCAGCTTTACAATCGAGTGTTCGCCTTTTTCCTGGATTTGTACATCCATAATATTTCCTTTATGGCAGACTCAGTTTTTGCACTGCCACTAATAATTTTTCTGGAAGAAAGGGCTTTACTATCCAGGCTTTTGCTCCGGCAGCCTGCCCTTCCAACTTTTTTGACTCCTCTGATTCGGTAGTCAGCATAATAATTGGAGTAAATTTGTAACTTGAATATTGAGGTTCTCCTTTTAATTCTTTTACGAATGTTATGCCATCCATATTGGGCATATTTACATCGCAAATAATCAGGTTCACCTTATTACCGGTAAGTTTCTCCAGGGCGTCTTGCCCATCGACCGCTTCAATCACCTCATAGCCAGCATCTCGTAATGTCAGCCCTACAACCTGCCGTATGGAGGCCGAATCGTCGATAATCATTATTGTCTTACTCATAGATTCCTCTTTACTTTTTATTTATATGATATGCTTCAATATACATTATTATTCACATGTCATTGCCAATATTCAATTTTCGACAATTTTTTTTCTAAACTCGATAAAACAAGCAACTTTTCTTTCTTATTTTACATAAACTTTGTCAATTTAACAATATTGAGGCAAAAACAACAAAATTTAGAACTACTTATTTAAGACGAATCTTACCCGCTAAATGTAATCTATTTTTCAGAAAACCTCTACTATTGTTTCACTTTTCGAGCAGCTTCAATAAAACCCTGAAATAACGGGTGAGGTTCGAGTGGCTTCGATTGAAATTCAGGGTGAAACTGAGTTGCAACGAACCATGGGTGTTCCGATTGCGGTAATTCGACAGCTTCAACCAGCTTTCCATCAGGAGAAGTAGCGTTAATAATCATAGAACTTTTTGAAAAATCTTCGATATATTTATTGTTAAATTCAAAACGATGTCGATGTCGCTCTAAAATTTCATTCTTTTGGTATATTTTGACAAGTAAGGTTCCCGATTTCAACTTAGCCGGGTAGTGTCCCAACCGCATTGTTCCACCTTTATCTGCAATGCCAATTTGATCTTCCATAATACTGATTACTGGACATTCTGTTTTAGCGTTAAACTCTGTCGAGTTTGCATCTGCAAAGCCCATTACATTACGAGCATACTCGATAACCGCACATTGCATACCCAGGCAAATTCCAAAATATGGTATTTTTTTGGTCCTGGCATAATGAACGGCAATCAGTTTTCCTTCGATTCCCCGTTCTCCAAAACCTCCTGGCACAACTATTCCTCTTGCCCCCTGAAGTTTTTCATTCACATTTTCCGTTGTCAACTCTTCTGAATCGATATATTTCAATTTTATACAAACTTTTTGTGATATGCCGCCATGCCAGAGAGCTTCATTTAAACTACGATACGCATCTGATAGCGAAACGTATTTACCCACCATGGCAATAGTGACCTCTTCTTCGGGATTTCGAAACACATCGATGACCCTCTCCCATTTTTCAAGCATAGGGTTTACCATCCCTTCAAAAATTGGAGATTCGTCTTGCAAGTGAAAGTATTTTATAATTTCGTCATCAAGGTGTTCTTTGTGGTATATGATTGGAATTTCGTATATAGTTTTTTCAATATCCGGCGCCGATATAACACGTTCCATCTTAACATTACAAAATAGAGAAATTTTCGATTTTACATCTTCATCGAGGGCGTAGGTTGCACGGCAAATTAAAATGTCCGGCTGAATTCCTTGTTTCAATAACTCTTTTACAGAGTGCTGGGTTGGTTTCGTTTTAACCTCACCCGCAGTCGAAATGGTAGGAACAAGGGTCAAATGAACATACATTGTTCTTTCATACCCCTGATCTAAACGAAATTGCCGAATCGCCTCCAGAAAAGGAACGGACTCAATATCGCCTACTGTACCGCCAATCTCAACAAGTACAAAATCCAGTTCAGAGTTACCTTTTACAAGTTGCAGTATTCTATTTTTTATTTCATTCGTTATGTGGGGAATGACCTGAACGGTCCTGCCCAGGTATTCTCCACGACGTTCCCGCTGGATAACTGTGTTGTAAATTTGACCGGTTGACACCGAATTTTTACGATCAAGCTCAGCAGAAGTGTACCTTTCGTAATAACCAAGGTCTAAATCGGTTTCAGCGCCATCTTTCGTAACGTAAACTTCACCATGCTGATAGGGACTCATTGTTCCCGGGTCAATATTCAAATAAGGATCGAGCTTTTGTATGGTCACGTTATAACCTCTTGCTTCTAACAAAGCACCTATCGAAGCAATGCTCACCCCTTTACCCAAAGCGCTCGCCACTCCGCCAGTAACGAAAATATATTTAACCTCTTTCACGTATCCAGAATACCGGTTAGAAATAAAGCGTCAACGATATGTGAACATATAGGTCCATAGGCATGAATTTATTTTCTTTAATGACACATTCTCAATATATCCGGTATATTAATATTGTTAAATAGCCTATTTCCTTGACGTCGTGAAATATACTTATACGGTGGTTCAAATCGAATAAAGCGTGTTGCATATCTTCAGTTGAATATAGCAGCAGGATATTATTTAGACTAAAGGTGAATAAAGAGCTGAAACATGGAAATTAAAACCAGAGAACGTGGTATCCACCAAATTATTGAAATTATCGGTGATGTCGATCTATATAATGTGAGTGAACTAAAACAGGCCATCTTTGAAATTGTAGAAAAAGATGGTATTGAATCTTTAGTCATAGATATGAGCGAAACAAACTACCTGGATTCATCCGGTATTGGCGCGCTTGTTGCTGGACAAAAAAAGATTAAAGCCAGAGGTGGAAAGTTCGCTTTAATGAAAATTAAAGAAGATGTATTGAATGTCTTAAAACTGGCAACTCTAGATCAATTCTTTACTATCTACGAAGATGACACAGGTATAATATAACTGAGACCCTACCGTGGTAAACAGTGTTGCACTTTTATATGGTGGTCGTTCCGGCGAACATGATGTTTCGTGCATTTCGGCCCAGTTCATCGAAAAAAACATTCTCACAGCTGGCTATAAAGTCATTCCCGTATATATCGACAGACATGGCGAATGGCATCTTCAAGAACGTGTTCATACCAATCCTGAAAAAAATATAAAAAGACCGGTCAGATTAGTTCCCGGCGATCCACCGGAACTTGTCAATGAAAATGAGTCCGTCACTTTTGACTTTGTTTTCCCGATTATCCATGGTACCGGGGGCGAAGACGGTACTTTACAAGGTCTTCTCGATTTTTTCCGTATTCCCTATGCCGGAGCCGGTGTTCTTTGTTCCTCTTTATGCATGGATAAATATTTTGCTCGTCAAATGTTTAATCAGCACGACCTGCCCCAGGTTCAATATACTCGAATAAGTAGAAGCGAATGGGAGAACGATTCAAATGCAGTTGAAGATAAAATTTCGAGTAATTTTGCTTATCCGGTGTTTATTAAACCCTGTCGAATGGGTAGTTCCGTGGGCGTTCATAAAGTAGCGCATGAAAATGAAATCAGTAAAGCCATAGAAGAAGCGCTGCAATACGATGATTTTTTATTGTGTGAAGAAGGGAAGAATGTACGAGAACTCGAAATTTCTATTCTAGGAAATTATCCCGATTACCAGGTTTCGCAAATCGGTGAAATTGAACCGAACCATAATTTTTACTCTTACGAAGCAAAATACCTCGACAAAGACGGAGCATCTTTGACTATTCCGGCTCAAATAACGGAAAAAGAGAAGCAGCAAATTCAATCTATGGCCTTAAAAGCTTTTGCCGCCACATCTGGAGACGGGTTTGCCCGAATCGACTTTTTTATGGATAAAGCAAATGGCAAAATATTGTTAAACGAGATTAACACCCTGCCCGGTTTTACTCCGGTCAGCATGTTCCCTATGCTCTGGCTTGAAAACGGGTTGGACGGCCCCAGTCTCATTCAAAAAATTATTGATCTTGGCGTTCAAAAGTTTCATAACTTATCTCTATTATCGGTCAAACGGTGAATATAAGCAGCCGATACACGCTCAGTTACCACTACTTTGGACAAAAAGACACTCGTAATCATATAGATCTTTTTCTGGAAATTCCACAACAAAAAAAACTGATACAAATTCGTATTGAGCCGAAAATGATATCAAACAAAAGATGTACGGGTACCCTCGGAAGTTTGCACCGTAGTGTATATATGGAATTCCAGGGTAATATCGCCAACAATCGCGGTAAAGTTCGCATTCTAAAACGGGGAAAATACAGGACAGGCCTATGGATACTAAAAAAAGATTTACCGATAAATATAAAAATTGCTTGCCAATAGAAAAACAATCGGAGTCCCATTCTTAAACATGTGGAAAAATACTGATTTTCATACAAAATTTGACGTCACTGAACTTTATGAAGTGAAAGAAGAGTCTAAAAAAAAACCGAGGCGAGTAAAGTCAAAACCTGTCTCCAAAAAAACTGTGGTTTCACCTCCTAAAAAAAAGGAAGTAAAAAAAGTAGTCGAAGCGAAACCGGCAATAAAAAAACAGCCTGCGGCAGAAATAAAAGAAGCATTGTCTTCTTCGGTTTCACCCGAATTGATGCAACCGGTTGAATTTGTGGAAATTCCTGAAATGGTATTAGATGAAGCGGGAAAATCTGAAGAAGAGTATAAACCATGAAAAAATTCCTTCTTTTAACATTTGTATTTTTCTATTTAACCCCTGCTGTTTATTCTCTCAATGAAGCAGACGGATATCTAGCACTTAGCACTCGAGTAGAACGCTCTTTTCAAACCTCCCCTGTTCCCTTGCAAACTTCCGGGGTGTGGTCCATGCCTTTTACTCTCGAAGGAGCCTCTATAGATTATGACCTGCGTACCTTTATTCAGTTTTTTCCCGAAGCATTTCACATGACGAGTTATTATAAACAAGATTCCAGCTTTCTGGATAACGATTTGTCTCATAAATACAGTTTTGGTTTTATCGAAGTGCAATACCTGGTCGCGCGAGCAAACAACCTGCTTTTTAATGCCGGGATACGAGTCGGACATTATGGTTTTATATTTGGTAATTTCAGTAAACCCTCTTTTTTAATACATCTTAGCCCGGTAATCTCGGTCGATCTCTTTCTTGGAAACCATTTTAGAATCAATGTTCCGGTTGAAATACCGATTGTACTCTATATGAAAAGACTGGATTCGTTTTTTCATATTCGAACCGGACTTGAGGTATTATTCGACCCTCTCGGTACGATGCGAAAACCCATACCCGATACAATCTTTCTCGGGCTGGGTGTTGAATTTTCATATACGACATGGCAAAGCAAAATCGGAGAACATACAACGATGACGTGGAAACCTTATTTCAAAATTTCTATATTGTATTGATGTTTATACAATACCTTATTCTTCAGTAGTTTTATATTCACCCGAGAGCCATACGGCGATATCCCAGATATGGTGCGAAGACATTCTTCCGCCAAAAGCGGGCATTGGACCTTTGGGTGGCCTTTCACGAGTAACATTTTCATTTACACCCTGATAAATAACTCGAAAAATCTGCAATGGAGTTTTTCCATGGGTCCACTTGTCGTCTTTCAAGTCAGGACCAATTGCTATGGAACTTTTATGGCAAGTAGAACAATTGTAATGATATTTTAATGCAATTTTTTCAATTTTGCGATCATCCCCTTCTGAGAAATTAACTCCATACCCCGAAAAATTCTCGATATCGATTGACTCTAAAAATATAACAGGACGTTCATCACCGCAAGCAATAACGAAAAAGGGAAATAAAAACAGACACAAAACTAACTTTTTATAGATCATTAAGATCCCTTTTGTAGATATTCAATTAAAAGCTCACCCATTGATCTGTTTTGCATAGAATATTTTATTTGCTGTAATAATATTTGTTCATTTTCAGTAGCAGGTAATTTCCAATAAAGCCAGGTAATTAATTCTCTATTACTGAGTGCGTTAGTTTGAAAAAGGTGATCATAAGAGGGCATTATGGTATAGCGCCAGACTTTTTGAGGCTCACGTAGTTTAGCTTCGATATAATGGCGGTTTACCCGGCCAGAAAAACTTATTAAATCTGGTCCAACCCTTCGATTGCCACTCAGGTGAGAAAACTCCGTGTCAGGATACTTGTATTTGGGTACAATGGGAAAATTCGGCGCTCCGGTACGCATTCGAGCGAGCGACCATGCAGAATAATTGATATTTCGAGTATGGCAATAATGGCATCCGGAATTCTCATACACCCACCGACCGGCCATGGTGGCAATATCCATTTTTACTACATCTTTCTCTAAATATTGTGGCATAAAAAGTGGAAGAGAAAAAAGTGGAACAATAATCAGAAATGCCCAGATTCGATACAGAATATGCTTAAACGGAAGATATTTAAAATAACTTTTCATTATTAAGGTCAGTTTTTCATATTATTTCGTATTTTGTTCACTTTTATACTCTATAGTACCCAGGTATCTTGACAACCCACTTTCTTTATGTTACTTTGGTGTCAATGACTCGGCATTAGCTGGCATGGGTTACAACGACATTCGGGGAGCTTCTGCTCCCCGTTTTCTTTTTGAACAACGTCCCAATTTATTTTCTTCATCATTCATTTAAGTACGAAACACAGTATTATGTCATATCTATTTTCGTACATTCTTATTTAACCATACAGATCTGCAAGCCTATTTTATATTAAAAATTAGAATATTTCCAGAGCTTTTCAAGGTGTAGGGGAAAACTATGGGTAAAACTTTGTGCAATAAATAAAAAAGAGAATTATATTATATTTTCTTTACTTCCAATGCTCCCAAAAGGTACTGGAAAGAAGGTTTCCGAACTTCATATGTTAGATTACTCCATTATTTTACTCGGTATATTAACCGGATTAATTATTTATCACCTACTTTTATGGGTTATTTCAAGAAACGGGGCTACGCTTGTATATTCCATAATGACTTTCTTTTTTATATGCCTTCTATTTATAACAAATTTTTTTGGGTCTAAATACCAACGAGAATGGGGCCTCGATGAAATTATTTTTTTCTATTTTGCTTTTCTTATATCCTTATTTATATTCTCAAACCAGGTCTTAAAGCTTAGAGATATTATCCATAAATACAGACACATACAAAAGTGGACCATCAGCATATTGTTAAGTCTGTTTGCCTTCAGCACTATTTTTCATAATACAACTCTATACTACGTTGTGTTCATAACAGGGACGATAATGGGTTTAATGTACTACTACTTTGCTTTAAAGGCCTTGCGGTATGGACAGGAAAATGGATTGATTTTTTTTGTCGGAAGCACCCTGCTAAGCGTAACTGTCGGGGGCTATCTTTTACTGGTCTGGAATTCAGAAATACCGATTGGGAAATTCAAAAATATCGTTTTAATTATTATCGCGTTGAGTTTTTCTTTTTATGGCAGCGCCTTATTTAAATCGTCGAATAGAATCATTTTCAAAAGAAAAAAAGACGCCAGAGAAGTGCAATTAGCCCGGATGCAGGCCCTGCAACACCGAATGAGCCCTCATTTTCTATTTAATTCTTTAAATACTATTTATTCCATGATGCAATCGGATACACGCAGGGCGGGTAGCGCTTTAATGGACCTGGCAGATATGTATCATTTTCTGACCGATGAGGCCTCGCATCGAATTATTACAATTCATCATGAAAAAGTTTTTATTACCAACTTTCTAAACATTATGCTTTCAAGACTCGGGAAAAACCTGGAGGTTATTCAAAAATGGGATGAGCCGGTAAGTTCCGTTATGATTCCCCCCCTGACCATTCAGCCAATTATTGAAAATTCATTTAAACATAATGCTGAACTTCCGTATACTCTGGAGCTCGACATAACGGTGAAATCTTATGTGGACGGTGCGAATATAATAATTAGAGACAATGGCGGGGGAATGAAAACGAAGACAGTTCGCTCGAAAACTCTCGACAATATACGTGAAAGATTGCAATATTACTATCATGATGTGTCTGCCAGTCTTTCTAATGCAAAAGGGAAACCGGGAGCGGTTGTAAAAATTTACTTTTCCGGGTGGGTCGGAGAGCGCTGATTCTAGTTGACAGATACTTAACTACTTACATAATTGAGGCACTCGTTCACACCAGAGCAATAATACTTATGCGTAAAACCGGAAACAAAACTTTTTTCTTTCATTCCACCATTACATGTGTAGCTATAATCTTCCTGTTGATACCGTGCAGGGTAAATGCGGTTGATCAATCGTTTGTTACTCCGGTTCGAAATGGACTGGGTTTGTCTCTGGGAATGCCGATCGCCATGGGACCATGGTCACAGTTTAGTACTGTCGGGTTTTCCATTGCGCTCGATATAACGAGAAATCCATTTGCCTTGAATCCATATATCTCTGCCGGGTTATTGGTTTCTCACTTGTATATGCCAGCCACGACCGTCTTGGACAATGGTGTCAGTGTGAAGCTGAAAACGGCCGCTAACCCTGCCATTGCCTACGCCCTGTTTAGATTTCCTAAGATGGGAAATTTTCAGATAAATATGGGAGCTGGATCCGGAATAACATGGGTAAGAATGGATATTACTGGGAAATTAGATGCGTCGTTCTCTTCGTTCGATTTTACAGCGATGGGACGCATTGGTTTAAGCTGGGCTGCGTTTAAAAACAGACCCGGTATTTTGTTAACTTTGAACTTTGATTATTTTCATATCTTTGAAACCATAGACGGGCAAATACTCGATATACGACTGGGGGCTTTGTGGGCATACTGAATATAAAAATACAAAAAATATTTATAGCTCTAATTTTCTCACTTTTGGCGAGTTTTACAATGTCTTGCCAGAATACTACCTTTGAAAGTGTGGAAAGCCTTTTGAACCAGACTTATTACCCCCCGGTATGTTCTTTAGCCTCCCCGTTTCCAAACACGGGCCGTGTCATTATCAGTGAAATTTCTTCTTACGGAAACTGGATTGAAATTTATAACGGAACGAGCTCTCAAGTTGACCTTTCTAAATACAAGCTCAAATATCGACACAGCTACCAGGTCACTACCGGCACCTATAGCGCAGACAGAACTTTCACTTTACCTGCACAAATAATTCCCTCGAAACAATTTTTAATTGTACGCCCCAACTCAACAACCACACCGGCAGCTAAAGATCTTGACTACGACATTATATGGCTACAAGATTCTGCCGAGTATTACCCCTATATAAACACATCAGGATATGTTGAATTATTGAAAAATGGAATTACGGTAGATTTTGTTCGAACGGGAACGGAGACAACGAACCCGGTGACCCCCGGCCAATGGGACGCAACGTCAGCCGCAATCGTAACCAGCAACATCTCACAATCGTTGCAAAGAGTAGTATTAAATGTTGACAATAATACCGCTGCTGATTGGCAATTTATGACAGGCATATCTCCGTTTCTACCTTCTACGGCAAATTGTCGAGTAGATCTCGATTTTGATGGGCTACCCGATTGTGTAGAAACCCCGAAAATGACATATCGCACTTTACCATATTATGATTGGGGAGCGCGTTTTGGTCAACTCGATGTATTCGTAGAAATTGATTATATGGAAAAAGACAGTGAGTGTGGCCAGTGTACTGCCCTATCGCCCTATGTTGATAAACTGACTCAAATGCAGGATATCTATCAGAAAAATGGTATCTACGTCCACTTCGATGTTGGCGATTATGTGTTCTATGATGATAATCCTGACAATAATGACGAACCGGTTAATCTTTGCGGTGGGGAAGCTGTACCATTTAGTGAATATGTAGACTTTGATGGGACGGGTAGTGTTGCCGATGTGTGGGATTACAAATCGAATTACACTGATCGTAAGAGGAAGACAAGCTGGTATTATATGTTAATTGGTCATGCTATACCGGGGGCGGCGGGCATAGCGCAGGTAGGTGGCTCTACTTCGATTATCGGGGTTTCCATGTACGTTGATCTTTATGATATGTCCAGGGCGGATCAATACCAGGCCCATGTTATTTTCCATGAATACGGGCATAATCTGGGTCTTCACCACGGGGGCAATGAGTCAACGAATTACAAACCGAATTACTTGAGCGCCATGAACTATCTTTATAATCATAAAGTTGTAATCGGAGATACCGACAGTGACGCTTATTACTCTACTTTTTGTTCCGCATATGACACTACAAAATATGAAGCCGCCTCTTATTTTCTAGATTACTCCCACGGTACGGGTGCCCCTATTGACGAAAGCGCGGTCATTGAATCGGCTGGCATAGGGTATGGTGGTGTTGGTGTTGACTTTAGCTGCAACGGTTCGATCAGCTCGTCCCCAATTTCTTACGACGTTAACTACGATGGCTCTACAACAATACTGACAGACCACAACGATTGGGCCTATTTGTACTCCTACGCTGCTGCTAATATGCAACCATTGTATAAACTTAGCGGAACGGCCCCCGGTCCTGCTCCAGAACAGCCAATTTCTGTAGATTATGTAGGTGCGCGTCGAAATGCCGACGGTTCCATAGAGCTTATTCTCAGGGGTGTCGGTCATTTTATTCACGCAGACGAAGATTTGCTCGATCGGTCTTTACCGGTTGTTGAATGAGTAAGGTACTGGAATTCCATATTAAAAACAATAAAGTTGTTTCCAAGCAATACCAAAATGTAGTAATTGGTCGTTATGGGAGAAAAGATACGTGTATTATTGGTCGAGGACGAACATTGGTCGCTGGAGCTACTTAAGGGCTATATTGAAAAAAGGGTAGAGTTAGAACTGATGGATGTTGCTGTAAATGGGAACGAGGCATTGGCTCTATTGAATAAGAAAAAATACGGATTAGTATTTCTCGATATAAACCTGCCGGGCATTAACGGCATTAAGGTGCTAAACTCCCTGAACTACCTTCCAAACCTGATTCTGGTCACGGTAAAGAAGGATTTTGCCTTAAAGGCTTTTGAAATTGGAGTGGTGGACTATCTACTTAAACCGATCAGTAACGAAAGATTCAATGTGGCAGTTGACAGGGTTCTAAAAATGCAGATTGCCAAAAAAGAACCAAAAGAACTTCCCATAAAAAAACCCAATAAAGAACAAAAAACTGCAAATGTTACGGATATTCTAATACATGAGTACGAATTAACCCCGCAAGAGGCCACAATATCTGGATTCTTATTAACTGGACTCTCCAGGGAGGATATTATCGATGAGCTGGGAATTACGAAACAAACAATGAAACAGCACTTACGGGTTATCTATTCTAAAACAATCGATTTCGACAAAATCTCCCCCAATAAATCACATGGGAAATTACACATCTTAATGAATTTTTTACACCGTATAGACGAAGAGGAAAATTAGGGCGACAGAACGCCGCCCATAATCATTAACTAACCGAAACTTCAGTTGGCTCAGATTCCCAAACTCCGTGTTTGGTGCAATAAGAGGTTGCAGTAAGGTTTAATTTTGATCCACCAGGTACAATCCGGAAAGTCACCTCTGCCTGTGACTTTTGACCAGCTCCCCCGAGGGTTCCAGCCAGGAACTTTGCTTCATTCAACAAGGTCTCCCCATTAAAAAGTTGAACATATTGTATATAGTGATCAGGATCGTCCGGATGGTCATACTCATTACCCACTTTAATGGTAACTGCAAACTTCTCACCTTGTTTGGCCGAAGACTCACAGTGAATAAACGGGGAATGACGGTCGATGTAATCTTTCTTCGCTTCACGATCAACAGTGCTTATGTCGACATAACGATTAATTTTTGGCATATTCAACTCCTTTAATCAAATTATTTCCAATAATGTACAACTGATAAATGTCCACCCACCGAAAAGTATTTTTCCCGAATTTAGATAAAAGGGAGGGAAAATAAACACCTGAATCTTTTTTCTTGTTTAGGAAATGATTGACATCGGGTGGTGAGGTTCCAGAAATGATTAAATGAAAACAATATCAGTAGAACGGTATATGACCAAAAGCCCTGTGGTAATTAAGGCAAGCGAATCCCTGGAAAAGGCGTGGGAACTCTTAGAAAAAGAGCCTTTTACCCACCTTCCGGTGATTGACGAGAAGGGAATCGTCAGCGGGATGCTTTCGAGTACGGACATCGCTAATTTCCAAAAGTTATTTTCGCATATGCAAAAAAATTATGATACAATAAAACTGAACCTTACGGTAGAAGGTGTCATGTCTAATCCAGTCCAGGTTATCTCACCGGATGAAAGTATTCAAGACGCAAATGACAGGATGCTTGCAAAAAAAATCAAGGCTCTGCCGGTCGTAAAAGACAATGCGGTAATTGGAATTATTACTGAGAGTGATATATTAAGATATTACAACGATACTTATCGTAGTTAGTCTGCATGAAAATAGTTTCGGTAGTAGCCCGTATTTTTATTTTTCTTGCGTACTATATGGTCGCCGAAGCATACTTAAAAGAGATCATTTATTACCCCGAGTCAAACACAACAGATCTGGTAGGATGGAATATATTCTTTTACAGATGGGTGTGGTTCTTTTCTTTACTAGCGCTTAGCGAAGTCACATGGCTGGCTATAAAAAAAAGAACAGGCAACAAACCCCAATCCTGGCAACCGGCTTCCAAAAACAAACCGGAAAAAACCGCTGATGTTGTAATTCCCCGCCCCACCGTCGAACGCGAAGAAAATTCCCAAAAAGCTGGCAGTAAAAAAATTGAAAACTGACTTTAAACTATTTTTCGGGTTTTTTAACTAGAGATCGTAAAGAAAGTTCTCTAAGCTGAATATCACCGACTTCTGAGGGAGCTTCACTCATTATACACTGACCCCTCTGGGTTTTCGGGAAAGCAATAACATCTCGTATGGACTCCTTATCGAGGGCAAGCATTAGCAGACGATCGACACCAAAGGCAAGTCCCCCATGCGGTGGAGCCCCATATTGAAGAGCATTTAGTAAAAAACCAAATCGTTCGTTTGCCTCTTCATCAGAAATACCAAGTAGCTTAAAGGAGGCTTTTTGAAGTTCTGAATCATGAATACGAATACTGCCCCCACCGACTTCAACGCCATTAATGACCATGTCATACGCATCAGACTGTAAAGAGAGCATATCATTGAGGTTTTCTTTCAACGAACCACTGCTGATTTTTTCCCCTAATTCGATCATCTTAGAAACCTGAGAACTCAAAGGGGATGTAAAAGGATGATGCAGACTTTTTAACCTGTTATCTTGTTCATCATATTCAAACAGGGGAAAATCAACTACCCATACAGCTTTCCACTCTCTCTCGATCATTTTCAAGCGCTGGGCGAGTTCTACCCGAAGGGCGCCGAGTGTTGCAAGAACTACACTGGCTTTATCGGCTGCAAAAAATATAATATCTCCATCTTTTGCCCCTGTTTTTTCAAGTAGATCTTTTTGTGAGGCTTCGGGCAAAAATTTTGTTACTACGGATTCGAGTTTTCCATCTACAACTTTTACCCAGGCTAGACCCTTTGCCTTAAAATCCTGAACTACCCATTTAGTTAAATCGTC
The DNA here is from genome assembly GCA_040326155.1 of Leptospirales bacterium. Taxonomy (GTDB): domain Bacteria; phylum Spirochaetota; class Leptospiria; order Turneriellales; family JAOUFE01; genus JBEQLE01. The sequence continues at coordinate 23,656 of JBEQLE010000021.1, read as the reverse complement.
AATTTCTTTACGAGAAAGTTTGGCACCACCGGGAACACAAAGGGCTTTTAAACGTCCCCCGCTCTCAACAGTCCCTTTAAAAACTTTAAACTCGGTGGTTCCGGCCCACTCGCCAAGTTCCGTAAGTTCCATCCCAAATCTCATGTCGGGACGATCTGTTCCATATTTTTCCATGGAATCATGGTATGTTATCTGTTCAAAATTTTCACCAAGATCAATAGAGAAGGTCTCTTTAAATGCCCCTCTCATCATATCTTCCATGAGTTCCATAATCGTATCTTTTGTGACAAAACTCATTTCCACATCTATCTGGGTAAATTCAGGTTGGCGGTCCCTGCGAAGATCTTCATCTCGAAAGCACCTTGCGATCTGGTAATATCTCTCCACTTGCCCCACCATTAAAATCTGTTTAAAAATTTGGGGGGATTGCGGAAGAGCGTAAAAATGTCCGGGATGAATTCGCGATGGCACAAGAAAATCTCTGGCGCCTTCGGGAGTTGATTTATTCAACATCGGCGTTTCAATTTCCCAAAAGGTTTTATCGTTTAAATATTCTCGTATTTTATGAATAAATTGATGACGTTTTTGAAGAGTCTCCTGCATCGGTCCCCTGCGAAGATCGAGAAATCTGTATTTCAAACGATTCTCTTCGGAAGCTTCATCTTCATGCTCTTCAATTGGTATCGGTAGAGGTTTTGACTTACTGAGAATCTCAAGTTTTGTCGCCAATAACTCCACTTCCCCCGTCGGAAGTTTCTTGTTAATCGCCTCCGGCGCTCGTTTGCGAAGTTTACCCTCAACAAGAATAACAAATTCTGCACGTAGTGTGTCAGCCTTTTCAATAAGCTCTTCACCTTCGGCTTTATCGAAAACAATCTGGATTACCCCCGAGCGGTCTCTCAAGTCGACAAAAATTACCCCACCTTGGTCTCGATAGTGGTAGACCCACCCCGTTACTACAACAGGTTTTTCTCCCACATCCGATGATTTAAGCGTTCCACAATGTGTTCTCGATTTCAGTAAAGCTTCCATAGTAAAAGGAGGTTTTGGTTCCAGACATGGCACGTCAATGTTAACTTATTTGAAATCCTACCCACCCGGTTTTTTCTAATAATCTATTTTTCGGTAGGAGTAAAAAATAAAAGGGGAAGCGTAAAACAGCCGCGTGTTAAAACTACCAACCCTTGGGTGGTCACTCAAATACCGGTGCTAACTCACGACGAAAACTTATCTGAAAGCAACTTCTGAACAGATGGGGGGACTTGCTCGGAAACGTCGCCGCCAAAGGAAGCGACTTCTTTTATGATGGTAGAAGAAATAAAAGAGTTCTCAGAACTGCTCATAAAAAACAGTGTTTCGAAACCTTCGAGCATCTCTTTGTTCATTAAATAAATAGCGGTTTCATAGTCAAAGTCGGATACAGCCCTTAAGCCCCGAATAACAACTGGAACTTCTTTTCGACGACAATAATCGACAAGTAACCCTTCGAAACTTTCAACTTCAACCCGGTCATTATATTCACCCAGGGCTTCACGAATAACATCAACCCGTTGCTCAATAGAAAACAATCCCTTTTTTTTAGTATTTTTCAGGATGGCTATGACAAGACCGTCGACAACGTTCAGAGCTCTTTTAACTATATCGAGGTGACCATTTGTAAAAGGATCAAAACTTCCAGGGTAAATTGCTTTCATATTCCAAAATTCACTGGTGAATTAAAGCGTAAAGGTATTTATCAATAAACGGTAATGTTCCCTGAAGCCTCAATTTCAACGGTCACGGAATAACTGTCCAAATTGTCAATTACTTCATCGGCCAAATACCAGTACCCATTTGCTCCCTCATCTGTCCCGATAATAACAAGGGCCCGACGTTGATCGTCACCAATTGTTACGGAGGTTTCATTATCGGCGCCAACATTGGTTACCGTCGTCAAAGAGAGGTTATTCCTGAGGTTTTCACCTCGTACCTCCCCTTCGACATACTTGATCTTATCTCCCGACCAAATCTCAACTACAAGAGGTTGAGAGAAATTGTTTAAAAAAATTACATCTACCCCTTCGTCCCCCCCCCCCAGAAAACAAGAATTCAACGAGAGTAATAAATAAAGACCAGAGAGAATTTTAGTTAACCGTTTCAAATTATTCATATTATTTCCTCTTTGAGTTAATTTATCGTGAGTGTATAAAGAGGGCTTGAATGGGTTATTCTGTAAAATTTATCGTAACCCAACACAGCCCAATAATAAGTCCCTGCAGCTAAAGTTCCATCAAAAGCCACTTTTGTGGAAGTGCTTAAAGGTTCACTCCTGTTCGAGCCATCACAAACATAAACAGCACTTTGAGCTCCTACATTGTCCCAATGAAGAGAAAGGTCATCCCAGGTATGCCCAGGTGCCATACTGGTAGCTCCCCCGAGGCAAATACCACTTACATCCCTGAGTCCCTTCGTGTTCGCCGAAGGTTCTGCCGTAAAAATCAGCAACGCTGCGTGTGCAACCATACTTGATTTGAACGTAAAATCAAACGCCGTACCTCGAGTTCTGGGGGATAAATGAAGAGGCAGTTTCAAGTCAATCGTTTCGGAGTTGGGAACCAACGGGGGTCTGGGTTGAATTAGTGAATATTCCACTTCTATCGCATCTTCCCAATCACAACCCCAATAAAACAAAGATAACATAATTATAATAATGATTTTCTTAAAAGTTAACACTGATTCCCCCTCCTATTGTTATTAAATTGGCCGAGTACTTTTTTCCTGACGATTCGGGACCGCTGAATAAAGTTGCTTTCTGAATTTCCCTTCGATGCATGCCAGACAGGATAAAATCATACCGTCCTTCAATAAACAAACTAACACTTGATTTAGGTAATAGAGTAATGCCGACAACCGGACCAATGTACATTCTGCCGGTGCTGCGTAATAGCTGCGCACCATCGGAATTTTTTCTCATATCCCAATAGTGTAAATAACCCGTACGAAATCCTATATAGGGAGATATGGAATTCCAGTCATACCCCGGAACAAGATGCATAGATATCCCTGTCTGTAGAAAATGATAATACCTGCTATCTCGGGCGGTGGAATAAGGTACGGAATATTTGTAGGGTTCAAACTGATTGAATAAAAACGTAGTGTCGACCCCGAATCGAAACAACTTCACCTGAATCTGGTAATGAATGCTACCTCCCCCTGTTCCATCACCAGCCCAGATATTATCATTAAAAGGGCGTACAAGGTAGAGCAGGGTGAATCCAATGCTCTCACGCATATTAGCAGATTTTGGTGGCAAAGAGCGAACAATCTCTTTAGACTCACCCTCTTTTATAGTTATTAAAAATTTTAATGGCTGATATCCCTCTTTTTCAATTCTCACCTGGTGACGTCCCGGGGTAACCGCGTGAGACGCTATCGGAGATTCTCCAATTAGAGATTCATCAATATAAATGGACGCACCCGTAGGTTGAGTGTCAAACGTCAGTGATGTCCCTTCTGCCGCTTCAGTTAAAATTGATTTCGCTAGAGCAATGACGGCTTTATTGACTTTCTCAAGTATACTATCGAGATCGCCTTTTACAGTCTGCGAAGCTACAACACTGCTAGAAGAAGCATCTACGATGCGAATCTGAACCTTAAGTGAGGACTTTCCTCCCGTATATGACCCTTTAACGACGTAAACACCTCCAAAGTTTCCTTCAAGTACACGAAACCCTTTTACTTTGCCTAGTGTCGTACGAACTTGCTCCGGTATGGCCTTTGAAAGATAACCTAAATCGTCTTTACCCGTCAAATTAGAAAACTCATCCACACTGATCGTTTTCTTCTGGGCCCCTGAAACAACACTTATAATTGCTGCAAGAAAAAAACCTGTAACAATTTTGATCATTCTATGACTATACGTTATATGGCTCAACATTGCCATCATGAAAACATTTATTGGAGTAGATGTCAATACATATAAGCCATATTATTCCAATTTTCATTGATTTTTAAGGTCTTTCATACCACAGTATGAGTTATTTTATCATATTTTTTTCAAAATTTCTCTAATAATGTCCCGATCAAACTCCCCAAGCTCACCCTTACTGCGACTTACATAAAATGTATCTATGGCTTCTGTTCCAATAGTCCTGGATTCCATAGAATGAATATCAAAATAAAGGTAATAAAAAGATCGTACAATATCAAGAAGTAAGCCTGGTCGATCACTTGCGACAATGTCGATGACTAAAAACTCACCATCTTGATCTTCCCGAATTTGATATCTCAAGGGAAAACCCTCCCTGCCTTTTTTGAGTTGTGCAAGTTTTTCGGGAAATCTCGAAAGGTATTCGGCGACGGAGTATTCCTCATCCAGTACATCCTTTAAGTCACCCAGAATGTAAAATTTCTTTATAAATCCGGAGAGACCCTCATCAAGTGACTTCAGGTAAAAAGAGTCCTTCACTCTACCACTCGTTATAGAAGCCTTTCCCTCAATAATAGTCCAATCCCGAACATATATTACCGCTGCAATTGCATACAATATACCCATTCGGTTTTCATCTGCTTCGAAATCCAGCCGGTAACCATCATTTTCCGATACTAGATCAGCCTGGTGTTTACTTGTTTTGGTTAATACTTTCATACAATAGCTAGTGCAAATTATATGCCAATCTTAACCGTATTTACGAAAGAGGGATTGCTTACTTTATGCGCATTTTGACAATATTACATATAAAATGCTTTTACGGAAAATCACAAGTCGTGAATGTGGTAATATAAACATGGAATTCCAGTTCACCGCACCGTTCCAAAACGAAAACTCGTTTACGAAAAGAGTTATCATTATTTATTGGGACGACCGTATAAAACGGTATAAAAGAGAGGTACATTTAAATGGAAAAAGTTCGAGTAGGTATTAACGGATTTGGACGGATTGGTCGCAATGTCTATAAAGCAGCACTGTCTCACCCCGAAATTGAAATTGTGGCGGTAAACGACCTTACCGACAGCAAAACACTGGCCCACCTGTTAAAATACGACTCTATTTTTGGCCCCTTCGACAAACCGGTTAAGGCAGATGGCGATAACATCATCGTCGACGGAAAAAAACTAATCGTTACGGCCACCCCGAAACTCGAAGACCTGGAATGGGGCAAGATGGGAATAGACATCGTCGTAGAGTCCACGGGAATATTTACCGATGCCAACAAGGCGAAAATCCATATCGAACATGGGGGAGCAAAAAAAGTATTAATCTCAGCTCCTGCAAAAAACGAAGATTTAACAGTATGCCTCGGTGTAAACGACGACAAATATGATAAAACAAAACACAACGTCATATCCAACGCCTCGTGTACAACAAACTGCCTGGCGCCCGTAGCCAAAGCCCTGCACGACGCATATACAATCAAAAAAGGATTAATGACTACCATCCACAGCTATACTAACGACCAAAAAATTCTCGATTTGCCGCACCCAGACCTCAGACGAGCGCGCGCCGCCTCTGTCTCCATGATACCCACCACAACAGGAGCCGCCAAAGCAGTAGGTCTTGTATTACCAGATCTAAAAGGAAAACTCGACGGAATGGCAATTCGGGTTCCCACACCCGACGTATCGGTTATAGACCTGACGGTAGAAGTCGAGAAATCCACATCAGTGGACGAGGTTAACGCTTTATTTAAATCCCTCTCTGAAGGTGCCCTGAAAGGCGTCCTGGGTTATTCAGACGAACCATTGGTCTCGCGCGACTACCTGGGCAATCCGCTCTCCTCCATTGTCGACGGTCTCAGCACCGCCGTAATGGAAGGAACCATGATCAAAGTCATCTCCTGGTATGACAACGAGTGGGGATACTCCAGCCGAGTCGTCGACATGATCGCTCACATGGCGAAATAAGATTACTCAAAGCAAATTCAAACACACCATTAAAAAAGGGGCAAGTCTGCCCCTTAGTGTAGGCCTTTATTATAAAGGCCTACTTAAACCCCGACGCTATTACTTTTTACCGGAATTCCACAATAAAAAATCACCGCGCTCTCAACCGGCTAAAAATCGTTTAAACAGATCGCTTAAATCTAGCCAGATGACGTACGCGCCCAGAGTGAGTAAAAATACCATACCCATTCTTACCACAAATCCAATCGCCTTTGGGGAAAGGGGTTTATACACAGCCTCAATCAAGTAGAGAATGATATGGCCCCCATCTAAAACAGGTATAGGTAATAAATTCATTACACCCAGGACAATGGTAATATTGGCAAGTAAAAACCAGTACGTTGACCAACCCATATTAACGGATTCAGCCGCAATGGCCATAATTTTTACCGGGCCGGAAACATTTTTAGAAAAAGATATTCTACCCTGAAAAATCCTGTAAATTCCCAGCAAAGTACTTTTTACTACAAACACTGGATACGCAACTGTCCGCTCCAGAATCGATACAAAATCGGTCGGCAGGTTTGCCCGATCAGGTTCCAGCAACCCGGAAAGGGAGATTCCCAGCATACCCCGGGTTTTAAAAGCGAAGTTCGCTCTTACCGGTACAGCTCTAACTTTAAATTCCAGCGTAGAACCCTCTTTATTTTGTCGGTTCAAAGCCGCTTTAAAATCCTTCCATGAATTATAACTTTGCCCTTGAATTCGTATATGCTGATATGGGCCATTTTGCTCCCAGGATCCCAGAGAAACCACGGGAACTGTCTTTCCTGTTTGAAGGTCAGTAAATTCTGTAAACTCAACGAATTCAACGGCTTTCACCGGAACATCATATTGTTTCGTTTCTTCTTCGCCTGGCGATAGTAAACTTCCCGTACTTCGTTTTATTACAACCTTAACGATAGAGCCAATCTTAGCATCCAGAATTATACGCAACTCTTCGATATTGCTTACCTCGACTCCATCAACTGAAATAATCTTATCGTCTTTTTGAAAAACCTGGCCACCCAGAGTCACGTTCTTGCGAACCATCATAAACTCTTTTCCAGCAGGACTTATCCCGATAAGAAGCGGTTCAGCGGCTTTCACCGGAACATCATATTGTTTCGTTTCTTCTTCGCCTGGCGATAGTAAACTTCCCGTACTTCGTTTTAGTACAACCTTAACGGTAGAGCCAGTCTTAGCATCCAGAATTGTACGCAACTCTTCGGTATTGCTCACCTCGACTCCATCAACTGAAATAATCTTATCGTCTTTTTGAAAAACATGGCCACCAAGAGTCACGTTCTTGCGAACCATCATAAACTCTTTTCCAGCAGGGCGTATCCCGATAAAAAGCGGTTCTCCTTCATTGGCCTGAGCATTAATATGAAACTGCTGAACTACGCCGTCCCTTTCCACTTCCAAGTCAAGTTCGGGATTCTCCGCATACGCAATATAATAATTCAACTCCTCAAAAGATTCGGTTTTATGGCCGTTCACCGATAAAATCCTGTCTCCCGCTTGTAAACCCGCAACTTCCGCAGGGGCGTTCATTCCTTTTAAAACACTAATTTTGTTTGTAATAGGCTGCCAACCCGAAGCAAAAAGAATAAAAATAACAACGAGCCCCAACAGGACGGAGAACACGGGTCCACCGAGAGCGATTACAATTCTTTTCCAGGGTCCAACCGAAAAGAAGTGACCCTTTTTCGCTTTAGAGTGATCTTTCGTAATATCGTCGCCGTAAAACTGTACATACCCCCCAATTGGAATAGCGGTAACCTGGTAGATCGTTTTTCCTTTTCGTTTAAACCATAAAGCCCTTCCATACCCAATAGAGAAAATTCTCGGCTGAACGCCTACGAGCTTCCCCGCTAAAAAGTGCCCTAATTCATGAAAGAAAATGCATACCCCTAATAAAAAGACAGCAGATAAAATTTGAATAATCATATCCGGTATAATTTAAAAGCGAATAGGTGGCGACAATATTAATTTTTATCCATATACAAACTCCTTGACGAGCAGCCTTTCTCTACAGGTATGAATGCATGGCAAAGTACACTTACCGGGCCGAAAGTTATAAAAAAAACGCCCCCACGCAGACTTTAAAAAAATACATCAAACCGGCATTATACCCCCTGATCATTATATCCATCTTGTTTGTACCGCTGCGAATGTTTGTTGTTTTTCCTGTAAAAATAAAAACGGACTCTATGGAAAATAGAATAAAAGAAAGAAGTTATGGTTTTTTTCTACGCCCCAACGTCTCTAAACTCAGCACCGGAGACATTGTACTTGTTCAAAACTCTCAGTCCAACCTTCTTCACCTCTGCAAAGTAGTAGCCTTGCCAGGTGATAAAATAAAAATGAAAGATAAAAAGATGGAGGTTTTCGGGCCTGAGGCAAACAGTTCAAAACTTTCCATCGACCTTAACCTCGGAAAACAATTCGTTAAGAATCCTCTCGAAATATATTTTCCGGGAATGCAAGATATTTCAATTAGACTACCCGAGGGAGAATTTTACTGCATCAACGAAAACCGCCAGAATATTCAAGACAGTCGCGTCTGGGGAAGTTTTTCGATCGCCAACATGGTTGGAATATACCTTTTTTAAACCACATGGACACCCAGAAAAGTCCCTCGAAAGCCTCCCTACCCAAATTTTTTAAAAATTATATAGACTCTCTGCCTTTAAAAGAGTCACTTCCGCTCTACAGGCAGTTTCGACCATCAACAAAAGAGAACTCGCATAAAGCAGGATTTTGTGTAGATCCCCTTTTTGAAGAGCCCTTCACAAACAAACAAAACTATATTCACAAATATAAGGACCGTTTATTATACCTGGCAACCGATACCTGTATCGTTTTATGCCGATATTGCACACGTAAAAGAAAAACTTTTTATAGAGATTCGTTCAACAACGAGAATATAAATGCGAACCCCGAAATTGCCCCGGCGAAGGCTATAAAGTACTTAAAAACAAAACCTGAAATAGCCGAAGTCATTTTTTCAGGGGGCGATCCTCTCACTTTGAAACCCATTACCTTGTACCAGCAAATCTCCCAATTTTGTCAAATTCCACAGGTTAAAAAGATACGTATACACACCCGCATGCTGAGCCTGGCCCCCGACAAAATAAATATCAATTGGTTGAACATTCTGGAAAAACTTCCCCGAGAATTTCCCCTTGTAAGTTTTACTCTCGTAACCCACATCAATCATCCCTCCGAAATTACCGATGCCTGTCGGCGTGTATTTTTGGCGGTAAAACAAGCCGGGTGGTATCTGAAAAATCAGTCCGTATTGTTAAAAAATGTAAACGACAACGAGAAGACACTACAAAACCTATTTTGTTCTCTTGTACAAAACGGCATAACCCCGTATTATTTACACCAACTTGATCGGGTATCAGGAACGTCACATTTTGAGGTGAAGGTTGCTACAGGAGTCGCCCTGCTCCGAAATCTTCAAAAGCAGCTTCCACTTTGCGTTATTCCACTTTATGTTCAAGACGGTAAATATGGTAAAAAACCGATAGACCTGACATTCAAGCCACAGGCAAATTTAGTTATTCAGCCGGAACGGAACTTTCGGGAACAGACGAGTCATCTTTCGTATTTGTAACTTCCGGTGTTGAAGTTGAACGATCCTCTGAAACAGGTACCGGTTTTACTTCATCGCCTGACTCTGGAATTTCCTTTTTTTTCGGTTCTTCTTCTATTGTATCTTTATTATCTATTATATCTTTTTTATCTTCAACGTCTTCTTCTACGTCGTCTTTTTTAACCGATGTTTGAAAAAACTTTTTAATAAATGCCATGTTCTGTTTTCCCAGAGGAATTTTCCTCAAAGATTTAATTTCATGAAGCCATTCCGAGATCATCTTGTCCTTTTCCGATGATTTTGCCGCATACGCTAAAGATTCTCTTTGAAAATCTTCAAAACTATGGAATTCCAGTAACGCAAACAAGTAAATCTTCTCAATTTCGAAATCTTTATTCTTTATTCTACCTGCAGTTTCAATCACCTGGGCATAAAGCTCTAAATTATACTCGGCCATGGCTCTGCTGTATAAATAATCATCACCGATTCTTTTCGGATAAAGTTTTACGAGCGTGTAGGCCTCTGCCCATTTTTCAGTTTGTATCCAGTATAAAAAGACAACCACGGCTTTACCCTCCAGCCAATTCGGAAGCGGACTCCATTTCGGGGTTTCCTCCAATTGAAAATCGGTGTCGGTTAAATTGACCAATACACTTTGTTTTAAATTTTGTAAGTCGGGAGGAAGAAACGCCATTTGAAACTCATGAAACGAATCAATATTATTTGCAGAAGCTTCTCCTTCTTTCGTGATGATGAGGGTGTAAGCCCCGCGCAGATAATGCAACATACCTTTTTGCCATTTGCTGACTTTACCTGTCTGGGTATTATTTACAACCGAATTACAAACTTCCGTTACATATTTAGCGCTCTTCTCTTTGTTGGTATCTTGTTCATAGATAGACATCTCGTGTAGGCATCTCATGTAATCAGCAAAAGGGAGAGTCCCGTTTGTTACTTTTTTTGAATACTTTTTTGCTTTTGTCGCCGCTTTGGACCCTTTTTTATGTTCACCGAGCGGGTAATACACTTGTGACAAACTCAAATAAAGATATAAGTTAAGAGAATCGTCTTCTTTGACTTTAGATAATGATTTTTCAAAAATTACTGCGGAGCGCCGATACTCATTGAGTCTTTTTAGCATAACTCCCATTTTATAAAATACAATCGGTCGACTGTCTGTTTTAGAGATATCGTTGTAAACTCTGTAACACTCTCTCCAGCGTTCCATTTTTTCCAGAAAACCGGCAATTTTCCATTTATATTTATAAAGCCCCGAATCTAGTTGTATAGCTCTTTTATATTTACCTATAACCGTATCTGCATTCGAGTTCGTCTTACTCCAAAAAGATTTACCAGAATTCTCTTTTTCCCAGACAAACACTTCTTCATTGGCTTCTTTAATTAGCGCTCGCGCTTCTATCTTTTCCGGGGTCATAAATTTTTCAGCTTCTTCTCGAAAGCCTTCAAAATTTTTATGATTTATTCCCCGAGCCTCCATTTGGTCGATATACTCCAGCATTTCGGGATAATTTTGCTTAGCCTTGTGCAGTAATATCAGTTTCCAGAGAGCCGCTTTTTTAAAATCTTTTTCCAGAGGTCTTTTGTTAGCTTCCTCATAGTATGCCAACGCCTCATCATATTTTCTTCGAAACTCGAGAATACTGCCAATGTAGTAAAATGCCTCACCGCGACTGTCCCCGCTATCAATCGCTTCTTTAAAGTATTTTAGAGCCTGATCGTAATTACCTTTTGCATAAGACCTTTCGCCAAGTTCCGTCTTGTGGTGTTTTTTGACTTTAGCCAGTAAACCCATTTTCGGGGCAAAACCAATCACAAGCGTAAATATTAAAAAATATAAAAATCGATGTAGCATAATAGCGTTATAGTATTGTTTTGTTTGAGTTTAAAGTGTCAACTTTGTCTTTAATACGATCAATTAAATAATCGCTGCCTTTCTTTTGAATAATCGAATAAAATTGTTTTCTATAATCTAAAAGTATAGACGCCCCGTCAACATGAATGTCATACAATTTAAATTCCCTCTTTTTTTTATGCAGGTAAAAATCGATATTATAGAATACCTCTTTATGAGGAAAACGTGTACGAACCACATAGGCATTCTTTTTGAAAACTTTATCTCGCCTTTTTTTCTCATCGATTACTTCTATATCGGCATTCTTTGAAGATATTTTATCCGGAGGTACATGAGCCATCACCACCTGGTGCGCCATTAATTCTTCAAAGTATTTGAAAAAATCTTCTTTCTGATCTGGTGAAAACTTAAAAAAATATTTCCCCAAAGACAATCGAGCAATTTCCTCTATGTCGAGCATTCTCAAGACATTCTTACGGGCTTTTCTAATAATTTTGTCTTTAGCTGCGTCAGTTTTAGCGTCGGCCAGGTCCTCTCGCATCCGGTCAATTCTCTTTATAAATTCCCGAACTTCTTTACTTTGTTTTTGTTGTTTCTGTTGAGCATGGACTACACCCGAAAAGACAAAAACCAGCAAAACGAAAAAAGCCGCGAAGTTTAATTTAAAAGATTTCATATTATTCATTACACTCTTATCCACCGCTTAATATTGTAAAGAGGGTTTTATTTTTCATTGCCCTTGAAACTACTAAAATATGAAAAAACAGGGCTCAAGTGCTGCTTTATATATGATTTCCCTCTTTACAATAGTTTCTACGTGATTAAATATCCTGAAAAAAACTTGTACGTACCTCCTTTTTTTTAATATTGGCATAACATTGAAATGAAAAACTTTCGGTATTATTTTCATTGCCGCTTAACGAACACGTTTGAAAGCAAACGAAGTTAAACGAGAACAATAAAGCAGAGGTTAAACAATGAGTAGCGATTTAATTATTGGAATGGCAGGAGCCGGAGGTGACGGCGTCGTATCTACAGGGGAATCCCTGATTACGGCACTAGCCCTTGACGGTTACAATGCCACTTTAACGAAAAGTTTTGGTCCACAAATTCGTGGCGGTGAATCGTCGATTAAAATTCGTGTAGCGAGTAAACCGGTACGAAGCATTGGAGAAAGACTTGATGTAGCAGTCGCCCTGAATTGGGACGATTTTCTAAAGTTTGGAGCTGAACTTCCTATCAGCGATAAAACGATTGTCATTTATGACAGCAATTCGGAAATAAAACCCGAAGATATTCCAGTAAATGCCAAACCGGCTCAGGTATTATCTATTCCCATCGAAGAGATGGCTATTGAGCATGCAAAAACCAACCGGGCTAAAAACACTATTGTAATGGGTCTGATTTCAGGCTGGTTCGGTATTGCAAAAGATGGAATTCTAAAAGGAATTCGTAAAAAGTTCACAAAAAAAGGTGAAGAAGTTCTGAACGGAAACATCAAAGCGTTCGAAGCTGGTATTCAGTATGCAAAAGATAACCCGATCAGTGCTGAGCACCTTGTTATGGACCCACCTCCGGAAGGAGCTCCCACGAAGTTATTGACGGACGGAAATGACATCTGCGCTGCGGCTGCCATATTTTCTGGATGTGAATTTTTCGGTGGGTATCCCATTACTCCCTCATCTGAGATTATGCAATTGCTAAACAGAGAAATCTGGAAATACGGTGGTTCTATGATTCAGTGCGAAGATGAAATTGCTGGTGTAGCGGCGACTCTTGGCGGTTCTTTTGCCGGTAAAAAGTCATTAACGGCAACTTCTGGTCCTGGAATCTCTTTAAAAGGAGAAGTAATCGGACTGGCTACCATGGCAGAATTACCACTGGTCATTGTAAATGTTCAACGTGGAGGACCTTCTACAGGTATTCCCACTAAAAGTGAGCAAGCGGACCTTTTTCAAGCAGCTTTTTCCGCACATGGAGACGCTCCTCGGCCTGTTTTAGCGCCCCTGGATGTTTCTGATATGTTCGGTATTACGGTGGATGCTTTTAATATTGCTGAAGAGTACCAGACTCCTGTTATTATTCTTTCAGATCAGGAACTTTCACAACGTAAAGAAGCCATCGATGAAATTGATACTTCCAAGTTTAAAATTATCGACAGGTTAAAACCTACGGAAGCCCAACTGGAAGATTACACCCGTTTTAAATTCACAGATAACCACATCAGCCCCATTACCCACCCCGGTATGGAAAAAGGAAATTACCTGGCTGGGGGTATTGAACACTCTGAAAGTGGCGCTCCGACTTCTAGCGGTGAGATGCACGCTAAGATGGTGGAGAAAAGATCAGCGAAACTAGATCCATTGAAAGAACGAGAAGATTTCTTTGATATCTATGGTGACGCTGACGCTGAAATTGGTGTAATCAGCTGGGGTACGGTAGCCGGCGTAGCTATGGAAGCGCTGGATATGGCTAAAGAAGCGGGATTAAAAGTGAAACTTTTGGTTCCAAAACTTTTATACCCTGTAGCTGAAAAAGTGTATCAGGACTTTTTTAAATCGGTCAAAAAAGGTCTTGTGGTTGAACAAAACTACCAGGGACAGTTGTACCACATTATTCGTATGTACACGAACATCCCCGACGGTGTTAAACCTTTTGCAAAAGCTGGTTCTAACCCATTTGGCGAGACCGAAATCTTTGAAAAAATCAAAGCGATGAGCTGAGATACTAAAGGAATTAAATATGAGTACAGAAGAACTAACTGAATTCAAACCAAAAGATTACAAAAGCGATTTAAAGCCAATCTGGTGTCCCGGTTGTGGGGACTTCGGAGTTTTAACCGCATTATATCGCGCTCTGGCCGAAATTCAACGCCCTCCGCATGAGTTGGCTTTTATTTCAGGCATTGGGTGTTCCAGTCGTATTCCAGGTTACGCAACTTCGTATGGCTTTAACTCTATACACGGACGAGCGCTACCAATCGCCCTGGGCGTGAAAGTGGCTAATCCGGAACTGATGGTTGTTGTAGCCGGTGGAGACGGAGACGGATTTTCAATCGGTGGCGGGCACGTTCCCCATACGATTCGAAAAAACCCCGATATGACCTACTTAATGATGGATAACTTCATCTATGGTCTTACCAAAGGGCAACTGTCGCCTACTTCTCCCAAAGGACTTAAAACTGTGTCTTCCAGTTACGGAAGTGTGGAAGAACCGGTCAATCCCCTTCTTTACACACTGAGTTACGGTGCCAAGTTTGTAGCCCAGGGAACTCCCGCTGACATGAAAGGGTTAACGAAAATTATAGAAGAGGGAATTCGCTTTCCCGGTTTTTCTTTTATTAACATTCAATCACCCTGTGTAACCTATGGTGAAGCCAAGGACATGATCAAAGGGCAAAAAGCAATTATGGAAAACCTCGAAGAGATGGGTCACGACCCCAGTGACAAGATGAAGGCTTTCGAACTTGCCACCCATTACGGGGAAAAACTTCACACTGGTGTCTTGTACAAAGATGAAAATTCCGGTCCATCATTGACCGACCAGTTGAAACAACGTCAGGAAGAGATGAAATCTCAAGCTGTGCCCAAAGAAGATATTCTGAAGCACCTGTTTACCCCTGGTTAATTAATTGTAGACCTCTCGCAACCCGGGAGGTCTATTTTGTATATTAATATGAAAAATGCCTGGAATTCCCTATAAACACAATGCAGGTTAAAATATTAGGAAGCGGCACCTCAACGGGAGTTCCCGTATTGGGCAGAGACGGTCCGGTCAACCACTCGACTGACCCGCGTGATAAAAGATTACGCTCCTCTATACTCATAGAAGATGATGTAACTTTTATTGTCGATACAGGGCCCGACTTTCGTGCGCAGATGCTCGAAAACAACACCCATCATCTGGACGCCGTTCTTTATACCCACTTTCATTATGACCATATTGGAGGCCTGGATGACCTGCGCCCCTTGACCTATCTGCACGAAGACGGTTTAACAATTCACTGTGATAAAACCACCTTTGATTACATTTACCAGCGATACGATTATATAAAAGCGGACTCGCAATATAAAATTAAACCAAAGTTAAAGTTCGATGTTTTAAATAAAGATGAGAATGGGATATACAAACCTTTTCGGATAGGCAAAACCAAAATACAGCCAATTGAAGCGCTGCACGTTCCCGAATTGAACATATCATCCGTTGGATACATATTCAATGATACTTTTCTTTATTTGACCGATTTTAAAGAGCTTAGAGCTGGTTATGAAGAATTATTAAAAACCGTAAAAATAGCTATTCTCGGTTGCCCTCTGCCACACGAACATCCAAGCCATATATCAATGGATCAGGCTGTAGAGCTAATGAACAAGTGGAATATAGAACAAGGTTACCTTACCCACCTTTCCGATAAAAAAACCCATCGACAACTCGCAAAAGAGTTACCTTCTTATATATCTCCCGCATACGATGGTTTGGTAATTAAATTCTAACTCACCTTTAAGATTGAAGGTTCACTGCGCGATAATCAATATAACAGCTTTGTTTTAATTCAAACTGCTGGAGAAATAAGATGGTCAGCGAAAACTACCAAGCGCCTGTAAATGGATATCGCATTAAACTGATTGTTGCGATCGAAAAAGATAACCAGTTTACGTATAAAAACGAACTGGTTGTGCCTATTCTGTACGATAATCTCGAAAAAGCCCAAGGGGATATTGAAAAAGATATTTCAGCCAGATTAAACCAGAGTTTATATTTTCGATCAGCTAAAACGGGTTACGATCTGGTGTTATATTCCCATATGGCCAGCTTGAATACCTACCTTGCTTACCGCATTGTTCCCGTACTTTCACAAACTCCTGTTAAAACCGAAAATTCCAGCCTCTGGTAAACTCAGACGAAATACCATGTAAATAGTGAAAAAATTAAAAAGAGGTACCCTCTTTTTTTGAACCTGCCCGATTTTGCATATAACAGAATGAGTCCATAATAAAATGCAAAAAGTGCGACTAAGCCGACAGGGTAAAGAAACAAAACCGGCAGAACCAATAACTGACATAAGTGAATTGCTGGAAAAACCCACAGCAAGGTATTTCCCCATGGACCGGTTTTTTTCCTCCTGAACAGCTTATCGATATAATCGAACATCATCTTGTACGATACAAACCATCCGGTCTTTACAGGATAAAACGAATAAGATTTTCCCACCCCATAAAAAAATTTTTCTTTGCCCGTTGACTTATCAGCCTTTAAAAAAAATCCTGAAAATTTCTCTAAAAATTCACGGGGTGCGCAAGCTGGTCCGTAATTCGGTTCCACGAGAAAAGCCGTCCCTTTTTTCTCGAAAAATTCTTTCATCTGTTCGTTTGCGTAAGAAAAGATTTCAAGCCGAGCAACTGGAATATTTCGATCAGCGAAATCCTGAAACCGGGAGCGGTTGGCTCGAATATAAAATAAAAGTCTACTCGGAAGTGTAAAAACATACTTCGCTTTTTTTTTAAACCTGGATGACGCATAAAAAGCGCGTTTTGGCGCTAAAACAGCGATGTTGTTTTCATTCCTGGAACCATTGGCCAGTGCAATAAGATCGAAAAAAAAGGGAATTACATAGGGCGAAACATGCACAGTTATACGAGTATTTGAATATGGCAAAGCTCTGGCAGCAAATGTTGACCACTCTCGAACTGACTCATCTTCAAGCCGCACCCATCGAACATGGTTATATTTTTGAACAAGGTCATTTCGATCTATAGGGTCCGAATAAAAAATAACCGCCTCACAAACATCTCGGTAAGAAACAGCCCAATGATTTATTCTGCGCAAAACTCGATCGACTACCGGAGATCGGGGGTCCCAGAAAAGAATGATGGTAAAGCGTTCATGAGAAGGGGATTTTTGAAAAGTGGTCGTTTTCACAATATCATTCCGGATAATTCAGTAAAAATGGATAGTCATGCTTTTGATATTTTTCTTGAATTACTTTTTCACGCATATTTTTTAAAGTTTTAAAATAAAAATCTTCAGAAAAAGAATTTACAAGCCAGAAAGGCACAAGTCCACCAGGATCAAGAAAAAGATTAAATATAACTTTAATATTGCCATCGGCCTGAGGCTTCAAAGTAACTTTGCCGTAAGTTCGCGGAACCCGGACAAACTTCTTCTTTTCTGGAAGATAGTCGGGAATTCCTTTTAATAGAATTTCGACCACCCTGCTCTCTTTATTTTGTTTAAACAAAACATGTAATATATTATCTCGATCTTGTAAAGGAGAGGGAGAATCTGTCACAAGATAAATATAACGTTCCAACCTTCCTACTTTTTTAACAAGTCTGCCTTCGGCGCAACTGTGAAACCATTCTGGATAAGACCCAACATCTTCCCACATTCGAATTAAACTAAAAAGACTGGTTTTTATCGTAGTTATTGCCACGACCTCCCAGAATTTCGAATCTTTCACTTTTTTACCATAAACGACTATACCCTTTTTGTTCAAAAGAGTCTTCCATTGACTTTCCGAATTTACTGGTGTAAGAGCAGCAATAACCACAACTGCTACAATTATTACAATCGTCTTTTTCAACATTTAATTAAATCTCACTATTACACTCTTCTACAATTTCCAGAAAGATCTTCAACCCTTTTTTAATTTTTTCTTCGGGCTGTGCATAACTGATACGTATTGTATTTCGTTTATTACTAAATATATAACCAGGGACAACGAGTAACTCACGCTCAATTGCTCTTTTTGAAAACTCGACACAATCAATGGGTATTTCGGGAAAAACATAAAAGGCGCCTCCCGGGTGTGCATACGATACTCGATCGCCAAGAATATCCTGAACTAAATTACGCCGTTTTTTCATCATGGAAATTTCCCCTTCTATCGATGTTTGCAACGCAGTTAGCGCGGCCCATTGGGCAGGCTGTGGCGAACATACAATGGAGTACTGTTGCAAGGCAGCCACCTTGGAAAGAATCGGCCTGAGATTTGACGCAACTCCCATATATCCAACACGCATTCCCGTCATCGCATGAGATTTCGAAAAACCACCAAGAGTAATTGTCCGATCAGGCGCAATAGGCGCGCAACTTGTAAATGTTTTATCATAATCAAATGCTTCATAAATTTCATCAGAAATAAGTAAAGCGTCTTTTTCTTCTGCGTAGTTGGCCAGCAATTGAAGTTGTTCTTTTGAAAGAACCAGACCTGTGGGGTTTGAGGGGTTGGCAAAAATAATTGCTTTAGGATTAACCCCCGACTTTCGAAGGACGTTAAGATCATCCTCGGTAAAATTTTCAGGAATAAATGTTACTTTTACACCTCGAAGTTTTGCGAGGGTATCATAAATAACAAAATATGGATCGGTCAAAATGATTTCTTCTCCGGGGTTCAACAAAGCTTCGTATAAAAGATAGAGCAACGAAGCTACGCCCGCCGAAACAATAGTGTTTTCAGGCGAGACAGAAAAACCATTTTCCTCTTGCCATTTAGCGCATATCGCCTCACGAAGCGGTAATATACCCTGGGTCATGGTATATGCATTTTTATCATCATAAACGGCTTTCGCAAAAGCGTCCTTAACAGCCTGCGGTACAGGAAAATCGGGTTGCCCAATTGATAAATTAACAGGATCTTTAATTTTCTCAGCCAGGTCGAATAATTTTCGAATTTCACTGGTATCAATTCGTTGCACAGATGATGATAAATATTTTTCTACGTCGCTCATGTTGCAATTTTTAACAGGTTGATATATCTGAAAGTATTTTTCGTTCTCTATATTCCGATATTTTCTCTGGAATAATAAAGATGTTGTGAACCTTTACAGTGAAAAAAATAATATATCGCTGATTTTCCAATCTATTAGGTAATTCCTGTAAATAAAACCGTGGAGATCTCTGAAAAAACTCTCGGGGGATATTGTAATGAAATTCCCTCATAGTTTTGTCGGAATTTAAGAAACCCCCTTGACTTCGGAAAAACTGCACAAACTATGTACCATCTACAAGTATAGATGATTTTCTATGCACAAAGTAGCTTCGTTTTTTATTAAAAACAAATAAATCGAAGAACGCCTTGAGCGACAACAAAGCGCCTAAAATGCGCCCATATAATAAACATCGCCTGTCTTTTATCTCAATTTAAGATATTACAAGGGCTAAATTACAAAAGGAGGAAATTGCTTTGGAAAATGCAATAGATACAGTCTGGGTGGCCATTTGTGCTGCCATGATTTTTCAAATGGAGGGAGGGTTCGCACTTTTAGAGTCGGGCTTTTTACGCCGCAAAAATGCGATGGCAATTATCGTAAAAGTAATAGTCGACATCTGTTTTGGTGGACTGGCTTTTTTTCTAATCGGATACGGACTTATGTTCGGAACTTCCAGTGGATTTCTTGGAATGGATATCGGTTATACTCTGGGACTCAGTCCGAATGCCAATATACCTGATTCTATATTCTGGTTTTTACAAATGGGTTTTGCCGTTGCTGCCATCTCGATCATATCGGGTGGGGTTGCAGAAAGAATGAAAATATGGGCCTATATAATCTACGTATTTATATTCGTAGCATTCATTTACCCCATAGCTGCAGGATGGATTTGGAATGCAAACGGTTGGCTATTCGTTGGATTTAATGGTGTTGGAATGAACGACTTTGCAGGTTCAGCTGCGGTTCACGCTGTAGGGGGATGGTCTGCTCTTGCTGCTGTCATGGTACTTGGAGCAAGACACGGCAAATACAATGCGGATGGATCGGCAAATGCATTTCCCGGTCACAATCTACCTCTGGCCGCTATAGGGGCGTTTATCCTTTGGTTCGGGTGGTTCGGTTTTAATCCTGGCTCAACCCTGGGAGCTGTTGGCAATTGGGACATTATTGGAAAAGTCGCAATGAACACTTTTTTAGCCTCAGCTGCGGGGGGTATCGGAACCATGGTTTATACTCAATTACGATATGGTGCCATCGACCCCTCTATGGTAATAAATGGGGTTCTTGCAGGACTCGTGGCCATTACTGCTGGCTGTAACGTCATGGACCCGATTTTCGCGGTCCTAACCGGATTAATCGCCGGAGTTATTGTCGATATCGCTGTAGTTACCTTCGATAAAATGCATATTGATGACCCTGTCGGTGCGATTGCGGTTCACGGAGTAAATGGATCATTTGGAACCCTGGCCGTTGGCCTTTTTGCTTCTAAAGGTGGTTTATTTACAACCGGTGAATTTACACTTCTAGGTGTACAAGCGATAGGACTGATCGCTGTTTCCGTTTTTGCCTTTTCTAGCTCATATCTGGTAATGATGGCAATCAAAAGAACAATTGGTGTTCGTTTGGCAAAAAAAGACGAAATTATTGGAGCTGACCTGGCAGAGTATAAAACCAGTGCATATTCGATTTTTGAATAATCGGAGGAGGTTACAACATGAAAAAACTGGAATGCTATATCAAACCCTCTCGAGTAGAGAAGGTATTGGATGAATTAATAAAAGCAGGCATCACTGGTGTGAGTATTTCCCATGTAAAAGGGCACGGTACTCAACTTGGGTATACTGAAATTTATCGAGGAACAAAGCGGAAAGTTTCACTGCTTGAAAAAGTCCGGGTAGATATTGTTTTGTCGAAAACAAACGTCGATAAAACGATAAAATTAATTGCTGATGCTGCCCATACAGGCGAAGAAGGTGACGGTAAGATTTTTGTTTACCCTGTAGAACAGGCTTACAGAATTCGTACCGGCGAAAAAGATAAAAAAGCGATTAGCTGATTTCCTGACGATAATGTAGAGGTTCTAGTAATCACAGGTAGAACCTCTACATTTAATTTCAATAAACAGGTAATTCCATAACAATTTATTGCAATAATTCTTTGCATAAGTGAAAAAAAATGAAGTTTTTGCCTATTACATGTGTAGATGGTCAATCCATATATTGCAAAAAATGCAAAAGATCCAATCACAAATATACTGGAAATCAGGTTATGCCCTAAAACATGGGACCGAATCAACTCTGTTGCAAAAAAAAGAAAAAAAAGTTACTCGTGGATTCTCAGGTATTTACTGTTCAGATTAATTAAACGATCCTCTCCAGAAAACCTGGTTAAAGGCTATGGAAACCCAATACTGGAAAACAAATATAACAAACTCAAAAAAATCGCCAAAGGGAAAAAATTTGGGGCCTCAACAGTTCACCATCGACATCGAATGTGCTTATATGGGAGCGATGAACTAAATATCCGACTTACTGCAGCGCGCTTTCAATGTACGATGACCCACCTTGTGCGATTGGCAATAGAGTGGTATCTTGAGGAACTTGAAAACAAGTCTAAAAACAACCCCGGGATTTTTTTTGAAGCAATCTTTTTTATTCTTGGAAAAAAAATCTTACGGACTGTCAAATTCCCAAACCCTGATCCTGCACGAAAAGATTTTGTATTTATTCCAAACTCATACCAGGACTATTATGACACATAATTCTACATCTATATCTTCTTTAGTTCATTTTCCATATTTTCTCTGGCCTGGTTTTCATATAGGTCACGAAACTCTTTTGTGACAAATATATTGTCTCTGGCAAGAGTCTCTTTTAAAAACTTCCCCCTTCCCTCGTTGAAATCATCATTTTCCAGCGACCAATACTCTTTTCTCACATTATTCGCAGCCTGAATATAAATTTCAGCGGGGGCACCTAAAATCGAAAAATCAGCATCAATAAAATATAACTCGTCCTGATCATTTGATGCCGATATGTGCGTTTTTGTAGCCATAATTAAAGATAAAACCTTCCTCGAGAGTTCTACATCCAGGGGTTCAATGAATTTCACCGCAAGCCCCGCGCTCTTTTTTTCATTCTCTTTAGACATTACATCGTATACAGCATCATGGTAAAAAATTGCAAACCCTACGGCATTTTTATTATGGAATTTCATTTCAAAAGATTCCAATATATGAAAAAGCGATTCCAAATGACTCAGGTTATGATAATGTCGATCGGGCAAAGAGTATAAATATTTTATTATTTCAAACTCTTTTGCAGATTTAGATTCATTGCAGTTTAAACTATCGGTAAGGGAATTCCAATATTCATCTAATGACGCCATCTTCCCACTTTAAGTAATATACCTGTCACTGACAAACCTATTTTCACAATAATGAAATACCGACTTATTCGAATTAATAAAAAGAAGGACGTCTCATTTATTTATTCTAATATGGGAATATGTCTGGGTGCGATTGCGAAATAGAGATTCAAAATAACCAAGAAAAGAGAGTACTGATAATTTTACTCGCTATAAATGCAGCGATGTTTTTTATAGAATTCACTTTTGGTTGGATAGCCCAATCGACAGGACTCATCGCCGACTCATTCGATATGTTTGCCGATGCTGCTGTATATGCCGTCAGTTTATATGCCGTAGGTCGCTCCCTCAAAACAAAATCGGGTGCCGCATTTACAAGCGGAATTCTCCAGCTTATTTTAGGTGGTGGAGTATTTGCTGATGTTATTCGCAGATCTCTTACAGGGAGTACTCCGATATCTTTATATATGATCGGTGTTGGAGCCATTGCTCTGGTCGCTAATACAATTTGTGTAATTTTAATATCAAAACATAAACATGGGGAAGTTCACATGAGAGCATCCTGGATATTCACCAAAAATGATCTTTTGGCCAATGCAGGGGTTATAATAAGTGGTTATCTGGTTTATAGATTCCGAGCCCCATGGCCAGATTTAATTATTGGAGCTTTAATCGCCTCACTTGTGGTTCATGGCGGAATCCGAATTGTGCGCGACTCCCTGCCAGGATTACGCTCCTCGAAAAACACGATTCTCAAACAAAAAACCTGAACTGAAAAACAGATCCTAAATAATCCATAAAAATCTAGCTAAGCTCTCTTTTTTTGTTCTTATTAGGTAATTTCATCTTTTTTTCAAAAAAAATATGGACGACTACCAAATATTTGTATATCTATATGTTAGCACTCAAGAGCAAAGAGTGCTAACACTCTTGTCGGTACAGTGCTACACTTAGACAAGTAAAAGGAGATTAACATGTTTATAAAAGAATTTATGAAAGATATTCACGATTTTCAGAATGAGCTTAACCGGGTTATACTGGGAGGACAGGGAACATTTCCCGCTGTTCGCATTCTGGAAAGTGAACACGATGTGTACATTGAGGCCCACATTCCCGGAGCAAAAGCCGAAGATGTCGATTTGACCGTCACCGACGATATATTGACCATTGCTGGAAAAATCGAAGTAAGAGAACCTG
>JBEQLE010000020.1:0-60597 GCA_040326155.1 Leptospirales bacterium | reverse complement strand
TGATTTTTAAGTAATTGATTTTACATGTACAAATTTTGTTAATGATACATCTCGTCAACGTTCTTACTATATATCGCTAAACTCATCAAAGTTTTTTATTTCAGAAGCTTCATAAGCGCGCCATTGCACGGACTTTTTTAACATCCGTTTTTGTTCAGCTATAAACTCTTTCGTTCCTTCTTTTTGATAATGAGCCAACATTTTGTCTTCAAACGACTTTACTATCCACCGAAACATTTTGTTATTTTCAAAATAGAGCCTATGCTCTGTTTTACCTGTTGAATCTTCCATCCCTTCCCAAATTGGGAAAGTTTCCGACTCTTCAAAAGCAAAAAAGAGAACCCCGTCAACATAATAGAGACTTAAAAAATTACTGATTCCATCGCCATGAAATTGAGAATGTATTTTTACAAGTTCCTTTTTCTTATAATAATACTTGACGCTCCCCTCGCCAGGCGCTGACACCTCGAATTGTTTTTCAATAACTTTGTATATTTTTAATCCCTGCTCAATAATTTTATATTCATTTCGAATTTCAATTATTCTCGGGTCTTCTTTTTTTTCTGCATAACCATATAGAAAGGCCGGTAAAATTATTGCTGATACTATAATAGCCTGTAAAAACACCATTGAAAATATTTTTTTATTCATGTTATACTCCCTTATCCAAATATAGCAAAATACGTCTCGTATAGTCAAGTTTTAGTCCCAGAGCTGCACAATAGAACCAGAAATCGATTGTCGGCGCAAAAATTTGATTGTCATAGGCAACCGCCCTGTTAAATTGTGTTTAAGCAACCAGCTTCAGGAGATCTTCATGAATATCACAAAAAAAACATTTGCACTCATTACCTTATTTTCTTTTTTAATCGCCCCTCTCGCTCTACTTTCAAAAGATGAGAGCGTTCCTTTGCCAGATGCTCCCGAAGGTTTTACCTGGGAATCGGCGTCTGAAATTCAAGGCGCTTTATTAAAACCCGATGGTTGGCACTTTAAAAAAGGAAAAAGCAAAAACTCTATATTGTATTTTATAACTAAAGAAAAATTCAAGAAGGCCCCTGTGTACAAAACAGGATTTTCCTTGAAAATGACTCCGGATATTCCTGAGCTTTATAAGATGAAACCAACAGAATACGCCGCAAAGGTTCGCGAAAATTCGAGCAAAAATCTTGTTATTGAAAAAACATGGGACCAAAAAGCCGGTTCTTTAATGCTGTATGGTTTTCAATACCTGGGGTATAAAAACGAAATACCCATTCGCGCTTTTGTTATTTTTCTGGCAAACGATAAGACAGGCACTATATTTAGAATCATGTTTGAAAGCCCCGAAAAAGATTGGGACGAAACATGGAAAAAAGGTGAAACGATTATCAACAACATGATACTCGACGACGAAGTGTAGTTTTCGTATTTTGTTCCTGCGGCGAATTGCCCTGCCCTTTGCATGAATGCACTTAATTATTGATTGTAAATTGACTTACAATCTCATTTAATTTCTCAGAAAGATTTTGCAACTCGACCGCAAACTTAGAAGTGTTATCGGCATGTCGCACGCTCTCTTTTGTAATTGTGGCAATGCCATTGATATTATGAACAACTTCATTGGCAGCCTGGTTTGTATCATTAATATTTCCAGAGATCTCTTTCGCTGTAATCGCCTGCTGCTCTACGGCACCTGCAATAGTTGTGGTAATTTCACTCAATTCAGTCATCGTACCCGATATTTTTTCAATCGCTTCTACACTTGCCTTAGATTTAACCTGAATTTGTGAAATTAAAGTTCTAATAAATTCAGAAAAATTGCCTGTCTGAAAAGCCAACTCTTTCACCTCCAGGGCTACTACAGAAAAACCTTTTCCGGCTTCACCGGCGCTGGCTGCCTCAATAGCTGCGTTTAACGCTAATAATTTCGTTTGCTCCGCAATATCTGTAATTTTTGAAACCACTTTACCGATTTCAAATGCACTTTCGCCCAACTCACTCATCAGGTTGTTTGCATCTTGAGTCATAATATTAGCCTGGTTGGCAAATTCGGCTGCCTCATTTGTACGATTTGAAACTTCAGAAACTGAAATGGACATCTCTTCAATGGAACTCGAAACAATAGACATGTTTTGATTCATCCCCGCACCGGCTGATGCAATTATACCCGACTGGGTTGCGACATTTTCACTTGAATCCAGTAAAGCAGTACTCGATTCTGTTAATCCTTTTGATGAATGAATTAAACTCTTATTGCCTTGCATAATATCATTAATCATTTGTCCCAGTTTCAAAGCCATCAATTTTACAGATTTTAAAAGCTTCCCGGTTTCGTCCTCTCCGGAATCATCTACCTCAATGGCAAGGTTACCATTCGATATTTCCGCAGTAGCCTTAACGGCGTTTTGCAATGGCCTGGTAATGCTTTGAATAACAACGTACCCCAAAACAATGGTTGTAAAAAAAGCAATTGTAATCATGGTAATAAGTACAATAATTTCCGTCAACATAGAAGACACTCTTTTCGTTAACAAGTCGGTGAGAATCGGAGTAAGTCTATCGTACAAAGCAAAATTTTTATTGATAAGGGAGGTACCAATTTCAAAATATTTACTGGAACTATAATTCAAGTTTTGACTATTTAGAATACTATTTTCAACCAATGTTGTATACAGACTTGTTTCATCGAGAATATCATTTCGCGTTGCATCAATTAATTCTTTTAAACCAGAATTATATCGAATCGCTGCAAGTAAACTGGTGTTGTATTTCTGCGTTGCTTCATTGACCAATATAATAAGTTTGTTCATACGATTGAACTGGTCTTTACTAATTGATTTGTCAGCCAGTATTCCGGCTCCGAGCCCCCTCAGTTGACCAAGATATTCCGTAACAGGCGGTAGGTACGATACAAGCACACTGATGATATAATGTGTATCCACTTCCGAATCTAAAATAAGATGGGAAGTTTCAGCAATATGATGATACATACTTAATATGTGATCTATTTGAGCTGTGTGGTTTTTAAAATTTTCCGAAGGTTCCAGTTTTAATCCATTTACAATAAGTTCACGGGTGTCTGAAAAAAATACAATCCATTTATCTTCCGTTTTCATGGTTAGCCGAACTGTAGAATCAAGGGCTTTAAGTTGATTCAATTTCTCGCTTAAAATCGCTTCTTCAGAATCAAGTTTATTGCGTATGCCGTCATTCCCGCTTAGCAAAGACATAGACATACCTCGATGGCTTTGCATAGACTGCAAAGTAGCTCGTAGTACACTGATATATTCTAAACCCTGTAGTTCCGTTTGACCCACTTCTCTGGTGTGTATCTTGCTTTTAACCGTATTAATAGTTAAAACAAACAACGGAATCGATAAAACAAGTATCATCAAATATAATTTAATGCTGATTTTTAAATTTCGTAAAGTTTTCATATCAATTCAGGGTTTACCGTTTCTTCTATCTTTTCCATGGTCTTCTCTTTGCATACATATTCGTCTATTTCCATTGAATAATCAAATGAAAATCCAATAATTAATTTATCTATAACTGCATTCAACCAGAGTATGGCTTAATTTTTGCCACCTGGTATGCTATAAACTTCTCTTTTTTTCCCTTTAATTCCAGTTCTTTTGGCGTCGCCTCAACAATCTTGTCAATCAATTGATATGTTGAATCGCTGATGAGTACTCCATCTCGGCCGGCATTGCTTTCCAGTCTTTGGGCGGTGTTTACATTATCGCCAATTACAGTAAAATCACGACGATATAATCGGCTTCCAATATCCCCTAAAATAACATGCCCGGAGTTAATACCCACCCGCATGTGAATATCCATATCTAGTTGTTTTTGCACCTTATCGAGAGATTCTATCATTTCAAGTCCAGCGCAGACTGCCCGATGCGCGCCATCTTCAATTTTTCCGAAAACAGCCATAATGGCGTCGCCAATAAATTTATCGATTATAGCGTCATATTTAATCAATACCGCCACCATCTCATCAAAATATACATTCAATAAATTAACCACCTCTTGAGAGGTCAATTTCTCACACATCGGAGTAAATTTTTCTATATCGGTAAATAATATTGTTCTAAATGATGTTTGGCCGGTCGTTTCTGTAACATCCGTTTCTACCCCTTTCGAAACCGCATCAATAGCATCTTGAGTCAAATAATGACGCATCATTTCATTTTGCTTTTTAAGACGGTCCTGCGCCAGAACTCTTTCCACCTCGGCAATAAGCCTGTCATTATTAAATGGTTTCACTATAAACGCCTGAATACCAACAGAACGCAACTTTACCTGTTCGGAACGCTTTTCATTTGTTGTAAGCATAATAATTGGTATTTTACTCAACTTTTCACTCTGGCGAATCTGGACGGCCAGACTGTACCCATCTAACAAAGGCAAATGATATGCGGTTATAATTAATTGATAACGTTTGTTGCGCAGCATCGACAAGGCAATTCGTCCATTTCGTACATGATCAGCCTTAAAACCATTATAACTTAATGCCTGCAATATAATATCTTTTACAATGTTGTCATTCTCAACCAGTAAAATCTGTTCTGGTCTTCTGGTGTCACCCTTACTCAGATGCTGCTGAATTCGATTCAACAACTCGGGAATATTAAAGGGTTTTGTCAAATAGTCATTCGCTCCGACAGAAAAACCTTTTTCAATAGACTCTTCACTATCAAGAGTTGATGTCATAATCACGGGAATATGATTTGTCTCCGGTGATTTTTTTATTTCATAGCAAAGTCCATAGCCGTCTTTTACAGGCATCTCAATATCTGTAATTACCAGATCTACTCTGTTATCGCGAAGTTTATCCAACCCCTGCTGGCCATCCATCGCAGTAATAACCTGATAACCCTGCTCCAAAATTTCCGGAACTACTGAATTATGGAATATTTTACTATCATCAACATAAAGAATAACATTTTCCAAAGTAACACATTGGTTCAGGACTTCTTTTACATCTTGAATTTTGAAAGGAATTTTTAGATAATAATTGGCGTGAAAATCCGTACTCTCTTCCGCAACTTTTTCATTCGAAGATATAATTACGATTTGAATTTTTTTTAAGGAAGAATCTTCTTTAATCTGGGTACAAAGTTCAATGCTGTTTATGGAGCTCAGAGTTGACTTTATAAATAAAATATCTATATTAGAAAGCTTATCGATAATTCGATTGTCGCTGGAATTGAATATAATAGATTCGCAATCTACAGAATCAACCCCGCTTGTAATAATCATATTAATAGGATCACTGTCTGTTAAAACTCCAACTTTTTTCTTCATGCTTCCTTCCTGTAAAAAAACATCATTCCAGATTTAACAAGTTTCATTTCGCTCAGGTAATCCGAAAGATTTTCAGAGCTACCTATAATTAAAACACCGCCTGGTACCAGATAGTTAGAGATATTTTGAATAATCTTTCTTCTAAAATCCCCTTTAAAATATATAGCAACATTCTGGAAAAAAATAATATCAAAAAATGGACGTGGGTTAATCTGCAACAGATTTTCTTTTTTAAAAGACACGATAGTTTGAATTGATTCTGATATCTGATAATATCTGTCTGATTTTGTAAAGAAGCTTGAAATCTGATGTTCAGACAAACCCCTGCTTAATTCAAATTCTGTATATATTCCCTTCTTGGCTTTTGCAATCGCTTCTGGACTTATATCACTTCCTATTATAGATATATTGGGAATCTGATGAGGATATTTTTCTGATATACCCATCGCGATACTGTAGGGTTCCTGACCGGTTGAACACCCTGCCGACCATATTTTAATGGGTTTATCTTTGGGGTATGTCGTTAACACATCAGAAAAAAAGACATTATAAACATTGGGATTTCTAAAAAAAAAAGTTTCACGGGTTGTAACACAATTCGCTATCTTGTCCAGAAATTCATGGTCATTTTGCCGATACATTTGCTCTGCCACTTTGTCATAGCTTTGCAAATTATATTCAAGCATTACATCGCTAACACGAGATTTTAGCAAATAATTCTTATCTTCATGATAAAATATACCAAATTTATTTTCTATGGCTTTTTTCAGCTCGATTAAATCCACTTACAAGACTCCAAGAAGGGACGTTATATTTTTAGCTAATCCATCGAGATTATAACTTTCATGAATAATGTTATCCTGGCTGGGCTTTGCGGGCATACCAAAAATCAGGCAACTTTCTTCATTTTGTGCCAACAAGTAAGACCCTGCTTTTTCAAGTTCTTTCATTGATTCATAGCCATCATCACCCATACCCGTCATAATTACACTAATTGTTTTAGCCGGACGAATGTCTACAAACGATTTAAACATCAAATTTACCGAAGGTTTGCAGTTTTTATAATGAGGCGAATTATCTATTTTAATTCTGACCCCCGCTCCCGGAATTTTTTCGGCAAGCATATGCTTCCCTCCCGGCGCAATATAAACCCAACCCGGTTTGGATTCCATACCATCTTCTGCCTCAACAATTGTCAGTTTTGAATTTTTATTCAAACTCAGGGCCAGATACTTCGTAAAAGCAGGTGGCATATGCTGTGTAACAAAAATACTACCATTGATACTCTCGGGAATATTGGCAAACATTTCTTTAAGTGCCATCGGGCCGCCGGTTGAAATACCGATAATGCAAAAATCAAAAGAGCCGGGTAAGGGCACATAGTATTTTCCCGGAATCTCTTTCTTAGTCGGCCTGGACGTTCGAGTTGAAACTGCGACATGACCCAAAAGGGCTTTTATTTTTGGAACTAATGTTTCTTGTATATATTGCTTTGGTTCGCTTCCTTTTTCAAACACCGGTTTTTGTAAAAAGTCAACAGCACCATTTTCAAGAGCCTCAATGGTAATTTTAGCACCCTCGGCTGTAAAAGCGCTGAACATAATTACCTTGGTTTTCAATTGCATCTTTTTGATTTCTTTCAAGGTCTCAATACCGTTCATTTGCGGCATTTCATAATCGAGTATAATAATGTCCGGTTCGTAAAACTTAATGCGCGGCAACGCCAGCAATCCATTACTGGCTACGGATATAACTTCCATATCCGAATTTTGGCTTAAAACATCTCTTAGTAAATTCCTGATAATCGTAGAATCATCAATGATCATTATTTTAAATTTTTCTGTCATATTTAATACAATCCATTACCTGAATATGTTCCAAATTTTGTCGGTCTATAAAAAAACAAGTTTAGTCAAGATCAGATACCTCTTGACTATCAAATATTTTTTGAATATTCGGAAACAATATCAAATTATTTTCGATCAAAGCAACATGATCAATAAACTGAACTTCCCTTTCTCCAAGATAACTTGAGGCGTCTTCTAAAGAATCATTCGGAATTTTCATGATATCTTTAATGGAATCGGCCCTGATCGCATCTGTGTTATTTTCCGTTTTTATGCGTATAACAGCTGAACTATTGGTTACATTATTCTTCTTATATTTTAAAAGCCGCGCCAAATCGATAACCGTAATAATTTCTCCTCTAATATTTATAATTCCAGCAATATACTTTTTTGATTTTGGAACCGATTTAATTTCTATTTCTTCATTTACATCCTGGCAAAGAGAAATATCTATTCCGAAATATTTATCTTCATCTTTAAATATCAAGGCCTGAAAATGCTTTTTAAAAGAATTTTCAATGGAGTCATTATGTTCGTTTTTTTCACTCATCAAGTTACTGCCGTATTTTGCATCTCATATTCATTTAAATATTTTTCCAGCAGGTTCTTGCTGTTTAACACCATTGTTGGTTTCTCTTCAATGAGCGATGCGCCATCAATTGTTTCATCACTGAAATTGACCTGATCGAATGGTGGAATATTATCAATAACATTTACAATATCAGTTACAACGATTCCTATATCTTGGTCATTTATATGAAACATAACTGCAAACCTTTGTTTCTTCTCAGGTATAATGTTTATTTCATAATACTTGTTTAATTCGAACAAAGGAACAATCGTCCCCCGGTGTTCTATGACTGAAAATGCAAGCAGATGATCCAGTGAATCTGGCGCCAGTTTGATTATTTTTGGTTTCTCTCTAGTAGAAATTGCAAACTGTTGATCAAAAACGCGAAAAACAAGATAGTTTCCTTCACTTAGTGAATTATTCACAGTCGATGGCTCTTCTTTGGTTTCACGCATAATTTTATTTGTTAGAATATGTCTTACATTTAGCTCTCGGGCCATTCCGGGAATATCCAGAATTAAAATTGCTTCACCGTCTCCCAGTATGGTGGCCCCTGAAAACCAGTTTAAACCAAGAAAATGTTTTCCAAGAGGTTTTATTACAATTTCTTCGGAATTTAAAATGTCATCGAAAATTAAACCAAACTGATATTGTTCGGTCTTTACAACGGCAATAAATTTTTCTTTTGTTTCATTCTCTTTACCGGAACCATCATCATTCAGCTCTAGTATTTTATCGGACTCAAAAATTGGAATCAACTCATTATGGAATTTGTACATAATATGGTCTTCCACATAAGACACCCGTGTCTCTTCGAGATCGACCAGACTGACCAGATTCTGTTGCGGTAAGGCAAAACGGCGATTTCCAATTTTGAGAATTTGACAGGTTATAATGGATAATGTTTGCGGTAGTGTAATTGTTATAGTGGTTCCCTTATTGAAAACTGTTTTAATATCTACAGTTCCCCCCACTTTGTTTATACTGCTTCTTACTACATCCATCCCAACCCCTCTTCCCGAAGTTGTTGTAACTTTTGTAGTAGTGGTAAAACCTGGTTCGAAAATAAAATTTAATATTTCATCATCTTGTAAACCGGCAACGGTATCTTTACTTGCCAGACCTTTTTCAATAATTTTTTCTTTAACTTTTTTTAAATCAACTCCCTTACCGTCATCTACTATAGTCAAAATAACGTTACCGCCATGCAAAGAAGCAATAATCTTGAGCATACCAGTCTCTGTTTTTTTCAATTTCCTTCTTTCATCTTGAGATTCAAGACCATGATCAATTGCATTTCTAACGATATGCATAATAGGATCACTAATCGCGTCAAGCAGAGTGCTATCGAGATGGACATCCGTACCGTCCATAATAAGATTTACTTTTTTGTTCAACACCTTTGATACGTCTCGGACTATTCGCGGTATTCTCTGGTATAAAACGCTGACCGGTTGCATTCTGGTTCTCATTATATTTTTTTGCAGGCGTGTTATAAGTGAACTAATCTTGTTTCCACTCGAGACCAGTGTTGGCGAATCTATAGAATTTATTTTTTGTATAATCTCATTTCGTGCTACAATCGATTCTCCAGCCAGGTTTATCAGCTGGTCAATAAGTTCAATGGGCACTTTTAAATGCGTTGTTTTGCTTTCAGGCTTTGTTTGCGGCGCCGGAAGTTCCGGTTTTTCAACACTTTTTACAGATTCCTCAATTTTCAAAGCAACATCTGGCTCATGAATTATTTTCACCCTGTCATAAAGTATGGTAAACAGGGCGGCTTTTTCGCGAATATCTTCAGAGGATGTAACCAGCAAATAACATATTTTACGATCGTCACGCTTTGAGAAATCGAAAATCTCAATAATCGTAGATTCTAATTGCTTACCATAATACTCTTCTATTTTGTTTAATTCCGTAACGTTCGTATATTTAAATAAAAACAAAAATTTATTCAGCTTTCTGGCTTCGTCAACGGTACTTTTTAAAATTCTTATGGCATTTTTTTTCTTTACATCATCCGATTTTTTTTCTTCTGTTTTCTTTTTACCGCGACCGGCGCTTTTACGGGTATCTTCCGATTTTTTTGTGGAACTTTTTTTAGATTTTGGCATGCTTTTGTTATACTCGACAAGAGCGTCACTCAAGAGTTCCATAGATTTAAAACTGTTTATAACTTCGTTGTATTCAAGATTAGAAACATTTTCACCTGCCGTAGTGGCGTTTCTAACATATACTAAAGACAATAACGCCAAATCAATCGTATCTACATCGATTTTAATTTTATCTTTTTCGATCAGATCAAAAAACAAAAATAAATTCAAAAACAGTTGTACAAGTTTATCCTGATCAAATTCAGTAGCGGAAAGAACATAAGATTCGAACTTAATTTTCAATTCAGAAATACTTGCTGGCTCAGGTTCATTTTCTAAAGATACTATTTTATCCTCCAGAAAATCGAGTTCTTCGTTCAAACTCGCCAGAAACAGGGCCGCATCTTTTACATCTTTTTTACTGCTTTTCTTTTTTCGGGGTTTGGCTTTTTTGGGCTTTTTCTTCGGCTTTGGTTTTACCTCGTCCGAATCGCTCTTTTGATTTTGCATGTTATCGAGATCTTGAAGCAGTCCATCTATTTTATATTGATTTGCCTCTTCAATATTAGCCACCATCTGGTTTAGAACATCTATAATTTTCAGAAAAACATCAATTTTTCCCTGATCAATATCTAAGGTTTCATTTCTTACCTTGCTGAAAGTTGTTTCGAATTTGTGCGTGAGATTACTCATTTGCGACAAATCGAACAAACTTGAATTGCCTTTAATTGTATGAACCTGGCGAAAAATTGTATCGATATTATCTTTGGTTATTTCGCTTTCAAGTTTCAGTATATTTTCTTCCAGATCGATTAAAATATCCTGAGCGTCTGATATAAAAGTTTTTAATAATTCATCCATATATAAAGCTCTCGCAACCTTAGATATTAAGTATCGTCATACGTATAATGGAAATATACCAAAATTTTAATTATACCAATGATTTGTTAAATGATTGCTGAATTATTCGTATAATTTATTTATATTATCGATGAATTAGCCGATGTAAATAATGGGTTTTAGTATGGTATTAATTATTTGTTATTATGTATTTTGTTTTTCAAAATAATTGGGGTAAACGATGAGAAAAAAGAGTCTTTTAAAAAAAATAATGATAAAGACCATTCCTGTGTTGGGTCTAAGCTTTGTATTAATTATTACCGTTGAATTTTTCCTCTCAAACAAGAATATCGTTGAATTAAATATTGATTCTGCCAAAAAAACAATTTCCCAATATAAACAACTGAGATCATATTATACCCAGTACGTAGTCAAAAAAGTGAAAAACTCTGGAAGTCTGAAAATTAACTTTGATCATAAGACAGACAAAGACACAATTCCTCTTCCTGCAACCCTGATTCACGACTTGTCAGAAGTGATCAGCAAAGAAAAAGAGAATATTCAATTGAGATTGTATAGCAAATACCCTTTTCCAAATCGCCAATCAAGAACACTCGATTCCTTTGCCCAGGAGGCCATTGCCTTTTATGACAACAATGTAACAGCAGAAGAGTTTTATAAAGAAGGGGAAATCGATGGAAAAAAGGTCATTCGAGTTGCTGTGGCAGACCGAATGGTGGCTCAGGCTTGTGTTCAATGCCATAATTCCCATCCGCTAACTCCAAAGAATAACTGGCAACTTAACGATGTACGGGGTATTCTTGAAGTAATTTTACCAATTGATAAGCAGTTAGATAATAATCATACCAATATAATTATCGTTGCATCGATATTACTGCTGATGATGTTTTTATTGTCTCTTGCCATATTTATTATAGCTCGATCCATGAAATCGCAAATCGAAATATTTAATACACAAATGAATGATTCCGTTGAAACAGGAAACCTTACTGCACGTTTTAAAGAAAGTGATATAACTGAAATTGATATACTGTCGCAGGCAATGAATAACTACTTTGACAATCTACAAAAAGTAATAACTGAAGTAAAATTATACAGCATGGATCTGGCTGGTTCTTCAGATCAACTTACGAAAACAAGCGCCGGACAACTTACTGCAGCTCAAGATCTTTCCGAAAATTCACTGGCGATTGCCACTGCTGCAAATCAAATGGATCAGAACATGCAGGTAATTTCATCTTCTGTCGAAGAAATTTCAATATCCATAAGTGATGTTGCACACCAGTCGAATGAAGCAGCCAGAATGTCAAAAAAAGCTCAAACGATTGCGACTAGCTCGAAAGATCAGATTGTTGCACTTGGTACAAAAGCCCAGGAAATTGGTAAGGTCATAAGTCTGGTAAGTAAAATTGCTTCACAGACAAAATTGCTGGCTTTGAACGCTGCCATTGAAGCCGCAAGCGCCGGGGAAGCCGGAAAAGGTTTTGCGGTCGTCGCTGAAGAGGTCAAGGAATTGGCCCGACAGGTAGAAAGTGCCGCAGAAGAAATTACAAATGGCATAGAATCGATTCAAGTAAGTACGCAAAATTCTGTTGAAAATAACGTTGAAGTAAACAGCATTATCGAAAAACTAGATGAGATATCAACCACGATCGCCGCGTCCGTTGAAGAACAATCTGTTGCCACAAAAGAAATTGCGACAAATATATTCGGCAGCTCCACTGCGTCCAGCGAAGTAACGAAAAACATAAACAATGTATCTAGCTCCACAAAAAACAGCCTGAGCGACGCGGAAGAAATTTCCAAACTAGCAAATTCCTTAAACTCTATGTCCGAAAATATGTCGGCCATCGTTATGAAATTCAAAGTAGATTAAGAGTACAATTATCGCTGACTACCCTTGTGTTGATTCATCTTCAGCTATTTTTAGCCGTATAAATTCAGCAAATTTCAGGTCATGCGTTTCCACATGTCGTACAACCCAGTTTAACAGATAGGTAAGACTTTCAGAGAAGAGATTCGATATCCCATTTTTATGAAACTCTTCTTTTAAACTTTCAATTTCCCCATAGAACTCATTGTGTTCCGCTTTTTGTATATCGATATCGTGATACTTATATTTTTCCAGTAAACTTTCTTCTGATTGAAAATGAATTCTGGCATATTGGCTCATACTGTCAAATGTGGTTAATAAAGACATCTCATCAGCCGCATCGTGCATTTTATCATGCAATTGATTTATAATTTCAAACAACCTTTTATGCTGCAAGTCTATCAATTTTATCCCCGTAGCAAGCGAACCATCCCAAATTACAATAGCCATACCTTACTCAATAAAAACAAACGTAGATGTGTCAAGTTTAATTGTAAGAATTGTCATTCACAATATAAAAGGGGGGCCGAAAAAGGACGACCAAATGCATATCCACGATCGCGGACATACAACATATCTGGCCCCCCTCGCTCCGGCTTTTGGCAAAACCAAAGAGCCTACACTACCCGCTGGGTGGCGATAGACACCCCCCGACTTCGTAATAATAAAATCATTTTTGCCGCTGGTTCCGCATCAAGGTATACTGTAATAAGAATGCCGGAGAAAATAATAAAAACGATTAGCACAATCACTTGTCCAAATTGCAATTCAAAGTTTAGAAAAGCTATGCCCGAAAACGCTTGTGTGGTAAACTTCACCTGCCCCACCTGCCAAACGAATTTGAAGCCGGCCCCTGGTGATTGCTGCGTATTTTGTACCTTTGGCGATACGCCCTGCCCTTCGGTGCAAACGAGTACAAAATAAAAGCTGCGGCTCCGTCCAACATCGCAGATGCAAAAATCACGGTAAGCATTCTTTTATAAGAAGACATCATTGCGTGCTTTTCGCATCAACTCTATATCGTTATACGAAAGAAAAAGTGCCAAGTTTGATAAAAGATCTATTACCTATTGAATATAATGAAAGCCTGCCCTTGTAAGCCCGGCGTCCTTGTGGGTCGGTATCTTTTTCTTACAAAAATTTTCCCATTTCAATTAATATAGCCTCATAACTCTCTTCTTGTAAATAATGACCCGCATCAGGAAACTGAGTCGTTTTACTATTTGTGAACAAACTCTGCCATGTATCTAATTCTTTTTCTCTGAAAGCAATATCTTTCATGCCCCATAGTATCAACGCCGGTTTATCTTTTATGTTCTCTCGTTTTTCCCAAAGTGCTGCCAGCCAATCTGAAGAGCCTATAATTTCCCGAGGGAATACACCGGATGCCATTCGATCTACGGAATTAGCAAGGGGAAATTTATAGTGCCGGTGTATTTCTTTTGTAAGTAATTTTTTATTTCCATAAGCTGCTTTCATAATGACATTGGCAAAAAAATTAAATCGCAAGATTAAAAATCTAACGAAGCTGCCGCCCACAAAAGAACTAAAAAACTCATAATGCTTATCGCCTCGAACCGACCACAAAAATGTATTCATTATGACAAGTTTATTAACATTTTTTGGAAAATTCAGAGCATAACTCAAACCGATCGGACCTCCCCAATCTTGAACCACAAACACAATGTTTTTCAGTTTTAAATGAGTTATTAGTTTTTCGAGGTTCGCGGCGTGTGAAGAAGGTAAATAATCGAAGTCGTTTGGTTTGTCTGACAATCCAAAACCAAGATGGTCAATGGCGATACAGCGATACTTGTCTGATAACCCATTGATAAAATGTCGGTACAAAAAAGACCACGTGGGATTTCCATGAACCATAACAATGGGTTGACCCTTACCTTCGTCTACATAATGGATTTTTCCAAATTCTGTTTCAAAATAATTGGATTCAAATGGGTAAAGATCTTTGTTTATCTTGCTTGCTATTTTTGAAATTTCAGTTTGTGAATTTTTCATTTTATTTCCTTGTAATTATTTTATTTTTATTTCTTTTTGAATTATCTTCTTTTATTTCACAAAAATTTCAATCTTTCAATACTGCCTTCCCATCCGACTTTGTGACCTTCGCAATGTTCTGCTGTTCTAAATTTTTGATGGTGAATGACGATACGGGTACTATTTGAAATTGAAATGAAATCTACTGAGACCTCGGTATCGTAATCACCAAGTTCGGATTGATCCCATCGCCAGGTATACACTAGTTTTTTTATGGGAATAATCTCTATAAATTTTCCGGTTAAAGTATAGGTTTGATTTTCAGGGGAACGCATCGCGATGGTATAAAAACCACCAATGCGAATATCTAACTCGGCATTCGTAACGACATGCCCCGGCGGCCCAAACCAGGATTTTAATGATTCAGGATTTAACCAGGCGTCGTATACTTTTTCTATGGCAATCGGAATCGTTTTATCAACAATCGCTTCTATAGTGTTTTCAGTGTTTTCACCCATTTGTTTTATCCCCTTCCATT
Source organism: Leptospirales bacterium (assembly GCA_040326155.1). Lineage (GTDB taxonomy): Bacteria > Spirochaetota > Leptospiria > Turneriellales > JAOUFE01 > JBEQLE01. Next base: position 45,524 of record JBEQLE010000020.1, on the reverse strand, counting down.
TTTTTTTCCATAGAAATTAAATAATCAGATAGGTTATCGATATTGTGTTGCCAGAATTGGGTGTAGTAATTTATAAACTCAGTGGCGTCGGTCAGTGGAATGGTGTTTATTCGACAAATATTTTCTCTACCAATTTTTTCTTTTTGCACCAGGTTGGCCCGTTCTAATATCTTTATATGTTTAATAACACCCTGCAAGGTAATTTGGAAATGAGTCGAAATATTTTTTATATTAATTTCACTTCTTAATAATAAAGTTAATATTTCTCTTCTGACTGAATCTGATAAGGCAAAAAAGATGTTATCTAAATTCGCCTTTGAATAGTGAACCATGTGGTTCACTATATATGACAATATAAATCGTCAATGATAATTTATAGAACTGTAAATAATAAAAGTTTAGGGCACCTCTAAAAACTTCGTTTTTACGGCGCCCTAGGGGCACAGATGAAGGTTGTGGCTGTAACGACGAGTCGAAAGCGCAGGAACCGTCTCAAATGATGGGTTTTTGCATGGGCCAAATGCCGGAAGAAATGAAAAACATGATGGCCAATTGTTGTTCCGGTGTGCAAAATTCACCAGATGAAAAAACAGTTTAACAAATTTCGTGGCGACCTATACAAGGGGTCGCCGCTTTTACATCCATTCTTTAATCCACTTTTTCTCCAGACAATTTTTTGTGATAAAAGGGTCGTTATTAATAATATCCAATGCTTCCTCCATTGAACCAATGGAAAACAGAATAAGACCGCCGCTTCTATCGCTAAATGGACCGCCTTTGTATTCCACAAGATTGGCGTTATGCCAGTAGTTTACGTGTTCCTCGATTATATTCTTTAAGTTTTCTATTTCTGATTTCATGAAATAGAAAAATGCTATTTTTGTTTTGGTCATTGCAATGGTTTTCCTTCCTTAATTTTCTAAGATCAGAATTCTTGCATCGTTGCCTTTAATGTTTCCATGTTCCAAGCCCTGTGGTATGCAAATAATATCTCCCGATGTACCTTCACACACTCCCGATTCTGTCCAAATAGAAAAATTACCGCTGAGTACGACGATATATTCGTTTGCCGTATCGTTGATGTGTTTGAAAAGATGATCGCCGTCAATTTTTTGCGCGGCTATATGCAAAGAACCTGCCTGATATACATTTGTAAATTCTTTATTGCCGGCCTTGTTTAATATTGACTCAGTTTTGATAACACTTGCTTTCATTATATTTTCTCCATGATGCGATATTCAAAATCTATTTGCGGAATATTGTTTTAGAGATCATAGAAACCGCATTGTAAAATTTTTCAAGATTGGCACCGGTTCGCAGTAAATCTCTTAATAGGGAATTAACCGAATGATTTTTATCATAATTAGTTTCCATGGAATCTAATAGGCACATATAGTTTCCGTGTCAACTACTTATTCTTCGGTACGTCATTGATAATAATCGCCATAACCACATCTAATGGATACGTATATCTAAAAAAAAATAGCTCGCATTACAAATATACAAAAGGGGGTGATGGAGGCTATGCGTGGCCGGAGTCAGGGGGACTTTTCCCCCTCCTGAATCTGATTCAAATTGAAAAATAATTTAAATGTAATTTAAATATAAAAAAATAACGAATACCTGTAACTTTTTTATACCCGAAACAGTCTATACAATATGGAAACAAAAGAAAAAACTACAATGGATATTAAGACAAAAGAGATGATTGCTCTGGGTGTCGCTTATGCGATTAACTGCAAATTTTGCATGGAGTACCATAAGAAATTAGCGATACAGGCAGGGCTGAGCCAAACGGAAATGCATGCAGCCATTCAAGTCGCCGAGGGTGTAAAATCAGGCGCTTCGCAAAAAACACAAGGTTATGCGAAAGATCTTTTTGGCGAGGTTGAAGAAGAAAGATGTTGCCCGGAAGGTAGCGAATGTTGTCCTTAAAATTAATCTATCGGTAATCTTTAAAAAATTTTAATGCGGCGCTTTATAAGAAATAAAAAATGTTTTTATAGAGTGTCGTTTTTTTGTTAAAAAGATGTAACCTTTTCTGTTGCCAAACGTCTTTCTATAATGAACCACACAACTAGAATGAACAAACGCTCTCCCCTGTTTTTTACAATCTTTATTACACTTCTTTGTATATTTGGTTTGAACCAATGCGAGATGATGGATGATATGAAAAAGATGAAAGCGCCGAAATTTGAAACGGGCGCACGAAGCACAGCTCAAACATGCAAAACCTGCCATGGCGAAATTTACGCGCAATGGCAAAACAGGTCAAGGCATGCCGTCGCAAAATCATCGGAATCGTATAATAACTTTTTACATAAATTTGAAAACAATACAATGTTAAATTCCATGATGGGAACACAGATGTGCGTCTCTTGTCACGGTCCTGACGAAAATGGCGTCGATTGTGAAACCTGCCATGGTACGGCATCGCCGGAAGAAGAGATCATGCAAGTGCATAAAGATAAATTCTCCCCAAATTTATCCAACTTAAAAAGTGAATCGTTTTGTGCAAATTGCCATTCCATTAAAAACCCCATGTCGGGAGATTATATGGTAAATACTTACAACGACTGGAAAAACAGCCCTGCCGCCAAGTCAGGAAAAACCTGCCAAAACTGCCACATGTCTAAAGCTGATTCCGGTTTATCTTCTCATGGGTTTAAAACAACCGTGCGCAATATCGACCTGTACAAAAACCGTATCACGATCGACCATGTTCAAGTCGATTTAAAAAAAGTATCTCTGCAAATTCACAATTTAGTCTCGGGTCATTATATTCCTGCCGGCGGACCAACCCGTGTCTTGGCCTTACAGATAGAATATCTCGATCATCAGGGGAAAGTAATTCATACAGATGTTGAAAAATTTAACAGGGAGTTTTCACTCATGTTTGGACTGATGCCCAAGAAGCTATTGTCTGACTCACGGCTAAAACCCAACGAGACACGTACGATCACTTTCGATATTTCTGAGACTATACAAAGTGAGTTATCAGAAATTCGCATTATTCTGAACCAGTATGAAGTCTCCGATGAACATAAAGGCGACATCGACAAGGCTCATTGGAAAAGCTCTGACATCGTTGATATATATAAAAGAATAACAAAAAAGGAAAATTAACCATGGAAGAAAATACAAAAGGTTCCTGCTGCCGCGATGATACAGAATTTTCAAAGGGCATGTCGAAAATGATGGAACAATCGTTTAAACACATGATGGATTTTTGCCTGAGTAAAGATCAACAGACGCCGCTGAACATACCTCATACAATGCCTCTTTCGATGACCCAGTGTAAAAACATGATGGACAAATACTGTGCGGGTTTGCAAAATACTCCGCAACATACAAAAAATGGTGAAACCAATGACAAATCAAACAATTGAAGAGATACAACTTACGGAAAATCTTTCTAACGAAAAAGCGAACCTTGTCGATATCGCCGTTAGTTACAGACCACGAATCGCTGCTTATGTTCGCCGAATTGCGCGACCCGAAGATGTCGAAGATATTGTTCAAGAATCACTTGAAAAAATATTCAATAAACATGAAACGTTTCGCGGAGAATCTGGATTTTCAAGCTGGGTATTTCGAATCGTCTCGAATACAATCGCCGACCATTACCGCAGAAAAAAAGAGACAACCACCGAAGATGGATTTTTTGAAAATTTAGTTGATGAACGATCAGAGTCTCCAGAACAACTGGCAACAGAAAAAGAGCAAAAAGGGTGCATTATCGAAAAGGTAAATACCTTGCCAGAACAATATTCGCACATTTTATATCTACATTATTTTGAAAAAATGAATTTGCAGGATATTGCAGATCAAATAAAAACGACTGTGAGTACTGCCAAAGTTCGACTGCATAGAGCGCGAAAAAGAATGAAGACGATTATGTTACATGATTGCGACGTTTCGTTTGGTTGCGATGGGGAGCTCAAGTGTGAAGAGAAATAGACTCTGCTGTAATATTTTTGAATGGAATTACTCCCCTGTAACAATTCTTGCTTCTGTTTTACAGTAGAAAAAAAAAACTTCAAAGTTAGTTCCGGGAAAAATGAGAAACCGAGTCGAGTAGCATTCATTATTGACCCCTTTCTCAAAATATAAATATTGCTTGTTCTATCGATTAATCTTTACTATATTGTTCTTACAGTATGGATTATACAAAGATCATCACAATTGAACCTGGTAAAATGGGCGGAAAACCTTGTATCCGGGGGTTAAGGATCACTGTTTCTGATATTTTGGACTATCTTGCATCTGGCATGAGTATTAAAGAAATTACGGATGACTTTCCTGATTTGAATGAGGATGATATTAAAGCTTCCCTTTCTTTCGCCGCCGACCGGGAACGTAAGATTTTTGCGATTTCTTAATGGGTCTATTACTTGATGAAAACCTTTCTCCAAGGGTGAAATCTGAAATTATTGATAGCTACCCAAATTCAATACATGTTAGGGACGTAACTCTACAAAAAGCTAATGACCAAGAAATCTGGAACTACGCAAAAGAAAACAAACTTATAATCACAAGCAAAGACTCTGACTTTCACCACAAAAGTTTGTAATTCGGTTCTCCACCTAAAGTAATTTGGATTACCATTGGAAATTGCAGCACTGACGATATAATAAATTTGCTACTGACCAACAAAAATACAATTGAGGCTTTTAGTGAGGATAGCAAAAGTAGCTTTTTAGTATTGTGATCACCTGGCGGGTCGATTCACCCCACCAAAACGTTAGATAAACTTGAAATGTTATCTGAAATATTGGCTAAAAGTTTTTTACAAATAGATACCGTATTTTATAGTTATCCATGAAAACAATAACCATTAGATTAATCGTCCTTGGCACCATTGCACTTTTTTTGCATCCGCTCAATTCAATGTCCAATTCGGTAGAAGAAGCTAACCAATATAAAGAACAGTTTTATATGAATTATTCGTATGTGTCTAGTAGAATCTTATTTAATAAAAATGTCAAACCTGGTCATTTTGCCATTTATAAAAATCAAGGGGAATCCTATCTTCCATTTTCGGGTACAATACAATTAAAGCTTATTTCGATAGTAAACGGTATTTACCATATTGAACTGAGCTATTTGATTCCAAAGTATCAGGTGGGAAAACAATTAATCGACTTGCGTATTAACTTTTACACAGACATTGATGGTTTCGTACAAAAATCAACTTTGGTCGACACAAAGACAAATGATGTTAAAAAACTAAACGTATTAACTAATAATGATCCCCCAAAGGATATACCTAAATTCGATTCATATAAAATTAAAGACATCCGAATAATCAAAAGATACAACAAAAACGCTATTCAAACACCGATTGGCACATTTAAAGTAAAAACAAATATTTATTGTTACGATCTCAATAAAAGAGAAAGCTATTGCAGTGTACAATATACGAATGATTTAGCTTATTTTACCTATATTAAGGTTGTATCTTTTAAATTAAAGAATGGATCTGTTGTGAATGAAACTGTTTCAATGCTTTTAACGGATCAAGGAGACGCTAGCTAATTTAATTATTTTTTGCTATGAGTGACCAAACTTTCACTCAACAGATTTTCATTTACTAAGGCGCGATTGCGCGCGCGCCCGGTTTTGCTGAGTTTCGAAAAAACCTGGATTTGCTCGAAAGCATTATGGCTGAACTGTAAGAACGGTTCACAATTTCAAAGCCCGTTATTTACTTTCCTGAGTAAAAAGATACACCCACCACAATGTAAAAGGGGGAGCGTAGAACCGGAGGTTCTTTCGCCGAAATTCTGTTCAAATTTCGACGGACCTTCGGCCTAACCGCTACCGCTATCGGCCTCAAGCCAGCCGGGGGGAAAATCGATAATTCGGTCGGAGTATGTACCGCTTTTCCCCGCCAGATAAATGGAGCGAATACAAATAATTGTCTTAATAAGTTTTAGAATTCGCCGAAAATATATATATGAAAAGGTACCTTATAATTATATTTGCATTATATTTCGCGGCGTGCGCTTCGGCTCAGGCTCGTCCCGGTAAACGGAACAAGGCGGATGATAAGAAGAATGACAGCCTCGAAACGGAGCTTTTTGAAGGTGGCGAGTCTAAAAACACACGAAGTAAAGATGGGCCGGCGTATGTGAATATTGCGCGCGGTTTTTCTTCCTGGTATGGTAAGGAGCTTCATGGAAAGCCAACTGCCAGCGGTGAGCTTTTCGATATGTATGATTTTACTGCGGCGCATAGAACTTTTCCTATGGGTTCGATTGTTCTTATACGAAATCTTGAAAATGGTAAAAAACGGTTGGTTCGCATTAATGACCGTGGGCCTTATGTTGAGGGACGAATTATTGATGTAAGTTATGCCACTGCGCGTGAGCTCGGGTTTGCTGAAAAAGGTGTGGCCCATGTTGAGGTCGAACTTATTGAAGAAGGAAAAGATAACTTTTTATCAAAAGCCGATAACGTTCCCGAAAAAACAGATTCATATGAAAATGTGAATGAAAACTCCTCTTCTGATATGGTAGATCCTGATCTGGTGGAAGGCGTCGATGAAGATTTTGACCAGATTATGAAGGTAAATGAACCCGACTATTTCTTTGCTGATGGTACCGCGCCGAAAGGTTATACTGTTCGTGTTGGGGCTTTTAAAGTTCGCATGAATGCGGAAAAATTTCGCGAAGATCTGGAAGATAAATATGGCTCTAGAGTGTTTGTTGGAACGAAAGGCAAGTGGCATTTTGTCTGGGTGGGCGATTTTAGTTCAAAAGAAGATGCCAAAAAGTTTTATGAACAATTAAAAACTGATGGTCTCGACGTCATGTACCCCGATAAAGTCCAATAGTGTTGGATTATAAAAAAGCCGGTGTTGATACAGAAAAAGCCAGAAAATATGTAACGGACCTGAAAACCGTTATTCAAAATACTCATAAAAAAGCTCAAAGTGCCGGTACAGGTTCCGTTGTTGATAACTTCGGTGGTTTTGCCGGTATTTTCAACCCTTCTGCGCAACACAACGGGGCAAATCTGGTCGCCGCTACGGACGGTGTCGGAACAAAAATTCATCTTGCAAAACAGTTCAACTATCTTGAAGGGCTTGGCGAAGATCTTGTTGCCATGTGCGTAAACGACCTTTACTGTGTGGGCGCCACTCCCCTCTTTTTTCTCGATTATATTGCCTGCGGCAAACTCTCTGACTCGTGGTATCATACTGTTATTGAATCGATTTCAAGAGCTTGTGAAAAAACTTCTATGGCCCTTTTAGGCGGCGAAACGGCGGAGCACCCTGGAGTTATGGCCGATGACGATTTTGACCTTGCCGGTTTTTGTGTCGGCAGTGTTGCTCCAGATGCTCATTTACCAAAAATCGATACTATAGGTGAAGGTGATCTTTTGTACGGGTTTTCTTCGTCGGGGTTGCACTCCAATGGGTTTTCACTTGTTCGCAAAATATTTGCCGAACTCGAAAAAAACGAACCCGAAAAATACAACCAACTGATAAAGGACCAAAAATGGATACAAAACGAGTTGCTTACACCAACTACAATTTACACTTTTCTGCCTGAATTAATTCAACAAACGGAAGTGAAAGCCCTTGCCCATATTACCGGGGGCGGTTTATACGAAAACCTCGAACGAATTTTACCGGACGATTTTGCCGCGCTGGTAGAAAAACCCGAATCGTTTCAAAAAGATATATTTCAATTTTTATCTAAATATGTGAAACCAGTTGATCTTTATTCTACTTTCAATATGGGAATTGGCATTATTGCGGTTATACCGGACTCTGCCGATGGTAGAAAAAAAATGGAAAGCTTCGATGCAAAGCTGCTTGGCAAGATTATTAAAAGAGATACTAAGCCGGTTCTTATTTCCGGTATCGATACATAGTTCCCACTTGGTCATACATGGAGGGGTGATAAGCGCCTGTCGTCTGCCCCGAAGCTTCTACATCTATTTTATTGTAAATACTTTTTTCAGGGTGTAGGTACAACATTTGAGCTCCGCATTGCGCCGCTTTTTCTTTCAGAAGTTCGATGGCTGTCTCGCGAAAATCCGTTTGTACATAACGAATAGATACATTGCCAATTTTAATAGCGTTGTCATGTTTGCCATCTGGCAATTCATCTTTTAGTATTGTAATTTTATGTTTGGCGGTCGTTATATTTTTACTTGAATTACAACGGACCTGCCCGCTTAGAAGATAAACATCGACGCCGCTCAGGCACCCCGAAAATAAAACTATATTGAAAACGAAAGAAAGCCGAAAGACGATTTTTGAAAAAGAGTGTTTATACATTAATCTCCTTTGTTGCGGGCAAAAAAATCTTCCCACTCGTGTTCAGTCCACCACTCGTGTTCAATACCGCTGCAACCTTCTCCGTAATAACGACAGCTCATACATCCATCGCCCCGAATTACATCAACAATTTTGTCAACAGGTTTGTATTTTTCTATAAATTCAGATCCTGTTTTCAAGAAAGCGGCGCGGTCATGTTTTTTTTCGAATTCAATATGTTTCTGTTGGGTCTCTTTGACTGTTTTACCTTTGACTCTTTCTTCGACTTCAGAAAACACAACGCTGTCTTCTTTATCTATGTGCTCCCATACTTCAGCGCAAAACTTTTCGCATAGTTTTACAACTTCGTTTTTGTCATCATCGCTCCAGGATATTAATGAAGTAAATTTTTCAAGATGAGTAATCTGTTCTTTATGCAGGTCATGTTCGAGTTCGTAATAATAGATCGGGCCTTTCTGCGCGGGAATGCCTTGTTGTATAAGAGCGTCGAAGACAATTTCTGTCTCTTTTTTAAAATGATACCCTTCGAGAAATTTAGTAAAATATCGAGTGAAGGTTTTTAGTTCTTTAGCAGGTTGTTCAAGTTTGCCATCTCTTGCCAGGCGAGAAAAACAGACTAAAGAGCCTGCAACTTCTTCAATGATACGATGCTCTTCATCGAGTTCTTCTAATATACTTAATTTCATATGGTTGCCTTCTCGGTCGTATTATCATTTTGCGGATTTACTATATTACCCCATAATGTACTGCTTGTGGCTTTTTGGATAAGTACGTCATGTTCTTGACCTAACAGACTTAAGAGCGCTGTGCCTTCTGGAATGGGGGCTATGACTTTTTTACCACTCAGCGTTGTGCCAATAATTTCGCTGTCGCTTCTGCGGGAAATTCCTTCGATCATAATTTTCACGCGACTATTTTCAAACACCCGGTTTTTTTTCAAAGAACGTTTCAACTGAAGTTCAATTAGCCGGGCAAGTCTTTCACTTTTTTCATCGGACGATATATCATCCTGGTAGTGTTTACTTGCATAGGTCCAGGGTCTTTCTGAATAGGAAAACATAAAGGCTGCGTCAAAATCAGATTTTTCCATAATATCTAATGTATCTTCAAATTCACTTTGCGTTTCACCGGGAAAGCCGACAATAACATCTGTAGTTAAAGAGAGCTCGGGTATGGTATTTCGAAACAAATCGACCAGGCGAAGAAACTCTTTTGACGTGTACTCTCGTTTCATTAATTCTAAAATTCGGTCACTACCCGATTGCAGCGGTATATGAACCATGGTTCCCATTCTGCTGTTTTGGGAGGTAAGAGTAATAAGCTCTTCGGGAAAATCTTTTGGGTGTGGTGAACTATAATATAATCTTTTGACATCGGTTTCATCGAGAATTTTTTTAACCAGATCGGTGAACGAAATTTCATCGTGTTGGTATGAGTTTACATTTTGACCCAGCAAGGTAATGGTTTTCATACCGCAGTCGACCAAAGCTTTAATCTCTTGCACAATAGAATCGGGTGAGCGCGTCCGTTCCCTGCCCCTCGTAAACGGCACCACGCAAAACGTACAAAAATTATTGCAACCGCGTTGAATTGCCACATATGCATTTAACGAGTCTTTGTTTATACCCAGATGACGGTCTATAGAGGGAATAATATCTTCGTAAGTTTCGTCCCTGGTTTTATCTAAATAAGCGACTTGATCGTCTTGCGAGTCGAGAATCTTTTTTAAAGAGTCTGGCCCTGCAATTATATTCACCGGAAGCCCTTTTTCAAAAAGTGATTCCCCGAGAGCCTGCGCCATACACCCGAGTATACCGATTTTCGCCCCTTTTCTTTGCAGGTGGCCGAGGTTTTGCAACCGATTGTAAACTTTCTGGTGAGCGTTCTCTCGAACAGAACAGGTGTTGATTAGAATAAGATCGGCTTCATCTGGAACAAGAACCCTTTCGAGTTTTTTATTTTCCAGAATTTCACCGGTAATTAAGCTGTCATACTGGTTCATTTGACAGCCATAGGTTTCAATATAATATGTTTTGGCCATAGGTTAATTTAGTCCGTCAATTCCAGGGTTAAAGCCATAGCTACAAGTGAAAAAGGACTTGTCGTTCTGCATACAAAAATCAACAGAAGGTATGAAAAATACTCTAGCCCGCCGTTTAAACCGAATTGAACCATCGGCGACGATGCAAATTACCGCTATTGCAGCCCAACTTAAAGCAGAAGGTAAAGACATCGTTGGCTTTGGCGCCGGAGAACCCGATTTCGATACTCCTGCAAACATTAAAGAGGCCGCAAAAAAAGCTCTCGATGAAGGTAAAACCAAATACACGTCTGTTGCCGGAGTTCTGGAATTTCGCAAGGCAATTGCCGATAAACTGAAAAAAGAGAATTCACTTGATTACAAACCCTCCCAGATTATTGTCAGCTGCGGTGGTAAACAGGCATTATACAATGTAATTATGGCACTTGTAAACCCCGAAGATGAAGTCATTATACCGGGGCCGTATTGGGTCAGCTATCGTGATATTGTGCTGCTTGCAGAAGGCGAACCAACCATATTACCTACCACCATTGATAAAAACTTTAAAATATCTCCCGAACAACTGGAAAGTTCCATTACAAAAAAAACCAAAGCGATAATATTAAACTCCCCATCGAACCCGACAGGAACGGTTTATTCTGCCGATGAGTTAAGAGAATTTGCCGAAATATTGAAAAAACACCCCCAGGTCTGGATTATTACCGACGACATTTACGAGAAAATTTTATACGACGGTTCTTCTTTTGTAAATATAGTCATGGCGGCTCCCGAGCTGAAAGAGCGAACAGTTGTAATTAACGGGCTTTCGAAAGGGTATGCCATGACCGGTTGGAGACTTGGCTACGCCGCGACCGACAATCCTGAGCTGCTAAAAGCTATCGCTAAAATACAGGGACAAAGTACATCTCATGCAACTACCTTTGCCCAGTATGGTGGAATGGAAGCTCTAACAGGAGACCAATCTGCCGTAAGTGAAATGCTTGAAGCGTTTACAAAAAGACGAGACTACATGCACAAACGAATAAACGAAATGAATGGATTACAAGCCATTAAACCCGGCGGGGCTTTTTATATTTTTCCAGATATTCAAGAGCTCTCGCAAAAAGAGTCTTTTATACAACTGCAAAAAAAGTATAACGAGAAAAGCCTTTCGAAAACTCTGGCTAAAGTACTTCTTGAAGATTACATGGTGGCCGTTGTTCCCGGCATTGCTTTTGGTGCTGACAACGGAATTCGCCTGAGCTATGCCACTTCGATGGAACTCATTGAAAAAGGGTTAAACCGCATGGAAGAATTTTTTAGTTCATTGAAGTAGCTACACAGAGAAGAGGAAATTGCAACAAAGGATTTTCCAATGAAAAAAATACTATTTTTAATATCTGCGATCACGTTTGCAACACTGTTTTCGGCATGTACAAAACAGCACGTAAAAACAGAAGATGTTGCGGCGAATGAATCTAAAAAAGAGAGAATCATTCAACATGGAATTAGTTACGGATATTTTCAATCCGTAGAGTGGGGAGATTATCTGCATGTCAATTTTAGAGATGAAAATGGCAAAGAGTTAAATTACTGGTACCTGTATCAACTAAAACCGAATATCGATATTGAAATTTCAAAACTTAAATCGAAAGGACCTATACCGAAAAAATTAAAAAACAGTAAACTGAAAATATATTGGACCAGAAGGATAGTATACATTCCAGAAGCCGGACAAGCAATGCAGCTTGACGAACTTACCGGTTTAGAGTATGCAAAATAAGTTATTACATGCAATAGGCATTTTCAGTCTAAGTTGTGCCGGTTAGCAAATAACTTTACACGTTTCTACTTTACTTTGCGCAGTACTTTTGGTATTTCATGGATGTTTGTTATTAGAGCTTGCGTCCTTTTCTGGGTTTTGTCGCCAGCATAAATTACACAATTTCCCCAGGGCAGATTCTGGGTTAATTTTTCAAAAGGGGGAAACCCTTTCATGTAATCTTTTGTAATGGTTTCGCCAGCTTTAATCTCTATGGGTAAAATATTTTGCGCCATATTGTATAGAACGTCAATTTCATTACCATTGCTGTCTCTGTAAAAATTCAGATTATTTTTTTGCCCTCTGTTGTATCGGTATTTCAAAATTTCCATAACCACCATGTTTTCAAACAGGGCACCGCGAAGTGGGTGATGTTCGATGTGTTTTATATTTTCAATTCCCAGCAAATAGGCGGCTAACCCGGTGTCATAAAAATAGAGTTTCGGAGATTTAATAAGCCGTTTTGTAAGATTCGTGTGCCATGGCTCCAGCAAAAAAACAACATAACTTGCCTGCAATAAACTCAACCACTCTTTTGCCGTTGTATGTGAAACCCCGATATCGTTACCTAAATTGACCAGATTTAAAAGTTGGCCTGACCGACCAGCGCACGCTCGAACAAATTTCTGAAACAAATAGAGGTTTTTTATTTCGCTTAAAGTTCGAATGTCTCGCTCGACATAGGTTTCAAAATAATCGCTTAAGGCCTGCGTCGCATTTAACTTCTCGTTATAAATTCTGGGGTAAAACCCTTTATACATCATTTCGGCAACTGGTATCGGCTTACTACCAGGACGAGAGTTTAACTCCTCCACCGACAAAGGGAGCAATTTTAGTAATGCTGTTCGCCCCGCCAGAGACTGATTTACGGAATTTGTAATTTTAAACTGCTGACTTCCCGTTAAAATAAAACGCCCTTTACTTTTCGATTCATCGATAATGGGCTGCATATAAGATGGAAGTTCGGGAGCTCTCTGTATTTCGTCCAGAATTGCCCCGGTTTTTGCGTACTTGTTTAAAAACCCCCGTGGGTCTTCTAGCGCAAAAGCCCGTATGTCGGGACTTTCCAGATTCACATAAGGTTTATCGGGAAAAGCCATTTTACAAAGCGTAGTTTTACCTGACTGCCTTGGTCCAGTTAACGTAATTACCGAATACTGTTTAGCCAGTTTCTGTAAATATTTATCAATAATGCGCTTTACCATATTATGTAATATGAAGGTTGTTCCTTCATATTACATAATATGTAGGGACGACATATTGTCAATATTAATCAAAGATTTCAGCTGTCACAGTTGTCCGGCCAGGTATAATACTCTGCGTTTTAAAAAGTTGCCATACCCATGTTTTATTTCTGATCATCGTTTGCGATCTGGAGCGATCTGACTTTTATGTAATATGAAAGTACAACCTTCATATTACATAAAACTGGATGCGACATATTATCAAGTTTTGCAATCCATTCAGGACTAACTCGATCAAAACCGGGGGCTTGGCGCGCCCCTCGTTGCAAACTCTTCTCTTATCCTGTTAATCATGTAAATCCTGTCTATTTTTCTTAGTCCTCTTCTCCTGTATTTCCAGCATTCCATATGGTTACTCTTTTCTTATCTTGTAAACCGGTCATTCCTGTCTAACTCTCTTTCTTAATTCAAAAAAAGGGCTTGACCATGAGAAAAAAACTCCAGTTCTTTTGGGACGGTGGTAAAATAGTGAAAACAAATATCCTCAAAATAGACAACTGGTTTATTCGAATTGGTATGACGGTGCTAATTATATCGACACTCTGGGCGTTAACAGAGACGATGGAGTTAACGCATTTTAAAATTTATTCCGGAAAGACAAAAGGTGGCAGCGCTGTTTTCGAGCACCACTATTCCGATGAAGCCATAGAAAGCGTTCAAGAACTTTACCCCGGCCAGTATGTGGAAGACGCTGGAATTGAGCAAACAACTCCGCTAACGGTTGGCTTATTAATTTTCTTTATAGTTTCTGGTCTCGGATTGTGGCTGGGAGGGTTGAGGTTCAGATCGTGGGAGAAAAAAATTTTTCAACTCTGGAAAATTCTGCGCCATACCCGTGAAATTTCACTGGCTGATCTTCAGTCCGGAAGTAATCTCGATTTAAAAGCCATACAAAAAGCATTACCGATTATTAACGCACAGGCCGCCGCCTTTTATGTTTTAGACCTGCAAGAGAAAAAAATTATTGACGGTCGCCTGCGAACCGAATACGCCCTGAACGAGAAATGTCCGAATTGTGGTAACGCCATTAACCAGATGGTTACCCTGGCGAACCTTTCTGAGCTGGCCTGCGCTTATTGCAACACCGCCCTGCCCGCCGATTTTTTTAACAACACAAAGTCGAAAATTCTAAATGAACTTTATAAGAAAACCGATTTACCGGGCCAGTTTACTGAAAAGAAAAAACTCAATATAGTCGTACTAATTTTACTTGTGATGTTTTTCTGGCCCGCCGCAATTGTCTACGTCTATCGCCGCACCAGAATCCCTGACACCGCTTCGTGATTTATTGAATTCAATACACTACTCTTTTCTTATACAAAACCACAGTAATTACTATATTAGTATAAAGAGGGTTTTATGAATAGTAATTCACAAGTGATCGAAAAGTCGGTTTTACAAATTGGAAATGAGATTTTCGATATTATGGATGGTTTAAAACAAAACCTGCCTGTCTTCTTTAGTAGTCATAATTTGCGCGGTAAATTGTTAGCGTTGACAATGAAAGATCCTCATTTTAAAACTGCTCTGTTTCGCTTTATCGATACTCTGCCAGCGATCAGAAACGACGCTCTTGTGGCGCGTATTTTTGCCGAATATATGGACGATGTTAAAACAACTCTGCCGCGTTTTATTCACGCTTTAATACCTGAAAAAGGAATGTTTGCCACAATAGCAGGAAAAACAATTCGTGGGAATATTGAAGCTCTGGCAAAAACTTTTATAGCCGGAGAAACCCCCAAAGAGGTTTTGAAGTTTATACGAAAAATACGAAAAGAAGGACGAGCTTTTACGGTCGACCTTCTTGGTGAAGCTGTTTTATGCGACCAGGAGGCAGAAAAATATCGGTCTCGCTATCTGTCTCTTATTGATACAGTTCGAGAAGAGACTCGCACTTGGCAAACGCAAACAAAACCCTTTCTCGACTTCGATTCTGGACGTCCCATTTCACCGGCTGAAATTTCATTGAAAATGACCTCTTTTTTTTCTCGCATTGACCCGGTTAATTTTGAGGGAACACTTAACTCCCTTACCCGCTCACTCGAACCGGTTTTTGAACGTGCTAAAGGTAAAGGCGCCGAATCTGTTGGCATCACTTTTGATATGGAACACTATAGCCTGAAAGAGTTAACACTCAACCTTTTTGAATCGATAGCCACAAATTTTTCTGATAGCAGTGCCATTGGCATTGCCATACAAACTTACTTGTTTGATTCTTACGACGATATTCAGCGAATTATTGAGCTTGCCAGAAAGCGAAAAGAAAAACTTATCGTGCGGCTGGTGAAAGGGGCATATTGGGATTACGAAACAACAACCCGCAAACGTGACGGCCAACGCCTGCCACTCTTTACAAAGAAGAGTCATACCGATGCAAATTTCGAACTGCTTACAAACCTCCTGCTCGAAAACAGTGATGTTGTTCGCCCGGCAATTGCCACGCATAATGTCAGAAGCGCTGCGTATACTATTGCCAGGGCGCGTTCGCTGGGTTTGCCCAACGATGCATTCGAGTTTCAAGCACTTTACGGAATGGCCGAACCTGTAAAAATTGCACTGACAAAACTCGGATATCGTGTTCGCGAATATGTGCCTATGGGAGAATTTATTCCCGCAATGGCATATTTTGTTCGTCGCCTTCTGGAAAATACTTCAAATGAATCTTTCCTTCGCAATACTTTTGTAGAAAAAAATGATCGGGCTATGTTATTGCAAAAACCGGAACTTTTTTACCCGGAAAATACGGAAACAAAAAAAGAACATAAAGGCCGAACCAGTCTCAAAACCGATTTTCGCAATTTTCCGCTGCCCGATTTAACCGTCGAAAAATATCGCACCAGAATGCAAATATCTATAGATAAATTACAACTTCAGATTTCTAAAAAACCTTTGGATATTCCGATTGTCACAGGCTTAAAAAGCGTTAAACCGAAAGACAAGATTGTGTCGGTTGACCCCTCCCAAACTGATCGTATTATTGCTGTTGCAGGCAAAGCGGATATAGCCATAGCGCAAAAAGCCATCGAGGTAGCCAATGCCGCAACGCAACAATGGAGCCAGACCAGTGTTAGCGAACGAGCTTCGTATTTATGTAAGGCGGCAACTTACATGGAAGAAAACCTTTTCGACCTGGCCGCCCTGGAACTTTTTGAAGCTGCTAAAAATAGAAATGAAGCTATAGCGGACGTAGCCGAGGCGATTGACTTTTTACGGTATTATGCCCAACGGATGATCGAACTGGGTTCGCTGGAAAAACTCGGCAACTACCCCGGAGAAGAAAATACAATGGAGTATATACCAAAAGGGGTGGCTGTTATTTTACCACCCTGGAATTTCCCCCTGGCGATTCCGACTGGTATGACAGCAGCGGCACTGGTTTCCGGTAATACGGCAATTCTTAAACCTTCGAGTCTTACCCCTGCTACCGGTTATGCGCTTTTTAAGGCTTTTCAATATGCCGGTCTGCCTTCGGGGGTATTGAACTTTCTGCCGGGTTCCGGAGACAGCGTCGGGTCTTTTTTATGTGAACACCCTGATGTCGACTTAATAGCTTTTACTGGTTCTCTTCAGACGGCGCAAACAATAAGTCATAAAGTCGGTTTTAAAAAAATTGTCGCCGAAACCGGTGGTAAAAATGCCATTATCGTCGACGATACCGCCGACCCGGATGAAACTGCGCTCGGAGTTATTGCCTCTTTCTCTGGTTACCAGGGACAAAAGTGTTCCGCATGTTCACGGCTTATTATTTTAAAAAGCCGGTATGAAGAAATTATTGAACGTGTTGTACATATTCTCGAAAATCTCCCGATGGGTTCACCGCTAGACCCGGTCAATATAATTGGTCCGGTCATTGACAAGAAGGCTCTGCAAAAAATTAAAAAATATATTGCCATAGGGAAAGAAGAGGCCACTCTTTGTTATTACAATGCCAACGTTCCGGCGAATGGTTATTATGTTTCGCCGGCATTGTTTCGCGACGTCCCACCCCATGCAAGAATTGCCAAGGAAGAAATTTTCGGCCCTGTGCTTGCAATAATGGAAGCGGCAGATATAGAAGAAGCAGTCCGTTTGGCTAACATGACACCCTTTGCCTTGACCGGCGGTTTATATTCCAGGAGTCCCCGAAATATAGAGTATGTAAGAAAAAACTATAATGTCGGTAATTTGTACATTAATAAAAAAATTACAGGGGCCCTGGTAAATCGCCAGCCTTTCGGGGGTTTTAAAATGTCAGGGCTGGGAACTAAAGCGGGAGGGGCTGAATATCTGTACCATTTTACCAATCCGAAAGTAGTATCCGAAAATACAATACGAAGGGGGTTTGCTCCGTATTCGTATTGAACCGAAATAGAAAAAGCTTTACACAGCAAGGGCAGGTCGCACTCCACTCTTGAGCTGTTAAGCTGTTGAGCTATTCATCTGTATTGATTTTTTATGGTATCTTCTTATCAAATGTTTTTTAAACCAAATAAACGTACTTATATATTACTATGTATTACCCTGTCGCTCCTTTTCGCCGGGTGTGAAAAAAGTGAAAACATCTCTGAACCCGACCCTCTGACCTTAATACAAGATGGTTCCGAATACGAAGGGGAAGCCCTTCTTTATAAAAAAGAAATTCTAAAAAAAACCCGAAATGGAATATATGCATTTCCATTCGACAGTGTTTATTTTCTGGATTATGATTATATGTACAATGAAAACCTGAAAACTAAAATGTACGACCTGTTTTTTATTATTTATGAACTCCCTATGCAAGGTGTAATTACTGTTTCTAAAGATGAAACATATACTCTTACCGATATAAAAAACTTTGAAAAAGGTGATGTTTTTAAAAGACTAACAATTTATAGCTGTAAAATCGAAGGGAAAACTTTTGATAAAACGAATCAAAATTCTACGAAACAAACCAATTCACCCCTGCACTTATATGAATTTGATGTTAAATTCACGCAATACCCTTACACACTCCACTTTTTCTCCCTCAATGATGAAATTCGGGAATTCTCCGTAGGCAATGAAGCCAAGAAACTCGGCTATATCTGGCAACGTATAGAAGTAGAAGATCTACTTGATACTTGTAATGCTTTAAAAGAAAAACATATAAAGAATATAGACGGTAAAGAAAGCAGGAATTACAAGAGAAGATAGTTAGACAGGATTTACCGGTTTACAGGTTAAGAGAAGAATGAGTATTTAAAGGGGGCCAAGTCTGCTCCCTAGTGCTGTGACTGGATAGATGTTACATTAGCTTATTTTAATATAATCTATCTAGTCACAGCTTAAGTGGCGTTTCCACTTGAATTTGTGAAGCGGTAGCGGAACAAATTAAAAAGACACGGCACCAGTTTCAAATTTTTTATTTGTTGAAGACTAGAGAGATTTTGGCGTCAATAAAAATAAAAAGATTTTCCACTACCCCCAACATATTATTGTAAAGTTCGGGCATAATTCTAAATATATTTTTATCCCGAAATCATGTTAATCCTGTAAATCCTGTCCATTTATCTTTCTCTTTTCCTGCCCTTCCTGCCTTCCTTATAAATAATTTCTTGACACTGCAAGGAATGACAGTCATATTTTGCTATGACTGATGGTGAAAAACTAGAACTGCGTGAGCAGATAAATAAAGATATAAAATCTTTGCAAGGTGATATTGGCACACTGAGAAAACAAGTCGACCCGGTTGCTCCCGATGTTGCGATTGGACGTTTATCAAGAATGGATGCTATCGGTGAAAAAAGCGTAAAGGAAGCCCTGCTTCGATCAACAGAAGCTAAAGTTTTTCAACTCGAAAACACAGTTAAAAACCTGGACGAACCCGATTTTGGAAAATGCAAAATTTGTAAAAACGATATTCCCCTGGCAAGAATTATGGCCGTACCCGAAAGTGGCAAATGTATTAACTGCGCCTGATAAGGAAAGCAAGAATTTTCCTGCCTTCCTTATAAAACCTCTTTTGTAAATCTATTTTACAACGTTTAGAAATGGCATGGGTCCGCCGGTATAGACCGGAAGCTTACCGTCCCATTTTTCGATGGCTTTTAGTTCTGCTTCAACTTTACTCAGTTCAATTAACTGGGGTGTAATTTGAACTCTTTTAAACTTTAAAGCCATGGCTTCAGCTTTGGCTTGTTCAATTTTTTGCTGCGCTTCGATTTTAATTCTGGCCAGATCTTGCGTGGCTTTTAAGGCATGTTGTTTCGCTGTCTGCTTTTCTTCAATCGCCTGGGTAAACTGCGCAGAAAATTCAAAATCAACAATTGAAAAATTGTCTACAATAATATGATACTGTATCAACCCTTCTTTGAGTACCTGGTAAATCTCTTCTGAAACCTCCTGGCGCTTGGTAATCAATTGTTCCGCAGTATATTTTGCGGCAATCGATTTTACCGCTTCTTGTACATTCGGCTCAATGACTACAACCTGATAATCTTCACCAATATCCTGATAGATCGTGTTTACCTCTTGGAGCGCAATTCTATAATTCAATGCAATCTCAAATTTCGTATTTTGCAGATCTTTTGTGGCAGCGTTAGCGACAGTTCTCTCTTTTTGAATCTGTACGTCCATTTTTACAATCGTTTGCACAATCGGAATACGAAAGTGTAAACCCTCGCCTAATATTTTATCTGATACCGCACCAAAATTCTCCACTACGCCACGATGGCCTGCCGGGACTGTAACAAATGGATTCAAAGCAAATACTAGAAAAACAATTACCGCTCCAATTATTATAAACTTAAGTGATTTTCCTTTTACTAAATCGTTCATCATATCTATAGGTTCTTTTGACATTTTATCTCCTTGTGAATAATACTACTTGGAAGGGTATAAAAAAATAGTCGCTACTTCGTCAACGGATTAATAGCAATTTTCACAAAATGTATGGACGCTACGGCGCAGGCTTGTTATACTTTTATCAGGTTATTATATGAGCTTTTACTCGGCTGTTTTTATACTCCTTCTTATTATGGACCCTTTCGGGAATATTCCAGCATTTTTATCCGTGCTATCCAAACTTTCTCCTGGAAGAAGACGCATTGTAATCTTACGGGAAATGATCATCGCTCTATTGATTTTGCTTGTTTTTTTATTTTTCGGCAGGTATATTTTAAGTGGCCTGCATTTAAGCCAGACAGCATTGACAATTTCGGGTGGAATTTTGCTTTTCATGATCGCTATAAAAATGATATTTCCACCGGACAAAAAGATTGAACCAGAAGAACAAACGGAAGAACCCATGGTCGTGCCGCTTGCCGTCCCATTAATAGCCGGCCCCTCAGCAATGGCAATGGTCATCCTTTTTTCAACCCAGTACCCCTCCCTCTTGTTACACTGGTTTTTCGCTTTGCTCGTAGCCTGGACCACCGCCGGGGTGATCTTGCTCTCATCAGATATTCTAGCTCGATCGCTTGGAACGCGAAGTTTAAAAGCCATTGAAAGGCTGACCGGAATGATACTTACGGTAATGGCGATTCAGATGCTTTTATCTGGAATTCGGGACTTTATTCATACTTTGTAAAATCCGTTAGTAGAATTTGCTTGTCCAAATATAAGATCTATATACAATGGAGATTGTAGTATTTAAATAAAGGTAAATTGAAATTATGAATAAAGATGATAATGATGGCATAGGAATCAAAGTTGCAGGGTTTTTAATTGGATTATTCTGGAGTTTCATACTCGGCAATACTCTAACCGAATATATTGCAATTACTCTAATTGGAGGTTTATTTGGTTTTGTAATCGCTTTAACAAATAAGTTAAATAAGCTCCAAGACTACATTTTATCAGATAATCTACAGCCAACACCGGAAAGCTCCAAACAAAAACCTGTGCCTGTGCCCGTCCAGGCGGCCACAAAAGCAGAAACAGGAAAAAAAGTTGCAAAACCTGTAGAACCTGTAGAACCCAAGCCGATTAAAAAAGCTGCAAAACCGGAACCCGTTGTAAAAACTAAAAGTGCGGCATTAAACAAAAAAAGTCCCGGTGCCAGCGCCGCCTTGCCACCTAAAGAATCCCGTGAAAAAAGCCCTATCGTCGAATTCTTGTCTGGAAAAAACACTGCCGTTTTACTGGGTGTATTTATTTTATTTCTGGGCATTGTCTTTTTATTAAAATACACAATTGAAAATATTGAAATACCAATTGAAATAAGAATGGCCGCCGTTATGCTCGGTGGAATGTCTTTAATTTATATAGGCTGGAGACTCAGGCTGAAAAAAACCGTGTATGCTTTAATATTGCAAGGCGGTGGAGTGGCAATTTTATACGCTACAATTTTCATCTCCTTTCGTTATTATGAATTGATACCCGCCCCGGCCGCTTTTTCCTCCCTTGTTCTGGTTATGATCTTATCTATGATTCTGGCCATTTTACAAGACAGCCTCATTTTTGCCTTAATCGGCACGACAGGAGGGTTTTTAGCCCCGATTTTAGCTTCCACCGGTTCGGGCAATTATGTTGCTTTGTTCAGCTATTATGCCGTTTTTAACACGGGCATACTGGGCGTAGCTTTTTTCCGTTCGTGGAAACCTTTAAACCTGCTTGGCTTCTTTTTTACTTTTGTCATCGCCGCCATCTGGGGAGTCAAAAACTACCAGCCGGAAGATTTCATAAATGCTGAAATCTTTTTAAACTTGTTCTTTATCATGTTCTCCGTTATTTCAGTCTTGTTTGCCTACAAACAGCCACCGAACCTGAAAGGAATTATCGATGGCGCCCTGGTATTTGCGCTGCCTCTTACGTATATGGGCATGCAGTTTTACTTATTGAAAGACATTGAATATGGATCGGCAGGTGCTTCACTCGGACTCGGACTCTATTATATCTTTTTAGTTTTTATACTGTTTAAGTCATCCATTAAAGGACTGCACGATCTAATGGAAGCCTTTTTAGTTATGGGAATTATCTTTGTCAACCTGGCTGCGCCACTGGCATTAGACGCACCATCGACATCGGCTTTCTGGGCGCTGGAGGGTGCAGGACTCATCTGGGCAGGTAAACGACAATCCAGATTAGCAATGCGCGCCTTTGGGTTCATATTAATATTGGGTTCCTGGTTATTCTTTATACCTAAACTTATAATGAAAACCCCGGAAACATTTTTCAATGGCCAATTTTTTGGCTTAATGCTTCTGGTTATAGCCGGTGGTTATATTACGAATCTGTATCGCAGCAAATGGGATTACAAAGAAGAGGAAAAAACATTCTCAGTAATAATCTATTATGTAACTCTTGTCTGGTGGCTTTTGGTCGGATGGTTGCAAATTAGCTACCTTTTACCCGAACCCTATCTTACACAAGATCATTCTCTTATCCTTTTCAACAAACCAACCACTGAGTTTATAAATATCTTTATACTCTTTTTCAGTTTGAGTTGTTTAACACTTCTATACCTCGCAAAACGTCTGAAATGGTTATTCTTGGAATTTATGCATTATGCAATTTTCCCGATACTTGTTTTACTACTTCTAGGCCAATGGCCAAACCATTTTGCAAATGGTGGTCTATTTTTCTGGATAGGGCACTTGTTAATACTGTACACAACACTCTACCTGAATAAAACAAAAGCAAATCAATATCTCGATGTTGTACACTTTGGGGCTCTCTTAATTATAGTCTCTATATCATCAAATGAATTTTACTATAAGGCGCTTGAATGGTTGGATGGAGTCAATATCTGGGTGGGGCTTTCTTCTATGGTACCTTCCCTGCTCGTATTTGTTACGCTCTCATCGAAAAAAGTATTGAATTCAAAACTTGTAAAAACTTATCGACTGGCTTATACGGTACTACCTGGTCTGTTTTTCGGCAGTGTTTTACTACTTTCTGTGTTGGTATACAATTTTGTTTCTAACGGTTCGGCAACTCCCCTGCCTTATATGCCACTTCTCAATCCATTAGATATGTATTCCTTAGTGGTTTTTGCCGCCATCTTCCGATGGGTAAGCAGAGTTAAACCGGGAGGTATGAACGCTGTTCCGAATTTCAAGGAACTATCTTTACTGATAACAGCAGTTGTAGTTCTCTGGTTAAACCTTACAGTCGCCAGAGTTTTACACCATTGGGTTGGTCTTGAATGGTCTTTTTATACGATGTTCCACTCTACAATGGCTCAAATGGTATACTCCATATTCTGGGGATTATTAGGACTCGGCTCTATGATCACAGGGGCCAAAAAAGCCATGCGCAGTGTATGGGTAGCCGGGGCCATATTTATGGGAGTCGTAGTTGTAAAACTCTTCTTTGTAGATCTGGCCAATGCAGGAACTCTGTTTCGAATTATATCTTTTATGGTTATCGGTATATTTCTTTTAATTATCGGATACCTTGCCCCTGTCCCACCGGACAAAGTCGACAATTCAAAAAACAATGAAAATGACACTGGAAATTCCGATGAAAAATAAATATATACTTACAATACTAATCTTTCTTACTGCGTTTGAATTTTCCTACGCCCGAAAATCTTCTACGGACAAAATAAAAGCAGAAAAAGTAGCAGAAAAACCGAAAGACTTCGGCTGGATTGTCGACGTTGAAACTCCCGGTAGTTTTCCTGCCTATTCACTCGAACTTCCCATCGAAATCTACAAAGCGGTCTATTTTTCAAATCTGAGCGATATACGAATCTTCGATGCTATGGGAATAGTTATCCCCCATCAATTAGTAAGAAGAAAAGATAAAACAGTAAGTGTAGAAGAAAAACAGGTAGCGCCCATTTTTCCCATTTATCGGGAAGGTGATTGGCAGACCATCGAAGATATTTCCGGTTCGGTGCATAAAAGTCGATCTGGTACTATTTTAAAAGTCAAAGTACAATCGCAGCCAGCCAAAGGTAGAGTACTTACAAGTTACCTGATCGATATCTCTCACATCGATGATATCACCGGACTTGAATTGAAATGGAAGTCGAAAAACAATTTAACAATTCATAAGGTAAATGTGGAAGGCAGTTATACTTTAAGACAATGGGAGTCTATAGCAAATGATAGTCCACTTTTTCAAATGGATTACGAAGGGCATGAAATAAGCAACTCCCGAATTGAAAATATAAATACAAAAAATTACCGGTATCTGAAAATAAGCACATATGATACTCTGTCTAATTTCATATTGCTTGAAGCAAAAGCCATAACAAGTACAAATACTGTTACCGGAAACAGAAAAATGCTGCAACTAAAAGGCAATAAAAATTCTCAGAACACAGGTTTTATCTATGACTCAAAAGGTCTGTTTTCATTTGATTATATTCGCCTTGTCACTATCCCAAAAAATACAAGTTTTGAATATAACCTATTTTCAAAAAGAAGAAATGAGGATGGTTGGTCATTTGTTAAAAAGGGAATGGTATACAATCTGAATATTGAGAATAACAATGTACGCCATGATGATATGAAAATTGCTCATCGAAACGCACGCTTTTGGAAAATAGAAATTATCGGTAACAACATCAGCTCGCCTCCTCAAATTGAACTCGGTTGGAGACCGCATAAAATTATCTTTTTTGATTCAGGAAAACGTCCCTACCGATTGGCTTTTGGCAATGCGCATATTCAATTTACAAATGGAAACGTAGATAATCTGGTAGGTGAAATTATGAAAAGAGAACGAGTGAATGTACATTATGGTATCGCTAAACCTGGTACGATAGTTTACATTGAAAAAGGCGAAAATGCCATAACCATCCTGCCAAAAACTTCCAAAACAAAAATAATTTTGTGGGTTATAATGATCTTTGCCGTGTTACTGCTCACGTATATGGCTAAGAGCTTGTATGGACAAATTCAAAAGGAAAAAAACGACTGATTGTAAAACAGTGGTAAACGATTGTGGGCTATCCAAAAAACAGAGCGTCCAGGTTTTGCTATAAAGCCTCAACCAGTCTAGTTTCAAGTGTTAGCTCGATTACACTTGGTCTTTACCAGGCTACCTTGAATATTGATTTTGAGGGGAAAGAGCGTCTGTTAAAGCTCGACGCAGAAGGAACAAATTATATTATCGCTGTCTGGCATACCTTTGTCGACGTAGCAGTGCTGGCATTTCATTCTCGACGTTTATTAATATATTCTGACCATCCCCGGCTTGACGCTTACGAAAAAAGTTCAGCGCACTTCTTCAGGGAAGTCGGCATCAAGACATTGAGGTCGCACGGGTTCGACGTATTAGACGCCAGCCACACAAAACAATCCGTAGGTATCTTAAATTTTATACGAAAAATAAAAGAGGGCTGCCCCGCTCTTATTGCTCCAGACGGTCCAAACGGTCCAATTTATGAAGCAAAACCAGGGTCCGTCTATATGGCTGCAAAAACCGGTTCGGTTATTGTACCTGTTGGCATCAGCGTCTCCAGGCAAATTACGGGACCAAACTGGGACGACTTTGCCGTTCCGATCCCTTTTTCTAAAATTATAGCCGTTATTGGCGAACCCATAAAACCGCCGCAAAAACCGGACGCAAAAGTACAACAAGAGTATACTTACATTCTGGAAAACAGCCTCGATGCATTATGCCACCAGGCTAACACGCTACTGTAAATTTTATCCCGGCTTTTATCGGGGACGAGCCTTGAATAATACCAGCATGATCATGGACCAGATAAAAATTAAAAGTAAAAACGGCAGCGCGGTCATCCAGAAAAGCGATTCTCCGTAAAAAAGCAGTACACCAATGGCAACGGCAGAAAGCAGAAAAATAAAAGCCCATAAAATAATATGCCACTTCTTTACAGGATTTTGCTTTCGTCCCTGGTAAAAAATTCCCCGTTTTCCTTTTTGCCTGACATAGGTTGGTTTACCGCCCTGCGTTTCCGATTCAACTCGATCTACTTTTGCCAAACCCTCTGGCTTAAGAATATCAAAATTTATATTGCCCCGACGTAATGAGCTTTCGTCTTTTTTATGCTGCATTGGTTGACCTTTTATTATTGCTCCGCCGAACGTTCCGTATCTTCTATAGATTTTCCTTCTTTTAAATATTTAGCCACCATGTTTTTATATTGATCGAGGTCGGAGTGTAAAATTTCAAACCTTCTGGCCAGATAACCAATATACAAACCAACAACCCATACGCCGATTACCTTAAGCGACTCGCCGCGAACATCTGCAACATCCAGATTCGGGTAATATTGGTAAAAGAGCATAGCAACATAACATATATTAAAGAGAATAATACCGGCCACGGCAAGCCTCATTCCATAGCGTGTTCCGTTAGAAATAATTACAATTACATACAAAAGAAAAAACATACTTTTATCTCCGCCGGTCAAAAGAAGAAGCATGGTGACCAGCATGCAATCAAAAAGCATTGTAATATATTTTAATAACGAGTGCAGAGTTCTACTTGAATTTCGGGCCTTCCATAAATAAACTGTGTACAAAAAGTTTAAAATGAATACGGTTCCGGCCAATGTATAAATAAACAACCCATTGAAAGTATCCTTTACACCGGTCATTGTTTCGGGGGCATTTTGCAAAGTGTAGGAAAGGTAACTCGTAATAAAAATAAACAAAGCCCATCGGACATTTGTTTTGCTCATTTCATTTTTTAAGTCCCAGTCAGAACGGCTGCTTTTAGAGGCAAACATAGAAGGTTATTCGGGCTTATCTACAGGAACATTTTTATAATGGGCGGTTAAATCGGTGTAAAAAAGAGTCATTCTTTTCAAAGCATTTTCAGAAAGAGTTTTCGAATTCTCGCCTTTTAAATAACTCTCTACCGGTAAAATAGTGTAAGAGCGTTTTTCATCTTGAACCTGCAAGTGAACCCAGATCGGAACATATTGAATTTTATCGACTACAAGAACGCCTTCTTCTTTTCTCAGGCGAAACTTAAGAATGATACCGCCGTCTGTATACCGCCTTTGCTGGTTAGAAACAAAATTCCCCAGTGAATATATTACAAACCGATCTTTCGTCTCTTCGTATTTGTCTTTTACTGTCAGTTTTTTAAACGGTTGAAGCACATGCGGGTGGCCGCCCAATACAATATCGGCCCCTTCTTTAAACGTAAAATTTACAATGTCTTTCTGGTAAGAATCGGGTTGTCGGGCATACTCGGTTCCAAAATGGTAAATAACAATGATAGCATCGGGCTTCAAGGTTTTTGCGTGTGCAATATCGGCAGAAATTTTCTTTTTTTTCACCATATTCACAACTACCGATTTCGGAATCTCGATGCCATTAGTGCTGAAAGTATAATTCAAAAACGCCATTTTCATATTGTTTTTTTCTACGAGCAAAACGCGGTTTTGTTTATGCTCTTCGGCGCTACGGTAGGTTCCGAGATGGGCAATTCCGTACTTGTCGAGAACATCAAGAGTGCGTATAATGCCGTCTTTACCTTTGTCCACGCTATGGTTGTTGGCTGTTGTTAAAATATTAAACCCGGTTTTTGTTAATGCCGTAATAAGTGAGTCGGGCGCTCCAAAACGCGGGTAACCCGCAAACTTCAATACAGACCCCGGAAGAGTGGTTTCAAGATTACCGAGAATGACGTCGGCTTTTAAGTGAGGAGCTATTATATCAAAAGTGTTGGCAAAATCGTAACAAGAACAATCGTTATTATATGCGGCCCGAATTTGTGGCTCGTGCGTCATAATGTCGCCAACCACCGAAAATTCTACGGTGTCGGACGTAGTCTTGTTATTCATATAAAACGAAAAAATGACGGCAAAAGTTACCACCAATGCAAAATAGATAGAAAAAGGGAACCTTCTTGCGGCATTTTTTTTAATCGGGGTCTCTTCATTGGATTGCATATTTTCTTCTGTCATATTATTCCCTGTATTCCATTTCGCAGGCAACCGGACAAGATTTTTTTTGAATAGCAGTTGCCGCCTGAAGATAAATGAACAATTTTA
Organism: Leptospirales bacterium; assembly: GCA_040326155.1. Taxonomy (GTDB): domain Bacteria; phylum Spirochaetota; class Leptospiria; order Turneriellales; family JAOUFE01; genus JBEQLE01. Next base: position 17,282 of record JBEQLE010000020.1, on the reverse strand, counting down.
GCATATCGCTTTCGTTTATATAGAATTTCGATTGGCTTTATTTGTATTGCTTTTTGTTTGACGTATGATGTTCCAATTTACACTATGTTGAAAATGCAAATTGATGATTACACTATAACAGAAACCCTTCATGAAAGTCACAATAGTGTTGTGTATCGTGCAAAAAAATTGTTAAAAAGTAAGGGTAGTAAACCGGTTGTTTTAAAAATTGCAAGAGCAAAAGGTGAAATTTCAACTTCACGCGCTTCTTTAAAAAGAGAATTTGATATACTAAAAAGCTTACCTGGCTCGGCAGTACCGGAGGTATACGAGTATCTGGAATTGGACAATGCAACAGCCATAGTAATGGAAAACCTCGAAGGGTGTTCCATGTCGAAATTCATTACAAAAAACGACAAAAATAAAGGTCTACCACTAGCGGACTTTTTTACACTTTCTTTAGAGATGGCCAAATCTCTGAATGATATTCATGAAAAAAGTATAATACATAAAGATATTAAATCATCTAACATCTTTGTCAATAATGAATATAAGATTAAATACATCGATTTTGAACTTTCATCTATTTTAAATCGAGAAATTAGCGCTATAAAATTGGCGACAAGGCTGGAAGGAACTCTCAGTTATATTTCACCGGAACAAACCGGGCGAATGAACCGCGCTGTTGATTATCGCTCCGATTATTACTCTCTCGGTGTCGTTTTTTTCGAAATGCTCACAGGAAAAACGCCCTTTGCCAATATAAAAGATCCGATGGAGCTTATTCATCATCATATTGCCGTACCTCCCGAATCACCTTCGCTTATAAATAAAAATATTCCAGATAACCTTTCTTTAATTATACTGAAATTACTGGCAAAAAACAGCGAAGATCGCTACCAAAGCACTACCTGTCTGATACGAGATTTACAACAAATACGAGAAAGTTTTTTAAACATAAAAAAACTCAAAAATTTTACACCTGGTCGAGACGATGTCTCCTCCGTTTTTCACCTTTCGCAGAAACTTTATGGACGTCAAAAAGATATAAACAATTTGCTTACATCCTTTGAAAACGTAGCCTCAGGAAAAAGAGAATTGATGCTCGTAGGAGGGTTTTCTGGAATTGGAAAAACCGCTCTTGTCGCTGAACTACATAAACCAATTGTTCAAAAAGGCGGTCTTTTTATTGCGGGCAAATTTGATCAATACCGAAGAAGCACTCCTTTCAGCGCCATCGTAATGGCCTTTAATGATTTAGTGCGTCAACTTTTGCAAGATAGTGAAGAGCAACTTGAACGTTGGAAAAATGAAATTCAAAGCGCTCTCAAACCAAACGGTAAAGTAATCACCGATCTGATTCCCGATTTACAGCTTATTATCGGTAACCAACCTGAATTAACGGTACTTGAAACCAAGCAAATTCAAAACCGCTTTAATATTACATTCACAAGCTTCATCAATGTTTTTGCAACCAAAAAACGGCCTCTGGCTATATTTCTGGACGATTGGCAATGGGCAGATTTGGCTTCTTTGGCCTTAATAAATAATATCCTATCTGATAATGATAACAAATATGTACAATTCATATGCGCCTACCGAGACAATGAGGTCGATGAAAATCATCCCTTTATGAAAACAATAACAGAGCTGGAAAAGAATAAAACGAACAACCTTAAAATAAACAAACTAAAAGTAGAACCCTTAAGTGACGAACATATCAGCGAATTAATAACGGATAGCTTTGCCCAGAAGGCTGAGCGAAGTATTGAACTGGCAAGAATTATATGCTCAAAAACTCAGGGAAATCCTTTTTTTACTTCCGAGCTTCTGCGAAACATGTATGAAACAAATTACCTGAACTTCAGCCACGAGAGCGGTAGCTGGGAATGGGATGTTAAAAAAATTGCATCCTTGACTATTACAGATAATGTTGTACAACTTATGACTTCTAAAATTAATAAGCTGGATGAAAAGTGCATAAATACTTTAAAACTTGCCGCTTGTGTTGGGAACAGATTTGACTGGCAAACGTTGACAACCGTTACGCAAATTGAACGGGCGAACATTGCCGAAGGGCTGAAGTCTGCCTTGATCGAAGGTTATATAATTCCCCAGTCAGAAAATTATAAAATATTAGAAACGGATATCGGACAAAAGGATTCGAACCAAAACCCTGAATTCAAGTTTTTACATGACCGGGTACACCAGGCCGCTTATACACTTTTATCCGAAGAAGAGCGTAAAAAAACACATTTGAATATGGGTCGACTTTTGTCCCGGCAACAATCGAAAAAAGAGAAAGATGTCATTGCTATAGTTTCACATTATAACGAAGGCCTCGGTTTATTAACAGATGTAAATGAAAAACTGGTTTTATGTAATTTGAATCTCGAAGCTGCGCAAAAATCCCTTATCAATGTTGCCTACGACAGCGCTGAAAAATTTATGGACGCAGCTGTTTCGCTTTTGCCTGCAAAAAAATGGATAGATCATTATGATTTAACTTTGAATGCATATACATTGAGTGTAAAAGCAATAGATCTGATCGGGAAAGAAGAAAAGTCTGTTGAACTGTACAATGAGATTAAGGCAAATACTCAAAAACCGATACACTTAATGCAGGCAACGGTTTCGAGAATTTCAGCTTGCGCCAATAAAGGTGAATTTGCCCGATCTATTGAAGAGTACGGTCTTCCTTTGCTCGAAAAACTGGGAGTACAGATACCGCGAAACCCAAACAAACTCAAGGTTCGCCTGTCGTTACAAATGACTAGAAGACTGGTCAATCAAAAACTATGGTCTATTAAACCCAGAAAATCGGATAATTCCGATTATGAAAAAACTATGCAACTTCTGGACTCTTTGCAATCGGCAGCCTATGCATGTAACAAAAATTTATTTGTTGTAATTGTTTTAAAATCTCTACGCGAAGCGCTAAAACACGGTTATGGCCCCAGCATAGGATATGTTCTGTCTGGATACAACATGCTTGTAATCGCTTCTTTAAAAAAGTACAAAGAGACTAAAATAGTTTATGAGTTTACTAAAAGTATAAATCCTGAACAAACCGCGTATACAATAAAAGAAGCAGTATTTAACAATCTATTTGTAAATCATTTTTATGAGAATTACGCGATTGTTGCCGAGAACCTTTATGCAACTCGTCAAAGTGGAATACATTCCGGGGATATTGAATTTGCCGGTTATAGCATAACAAACGGAATTGGTATGTACCTGGTTTGCAAACCAAAAGCAATCAACGTAATGATTAAAGAAGTTGACACGGTTTCCAATTTTTGCAATAAATATCAATTACATCAAAACAAATTCTGGGTAGAATCATTAATGATTTTCCCGCTTTGTATGCAAAAAAATGCATCTGAAAACAAATCATATATTGAGAACCTTCAAAAAACCGTACGCGATACAATCTCCTTAGAAGTTCTAAATTTCTATCTGCCAATGGGTATGCAGCAAATATTTTTTCATGAATTTACCAAAGCGAAACACAACCTAAAGAAAATAATTGTCCAACTAAAAGCCATCTTGACGAACAACAAAGTTACTATTTTCTATTTTTATTATGCCGTTGCAATTTTAACCTCCTCCGAAAAACCAACGCGAAAGGAACTTAAGTTCGCTCAAATATGTCTACATAAACTAAAAACCTGGACCGATCTTTGTCCTGAAAATAAATTGCATCAATATGAATTTTTACTTGGATTGTATCTACAACGAAAGAAAAAAGTAAACGAAGCTTTAACGATGTTCAATCAATCCATAGTTCATGCCAGAGAGAATGGTTTTATTCACGAAGAAGCTCTTGCCAACGAATTTGCAGCGCGCCTTCTAATTTCTCAAAATCATTTAATTCCCGCCAAAGCGCATATCGCGGAGTCCAAGCGCATCTATAAAGGATGGGGAGCAAATGCAAAAGTGGAACACTTGAGTGAGTGTTATGGAGAACTTGCCGAATACCAATTTGTTTTCGACAATGTACCTGAAGGTGGGTCTTCCTGGACAAACCGTCTAAGTCAAGATGTGGAACAGTCCATTACGCAAAAAACCACAAATACTACCTATGCTTCGACCTCAAGTGACATCATAAATTTGAATCTGGATTATTTTGCATTGTTAAAAGCAAGCCAGGCTATATCGAGTGAAATTCGATTTGAAAAGTTGCTCTCGAAATTATTGAATTTGATTATGGAAAACTCAGGCGCAACAAAAGGTATACTTATGTTGACATCACCCGAAGGCTCTTTCATTGAAGGGGAAATTGATATAACCGGTTTCGAAAAATTGCTTCACCATCAACCTTTGGTGGAATGCAAAACATTATCAACTGGAATTGTACAGCTTACTTTAAAAAGCGGTAATCCTGTTGTTGAATCTGATGCGTCATCCAATGCCCATTATACCAAAGATGCCTATATTCAAAAAAAGAAACCAAAATCGATCGTCTGTAATCCTTTGCAATTTCAAGGAAAAACAATTGGCGCTATTTACCTGGAAAATCAGGAAGTAATCGATACATTTACCGCGCAAAGAATGGAACTGCTAAAAATTATTTCGACTCAAGCTGCCATCTCTCTGGTGAATGCACAACAGTATGAGACATTGGAACAAAAAGTGTTAGAGCGAACCAAAACGATCGAGAATCAAAATCAAAAGTTAGAAAAAAAGAATAAAAAAATGACCGATGATCTCAATATTGCTCGTAAAATTCAAACTTCTCTTTTGCCAAAGAATGTGCCGTCACACGAAAAAGTCGGTGTGTTTTTTAAATACCTTCCTTCGGAAGATGTCAGCGGAGATTTTATCGATTATTTATTGGATGGAGAGGATGGACTTGGAGTCTTCATTTGCGATGTTTGCGGCCATGGTGTGCCAGCCGCTCTCTATGCGGCCATGGTAAAAATGTCCTTAATCTCCTGGAAAAAAACTATAAAACAACCGGCGGAGACAATAAACGTTATACAACAATCTTTGTCCGGAAAGATGATGGAAAGCTTCATTACAGGCGCTGTGGTATATATAGATTTTAAAAATAAAGTACTGAGATGCGCGAGTGCCGGGCATCACCCAACAATTGTACTAAAAAAAGATGGAACAATTAAAACCTGTAAACCGGAAGGCAGGGCAATTCTCGATTTTCATAAAATGGCTACCTACAAAGAAAAAAGCATTAACCTTGCAAAAGGTGATAAAGTTATACTCTATACGGACGGTTTGGTGGAAGCGTCTAACGACGCCGGAGAAATGCTTGATGAAGAAGGTTTGTTTAGAATTTTAAAAAAGCAGGTACATCTTGACTATAAAGAACTTGGAGAATATCTTTCTAATTTTATAAAGTCATACATGGTAGATGAGAAAGCGGAAGATGATATAACATTCAGCGTAATCGATATATACTAAGTTTTCGCGTGCCGTTTTATACGGGTAGCCCGATTTTGCAAGAAGCTGGAACAATCAAAATATATTCACTTCAAGAAGTAAGATTTGCGAATACACTGACAGCCAAAAGCATATAGAGACCTCCGATCAGCGCTAATAATGCAAGTATCCCCAAGACAATTTTTATAACCGATTCTTTTGCAGTCAATGAAGTGATCAAAGCGTTAAATAAGATCCAGAGACTGTATAAATTGATACCCATGGATATTAAAGCACCTAGAGTAAAACTTATAGAATTAATAAAATAAAAAACTGCGCCTATGGGCATAACGACCATTATAGCGCTGGCCACACGTACGCTTGCCTCGTAATCTGTTTTGCCACCTGCAATTGCTGAAATTGCCAAAATAATTGCTCCACCTATAAATAAGCCGGCCACGCCAATAATTGGCGTTATAATAAGAGAGCCGATGCCCGCAGCAACCAAACCGGCACCACCCGACATAGCTGTAATTTTTCCTAAACCAATAATAATCCATAAAAAAGTAATCACCCCGGCCAGAGCACCGTAAATTGCCGCTTTGATCAGGGGTTCGATAAAACCGCCTGTCAAGGGCATTGTGGTGAAGTACTCTTTAGGCGCAACAACCGTTTTAATCGAGTCATCCATAAATTTTTTAATATCAAATGCTGAATCTGCCATATTCTTTCTCCGTATTCTTAATCTACTCCATAAAATATAATTAAATCTTGGGGCATTGCCAATTTAATTATAAAAATTTCAAATCCTTTATTAATATAGTCGCAATATTTCGAAAGTTATTAATGGATTTTTTACAAAAAAATCTTGCCAATTCGCGCGGGTATAGATTAATAGTACAAATTCATATGTCAAATAATAAACCTGAAAAGTTTTCTGCAATCTGGTCAGAAAAGGCTCCCGAAACCACTGAAATTATTTATGTTGGCGACCCCATGTGTTCCTGGTGCTGGGGAATTTCTCCAGCTTTGATTCAACTGAGAGATCATTTTGCCAAAGAAGGCATTACTTACAAAGTAATAGTGGGCGGTTTAAGACCCGGCGGCGGTGACCCCTGGAATGATCAAATGAAAACATTTCTAAAACACCATTGGGAACAGGTAACAGAAAAAAGTGGCCAGCCATTTGGATATAAACTATTTGATCTGGAATCTTTTAATTATGACACAGAACCTTCTTGTAGAGCAATTGTTGCGGCAAGACCATTGGTGGGCGCGTTTGAGATGGAATTTTTTGAAGCCGTACAGCGTAAATTCTATGTCGAATCTGAAGATCCGTCTAACGTTGATTTTTATGAAACTATTTGCCAGCAATTCGAAATAGATTTTTCCGTCTTTAAAACTCAATTTGAAAGCGACGAAACGAAAGAAAAAACCAATGTGGAGTTTGACCTGAATCGCAAATGGGGAGTGCAAGGATACCCAGCTGTCCTTTTATCGAAAGACAATCAACTTCAATACATTGCACAAGGCTTTAGCTCATTTGATAGCATGAAAGATATAGTAAATCAACTCATGAATACGAAAGTCAAACGAGAGATCGAATATTAACTTCTTTACCGAAAACAGTTGCCGGAGATAACCATGAAATTTTTTAAAAGTAAATTTTTTAAATTCAGTATCGCAGGATTATTAATTTTGATCGCATCTCCTTTTTTGCTATACGAATACGCTCAGTCCCAGATGGAAGATACACTCGAAATTAAATCAGCCAATGGTATTGAAGAGTACGGTGAAATTGAAATCAATGGTTTAAAGCAATGGGTTTTAATTCGCTCTGAAGATAAAAACAATCCGGTATTTTTGTTTTTGTCCGGTGGTCCCGGGTTTACCGAAATTCCTTTTATGCATCATAACAAAGAACTCGAAAAACATTTTGTTATGGTCTATTGGGATCAAAGAGGAGCGGGAAAAACATATTCTCAAACTCCGAACCCGGAGAGAATGCAATTTGAAGACTATATTAACGACACTGTGTTTCTAATTGAGTATTTAAAAAATAAATTCAACGTCGCGAAAGTCTACGCAGCGGGCCATTCCTGGGGAACAACTCTGGGCATTCTGGTAGCCCAAAGACGCCCCGAACTATTCCATGCATTTGTTGCAATCAGTCTGGTACTCGACTTGAACGACTCGGACAAATATGCATACACGGAACTATTAGAACGAGCTAAGCTTCCCCAATATTCACAATATAAAGAAAGTATAGTGGAGCTCGGTCCACCGCCCTATAAAACCCAAAAGGATATTGATGAACTTGGAATTTTCGTAAATCTGCTGGGAGGGGGAATACACAATGGGCCGGTCGAACCCTGGCTTTACGACAAAGGCATACCTTCACCCTATTATGAATTGAATGATTACCGAATGACCGTTGAAGCGCTTACCACAACCTGGGGGGCTTCCATACCAGAATATTACGCACACAATCTTTTAAAAGAAGTTCCCGAAATTAATATTCCATTGTATATATGCGCAGGCAGAGACGATTTAATTACACCATATGCTCTGGCCCATGAGTACTATGAAAAAGTAAAGGCAAAAGCGGGAAAACATTTTTATAGTTTCGAAAGCTCAGCTCATTTTGTACATCTGGAAGAGTCTGAAAAATATCAGGATATTTTAATTCACGAAGTAAAAAAATAGAAATGGCGGGAAATAATTTATAAAAATTGCACTTCGTCATTGAATGCAGGGGTAACTTTATATGGATACGGTACAAATTTTATTTCTTCCACTCTCTTTTGCCTGGTATAGCATTTCATCAGCTTTTTCCATTATAATTTCTGTAGGATGAAGTTCTGTAACCTGCTTTACCCCGCAGACTCCGAGTGAAACCGTAACAAATTTACTGACATCTGAACTCTTGTGAGGTATCTTTAAGGCGCTCACATTCTTGCGAATTTTTTGCGCCACCGCTTCGGCCCCTGCAACATCAGTTCCGGAAAAGACACAAAGAAACTCTTCGCCGCCAAATCTGACCACTACATCGGTAGGTCGATGTATGGAGTCAGAAATTGCCGTAGCTACATCGCAAAGACAACTATCGCCTTTCAGGTGACCATACGTGTCATTATATTTTTTAAAATAATCTATATCAATAATTACAATCGATATAGAAGAGCCCTCCCGAAACGCTCTTCCCCATTCTTTAATCAAGACCTCATTCAGTTTTCTTTTATTATATAAACCTGTTAAACCATCGCGAAGCGATATATCTGCGAGCTGGTCATGATAAGCTTTCAATTTAATTTGATTTTTCACTCTTGCTTTTACAATGGGAGCGCTAAAAGGTTTTGTGATATAATCGATAGCCCCCGCTTTAAGTCCTTTTTCTTCATCTTCAGTATTACTTTTGCCAGTTACAAAAATTACAGGAATATTAACTGTTTCAAAATCAGATTTTAAATCTGCGCACACCTGGTAACCATCCATGTCAGGCATTACAATATCCAGCAAGATTAGATCAATATCTCGAGCCTTGGCAATTTCCTTTACCTTCACACTTTCACGTGTAAAATATATTTCATAATCATCCGCCAGAATTGTCCGTAATACTTTGATGTTCGTAGTCGCATCATCAACAATTAATATTTTTGATCTATCTTTACTCATTTCTTCCCACCCATATTTTTTTGTAATTTCAATAAAACTTTACCGGAACCTTCAAAATCCAAATCCATTACTTTTTGAATTACCGTTTCAATAAGCTTTTCCTGCTTTTTGCTCACATCGCCACAATCTCTTAGTGCATGTACTTTATCCAGTGTGATCATATTATTTGACTGCACGAGTGGCAACAATTCTGAAATAATTTCAGCCAGGTCCGTTTTTTTCTCGGGCTCTTTACGCTTGTGCGATGGACTCGTTTTTACAAATACTTTTTCCTTCAGCTCATTCAATACTTCATTTAGTTCTGTTTCTAATAACAAAAGTAAATCTTTTACGGTTTCCACTTCATTGAGGCCGAGATGCTTTTCAATTTTACCGGAAATGTCGTTCAATACCGTCATGGAGAGATTGCCTGTTTCTCCTTTAAACGTATGAATTTGTTTTTTAAACTCACTATAATTTTCATTATCAAATGTTTTGTGAAATTCTTTGGACTGTCCCGACCGTGTCTGGAAAAAATCCGTAAAAAGATTTTCAGCTAAAACTGAATCGTTTCCTATCCTTTGCATTAACTCTTGTTCGTTTAGATGTGTTAATCCCCAGATTGTCTTTTTCTTAATGCCTTTGGGGTTTTTCTTGGTTGCAACCTCTCCCTGTTTTTTGGGAACTTTTGCCCACTTTGCTATTTTCTGAAAAAGGTCATATGGATTCACCGGTTTTGAGATCGAATCGGGCATTCCCGCAGCTTTTGCCTTTTCAATATCTTCCACCAACACATTTGCGCTTAAAGCCAATATTGGTATTTTTTTCTGCGATGATATTTGTCGCGCCGCTTCAAAACCATCCATTACGGGCATTTGTAAATCCATTAAAATCAAGTCAAACTCTTTGCCTGATTGTAATACTACTTCGACCGCTTCAAGTCCATTTTGGACGGACTCTACATGACCAACCTGCTCTTTCAAAATAGCCAGAGCAATTTTTTTATTGATTTCATTGTCTTCTACAAGCAATATTCGAACTTGAGAAAAATCAAGTTTTCCGAGCTCTATTTCTAGATCACTTTGGGATCTTTTCTTAATTATAGAGGGTTTTCCGCTAAGTATTGAATTTAAATTTTCAATCAGTTTATATGTATCAACTGGTTTTGTCAATATGGAAGATATACCAGCCGCTATAGCCTGATCATAGACTTCTGAGATATCGTATCCACTAATGAGTAATACAACCGGCTCTCCATTGTTCAGAGTGCTAATTTCATTTGCAGTTTTTATTCCATCCCAACCCGGCATTTGCCAATCGAGTATAATAATATCATATGGCAAAGAAGATTGTTGAACTTTTTTATAGGCTTCTTTACCTGTTGCGGCAAAATCTATTTCAAGATCCAGTGTGGATAATAATTTACCGATAACTTCACGTGTAATTAAATTATCATCAACGACGAGAACACGGCGGCCAGAAAAAGCCTTCGCATCAGCATAATCTCTGATAATTTTCAATGGCTCCACTGTTTCAAAGCCTGCGGTAAAAGTAAAAACGCTACCCGTACCTGGCTCACTTTCTACTTCGATTGTCCCCCCCATCATTTTAACAAGATATTGGGTAATAGACAATCCTAAACCTGTTCCACCGAACTGACGAGTCGTAGAAGTATCAGCCTGAGAAAAAGCCTTAAATAGTTTATCTATAATTTTGGGTTCGATGCCAATTCCCGTATCTGAAACGGATACCTTTAAAAAAGTGTTCGATTTATTTTCAGACGAATCAGGAAGACGTTGTATTTCTATTATAATTTCCCCCTTCCGGGTAAATTTTACGGCATTACTCAGTAGGTTTATTAAAATTTGTTTAAATCGGAGAGGGTCTCCCATAAGACGCACAGGTACATCGTACGCGATGGAAAAAATAATTTCAACAGGTTTATCGACGGTGCTGAATCCGGTAATGGCGCTGACTTCTGACAATACATCGACTACGTCAAACTCAATATGTTCCAGGGTAAGCTTGCCTGATTCAATTTTGGAAAGATCAAGTACATCATTTATAAGTGCTAAAAGTGTATCCGCAGAAGTAGACAGCGTACTTAAATATTCACTTTGCGTTTTCGATACATTTGTTTTTTGTAAAAGATAAGAACTTCCCATAATCGCGTTCATGGGAGTACGAATTTCATGGCTTATATTTGCCAGAAATTCACTTTTGCTGCGATTGGCGCGTTCGGCTTCCTGCTTTGCTTCAATAATTTCTGATTGCGCTTTTACTCTCGGGGTAATGTCATGTACAACTCCAATCATACGTATTGGCTGTTTATGTTCATTATAGTAGACCTGTCCCATCTCATGAACATGCCGAATATCACCGTCTGGTCGAACGACTCGGTGTTCAATGTCATACGGAATTTGTTTGGTTACGGCATTATTGACAGCCTCGGTAACAAGGTCTCGATCTTCAGGGTATATTGTTTTTACAAAATCTTCGTAATCGGGTTTAAAAAAACCGATTTTGTAACCGAAAATTCGATAAATTTCGTCTGACCATACAAGTGTGTTATCTACAATATTCCAATCCCAGGTACCTACATGGGCGATTTCCTGAGATGCTTTTAAACGTTCTTCATTCTTTTTTCTCTGGTTTTCAAACTCAACAGCCTCACTCATATCACGAATTGTCGCAATGGCAAAGATCTCTCCTCCCTCAAGGATCTGACTTAGCCGTATTTCAACTGCAATTTCCTCACCTGTAGCAGTAAGAGCTTTTAATTTTTTGCCCTTACCCATAGGGCGAACTTCCAGATGAAGATGAAAGTCTGCTCGTCTACCTGCATGCCCTTGTTGCAAAGACGCGGGTAAAAGAGTGTCGATTTTTTGACCAACCAGATTTTTATTTTGAAATAATTTTGCGGCCTGGTCATTCGCTTTGACAACAAACCCCATTTCATTTACGGAGACCATAGCATCGGGGGCCGAGTTAAATATAGAATCAAGATAATTTTGGGCGGCTAATAGATCACGGTTTGTCTTTCGAAGGTATCTAAACAGTACAATAATATAACCGGCGTATAACCCAACAATCGGGATAATCGCAAAACCTGAGAACAGGTAAGCTAGAGTTGTTTTTAATGCCTCACCGGTAATGGATTGACTTTTTTCCAGTCTACCCAGATTTGAATCTAGTAATTTATCTAAAGCTAAAATCGCGGGTTGATCATCGACTCTTACAAGTCGATCAATGCGGGCGGAGGAGAGGCCATCTCGAATTGAATTTGTGACCAATTCAACATTTTGAATATAAGTATTGAGTACCTGCTTTAAATCACCAAGAGCCAATTTTTCTTCGGTAGATAGATTAAATTTTTCATACTCGGCAATATTTTTTTGTATATTTTCAATATTACGATGTAAAAGGGGTAATATTTTTGTATCTTTTCTTAATACATAATTTTTAAAATTATGAATAAACCCGCCATAACCCATATCGGATCGAATCGCGCTCAAGTGTGAAAAAATCTTCGCTTCGGTATCTGTAAATTGAACCCATGTTTTCTGGGTTTGAATCATGTGTACATAAAGAACAAAAACATAAACTGACGAAAATACTATCACAAGAGTGGTAAGCAAAGTGATAATAAGTATACGATTTTTAAATGGCGTTTGTGCTTTCATCGGTATTTGCAAAAACCTCAACAATAAAAAGGTACGTATAGCGTAAAGAAATTAACAAATTTATTGCAAATTACACTTTAATTTTCATCAAAGGGTTATCTTTGACAAAATACTCCTTACTATATAATAATGATTATTCGCTCAATTATGAATGTCATCACAATCCAATGAACCCAGTAAATTCACTTTTGCCTTATACGTACTGCCATCTTCCAGCATTTTCCAGCTTTCCGGCTTGCTATAACCACAGGTGAAATCGTCATCGGTATCATCTGTAGATTTCAGATGAACCTTGTAAGTGACACTTCGTGTTCCTTCACGGGTACAACCAATACAGGTCCCACCGGTAACATAAACGGCTGGGTAAATGACTGTATCGCTTAGTCCTCCGGTTTTTGTTTTGGTATCGTCGAGTTCCCATTTCTCTACAGTGTAGGCGCAACGGTGTTCGGTATCACAAACGTTTTTCTCTTTAAAGGTTCCGTCACCACGATCAACTTTTTCTTTACGGCAATTTACCTGTTTTTCACCATAATCAACTACATTTTTTGCATTGGATGGTTTAGAAGAGCACTCTCCCTCTTTTTCACTCTGTTTGAACTTCTCAATTTTTACCGAAGTTTTCCATTGGTGTTTCGTGACAATAACGTTAATATCTTTTTTTATTAGTGCAAGTGTAGCAAAAATCCCAACTAGAACCAGTATTCCAATTCCAGCCAAAATGCCCATTTTCTTTTTCGAGCCCTCTTTGGGAGCTGCCTGATCGGTAGTTTGTTCGGCTAAAGCCGGGTCGGTTTTTTTGGAAACTTCGGAAGCTCCCTCAAGCGGAGAACCGCAGCCTGGACAGTGGGTTGAGGCTGCAGAAGTTGCTCCATTACAAGCTGGACATGTTTTATCTGCCCCAATATAGTCATCATTGACGACTTCAACTTTTGAGTCTTCATCTGGAAAATACCTTTTGTCTGGGTTTTGCTTAGAACCGCAGGCGGGGCAAAACCGGTGATCTTTACCAAGTAACCCTTTGGTTCCGCAATATTCACAGTCCCAGAGCATCTGGTAAACTTTTCCAGTGTTCTCTGCGTCCTTGTTTTCGGTATTCTCTATCAAATTTGCGTCATCTTGATCAGTGTTCTCTTGCTTATTTTCGTTCTCGTTTTCTTTATCACCCATATGCCACTATTGTGCAACCTATGATATTTTGTAAACCGAATTCGATAAAAAGTTGATGAGCAAAAAGGGAAAAAATGGCTTTGTAGCTTCAGTTATGGGTGTATTACCAGTAATCGAGCTGGTGGAAGCGTTCCAGGCGGAAGTCCTTGTGTTTACAGCCCATGGTGGGTAAAACGACATCTTCGTACAATTTAATGCCCATCCAGTAGAAAGCGTTCGCATGAAACCCCTTGCGAAACCTGGACAACCTGATGTAGGTCTCCTTCTCCAGCTCATCTATGTTCCATTCGAGAGCCATTCGCACCAGGTGAGTCATGGTGCAGCACATTAAAGCCGCTGTTATGCGAATAAAAAGTTCGTCCTCGCCGTACAAACAAAGTTTGTGACGGTGCAAATCGTCCAAACCGGGATATTGTTTAGCCAGCTCATGTACTTTTTCAAATTTTCCTTTTTTAAACAGAAATGTACAATACCCTATATGCTTTCGCGGGTCTTTTCGCTTAATAAATCGAAACAAACAATACCGCACCACCCACGAATAACTTCGTTTTTTCATCTCGGCAATGCCGACAATTCTTTCCCAGATTTCTGGCTTCAACCGAATTTCCAGAATATAATCTGGTTGAATCGCGAGTTTTTCATATGGACTATTTCTATTATACATATTAGTGTAATAGGAGAAAATCGTGTTTTTTTACATGGTTTCATTAAAAACATGCTGTTTTTTATGAAACCATGTAAAAACAATGTGGCAATAAAGACTAAAAAAAAATAATGGGATAAAACATGGAACAACTTCGGTCGAATACCGCACAACGAACACGCGGAATATTATACCTTTACTAGACGAAAATCATTGGGAATTCGCCGGCCTGATTTCCCTCTTTTACTAATGTGATATTACCGCGATTTCCGGGAAAAAACTTTTGGTAAATATTTCCAAAACTGCCTGTTGAAAATTCCACGAGAGTGAAAATAGATGGCCTGGGCGAAACCACGAAGTGGTGTTCCCAGAATTATATTATACAAAAAACCTGGAGGATGTAAACGCATTAGGCTTCGAAGACGACTTTTCCAGAAATACGAGGGAAAGGCTTTTTGCAACTGTTGCGCAACGTTGACATTTTCACCAGAGATTTTACGGTGAAGCAAGCCTCCGGTAAGAGGCGAAACCATCCCGGCGCTATCGCCGATTAAAATGACCCGATCTTGCACAGAAATGTTCTTCAGAGGTCCGCCAACGGGTATAAGACCCCTTCTTTTTTCCAGAATTAAATCGTCACTAAACCCGAAACAATCCGAAAGTTTTTCAAGAAAAGCCTTCATACGCACATCTTCGGATTTTGTGCAGGCAAGACCAACCTGGTAAGATTTCACACCCGGAATAACCCAGGCGATATAACCAGGAACAAGTTTGGAATCAAGTAAACAGTGCAAAAACCCATCCTCAAAAGGCGCCGTCTTATATTCATTTTCAATACCAAATAAAAATTTCAGGTTTTGATCAAGGTTAAAACTACGGGCTACATTTGACCTGCCACCACAATAGTCACGTCAAAATTTTTATATTTCGATCTAATCTTTTTTGCCATATTATTATAAACGTTATATAAAACCTTTTTCAAACCAGAATTTTATATGCAAAAACGGAAACTATTCCAGTAAAAGCAAAATAAAAACAAATAAAAAACAGAGTCTGTCGTAGCGGCATTTTTTCAACGTTAAATTTTTGGCGAACGGCTTTGACAATTCGCGCCAGACTCTTTGGCGTAGTCCATTTTGAAGTGTCCATATTTTGCAAAACATACCCAATAAATTCTTGCCCGATCGGTTCACCGGCAGTCGGCACCGGTAACTTCTGCGCTCGAATGCGGTTGACTATTTTACCGGTTTGAATGGCGGCAAACGCACCCATGAGAAAAAACAGAGCAAAACCAATTAATAACGGCGACCCCACATAAAAAGCAATCACCAATAACAATCCAATAGTACCGACACGAAAAATATTTTCCGAAACCGGATGTTTCGAAAACAGAATTTGCTCCCAGTAATGACCGCCATCCAGGGGGAAAATCGGCAACAAATTAAAACCGTTAATCGCCAGCGAAAAAAGAGAGTACAGATAAAATGGTTTATAACCGGTTAATAAAAAAATCTGGTACGTGGCAAGACCGATTAAAATTCCCGGAAGCGGCCCCATCAAAGCCACGACGGTATGTTTCCAGGGTTGCGTGCCTTGTTGAGGTTCCCCCGACACCGCTCCTCCCAATAAAGGAATGAACAACATACGTAAATTTCTAAAATGAAATAACTTCATCGCTGTATAATGACCGAGCTCATGCAACAAGATAACCAGTCCAATAACAACTACCTCTGCTGTTTTGTGAACCAACGCCCCGACAAAATAAAATGTCAAAACACTCAAACCAAAAAGTCCCCACGACATCCATGGATTATGCTTTTTCTTTGTATCGAGCTTCTGAAGTTCTTCAGCTATTGCATCCGTTTTTTCCGCATCAATTTTATCTTGATGTTCAGCTTCAGGTTGAACCTCTGTTTTTGTTTCGGTTTTTTCCACGATCTCATTTTCACCATTTTTTGAACGAAGTGCAGCGTCAATGTTTAATCAAATCTATTATTTTCTTACCAGCCTCATGAATTTCTTTTTTGCTACCGTTTCCCAGTTGAATTTTTTTACTCTTCTTGTACAACGAAAGTTTTATTTGTTATGGCAGAAAAACTACGCCCAGCGAATAAACCAGGCACGTTTTTTAGGAATAGGATGCAGTGTTTTCCATAATGTGTCAGGCATATATTGATCGGTAGAACAATATTCACAACTCAAAATTCGCGGAGTAGCTTCGGTTATTTTCAAAGCACCACCGCATTGCAGGCACGTAAACATTATTAAACTGGTAGGTTTTTCGGCAGGACATACAGGAAGGAGGTCGTCGTCCTCCCCAGAAAACCTGGCGTCCATGTTTAGAAATAAAATTTCTTTTTTTCTTGTACGGCTCTTCCAGAAAAACTTTCCAGTCTTCATGTACACTGACATAAACTTTTGAGTCACAATAATTGTATTGAGTTTGTTTTCCCCTTTGTATTCCTGTTTAATTAAGATAGTTAACATTACTGATACACGAAATACATTTTCAAGAAGAAATTTCAATTTGAATTAGCCTCAAAAATTAATTTTGGGGGAGAAAGCAGGTTTTAACCTCCGCGCGGTTTTTCGTCTTTCCCCTGACTCTGGCTGTTTTATTACCAAGCGCGGCTGCGCCCGCGCATGGTAATAAAACGAGCCGAAGTCACCCCATACGATATTTTTTTGGCGATCCGGAATGGTAAAAAAGAATAAATAATATTCTTAAACGACCAGTTGGCTCTAATTATTAAAGTTTTCAGCCACATAAGCGC